>JBPOHS010000187.1:0-5989 GCA_052035295.1 Pseudomonadota bacterium
CTCGCTTACGAATATCCAGTACATGAGGTGGCGAACTTGCATGCTCCTGTAACCACGTTGATACTGGTCTATCGGGACAACGCGGATCAAGTGCAGCGCATGCTGCTCTCACCCTTGGCCGCCCAATTGCTCGACGCCATCAGGAATAACGAGGGAAGCCTCACTCACGCGGTACTGGAGAGAGTGGCTGAATGCAGCGGTCAGCCAGTCAGCGCCGAACTTCAGGGGTGGGCTCTACAGCTTTTGGATGAATTGGCATTGCGTGGTGTTTTGTGGTGCGCTGTTCCATAAACGAGACTTCCTTAAATGGCGGGAATCCGGTTTAATTGCGCGGTTTGTAATCAGAGGGGATCAGGATGAAACGCATTGCTGCGATCGTTGGTATGGCCGGGGTGCTGATAGCGAACCCGCTTCATGCCAGTGAGAAGGACCCGTGGGAGTCCTTCAACCGCGAAATGTATGCTTTCAATGACACGTTGGATGTCTACTTTCTCAAGCCGGTTGCCACGGGCTACCGCAACGTGACTCCCGACTTTGTCGAAAAGGGCGTCAGTAACTTCTTTGGCAATATCTATGAGCTGCGCACCATCACCAACGATGTGTTGCAGGGCAAGTTGCAGCAGGCAGGCGAAGACAGCACCCGGTTCTTTATCAATACCACGGTGGGCCTGTTCGGTGTCATCGACGTGGCCGGCCATATAGACCTGTCCGCCAATGATGAAGATTTCGGGCAAACGCTGTCCGTGTGGGGCGTGCCTGCTGGTCCTTACGTGATGCTACCGATATTGGGGCCGAGTACGGTCACTGACACGGCCGGCCGTGTTCCGGAAATGTCGATGGAATTGTTCGAAGAAGTCCCCGATGCCTACTTTGGCGTCGAAAACGTGTCGATTCCCCTGGCGGGAGCGTATGCCGTCAGCAAGCGTGCACAACTGCTCGATGTCGAAGGAATGGTGGCGGGGGACCGGTATACCTTTATTCGTGATGCCTATCTGCAGCGCCGCGAATTCCAGGTCAGCGATGGCGCGATTTCAGAGGATCTGCTGGATGATGATCTGGGAGAGGATTTCTTCGAAGAATGATTCTACCGGTAAGCGCTGGTGGACTGTTCCAACAAAAAGCCCCGTTGTCGGGGCTTTTTGTTGGAACTAGCGAACGCGCGATTCGAAGTGACGCCCGCAGGCGTAAATAACTGATCTTGTTCGGATTGTCTGGCTCAATTGTCGATTTGGCGAATCACCACACCGATCATGAACTTGTGCAGGGAAGGCAGGGCATCGACACGGACGACTTCAACGATGGCGTCCAGCGGCGAAAAATTGGGACCTTCTGAAGGCACGGTCACCCGCAGGCGATCACCCAACGTGAGTTTTTTCTCTGTTTCAAGCAACATGCCGGCGCCACTCAAGTTGCGGCAGCGCGCTTCATAACGCTCGCGGCCATCAATCTTGGTGAAGGTAATGCCGGTGTCTACCTTCATACGGATGAAATTGCGTTTCTCGTCGTAGTTGCGTTGCATAGAAAACATGAGGCCTCTTTCAGCAGTTTTTAGTTGTTATGCTGTGTCCACCAAGAGCGGGTTGGGCGCTTTGCGACCCCCCGAGTATATCATCCCCTGCGATGAACGGTATTCATGCGGAGTACTTTAAAATTGTACGGACGTTTCGCCGCGGTTAGGTTGCATACTCTAGTCGATAGCGATAAGGTTCGCGGTCAAACCATGTGAATCGGGTGAGGCGACTCCCCTCAGGTCTGAGCCGTATACGGTCATGAATGAAATGGATGCCAATCTGAATACGCCAGCGCGGGTACTGGTCATTGAAAGTGACGCAGTCTTCCGTCGTTGCATGCTTGCCTGGCTGGAAGAGGATGATGCCACCGTCGCTTCAGCAGGAAGTGTCCGGGAGGGCATGACCTTGCTTGCGTCGTACCAGCCCGAGGTCGTCATTTGTGCGGTGCGCCTGTCCGATGGTGTCGGGCTTGACATCCTTTCTGCCGCGCACAACATATGCCCGGATGTGGCTGTCATCATGACGGCCAGTGTCGCTGATAGCGATATTGTTGCCGAATCCCTTCGGCAGGGTGCAGCAGACTACCTGTTTACCCCGGTGGAACACGCCGTGATGCTGTTGCATGCGGTCCGACGAGCGGTCAATGATGTCCGTTTGTTGCTTGAAAATCAGCGCTTCCGCCAAGCCCTTGAGAGCAAAAACCGCAAACTCGATGAAAGTCTGCGTGTGTTGCGCGACGATCAGGAGGCCGGTCGAGCGGTTCAGCTCAAAATCCTTCCGCCATCGAGCAAGACCTATGGGCCGCTGGAGCTGAACTTTAGGATCAAGCCTTCTCTCTACTTGAGTGGTGACTTCGTCGACCACTTCCGGGTTTCCGAAACCCAGATCGGCTTCTATCTGGCCGATGTTTCCGGCCACGGCGCGTCCTCGGCGTTCGTCACTATCATGCTTAAAACCATGGCAAATCGTCTGCGCAAACGTTACCAGGATGCGTCCCGACGTGTATTATTGCCCGCTGAGATCCTCTCCCGTGCCAACGAAGAGATGCTGTCCATGTCTTTGGGCAAGCATCTTTCTGTTTTTTGTGGATTGATCGATTTTTCCCGCCGGCAGCTGGTGTACAGTTCGGCTTCTCACTTCCCGCCACCACGGCTTTTCATGTCCGGGAACGTGCATACTCTCGAGGCCCAGGGGCTTCCGGTGGGATTGTTCGATAACCCGGGCTACCAGAACCGTTGCATTGAGTTGACGGGGGATTTTGAGCTCTGGGCCTGTTCTGACGGGGCTCTGGAGGTACTTGAAGAGCCGACGCTGGCAGAGAAGGAAGCGAAACTCGTGGAAATCATGGTTCAGTCGAACCATAATGTAGACACCTTCCTGTCCTTGCTTGGCGTGACCGAGCAGGGTTCGGTTCCCGACGATATCGCGGTATTGCAGGTCTCAGGACGATGCTGATGAGTAGTGTATGGTGAAGGCGACTAGTGGCCGAGCTATGTTCTCGGCGCACGATGGGGCGTATGTATTAAAGCTGACAGGCGATGTGCGTGTCCCCATGTGTGCAACTCTCGACAAGTTTATCGAGGGCATGTTTGAAAATCCCTCTCTCAATGCAGTGGTCATAGATCTCAGTGAAACCCAGGTGATAGACAGCACCGCATTGGGTTTGCTTGCCAAGATCGCCATCTATTACGACAAGAAATTCCAGTCAAAGCCCTTGCTGTTGTCCCCTAACGAGGACATCACCCGCATTTTGTTGTCGATGGGATTTCCCCAGGTGTTCGACCTGCGCAATGAAGGGCTGACATCACGCCCTTCATTGGCGGATGTTCCCCGCGTCAAATGTTCGGAAGACAATGCCTGCGAGAAAGTGCTCGAAGCGCATCGGATTCTCATGAGCATGAATGACAACAACCGCGAGATTTTCAAGGATGTTGTCTCGGCACTTGAAGAAGCCAGCCAAAAATCCGATAGTCCCGCTGAATGCGATTGTGCCACGGCTGAAAAAGTCGTGTCTGGCTCGATGTCTGCCCGCCCGCAGTAAACCATTCCTGCTGACCTCTCATGCTGGCTTCTCGCCACAGGCTTCGTTATTGCGGTGATAACCCACGATAGCGGAGCTTTTGCTCCCCTCTGTTTTAATTGATCGCTGAAAAATTGTGTGGTTCCCCAAGAACTTCAATATTTTTGATGGATCGCCCTGTTGGATGCATTCGCGATTTTTTGCGCTCGGGTGCCGTTACCGAATGAACCAGAATTGGTTTGTAACGACAAACCTTAACGGCGCGCTGTTGCCGTGGTCGCACGTCGTGTTCAAAGCGTGAGACTGAAGCGCTCGCCCTGCGCCCCGTTCTTTCTCGACGGGTGCGCGATGGAATGTAAACGTGCCAAGGAGGGATCTTATGACTTACGATGTGAATGAAAGGAATCGCATGGTTTACGCGGTGCAGGATTTGATGTTGCGCGTCACGGTGGGTAGCCTGGCGTGGACGTTGCCAACGCCTTTACAGGCTTCGTCGTTACAGGCTATGTCGTTACAGGCTTCGTCGTCGCAGGTATCGTCATTGCATGGATTGTCATTGCAGGTATCGACGCTACAAGCGTCGTCATTGCCTGCGAGGCGTCTGCCACCATCTGACCGTTGATGGCAAGCGCCCCCAAGGCATCAACCAAGCTTTTGGCGAATCAGTACTTCGAGTTTTTCCTGGTCAACAGTGAAGGAGCGGATGCCTTCGGCCAGCTTCTCGGTGGCCATGGCATCCTGATTCATTTCCCAGCGGAAGGTCTTTTCGTCGAGCGAACGCCGGGGTTCCTCTGATTGACGTATTTCCGGGTCGAGGGCTCGCAACAATGGCGCCTGTTTTTGTTGTAGTTGTTCAAGTAGCGCCGGGCTGATGGTCAGTCGGTCACACCCTGCCAGCGCCTCGATTTCCCCGATGTTGCGGAAGCTTGCACCCATCACGATGGTGCGGTATCCCCAGGTCTTGTAATAACTGTAAATCCGGCGTACGGAAACAACGCCTGGATCTTCTTCGGGAAGATAATCGGTTTTGCCGCTGTGTGCCTTGTGCCAGTCGAGAATGCGCCCGACAAAGGGCGAAATCAGGGTAACGCCGGCGTCTGCGCAGGCCACGGCTTGCGGGAATCCGAATAGCAAGGTGAGGTTGCAGCGAATGCCTTCCTGCTCCAGTTGACGAGCGGCCTGAATGCCTTCCCAGGTGGATGCAATCTTGATCAGCACACGATCACGCGGAATGCCTGCTTGTGCATACAAATGTATCAGTTTGCGTGCCTTGGCGAGTGTTGCGGCGATATCGAAGGACAAGCGCGAATCCACCTCGGTAGAAACCACGCCAGGAACGATGGAGAGGATTTCGCAACCGACGCGTACCGCCAGACGATCGGCGATATCCTCGACAGAAAGCTCACCCCGGCCGTTGTTGCGTGCATCGGCAATGGCGGGCGCAAAAAACTGGCTGCTGTCATCACTTTGCAGGGTTTTCAGCAACAGCGAGGGATTGGTAGTGGCATCTTGCGGCTGGAACTGGCGAATGGCGCCAAGATCACCGGTATCCGCGACGACCGTGGTCATCTGGCGAAGTTGTTCAAGCGTTGTCATGGGGCTCCTTGGATGAGGGCGTATCGTAAACCGCTTGCAGGGCTTCCATCAGCAGTGCAGGGCTGGCGTTGGCGCGTGGTGCCTTCTCGCTCAATAGGCGACGCCAGCGTCGGCCCCCCGGAATGCCATGAAACAGACCGAGCATATGCCGTGTGATGTGCTTGATCGGCAGCCCGTTGCGGTATTGGTCAGAGACGTACTCTACCATTTTGTGTATGACATCTTCACGTGTTGCAGGGGGGTGATCGTCGCCATACAGACGCAGATCAACATCTGCCAGCAACATGGGATTGTGATACGCCTCCCGGCCCACCATGACGCCGTCGACGTGCTGCAGTTGGGTTGTGCAGTCACCGAGCGTAGTCAGCCCGCCGTTGATGATGATCTCCAGCTGGGGAAACTCCTGCTTCAGCTGGTGTACACGCGGGTAATTGAGGGGAGGTATCTCCCGGTTTTCTTTCGGGCTCAGCCCTTTTAGCCAGGCTTTGCGGGCATGGACGATGAAGATCTCGCAGCCCGCCCGGTGAACTGAATCGATGAACTGTTGCAGGTCGTGGTAGTCATCCTGATCGTCAATGCCAATACGGCATTTCACTGTAACGGGCAGGCTGCAGGCATCCTGCATGGCTTTGACACAGTCGCCCACCAGGGTGGGGTTAGCCATAAGGCAGGCACCGAAGGCGCCTTCTTGCACACGGTCGCTGGGGCAGCCTACGTTGAGGTTGATTTCATCGTAATGCCATTGTTCGGCGAGTTTTGCGCAGCGGGCGAGATCGGCAGGGTGGCTGCCGCCAAGCTGAAGGGCAACAGGGTGCTCTTCGGCGTTGTAGTCGAGCCAGCGGGCCGGGTCACCGTGGAGCAA
>JBPOHS010000192.1:0-26106 GCA_052035295.1 Pseudomonadota bacterium
GCTCGTAATCGTGGAAGCGATCGAACGTGAACTTGATCGAGCGACGGATCGAACGACCGGCGTTATTGATCAGGATATCGACACGACCATGATCGGCCAAGGCCTGTTGACAGATGCGATCACAGTCCTCCATAACGGCAAGGTTGCCATCATAGACATCGGCCTTGCCACCCTTGCTGCGAATATCGTCTGCAATTTCCTGCAATTTTTCGCGCGTACGGGCCACCAGCAACACGGTGGCCCCGGCTTCCGCCAATTTGTGCGCAACCTCTGCGCCAATCCCCGAACTGGCGCCCGTCAACAGGACCACCTTGCCACTGACCCGATCCTGCAGGGCATTTTTCGGCTCGACAACAGATTTGAAATTCCATTTCCAGTGATCAACGGCACGCTTGAAATAAGGTGCTACTTTTGGCTTTCTGAATTTTACGGAACCAGACATGAAGTCTCTCCTGTCATACTGAAAATGAATGGAAATCAGCGACACAGCATTATCGATTCAGGTGCGCCGCCCAATACCGGCGCAACACCTCGATATAGCTTTCCAGCGGTGGCGGCGTGATGCCCGACCCCGCCAATGCAGCTTTGGTCTGACTGCGATCATACGTCGTCGGAAACGTCAGATACCCCAGCATCTGCGTGGGCAGATCCAGGCGCTGCAATACCTTGTCAGTCAGCACTTTGACCGGTGGCCACTGGCCAATCGCGCTCACCACCTGAATCGGCCCCTTGTTCAGCACGTTATTGCTGATCCACAATTTGAATCCGGGTGCGCCAATCTGTTTGGCCACCATGTTGAAGAGTTCGGCCAGGGTGTAATGGTCTTCTGCTGTCAGATGGAATACCTTGCCATCCAGCCCCGGTTGATGCGCAATATGATCCATGGCCTCCACCACGTAATCCACCGGCACGATATTGAATTGCCCGCCTTCGATGCCGACCAGCGGAAACCACGCCGGCAAGAAGCGCCGCACCTGATTCAATAAACGGAAAATGAAATACGGCCCATCGATCTTGTCCATCGCGCCGGTTTTTGAATGCCCCACGACCATCGACGGTCGATACACCCGCCACGGAAAACGGGTTTCCTTGCGAACCAGCCCCTCGGATTCATGTTTCGTATAGAAATACGGATCGGCCAGGCCGGTCGCCTCATCAAACATCGTCTCAGAAAAACGCCCGGCATAAGTGCCGGCGGCGGCAATCGAACTGACCTGATGAAAACACCCGACTTCCAGAGCCGCCGCCGCATCCAGCGCGTTACGCGTGCCCTCGAGATTGGTGCGCATCTGTGAATCGGCATCGGCCTTGAGATCATAAATCGCCGCCAGATGGAAAAAATGATCCACATGACCGGCGAGCGACGCCCGTACGCTGTCATCCAACCCCAATCCTGCCCGGGTCAGATCGCCATGCACGGCCACCAACTGCTCTGCACTGGCTCCCAGCCCCAGGCGTACTTCATCGAGTTTGCCTTCTGAACCCTTGCGCACCAACGCATGCACACGGGCCCCCGGGCGCTTGAGCAGTTCCCCTACCAGAAAGCGGCCGATAAACCCGGTGGCGCCCGTCACGAAGTATTCCATGTCACCCTCCCATCAATCTGCAGCCGATACAACTAACAACTGTTAGTTAAACTAGCTGGATTGATTGGCACTGTCAATACCCAGCCTCTCCAATATCGGCTCAGAATCTATCCAATAGACGTAAAGTCGATCCGGGATTAAACTAACACTTGTAATTGAGCCACGCATGTCCAGCATCGACCCCGGGGGCCGCCATGACCACAAACGCATCACCACGCAGCCGCGCCGACCGCAAACAGGAAACGCGCCGCCGCATACTCGATGCCGCCCTCCACCTGGTCGAAGAAGGCCGCTCGCCCGAGACACTCGGCTTGCGTGAAGTGGCCCGCACGGCCGGCATGGCGGCCCCTTCGATCTATAACCACTTTTCCGACATGGATGAACTGGGGCTCGCCCTCGTCGATGATGCCCTCATTCGCCTGCGAGCGATCGCCCGAACCGCTCGCAACGGCATGACGCACCAGGATCTTCAGTTCGTTTTGAAAAGTGCGCTCAAACAATTTTTGCTGTACATGAACAAGTACGAACCGATACTGCGCCTGCTGATCATGCAGTGGTTCAACCCGAATCCGGAGTACCGCAAGACAATCCGTCGGGAGCTGGCGATCATGCAGGAGGATCTGGCGGACAATATGCGCGGCGCAGCGGCCGAGAAAGGCATGCGTGCGTCGGATTACGATACGGAGTCAGAGGCGATTCTGTCGTTGCTGATCGTGTATGTGCTGGATGCGCTGGACCTGGATCGGCAGAAGCGCGAGGAGCGGCTGGAAAAGGTGGAGAAGCAGCTGATGATGCTGGTGCGGGGAAGCCGGGCGATTTTTCCGCAATGACGCGGGCCGTCAAAATTGCCCGGTCTTCAACATCACCAAGGTACATCCCTCCACCACCTCGATGCCGGCATTTCTCAGGGTTGTCGCCAGCTTTTCCGATTCCGTGCCCGGGTTCATGATCACGCGACGCGGGTGCAGGGCCACCATCTGTTCGGCCAAGGGCTCCCCCCGATCGGGTCCGACATAAAGTGTCAGCGTATCGACCGGCTGCTGAATGTCAGCCAGTGACTTCACCACCGGCAAGCCTTCTATTTCCTTGATCGCCGGGTTAATCGGGATAACGTCGTGGCCATAGCTGCGCAACAGACGAATGGCCTTGTTGGCATAACGGTCAGGGTTAGGGCTGGCACCCAGAACAGCGGTCACACTCATTATGTTTCCTCCAGCGCATAAGCCCCCGCAGGGGCCCTATGCCATTCATTATAGCCTGACGGGATCAGTCCTGAATCCGGCGGAACGGGGTTGCTTCTTCGAGGGCGTAGGCGACTTCCAGCAGCGTACGCTCATCACCATGATTGGCAGAGAAATGCACGCCGATAGGCAGACCTTCCGTGGATTGCCCCATGGGCACGGAAATGCCAGGGCCGCCTGACACGTTGTTCAGCGGTGTGAAGCTGACATAACGCATCAAACGATCGAACAGTACGTCGAAGCTGTTGTCAGGCGCGAGGTAGCCCAAACGTGGCGTAGTGTGGGCCAGCACCGGCGACAGGATGACATCGTAACGCTCGAACAGGGCGGCATAATCCCGATAGATTTTGCGCAGGCGATAGAGCACCAGCGGCGTCTTGATCAGGTTGCGGCGATACATTCCCGCCAGTCCCTGGGTGAGATCATCAAGACGTTCCGCTTCAAATCCCGGGCTCATGATGCGCTTGCCGAATTTGCTCACCAGATACGACAGCATGCCCCAGTAGAGGCCGAAGTCATGGGCGAAAGTATCGCGGATGTTAAGGGGCATGTCGGTGACCTGATGGCCCATGCTTTCGAGCAGCCTGGCCGTGGCGAGCACGGTGGCACGCGTCTCTTCATCGGTGCGTTCGCCGGTAATCGAATCCACCACCAATCCGACCCGCAGGCGACGCTGACCGGGCCCATCGACAAAGCCCAGACGTGGCAATTTCGGGTTGTAGAAATAATGTTCGGCTTCGGCAAAAAAATGCGCCGTGTCACGCACGGAGCGCGTTACTACGCCCTCACCAATGATATTGATCGGCAGGGAACGCGACGACTCCGAATCCACCAACCGTCCGCGCGTCGGTTTCAATCCCACCATGCCGCAGCACGCGGCCGGGATACGGATCGAGCCACCACCATCGTTGGCATGAGCGATCGGTACCACACCCGAGGCAACCAGCGCGGCAGCACCGCCCGAGGAGGCGCCACAGGAGTGCGCCAGATGCCACGGATTGCGGGTGGGCAACTGACCGACAAACTCGGTGGTGGCATTCAGGCCGAATTCCGGCATGCGGCTCTTGCCGAGACACACAAACCCTTCGTCCATGTATTGCTTGGCAAAGGCGCCATGCTTTTTGGCCGGCAGCCCATTCACCGCGTTCGAGCCATGATTGCTGGGCAGCCCCTTGATATCGGTGTTGTCCTTCACAAAGGTCGGGACGCCGGCAAAAAAACCGTGGTGCGCACGCTCGGCATCGCGCAGCGCCTGACGGAACACGGCGATTTCGATCGCATGCAGATGGGGCTCCATCCGATGGGCACGATGTATCGCCGCCTCGACCACTTCACGCGGGCTGAGTTTGCGCTGGCGCAGCAAGTTCGCCACTGCGGTGGCGTCGTGTTCGCCCAGTGCGTCATCCGAGAACGCGTGGACGCGCGTGACAGGGGAAACGTCATTGGCCGGGGCACGGTCGATCGCAGGCTTGGCAATGTCAACAGAATGCGGCGTATTGAGTGGCGTAGTCATTGTGGTTTTCCGTCCTTGCCGGTGGACCTGTACCGGCGGCTTGAGAGAGGGTATTCACGGCGTATATGGGGTGAGTGTACCCCGCACCGCAGAAATTAGCTAGCACCAAAGTACCAATTTGGTCGTATTCCGAACGCTCCCGCACCACAGCTGATTTCATGCCCTCCCCCGACCTTTTGCGTCCGGGTTCAACCTCCTGTTAAGGCCACGCCACGCCTGCGTTACAGCATGTATCCAGCGTTTACAAAATGGTAATAAGCCGCGATTGACTTATAGCCCTCCTCGCTCAACAATAGCCGGCACAACGTGACAGACGTCACAACTTTTGGCCATCTGTTTTGAAGTAGCAAGGGACCTCTTTCATGCGCAGTTTGCTTAGTCGTGTTTTTGTACTCGCCGCCTTGAGCCCATTGGCACAAGCCCAATCGGTTTATCCTGATCCAGGCAAACCGCTGGTACCGCTGAGCATGTATTGCCGTCAGCCCGGATTGGTGGCCCTGACCTTCGATGATGGCCCCAGCAACAATTTCCCGACAGTACTGGCAACGCTGGCCTCCCATGACGTCAAGGCAACCTTCTTTCTGCTGGGCGCCAAACTGACTTACACCACGCGCATTGCGCAAGCGCAGGCGGCGCTGCAGCAAGGGCACCAGATTGAAAACCACAGCTGGGATCATCCGGATTTCACCAAACTCACCGACGCACAGCTGCTGACACAGGTGGATTCCACCAATGACATCATCTGGCGGACCCTGGGCGTGAAGACCCGCTTCGTGCGCCCGCCGCAGGGGCGCATCAATGTCACCCAAGGGATTCCCCTCTGGGATATGGGCTACGGTGTTTCCACCTGGAACCTGGACTCGAAAGACTACGTCGTCGCCTTGAACTGGACGCCGGATAACGTCTACCAGGAAGTGACAACCAAGATCAATGCCAGCGACCCGACCAAGGATTCGTTCATCATCCTGATGCATGACTCCAGCCCTACGGCGGTCACTCGCCTGGGCGACATCATTACGGCGATAAAGACCAAGGGTTATCGACTGGTCACGCTGAACGAGTGTGCCGACGCCGGCCGCTGAGAACCGAGACAGGAGCCACCCATGACTGCCGTTAATACTTCCAATACCAGCGCTTCCGAAAAAATGCCGGTGATGGCACAGCTCCTGAAGAAGGTTTGGCGCAAGATTTACTTCAAGCGCACCATGATCATGTTTGTGCATGAGCTTGCCGAGGGCCATCGCAAGATCAAGGTGTCGAGCCGCTTTGCGATTCGTCAGTTCACTTCCGCTGACTTCCCTGCCTGCGATGCCCATTTCGCTTCGCAGGTCGGTGCTTATGCCGATTTTCTGAAACGTGGGTTTATCGGTTTTACCGCTTTTTCCACTGTCAACGGTGAAGCCGGCGGCATGGCGTGGTGCACGCCAACCACATTCACTGACCAGTTTTATGGTTGCACCATTGAATTGCAGGACGGCGAAGTGTTCCAAATGGCCGGTGAAGTGGCCGAACCCTACCGCAACAGCCCGGTAACGGCGAACATCCAGTTTGCCGCCTGGGACCACTGGGCCGCACAAGGCAAAAAGCGCGTATTTACCCTGATTCAGGACGACAACGCCGCCTCGATGAAATTTTCAATCAGTGCCGGCTACAAGGAGGACGGCCGAGCCTATGTAATACATCGGCTGTTGGGTGTTCGCTTCGTTCAGATCGTCAAATATGATGGTGAGCGCTTCGCCCACCATAAAAAACAGAATCGCCACGCACCAGACGGCGACCCGGCTCAGGTCGCCTGATCCGGGGCTTTCACCTCAGCATCCACGTTATTCGTAGCGTTTGCACGCTGTCGATCCCGCCAATACTGCCGCGCCCGCTTGGCTTGTTTCACCAGCACTTCGTTGACCAGTCGCATCCAGTGACCTTTCCAGCTACTGGCGTACCAATTCAGCTGCCAGTGATCGACAAAACTGTCGGCGCGTTCGAACAACAAATGCTGCGAGTTCCTGCCTACGCGCGATCCATCCATGGCACGGTAGTGCTGCCTGGCGCAGTCGTCTACCAGTTCATCCAGCAGAATGCGGCCTAAACCAAGCTTGTGATATTCCGGCAAATACGCCAGGTTGTAATCCAGAAACACACCGCGATAGCACATGCCATAACGATAACTGGCAAGACGGCCATCGATCCGGATTTCGCCCAGATCCAACTGGCCTCGCTCGGCCAACCGCTGCGACAAGGTCTGAAAAAATTGCCACGACGCATCATCACTGAAAATACCGACGCCTTCTTCCCCTTTCCAGCTGGTGTTTTCAAGCGCCTTGAATTCAATGAGTCGGGACTGCAGCTGTTCAGTACCAGGACGGTCGTGCAGGATTTGCACGTTGGTTTCCTGCATCAAACGCTTGCGTGCTCGCTTGACACGCTGACGCGCTGATTTCGAAAGGGATTTTTCAATATCTGTGGCATCACGACCGAATAACGTCATGACAGGACAGGTGGATTTTTTTTCGGGGTGCAGTGCAAGACCGGCTTGCCTGGCCGAAGCCTGCCAATCGGAAAGCAGGCCATCCTGATCTGGCATCTCGTTCCAGATCATTACGTCCCAGGAAAAAGGTGGCTCTTTAAGTGCAGCCATAACGACTGCCCTGATTTCCGGGTATTCCGTTCCACAAGCAACAATAGGCAACATCCTGTCGGCAAACGGAAATTGCAACCAGCGCAGCAAGTTGTACGTTATTCCCATTTTCACCGCTGTTGACAGTGCCAAAGGCAAACAGGCACGCAATTGCTGATGCTCATCACGTATCAACAGAAACCAGGCCGCGTTACCCGACGGCAAATGATCGAAGCAACTACTCAACCAGGGCCAATCGAGAAATACCGTTGCGTGTGGTATTTCATCGAGCAGGCCCTGCAACTCGGACGCTGTAACACTACTGTAAAAATCTTGCGTCCAGATGACCGAATACGCCACAAAAACACTCCCTGATGAATACCGTAAAAACCCTGTAAATCAGGATTTTGCAAAATTGCAATGGCTGCGCTGCAAGGCGCCACACATTTTAATGTTACTGCACTGTTTATTTTTGTTTTGCGAAAGCGCATTCAATTGCCTTGACCATTTTACGCCGATAAACTGTGCATCACATTCCATGATTTTCGTATTCTGCAGTAGCGATTTGGGAGATGTCATGCAATTTCACCCCACCGGAACGGGCTCTGCGCACGCCGGAACAAAATTATATACGCGCAACGTCGAATTGCGCAGGCAGGTCGAACTCGCCATTGCACGCGAAGAAAGCCAGCTGAAGCAAAAGCGTGACGCGGACGCAGGCTGGAACAATTCGACGCAAAAGCGCATGCTTGGCGCGGGCATTGCCGTGCTGATTTTGCTGGCGATTTCTCCGTTGATGCTGGCCATCGCCACCGCCATCAAGCTGACCAGTCGGGGGCCCATCCTGTTTGCCCAGATCCGAACCGGCTACAAGGGGCGCCGCTTCAAGATGTACAAGTTCCGCACCATGGTGGCCGATGCCGAAGCCCGCAAGGCCGAGCTCAGCCACATCAATCACCATGCTGGTAAAACCCCGGATTTCAAGGTAAAAAACGATCCGCGCATCACCCGCATTGGCGGCTTTCTGCGCAAGTATAGTCTCGATGAACTGCCGCAGCTGTTTAATGTCGTCCGTGGCGACATGCGGTTGGTGGGTCCTCGCCCGACGTCCTTTGATATTTCGAAGTATGAAGAGAACCACCTGAAAAGGTTGGCTTCACCGCCAGGTCTTACCGGTATCTGGCAAATCTCCGGGCGCAGCAACATCGATTTCGATCAACGCGCCGAAATGGACGCAGAATATTTCCGGAATCAATCGCTGTTTCAGGATCTGAAGATACTCGCGAAAACTCCGTTTGCTATTCTCAAGGGAGAAGGCGCGTACTGAACGCGCCACAGGACACGTCCATGCATGTACTTGAGCCAAGCAAGATCAACCTGACCGCCACCCTTCTCGAAGGCAATGTGCAGTCTCTCTATATCACGGCACCACAAGAAAAATGTGGCACTTCCACCGTCGCGCTGTCTTTGGCGAAAGCCATGGCGGAGCTGATTTCGGAACAAGTGTTGCTGATCGATGGCAATCTGCGCACGCCCGGGTTGACCCAGCATTTTGATCTTGAAAGCGAACTGGGGCTCACCGACCTGTGCAGCAGCAGCGACAAACTCGCGCCGGAGCGCTGTATCCACGATATTTTCGACGGACAGCTGCAATTCATGCCGGTGGGTCGTGCCGATCTCAAGGGATTCAAGGAGTTGCAGAAAGAAAATTTCAGCACGATCCTGTATCGCCTGCGCCAGCAATACGGTTACGTCATTTTCGACACCGCGCCCGTGCACGATCGTCGCGAGACACTGGCCATGGCCAGCTGTTTTGATGGCGTTGCCCTGGTCATCGAAGCCAACAAGACCCGCCACGAAATCGCTGCGGCCGCCATCGAAACGCTGCAGCAAGCCGGCGGCAAGATGGTCGGCACCCTGCTGAACCGTCGCAAATACTTCATTCCCCAACAGATTTACAACTGGTTGTGAACACATGAAAGCAGTGAAGTTTCTGGCTATTGCAAGTATGAGCGCCTGGCTGCTGGCCGGATGCGCATCCGCACCGGTGCGCAATGAATTCCGCCTGCCCGTACAGGATGCCATGGGGGGCACACCAGGCAACCCGCTCAAGCATCAGATGCAGCCCCGCGATGTCATTGATGTGATGTTCAAGTTCGATACCTTGAGTACCGATGTCTATCGTCTGGCGGCGCACGACAAGATCAAGATCCGCTTCCTGTCGGCACCGGAATACGACGACAATTACCAGATTCGTCCTGACGGATTCGTTTCGATGCCCTTCGTCGGTGACGTCAAGGCAGGCGGAATGACCGTGGAAGAGCTGCGCCAACGCCTGCAGGCGCTCTACGAGCCCATTCTCAAGAAGCCGGAATTCCACGTTAACGTACTGGAATATCAGGTACATCTCAAAGAACTGCAAACCTCGCTGTATCACCCCAATCTCGGTACGTCACGCCTGCTGACGGTGCGTGACGACAACGCCGTGAGCTTTCCGTTGATTGGCGAAATTCCTGCCAACGGCAAGACGCTCGAAGAGATTCGCACCCTGGCCAACCAGAAGTACGCGGCGATCAACCCGGGGCTGCAGGTGGACATGATGCTGCAATCTTCGGAGCCCAATCGCATCTTCGTACTGGGTGAGGTCAACAATCCCGGCGCATTTCCGGTGCTTGGCCCGGTGTCCCTCATGCAGGCCGTTGCGCTGTCGGGAGGCGCCAATTCAAGAGCAGAGCTGAGCTCTGTCGTTGCCATGCATCGTGAAGGCAATGAAGTCGTAGCCAAGGTATTCGACCTGAAAGATGCACTGCGCGGCCAGGAATCCGCCTTCACCACCCAGATTGGCGCCAACGATGTCATCTATGTGCCGGCAACGCGCCTGAGCAACAGCGCCGATGTCATGCGTCAATTGTCGGAAACGCTGATGTTCCGTGGCGTGGGTTACACCTTTACATATCGTACGGATGACAAGGGCGAAGATTGATCTTCGCCCCCACCTCACAAGGGGACAGGCAGGCCAATGGATTTTTCACTGAGAACCAACTTTGTTCGGGAACTGCTGACGCTGTTCTTCTCGAACTTCCGTCTTGCCAGCCAGGTGATGCTGGCCATCCTGGGCATTGCCCTGATTGCGCCCATGATCATCGGCAAAAGCTACACCGTTACCGGTGAAATCATCGTGCTGTCGAAAAAGCTCGATCAAGGCTTTCGCGGAGAAATCGGTGCCTCGTCGGGGCCACGTTACATGCCAGTCACCCTCACCGATATGGAAACGGAAAACAGCATCCTGCGCTCCATGCCGGTCGTACAGGATGCCGTGGGTGACTTGTATGATCAGGGCAAACTGAGCATTCAATACAATCCCCTCAAGGCCTACATTATCAATCCGTTGAAAGACAACGTGATCCGCCCACTCAAGAACCTGATCAGCGATGAACAGGCAGATCCACGCCTCGAGCTGATCAATGAGCTGTCAGCCTACGTTCTTGACGAACTCGAAATCGCTACCCTTCCTGGCTCGAATGTCATTACGGTCAACTACACCAACGATGACCCCGAAATCGCCCGCAACGTCGTAAACGGTCTGATGGACAGCTATCTGGAGCGGCGCCGTCAGGTCATGGTGTCACAGGCACCACAGGAATTTTTCCTGAAGAAGAAAAACAGCTTTCAAAAACTGGTCCGCGAACTCGAACAGAAGCGCGTCGATCTACTGAACAATTACGGTGTGGTCAGCCCGAAAGATGAAACCGGTGTCGCCCTGCGTGATCTTGAAGAAGAACGCAAGACACTCAATGAACTCACCGAAAGCAAGCAAAAGAGCGAGCAATGGCTGCAATACCTGAAATCGGAATCGGCCACCCTGGCCAAGGCCGATATCGTGCAAACTTCGCTGGCGTTTTCTTTCAATGGTGCGGGCGCCAGTGAAGAGTTTTATTACGTCGATACGGAAATGAAACAACAGCTCGAAAAAATTGCCGAGCTGGTGGTGGAATACAATGATGCCCGTTTCACGTTCAAACCGGATTCGCCCAAGGTGGACCAACTGGTGTCGCAATTGCGCGAACAAAAACGTCGTCTTGAAACGCTGGTCAAAAACCGCATCAAGGAACGCGAGCAGGCGCTGAAAATCCTCAACGATACGATCGCCAGCAAAACCGTGCACATGGAAGAGTTGGACAAACGTCTGGCCCGCCTCAAACAGGCCAGTGCCGATGAATCTGCCTTGCTGACCGAATTGAATGCAGCGAACGACGCCTATTTCCGCTATTCACAGCAATACGAGGAATACCGCTCGGAACAGGCATCCAATACGGAAGACCTGGAAAACGTACGCATTCTTTCGCATCCCGTGTTCCCGCTGGAACCGAGTACGCCGAAACCCTTTCTGGTCTGGGTGCTGGGTGGCATGGCAGCCGTCATGGGAGGCATCGTGACGGCGTTGGTGTCGGCCTATTTCGGGCGCAGCTTCATTACGCCGGATCAAGCTCAGTCAGCGCTCGGTATTCCGGTCATTGCCGTCTTTGACGACAGCGACGCCGATGCGGATCTTCCGACCCAATGGAGCCCCGCAGGGATCTGGCAATGGCTCAAGCAACCGCCTCGCGCGTAAGTCCCATTGGCATCTTGCTAGGGGCGTTACTGGCCGCCGTGACCGGCGGCTTGTTGTTGAGCCCGTTTTATTTCCTGGCACCCTTCGCCCCCCTCGGCATCATCGGATTTCTGGTGCTTTACCGTTATCCGCAACTCGGTGTGCTCAGCCTGATTTTTTTCGTCCCGTTGGAAGGCCTGTTCGCCGGCAACAAATTATTTACCGGCAGCAAACTGGTCGGGATTGCCATGGTCGGCATCGTAGGATTACGCCTGCTCTTCGGCCACACGTCCCTGCAGAATTTCAAAAGTCGCCAATGGGTACCCATCCTCGTGCTACTTGGCGCCTTCCTGCTGAGTTCGCTGTTTTCACCTTACCCGGGGCTTTCCCAGGAAATGGTGAAGGATCTGATCACGGCCATCATCATTTTTGTGATTGCCATCGCTGTCGGTGAACAACTCAAGGCCCGCCATTTGATGATGGCGCTTTCCGTCAGCGTGGCGATCACCGCAGCCCTTTCCCTGTTCTCGACGAATTATGCATTGCAGGGACGGGCCACCGGCCTCATGACCGATCCGAACTACTTTGCCCTGTTGTTGGTAACCGCCGTGCCTTTCACGCTTTATCTGGTGCTGCATTCGCGCTGGTTTGTCGTGAAGGCTTTCTGGTTCGTGCTGATGGCGCTGGATCTGGTGGCATTGCAAAAAACCTTGTCGCGTTCAGGCTTGTTGGTATTGCTGATGGCACTCACCGCGCTGGGTTGGCATTACCGTGAATGTTTGCAACGGTTGACCCCGCGCCACATCGGGCTTTTTATTGCCGCCAGCGCGATTTCCGTCCTATTGGCCGGAATACTGATGCCGGCAGAGTATGTCGACCGCATATTGTCGCTCGCCAATTTTTCTGGCGTGGAAAACTTCGAGGATCGCTCGCTCGGCCGAAGAACCTCTTACGTTGTGGTGGGCATGCGTCTGTTTGGCGAGCACCCGTTGTTTGGCGCCGGTCCCGGTTGTTTCCCCGTCTACTATTCGCAAAGCGGCTTTGCCACCGCGTTTTCAGAAGGGATGTCGGATCCCGAGATTTTCAGGCGCGCGCACAACACTTATCTGGAATTGCTGGCCGAAACCGGAATCGTCGGTTTCGGTGCCTTTGCGTTGCTGGCTGTCGCCGGGCTGCTGAATTTTCACCGCGCCCGTTTGCAAGCGCTCAAACAAGGTGACAAGGAACACGGCAATGAAATCGCCCATATGGGCGCCACTTACTTTGCGCTGGTCATCTTCTTGCTGTTTCTTTCGGCCACCCAGCACAAGTATTTCTGGATATTGCTGGCCCTGTCAGAGCTGGCAGTGCGGCCTTATCTCATGCAATCCCATTTTCAGACGCAACCAGGCAGGACAGCAAAGACATGATGGAACTCCTCTTCTGGCTGCTCATATCGCTGTGTTTTTACGGCTATTTCGGCTACCCGTTATTGGCCTGGATCATTTCCCGCTTCGTCAACCGTTTGCCGGACATTCCGACGGTGGTAACGGCACCCGTGCGGGCCACCATCCTCGTGGCCGCCCACAACGAGGAACGCACGATCAATGCCAAAATTGACTCCTTGCTGCAGCAAACCTATTCCCAGGATTTTTTTGATGTGCTGGTACTGAGCGATGGCTCGACCGACGGCACCGTCGCTGCCGTGAACGCCTACGGAAACCCACGCATTCAGGTGCTGGATCTGCCCAGAGGCGGCAAGGCCGCGGCACTGGAAGCCGGCGTCAGGGCATCGACGGGCGAAGTCATCGTGTTCAGCGATGCCGACAACGAGTGGGAAACCAATACGCTCGAAAAATTGCTCGCCCCCTTTCAGTCGGACAAGGTCGGCGCTGTGTCCGGGCGGATCGTGATCCGCAAGAAAAAAGACAAACTGGGCATGGGTGACTGGGCCTATCGCCAATATGAATCCCTTTTACGTGATGCCGAAACCCGTCTGGGCAGCGCGGTATCTGCCGACGGGGGCATTTTTGCCATACGGCGGGCGTTATACGACGGGTTGCCCAACGACGTCACCGATGACTTTTATATCAGCACGGCCGCCATCGTCGCCCACCGGGCACTGGTCTTCGAACCTGACGCCATTGCTTACGATGAAGGGTTGGAACACGCAGAAGGACAATATCGTCGCCGTGTCCGCGTCACCGTACGCGGCATGCAAAGTCTGTGGCGACGTCGGGTATTGATGAACCCATTCCGTTATGGCTGGTATTCGTTCTGCTTGATCAGCCACAAGCTCATTCGCCGTTTTGTGCCTTTTTTTGCGTTGTTTCTGCTTCCCGTCAATGCGGCTTTGCTGAATGAGCACCCATTCTATACAGTGATGTTTGTGTCGCAGTTGATGTTTTACCTGATGGCCGCACTGGGATTGTGGGACCAACAACGCCGCTTACCCAAGCCGTTCAAACTGGCCGGTTTCCTGCTGCTGAGCAGTATCGGGCTGGGAGTGGGCATCATCAAATTCCTGCGCGGGGAACGCTATGCGTTCTGGACCCCGCAACAGCATCGATCCCACTAGGGGCTCACACATCCCCATGAAAACCCTCGCCAAACGCATTGCCGGAAACACTGCTTCCCGCGTCGGCCTGATTCGACGCAGGCAGGGGCAACGCGCCCTGATTTTCATGCTGCATCGTGTGCTTTCAGAGTCGGATTATGCGCAACTGCGGTTCCAACGCAGTCTGGCCATGACACAGGAAGGCCTGGATCTACTGATCCGTTTTCTGAACCGGCACTACACCCTCATACAGGTCGACGACTACCTGGCGCTTCCTGACAATATTGAGCGCCGGGAACGTTTTGCCTGCCTGACGTTCGATGATGGCTGGGTGGATAACTTTACGCATGCATGGCCCGTCCTCTCTTCGCATCAGTGCCCGGCCTCGATTTATCTGAGCACCGGTTTTATCGGCACACACCGACATTTCTGGTGGCAAACATGGGGCGATGCGCTGGAAGCACAATCCGCGACAGAATTCGCCGAAACGCGCCGCAGACTTGCAGAGATCGCACCGTTCCCTGAGCACGCCACGACGGTCGACACCTTGATCGAAGCCGGCAAATCCTTTTCGGAAGCGCAGCGCGATGCCATCACCCACCATCTCGCCGCCAGCCTCCATGCCCCCGACAGCCATGGCCTCAGCTGGGATCAGGTCAGGGCCATGTCGGCCTCGAATTTGATTCGTTTTGGCACCCATACTGTCAATCATGTATTGCTGCCACAACTGGACGATCCTGCTGCACGCCACGAAATCGGCGAATGCTCCAACGCCATCAAGAGGCAGCCGGACGTCTGCTTCAATAACGTTTTCTGCTACCCTAACGGCGATCATGACGCGCGCATCGCGGCGCTGGTCCAGGACGCAGGATACACGGCCGCCCTGGGCACCCAGCGCGGCTTTGCCCCGCGCGACACGAGCCAGCGCTTCCATCTGCCCCGGGTCAATATCACCGAAGCCCAGGTGCGCGATACCTCACTTTTCCAGTACCGGCTGTTGAAAGCGGCTGCCGCCCAGGAGGCATGATCATGTCGGAGACTGGCGCGGCCAAGGGATTCAATCGCGAACGCTTCACCCGCCTGCTGTTTCACAGCCTGCTCACCAAAATCATGATGATCGTATTGCGGCTCGCCCGTAACGCCATCATTGCGCGCGTATTGGGTCCCACCGATCGCGGACTGCTGGCGCTGATCACCAGCGTCCCTGAAGTCATCATGACGATAGGCAATCTTGGCTACAGCAATTCCGCATCATGGAAGCTGGCGCAACCGGGCACGCAACCTCGGCAGGTAATGGGGGCCGTTATCGCTTTCATCGCGGTCGTCGGTACGTTATGCGCGGTGATCAGCCTGTGGGTGGTCGAGAATCCCTGGTTACTGCGAGACGAATCAACCGGGCTTGCGGACTGGAAGTGGGTCATCGCGCTGGCTGTACCACTGTTCCTGGTGAAAACCATTCACCATAACATGCTTCTGGTTCGGGATCAGGTCGGCCAGGCCAACTTGATCAACTTGAACGAATCCTTGCTGCCGCTGGTGTTTTTTCTGCTGCTGTGGGGTGTCGCCGGCATGAATGGCCTCGATGCCAGCGTCTATTCCTGGTTTGCGGCGCTGATCCTGCTGGCCGTATGGACCACCCTGCCCTTGAAGGACATGTTCCCGCCGCAGTGGAATCGCCAGACACACCAGGCGTTATTGGGCTATGGCGTACGCGGGCATTTCGACACATTGTTCCAGAAGTTGCTGCTGCGCATCGATTACTTCTTTGTCAGCGGCCTGGTGGGAGCCACGGCCCTTGGCTACTACGCGATGGCGACGGCGGCCGCCGAGTTGCTGCTGGTGCTGCCGAACGCGGTCACTTTTCCGCTGTATGCCTTTCTCATGCGCAATCATCGGGATGACAAGCGTGCAGTAACGCCCAAGGTGCTGCGCATCATGTTGTTCGTGATGGCGCTGGGAGCGCTGGTGTTGTGGGCGATTGGCGACTGGCTGATCCGTTTGCTGTTTGGCGAGGCCTTTTTGCCGGCGTATCCGGCGCTGGTCTGGTTGCTGCCGGGCATGGTCGCCCTGGGCTACTGCAGCCTGATCAGGCTGGATTTGCTGGGGGAGAATCACCCGGGCAGCGTCTCGGTGATTTCCGGCACCTGCGTGGCGCTCAATATCGTGCTGAATCTAGTGCTGACCCCCCGTTTTGGCATCGAGGGCGCTGCGGCAGCGGCCACCACCGTGTATGTGTTGGCGGCGATTGCACTGGCATGGCTGCACTGGCGAGTCACCGGTATTCCTGCCCATGAGAGTTTGTTCCTGAGGGCCGACGACGCCAGGGAGCTCCTCCGCTACGTGAAAAAAAAGCGTGGGCCAGGCAGTAAAACCTAAGCAAATTCGGTCATAAATGGGAAGTGAGTCCGCTATTCGACAGCCACATTGTCAGTCCATAATGGAGCTGTCGTGCTAGCCTAATAGCTTGCTTAGCGATGCCAAACGTCTGTCAGACCCGCACCTCAAGGGCAAGCGGCTGGATGCCCAGCCACAGACAGGCTGCATTGCTCACGAAAAGTTCGCCGTCTGGAATGCGTCTTCCAGGCGCTCTAACCGAGGCTCTCCATGATACTGCGTTCAGGCTATGTTTTTTCTAGCGGCGTTTCGAACCGCGCGCTGGCCACTTTTTTGGCACTGGTGGGCATTTCGCCCCTGAGTCAGGCCGATACCCTGTGGCCCGGCCTGCGGGATGGCGTCGTGCACGTCAGCAAGATGGGTGGCAGCAGCATGGCGCTGCAACTGCAATGGCAAGGCGCGTGGATTCCGGAAAGCCAGGAAGAGCGCGTTTATTTCCAGAACCCCGATGGCAGCCTGATCCGCCGCGTCACCGTGGCGCCCGAGCGTGCCTCAGGCGCGGAAACGATCACTACCGCCAGCACCGACGGGGTGTATCGCGTTGAAGTCCCGGGCGCCAGCTTCCGCAATTACCAACTGCTGATTCCCGGCAACCATGCCTCGATGTTCGAACCCGTCAAACTGCATCAAGGCATGCTGGTCAGCGATGGCGATAGCTTGTATTTCCGGGTGCCGGCCAACCGCGCCTTTCGCGTCGGTGGCAAAAACTATGGCGGTATTGACTCGTTCTCGATAACGCCGGTCGCGGGTGGCACGACCACCTCGCTCACGATCAACAGTTTCACCGAAGAGGAATACTCACGTTATGACAGTGTGAGTATCGCGGCCGCCAGTGGCGAGCGGATCTTCCGGCTGACGTTCAACGGTGCGGGCAAGGTCAGCGTGTGGCTCGATGACATTCCCAATGTGTTTGCCAAGCTGCCTGCGCAGTTGTTCACGCTGACACCGGCCGATGGCAACACCCAGGTCACGGTCGGTAACGCCATTGGTGAGGCGCCTGCGGTGGGTGCCGCGTTGCCATTCGCCGAACCACCGACGTTCGCCTATTCCCTGCTGGATGACTGGGCACTCAAGTCGACCAATTTCTATTTCTTCCAGGATACCCTCAGCAATAATATCGATGCTGACAAGGCGTTTTTGACCACCTACCAGAATCGGTTTGGTTTGCGCAACGCGGTCACCATCTTGTCAAATACCGGCCGCCAGCCCTTGATCGAAGATACCAGCGCGACCGCCGATTTTTTGCAGAACTACCTCAAGCGCCGGCATGAAAACGGATTGCTCAACGATGCATACGTCGCCTTCGCCGATGAACCCAACCTCAATTACAGCGATATCAATGAATTCGAGGACCAGTTCGTCACGCTCGCGTCGACGCTGAAATCACACAGTGACCCGTCGATTCGCAGCACGAAAATCGCCGCCCCTCAGAGTTCGCGTTTCTGGAACGGCCCGACCCGCGATGGCGCGGCAGGGCGTCGAGGCAGTGATATGGCCGAACGCTTGCTGGCCAACCATTACAACCTGTTTGACGCCGTCAGCTGGCATGAATGGCAGGTGCGTGACCTGATTGCGACCGACTGGTATTACGACTCGATCACGCGTGCCTGGCAGTTGATGAAACGTTATCAACCCGCAGGTCAGCCCGAGAAGAAACTGGTCATTGCACAAACGAATATATCGAGTGGCTACAGCCTGAGCCCCTATGAGCAGGATACGTTCTTCGCGTCGTTGTGGTGGACCTCGGTGGTCGCACAATCCGCCCGCACTGGAAAGCTGTCGAGTCTGGTGTGGTTCAAGGCCGCCGACGACGGGCTGTACAACAAGGGATTGGTGTCCCTCACCGCGACCAACTACACCGCCAAACCTGCCAGCGAAGCCATGAAATTTGTCAGCGCGCATCTTGGCAGAAGCGTGCTGTCCACCCAATCCAGCCACCCGGAACTGGATGCCGTGGCGACGCTCGATGGCAATAACCGGCTCCTCATCCTGGGCGTTAACAAGGGCGACCGTCGTCAGCATGTGACCCTGAATGTGCCACGCACCCTGAAATCTGTCACGGTGCACACCCTGAGCGACACCGGCAGCAACACATCCACACAGGTGATCGAAGGTGTGCGGGTCCAGGTCGATTTACCGCCACGCACCCTGTTCGCTATCGACGAAGAGGAAGCCCTCTCCCCCCCTTTGCCTCCCACCCTCAGGGTCAACTGACCATGCGCACCCTTGCGAAGACGTCACCGTGAATAAACAGACCGTGATCCACCAGCTCCAGCTGGAAGCCCATGTCGAGGGTGGCTTTTACCGCCGCACCTATTGCAGCCCACTCACCACGGCGAATACACCGACACGTGCCTGCATGAGTTCGATTTACTACCTGCTCACCGACGACAGCCCGACCGGACACTTGCACTGTAACCGCTCCGATATCGTGCATTACTATCAGGGCGGAGCTTTGCAAGGCGGACCATCGCAGGCGGGGGTGCTGCGGTATACCTTGATACACCCCGACGGGCGGGTGGAGAAAGTACTGCTGGGGCCGGATCTGACAGAGGGGCATCAGTGGCAGCTGATCGTGCCCGGGGGTGTCTGGAAGGCCAGTGAACTGGTCAGCGGGGAATGGGGATTGATCAGCGAAGCCGTCTGCCCGGGCTTTGATTTCGCCGACATGGCACTGGCCACCACCGATACGCTAAAACAGCTCCGACCCGACGACTGGGAGGCATTCCGCCATTTGGTGCAAAGCTGACAGTGGAAGACGTTGGGACAAGAAGGTTCAAAGGGGTGCCCGAACGGCAGCGGTTGCCCCGGGATAGCGCAATGTTACGCCAGCACTGCCTCAGGTCGTCTGACGACGCTTCGGCAGCTCGGGATTGACATCGTACTCGCTGGAGGTCAAGGCCTGATAGCCCATCCACAGCACCGTCACGATGCCCCAAATAAGACCGACACAAACACCTGCATCCACAATACCGCGCCAGGGCTGGTCGAGATGACGGACGCTGATCACCAGCAGAATCACCGTAAACGTCACCACGAGCGCCGAAATCTGGCGACGACGCGGCGCATGCACATAACCAATCACGAAAATCGGTGACAGCAGCTTGTGCAGCGGATGGCTCGGCGCATGGTGCAGATGACGCGCACGGGCGGCGACCCGGGGGGAAAACCCTTTCTGGAAACCACGATACCCCTCGGAATACGCCATGACGATGACGGTCACGACCAACGCCGCCCAGTGGTACCAGGCCCACTCGGCATGCAGCGATTCCACTACATAGGGGTACAGGCGGGACACGGCGAACGCCAGCAGTGCGGCAACGCCAATGATTCCCCAGAGTGCAGCGATTAAGCGCATGATCCGAATTCCTGTAGCCTCGGTGATGAGGCCCAATAGTTTACTGAAAGTCTCAACTTTTTCCACTGGCTTTGTGTAACGCGGGCGCGTGAACGCTCGGTCATCGCCGTGGAGGCGCTTTCCGTAAACTTGCCAGCAATTCCCGGACCATTTGGGAGCCCTTTCCGGGGAAACGTTGCCGCCCCGGTAGCCCCGCCGGCGGGATCAGGTTGCGGCGATCACGTGGCGGGTGAGCCGCTGACTGGCCTGCAATTCGCGCTGATCAATTTGCTCAAGGATGGCATCGAGCACCCGCCCGATCAGGGTGGTGTTGCGGATCATCTCGAGTTTCGGCCAGACGCTGCGCTTGCCCGCGAGGATCAGGGACTCGATCTCGCCGCTGTTGAAGAAGTGGAATATCTGTCGTAGATGAAAATCCTCCATTCCCAGAATCATGTTGATATCGCCGGTGTATTTCTGATCGAGTACGGCATGGGTCATGAGCAGTAACGCGTTCAGTCGGTCGCCGAGATAGCGTTCGGCACCGTAGCGCGACAGCAGACTTTCGGTGACGTGCAGGGCATCCTTGATAAGGGTAATGCCATTCCCGGCAATGATGTCGGCGATGCCCTTGCGGTGACGCACTTTGGGATCGGCGACAAAGGGGGCCGCCATCGGGTTGATGAGACTGACCAGGTAATGATTGACCCCATACAAACGTGCCAGGCGTTTGGCCGGCAAATCATCGGCGGTGGAACCATCTACCCATTTGCGGGATTCCAGATAGGGCTTGGGTCGCCCATCGGCGCCCTTCGCATACAGCGTTACTGGCGGGAACATGCCGGGAATACTGCTGGAGGCATCCATCGCCGACCGGATGTAGACATGCGGCGAGGTAATGGCGTTCATCAGCCGCGAATTCTGGTGTTTTTCGGCGGGGGCAATCGAGACGTTGATATAGCGCCCCGTAAGCTCGAACGCTTCCTTGAAGGTCATATGCGAGTCGATGCCATCCAGCGCACGATCCTTGACCGCCAGCGGTGACAGCGACGGATCACGTCCCCCGAACACCTGCCAGGGCGTCGCCTCGCGCACGTCATAGCGGTAACGGTCAAAATAACCGGCTTTGAGTTCGGCATCGGTATGCGTGCCGAGTTGCGACGCCACCCACGAGCCTGCGCTCGCCCCGGAAATCACGTTGGGCAGCAGATCCTCATCGATCAGCGTTTGCACCACGCCATGATGAAAATAAATCAGCCCTGCGCCGCCACTCAGCATCAGGGCGCTGCGACCATAGCAGTGACTGGCGCGACGAAAAAAATCCACCTTGTCGACCCGCGACACCTCTTTATCGGTGGCATCCGCGATGAAGTGCAACGACTCGACAATGGCGTTCACGTAACTGTCGATCAGCGTTTTGGTGCCGGTGTAAGCCTGGGCGTAAAGAATCGGGCGCCCCATGCCGGCCATGTTGCCATGAATGCCTTCATTGAGGGCGTACAGCAACTCGGCATGATTTCCCTGCGCCAGACACTGCCGCAACTTGTCGTGACGAATCCGGATCTCGGCGAAATCGTAGAGCGTGGTTTCTTCACGGGTGCGCCAGCCGGCCTTGCCCGAGAGTTCGTCGTGGGCCTTGGCGACCGCCTCCCATTCCTGCAGGGAATTGGCCCGCTCCAGCGCATTTTCGAGACTGGCAAGGGAACGCGCAGTGCGTGTGGCGGCCATGATCATGCTCGGCTCCTGATTTGACTGATTGGTCACGGACGTGACTTTAACCCGGCAAGCCCTGCTTTTTTTTGCCGTGTATCAGTAATTCCAAGGCAACTGCAAAATCGGTAGTCATCTGGCGGCACGTTCGCGAACGCGGGACCGGGTTGGACTCGTTCCGGATTCAGCGGCAGCTGCGCGATTACCTAAGACCAACAAGACACAATAACCTAAAAATAAAACGACGCAATAACCTAAGAACACAAAGTCATGATAACCTAAACATAACAATGCACAAAAACCTAAACTTTAGTGGCAGGCAGATGGTTTCACCTTCAGACAAGCTGGCGCAATCCCTCCTGATCCTGAAAGAGCTACAGGATCAAGGTCATGTGGCCCTGCGCGCCAGCGATTTGAGTCGTACCCATCGCGAACGCCTGCTGAAAAACGGCTTTATCAAGGAAGTCATGAAGGGCTGGTACATCCCTTCCCGTCCAGATGAGCCGACAGGCGAAAGCACGTCCTGGTATGCCTCATTCTGGGCCTTTTGCGCGTCATATCTTGAATCGCGGTTTGGTGAGGGGTGGTGCCTCAGCCCGGAGCAGTCGATCAACCTGCATACCGGCAACTGGAACGTGCCCCCGCAATTGCTGGTGCGATCCCCTAAGGGGGGGAACAAGCCGACCGGCCTTCTGCATGGCACGTCGATTTTTGATATGCGGCTGGAGGTGCCACCCGCTGCCGATACCGCGCGCATAAACGGCCTGCGTGTTTACAGCCTTCCTGCAGCGCTTCTTGGTTGCTCACAGGCGCAGTTCGCTGCAAATTCCGCAGGAATGCGCAGCGCGCTGGCCATGGTAACAGACGCGTCGGACGTACTTGGCCGATTGCTGGCAGGTGGGCATAGCACCATTGCCGGACGTTTGGCCGGAGCCTTTCGCAATATTGGCCGAGAGCGCATCGCGGGCGACATCCTGGGCGCGATGCAGGCCGCAGGATATACAGTGAACGAGAGTGATCCTTTCGAGGATCACTCTCGTTTTGTGTTCAGCCAGCGCGAAACCTCGCCCTACGTGAACCGTATGCGGATGAACTGGGCAAAAATGCGTGAGGAAGTGCTGCAAATCTTTCCGGCAGCGCCCGGCCTGCCGCAAGACCCTGCCTTGTATCTGAAACAGGTCGAGGAAATTTACGCAAACGATGCTTACCATTCGTTATCTATTGAAGGCTACAAAGTCAGTGCGCCGTTAATCGAAAAAGTGCGTTCGGGAAACTGGAACCCCGAAATCGACAAAGACGATCAGGATCAGCGTAACGCCTTGGCTGCGCGCGGCTACTGGCAAGCGTTCCAGCGCGTCAGGCAAAGCATTGAACGGGTGCTGGGCGGTGAAAATGCAGGGACTATCGCCGATAATGATCACGCAGTCTGGTACCGCGAACTGTTCGGCCCCAGCGTTGTAGCGGGCATATTGAAAGCCGCCGATCTTGCTGGTTATCGCAACGGCCCGGTTTATATTCACCGCTCGATGCACACACCGCCCAGCAAAGAAGCAGTGCGCGAACTCATGCCCGCATTTTTTGAGTTGTTACAGCAGGAAAGCGAAGCGTCGGTGCGTGTCGTGCTGGGACATTTCATGTTCGTTTACATCCACCCCTATATTGATGGAAACGGGCGCATGGGACGGTTTTTAATGAACCTGATGTTGGCCTCTGGCGGCTACCCATGGATAGTCGTTCCGCTGGAACGGCGCGACGATTATATGGCTGCCCTGGAAAGCGCCAGCGTTGAAGGGAATATCGGGCCGTTTGCCGAGTTGCTTGCAGGGTTGCAGGACAAAACGCCTATTAGGCTCACAGCCAACCACGCCGATGCGCCGTCATGACGGCCTCGGTACGGGTACGACATTCCAGCTTGCGCAAAAGCTGTGTCACCTGTGCCTTGACGGTTTCTGCGCTCTTTCCGAGCAGGCGCGCAATCTCCTTGTTGCTCATGCCGGTTGCCAACCATTGCAGAATTTCTTTTTCGGCAGGGGTCAGGGGCATGCATTGTTGAAGCACGACTTGCGAAGCTTCAGCTTCTGCCGCCAGCGACGGGAGCCCCGGGGCGAAATACACCCCACCTGCCAGCACCGAGGCGAAGGCGTTCGTGAGTTCCGCTACCTCGCATTCCTTGTAAAGCAAGCCGCTCGCGCCCCACGCCATGGCCGCCTGAAGCTCGTGCGCATGACACACCGACGACAGCAACAACAAGGGCGGCAACGCCACTGAGGGTGCCCGTTTCAGGATATCGACCGCTGTCTGGTTGCCCAGATGATAGTCACTCAGGATCAGGGAAAACCGCTGTGGCCATTGCAGGGCCTGTAACGCCGCCTCGACACTGGAGACCGACGCGGCAACACGCACACCCGCCAGCGTATTGAGCAGGGCTTCGAGGCCTTGGCGCACCATGGCCTGATCCTCGATCAGCAGCAGCTCAATCGGCATGGCCAGGATCCGGCAGATTGAGCGCGAGTCGGTAACCCGAGGCTTGGGCACCGCATTCCAGCGTGCCACCCAACTGGCGCACCCGCGTCTCGATCCCTTTCAAGCCATTGCCACGCCGATTCCGCCCTGTGGCGTTGCCGTTATCCGACAGTTCCGCGCGATAACCGGCCTTGTTTCTTTGCAGGGTGATGGTCAATTGACTGGCATCGGAATGCCGCAGGCAATTGGTAATGCCTTCCTGGCAACCACGAAAAAGGGCCTCGGCAATGGCAGGCGGACATTGACCATTGAAGCCATCGACACGGAGCGCAATGCGGGGTTGGGCAATGGATTTCACCAGGGCTTCCAGAGCGGTTTTGACATCGAGCTGTGGTTCGTCACTCCGGCCACTGGCCAGCGTTCGTACCTGATGATGCAACTCCCGGGTCAGGGCCTGCGCCTCTTTGTAACGGGCATCGTCATTGCCCAGGCTCGACAGCGTAAGGCTCAAGCGCGTTGCCAGATGGCCGATTTCATCGTGCAGGTTGCGCGCGATTTCATAGCGAAGATCCCGTTCTACACTCTCGCGCAACAAGCGCTGCGTAGCCTGCAGCTCGACCAATCGCTGGAATAACACTGTTTTGGTGTGGAATTCCCCGATCAGCGCCTTGAACAACACGTAAATCACCCACTGCGCACATATCAGAAATCCCCAGAACCAAGGGTCAATTGCGCGCGGCAACAACAAGGTCATCACACCATTGAACAACAGCATGATGAAAATGCCAGACACCCATGACAAACCGCTGAGCGCACCCACCACAATGGCGCTGGCACCGAGCAGCAGATGTGGATCCCCACCGGCCCGCAGGCCGAGCTGCACAAAGATGCCATAGAGCAACAGCGCCGCCACACTCAACCCCAATAATAACGGGTGACGTAAACGACGCGGGTAAGCTGCGGCTTCGCGTAACGGATAGACCAACAGCAAATACAAATGCGCCAACAAGACGCTGATAGTCATCAATACACTGCTGACGACCAAAGGATCTGTCGAAAGCAGGGTGACCGGCAATCTCTGGCGCCCGTACACACCCACCATTACACAGATCAGTGCCACCAGCCCCAACCCCATCAGCAGTGCCGTGCGCAGAAAAAAGTATGTTGGCACCAACGCCTGAAAGCGCATTCGCCATTGAGACAGAAGCATGTTCACCCTCCATTGAGCATGCGTCTGTATACCATAGCGGGCGACTTTGTGGTGTGTAGCACACCACATCGAAGACCTTGCCTGCATCAATCACCCGATGCTGGCAAATGCTCCAGAAATTGCTGAATACGCGGATTCAGATCGCCAATCTCGTGATGTATCCAGTGCGTGGCGTCGGGATAGCGCACAATCTCGAGATGGGGTACCAATTCCTCCAGACCCTCCAGAAGATGCGGCGTAAAGTAGGGATCGCGCATACCCCACAGCACCAACGTTGGCGCCCGCACCGTGTAGATCTTGCGCTGGAAGGCCGACAGCGTCGCAGGAAAATCCGCCTCACTGGCCGGTAGCGGCATGGCACGATAATAGTGTTTCATGGTTTTCCAGCGGTTTGTCGGCAACCAGTTTTCATTCATCAGGCGTAGAAAACGCCTTCCCCGATAAAAGTCATTTTGCAGGATCGAGGTATCGCTCATCATGAAAAAGGTGAAATCCAGATTGTCGCGTAACGAGTATCCCTGCGCATAACCAATGTAGCGCGACAGCTCCGTTTGCTCGCTTTCGGTGTTCAGCAGTTCGCGGCCAAACAAATAAGGGTGTGGCGCGTTGAGAATGACCAACCCTTCGACGATGTCAGGGTGCAACATGCCCAGTGTCCAGGCAATCGCGCCACCAAAATCATGCCCAACGATGGTCGCTTTTTCGTAGCCGAGACACTTGATGAGTGCCCGTATTTCCCAGGCAATTTCGAGAAAATGGTATTCGTCAACCACATCGGGCGCCGACGAATAGTGATGCCCTTTCAGGTCGATCGCTACCGCATGCACCTGCTCTCCCAGCACGGCGAGCTGACGCTCCCACGCCCAGGCGAATTCAGGAAAACCATGCAGAAACAGGACAAGCCGCTTTTT
>JBPOHS010000117.1:0-25106 GCA_052035295.1 Pseudomonadota bacterium
ATATAGGCAGTTAAGCCGCAAAGCATGTTGGTGCATGAAAAATAGACGCGCGAACAATAATTGAACAATTCTTTCCTGTGTTGTACTATCCTCAGGGAGGCCACGCGTAGACGAGAAAAACCAATAAAGCAAGACCCAGTCTTGTGAGAGGGTGACAGTCCTATGAGTCGATCACCTGTTGTATTAGCGACATAACGTAATGCGTATCAGCAGTGCGCCACCCACGCTGACTCCCAGCGAGCCGACGCTCGAACGTTCGCCTTTGCGCTCATCTTCTCAACCTGCCAGCCCGTTGATCGACACGGCAAAAACTGAAACCACAAAAAATCAGACGCTTACAACACTTACAACAAAAGCACCCGAGCCTGTTTCGCCCTCTCCGCTAACCAAACAAGAGACAGAGAAATCCCCGCGTGCTGCTGCGTTCCCGGAATCTTCAACGCTCGCATTATCAGAATCGTTCCGTGCGTCTGCGGTTGAGGCGAAAAAAGTATCGCCTGCGGTTCAAGTGCTGACGGATCAATTCGAACGACGAGATCTGGAGATGCGTCTCTATGAACTCAACCGAACGGTAAAGGGGGTGCAACATGCCGGGCACGTTATTTTTGAGCAAAGCACAAGTGCACAGGGAGGAAGTCATGCGGTCGACCGTGAGTCGAGTCACGAAAAAGATAACCCGGTCGCCAGCCTCCAGGCGCTGATCAAAGCGATTCAAGAGAAGGAGCAGAACGCTGCCGAATCGCCGTTATCGCCTGCAAACAAGGCAGGCACAAAAGACGCAGAGAATGGTGCGGAGAAAGACACTAGGGATCTTCGCCGTACAACATTAGACAACGATGCGATGTCGAAGACTGATGCCGCCAATAACCGCGAAAACCCTGAAAATAAAACAGCACCGGATTCCGCTTTAATACGGCTGGAAAATATATTGCTTGCTGCTCCACCTGTTATTCAGCAGGCCAATCTATTGGGGTTCGTTGACCCGAACTACCCTGCTGGGGAAAGTGGCATGATCGACATACTGGTCTGATCGATCTCTCCGTTTATGCTATTCATACGGTTTTCTATGGAAATAAGTGAGACGAACAACCGCTTGCTCACTCGGTTCCTTGGGAATATCAATCCGAAAATAGCGACCATAATGGTTGTTGTGATGATAGGTGTTTTTTTTCACATAACCCGACATATTGCTGAAATAGGTTCTTCCAGCCTCGGATAACGAAAGCGCCACGTAGCCTCCGGTGTTGGCAGGCCCCGACTTTCGTTTGATGCGCCCGCCAATGTAAAGCTGGTCGTTTTCATCCTTGTCGAGATGCACATTTTTTATTTCGACGTCCGGCACGGTGAAAATTTGAAGCGGCCATCGTCCCTCCAAGCGTTCCTCGGCGGCGAGCGGCAGAGGGAGTAGGCAAAGGATAATAAAAGTGAGTCTTCGCCAGGTGGCAGCACGCATCTCTGAATCCTCCCGAAAAAAATCACATACTCGGGCGCCAGTCAACATTACGCGTGTTGGCTGGCGCCCCCAATGTCGGCCCGTTATTCGGAATCCGTCAGTTTGGAAAAGGCCGAAAACAAGGATGGCAACACGAACAGCGTCAACAACGTTGACGACACCAGGCCACCTACCACGACCGTTGCAAGCGGTCGCTGCACCTCAGACCCAACCCCCGTCGCCAGCAGCATGGGAATCAACCCCAGCGCGGCAATGGAGGCCGTCATCATGACCGGTCGCAAACGTGAGCAAGCTCCTTCAAACACGGCATTCTGCAGGGAAATGCCATCGTCGATCCGTTGGTTGATGGCATTCACCATCACCACGCCGTTCAGCACCGCCACCCCAAACAGGGCAATAAACCCGATCGATCCCGGCACCGACAAATACTGCCCCGAGAAATACAAGGCAGCGATACCGCCGATCAACGCCATGGGCACGTTCAACATGATCAGCAAGGCTTGTCCGACGGAGTTGAAGGCGAAGTACAGCAGCAGAAAAATAAGCCCTAACGATAACGGCACCACCACCATCAGTCTTGCCTGGGCGCGCTCTTGGTTCTCGAACTGGCCACCAAATACCACGCTGTAGCCGGGGGGAAGATCGACCTCCTTGTCGATGCGTTCGCGTAACTCTGCGACTAAGCCGCCCATGTCGCGCCCCTCGACGTTGGCTTCGATCACCACGCGACGCTGCACATCGTCACGTCGAACTTGGGGCGGGCCGGATTCGATGGAGACGTTGGCGACATCGCCCAACCTGATCCAGGCGCCGCTGGGGGATTGCAGAATCAGGGCCTTGATGGCTTCCATGTCCTCACGAAAATCCTTCGCCAGCCGGACATAAATATCATACCGCTCGTTGCCCTGAATAACCTGACCGGCCGCCGTGCCGCCGATGGCATCAGAGACCAGATCCATGACATCGGCGACGGAAATCCCATAGCGGGCCAACTGACCACGATCCGGGCGAATCACCAACTGCGATTCGCCTGCGATCTGCTCAAGCGCCACGCCACGGGTGCCCTTGACCTTTTTGGTTAAGGTCTCGATGTCGCGACCTTTAGCGGCCAGTACATTCAAGTCGGGGCCAAACAATTTAATGGCGAGCTGCGCTTTCACGCCGGAGAGCAATTCATCGACACGGGTGGCAATCGGTTGCGAAAACGAGAACAGCAAGCCGGGGTGTATCGACATGCGTTTTTGCATTTGGCGTTGCAGTTCACGCCGGTTGCGTGCGGAGGTCCATTCCGATACCGGCTTTAAGCCCACGTAGATTTCGACGTTGGAGACGGGCTCCGGGTCACCCCCCAGTTCCGGCCGCCCGACACGACTGGCGGCATAGAGCACCTCAGGGAAGCTCATGAGCACCTGCTCCAGCTTTTTGGCCACGTCGACCGACGTATCCAGACTGGATGAAGGGGCCAATGTCGCCCGTATATTGAGCGTACCTTCCTCCAGTTCGGGCACAAATTCTGTTCCGAGTCTTGGTACCAGAAACAAGGCACCCGCCAACAGCACTAACGCGCTGCCTACCACGCCGGCCCGCCACTGAAGTGCGCCGTTAAGCAGGCGACGGTAACCGGCATCGAGGGCTCGAGTCAGAATATTATCCTTGTGTTTCACGCCACGTTTGAAAAAGTAGGTGGCGAGTGCCGGTACCATGACTAACGCTACCAACAACGAAGCCAACATGGCCAACACGATGGAGATGGCCATGGGCTGAAACAGTTTGCCTTCGACGCCTTCCAGGCTGAAAAGGGGCGCGAATACGATGACAATAATCATCACGGCAAAAAATACCGGGCGTCCCACCTCTTTGGCCGCTTCCTGAATTCTCAACGCGATACCCTGCGCATCGTGTTCGGCATCCCGGTGATCGATCTGCTGTGAACTATCATCGCCTTCGAGCGCGTGCTCATGTTCGCGATCCGGGTGGGTCAAATGGCTGAAAATATGCTCCATCATCACAACCGAGCCGTCGACCATCATGCCGATGGCAATGGCCAAGCCGCCCAGGGACATCAAATTCGCCGAAATACCCCACTGCGCCATCAGTAATAACGCCAGCCCTATAGACACGGGCACCGACAGCAGCACCAGAAATGCTGCCCGCAAATTCATCAAAAAGAGCAGCAACACCACGACGATCAACACAAACGCTTCGAGCAGTGCCTTGGCTACGGTATGCACGGCTTTGTCGACCAGATCGCCCTGATCATAGAACGGTTCGATTTTTACCCCTTCCGGTAATGCGGCCTGAATCGCCGGCAAGCGATCCTGAATACCTTCGATGGTGGCTTTGGTATTGGCGCCCATGCGTTTAAGCACAATGCCCGCCACCACTTCACCCAAGGGTTCCGCTTCACCGTTGGCGTTACGGCGGGTCATGGTCAGCGCGCCTTGGCGGATCTCCGGGCCAAACGATACCGCCGCCACGTCACTGACTTTGACCGGAACACCGCGAATATCCTTTAATGGCACATTGCCAATGTCGTCAATGCCCGCTTGATCGCTGCGAACCCAACCCACACCGCGTATCACCAGTTGTTCTGCCGCGCGATTCAAATACCAGCCACCGGCATTGCGGTTGTTGGCTTCTATCGCGTCGACCACATCGTCGATTTTCAATTGATACGCCAACAGCCGTGCAGGATCGACGTTAACCTGGTATTGCTTGACTTCACCCCCGAAGGACAACACTTCGGTGACGCCCGCCACGGGCATCAGCAACATTTTTACCACCCAGTCGTTCAAACTGCGCAAGGCTATCGCATCGTAGCGGGAGCCTTTTTCGCTGCGTAAAATATACTGGTATACCTGTCCCAGACCGGAGGTGTTCGGTCCCATTTCGGGGGTGCCGATCCCTTCGGGAATTTCTTCCTTGGCCGCTTGCAGGCGTTCAAACACCAATTGACGGGCAAAATAGATATCCGTTCCTTCCTTGAACACCACCGAAATAACCGATAACCCGGTTTTGGAAATGGAACGCACTGCCTCCACATCCGGCAGCGCATACATGACGGCTTCAATCGGAAAGGTAATCAACTGTTCTACTTCTTCCGCCGCCAGACCCTGCGCCTCGGTATTGATTTGTACCTGCACGTTGGTGACATCAGGGAACGCATCCAGATTCAACTTGGGCAGCATGAGCACCGAGGCGACCACCAGCCCCACGAGCATCAACAGCACCAACAATCGATTTCTTACGCCAAAATCAATGATCGCATTTAACATTGTTGGGCTCCCTTAGTGGTTGTGCACTTCAAAACCGCTTTTGGCGATTTCGGATTGCACAAAGAAAGCGCCTTCACTGACGACTCGGCTACCGGGTTCAATACCGCTCAATACGATTTGCTTGCCATAGGTATTGATGATCTCGACTTCGCGCGGCTCAAACCGCCCGGGTGCAGCTTCGACAAACACCTGCCAGTCGCCGTCAGCCGCTCGCAATACCGCCGCTTCCGGCAGGGCCAGCACGGGTGTGTCGGTTTTGAAGTGAAACAATACGTCGGCAAAGATGCCTGGATGCAGCTTATGACTGTCGTTATTCACCGCTAAACGAATGACACGGGTGCGAGTGCGCGAATCAATTTTGTGGGCGGCCTGTATGACCTTGGCGTCGAAGGCCTCGCCATGGGCGGTGACGGTGGCACGGGTGTCGATGGGGATGTCGTGGGCCAGCCCAGGCGCCAGACGCGCTTCTACCCACAGCTCGCTTTCGTTCACGAGGTCAATGATGGTTTGCCCTGCGTCGACGCGCTGGCCCTGGTGAAAGTCGTCTTTCAACACCACACCCTTCCGCGCCGCACGCAGCACATATTCGCCAAGCTTAGGTTTGGCGTTACGGGTCAGGTCGGCAATGTCATCGGCCGAGAGCCCGTAAGCCTCCAGTTTTCCGGCCTGCGTCGCCATATCGCCTTGCGCGGTGACATAGCGCTTGTCACCCACCGCCTGGCGGCCCAAGGCTTCGACACGGTGCCACTCCGACACTGCAATTCGATAAGCCGCCTGCGCTTCCACCAGATCTTCGCTGAACAGGGTGACCAAGGCTTGCCCGGCGCTGACGGTTTCACCCAAAGCCACATGGCGCTGCAAAACGATCGAGGGGATGCGGGCAGAAACGCTGTAACTGGCATAGCCATTGCTCAGCACTTCGCCGGGCGCAGCAAGCGCATACTCGACAACTTGCGGTTGCAACTCAATGACCTTGATGTCGGCCATCGTCATTTGTTCGGCAGATAGTTCCGCGTCGCTGCTTTTTTCTCCAGCGTGGCCGCCATGACCGTGCTCTTCTTCTTTGTCGGCGTCTTCGTCGTGATCGCCTTCCTCCGCCGCATTATTTTCCTCGTGTGCGTTTTGGTCATGGTCGTCAGATTCTGCATAAACCGTTGTGATACCGGCCACTGAAAAGGCGATGACACAGGCCAGCAGGTGCTTGTTGATAGTGTTCATAGGCGATCCTTAAAATGCGTTATTGGGGCTGAACGCTGGCGATCAGCTGCCCGGATTGTGTCAGCCAGTCAATGACGGCGTTATGCCATTCCGACTCCAGATTGATGCCGGTTTGCAGGCTCTCGGCGCGGTCTTTAAGCGCCAGCAGATAATCGGGCGTACTTAAATCACCGGCTCGCCATTGCTTTTCCAGGCTGGTTGCCGCATTGCTCAAGCGGGGTTCGATAAGCGTGCGCCAACGTTGGTAACGTGTTTCATAAGCGTCCAGGATGGATGCGCTGGCTTCCAGCAACGCCAACTGTGTCTGGCGTGCGGCCTGGTAACTGGCTTCCGCCGCCAAGGCCTCACGACGGGCGGCTTGCGTTTCCGCGCTGTAGTCGTTGCGTATGTACAGTGGAATGGACAGGTTCAGGCCCACGGTATTGTCATCGCCTGCCTTGCCGCCACTGAGCCCGAGGGAAGGATCGGCTTTCGCTTCGCGCTTGATGACATCGGCTTGCGCCAAGGTGGCCTGCCATTCGGCATAGGCTTTTTTGACCAACGGATGTTGCTCGACAAGACGTGTCGGGGAGTTGTCGCGCTGCGGCTTCCAGAATGCATCCGGGATGGCGTTTTGCGCCCCCGACGCCTGGGGTAACAGTGCACGCAATGCGCCCTTGGCCTGGGCCAGTTGGGCGTCGGCTTCCGCGCTGTCCTGCAATCGCTGCGACATCGCCAGATACGCCAATTCAGCATCGATCTGGCCGAGATCCCCACTTTTCTGTTGAGCTTCCACCAGTTTTAAAAACGCATCCATTTGCGCTTCTTGCTCGCGGGCGAGGCGTTGCCGGGTTTCAGCGGTTTTCAGTGAGGAGAGGGCCATCAAGGCTTCGGCGATTTTTTCCTGGATCACCGCCTGGTAGCTGACATGCATGGCATCGCGCGATAGCTCGGCTTGCTGCTTGCGCACCTGCTGTTTGTCCCACCAGTCGATGGTTTGGCTTACGCCGAGTGAGAGATTCCGGTCTTCACCTTCGCGTTCAAGTTCTGTGGCCAATTCTGGGTTATAGATCGGTTTTCCCTGCGCTTGGGCAGCGAAATTGGCAGATTGCAATTTCTCCGACTCCGCGACCACCGCAGGATGTTTCAGAATTTGCTGGTAGAGCCAGCGATTCCATACTTGGGGGCTTTCCCCTTGGGTTTTGTCTAAATGATTTTCAGCCAAAAGGATTTCGGCTAAGGAGGTGCTGGCGACGAATAAAAGGATACTCGCCAACATCACCTTGGTAGCGATACGCGACATAAAAAGAGACTCCTGGCCATGATTCTGCAGCGCCGGTACCGGTGCTGCAGAATTTTCCTTGGGTTACCTGGCGATGTTGACGGTGTGACTGGGTGCTGCCTGGTTGATGGTGTCTGCATGAAAGGCGACCTTGACCACGGTTCCCGGCGGTAACGTGCCTGGTAATGTGGCAGAGAAGCGAACACCGCCTTTTCGGGAGAGCTTGGGGGAAAGGAGCGTTGGCACATACCGGGTGGTGGTTTCCGCCAGCTTTTCTCCTGAGGGACTATACGCGGCGACATCGACATGGCCGTTGGGGCGTGGCACCACCAATGATGCATTCAAGCGCCCGGAGATAATCAGGGCGCCGTTATTCTCGGACGCCATGACGCGGTGAAACTCCCACTTTTGGTTCGGCGTATCAACAATTTCTATGTTGACCGAATCTACGTTGACTGAGGTCGCCCATACTGAGCTTGCAAGCAGTGAGAAGGATAAAGACGCAGCCAAGCCGATGAATTTCATATTCATACCTATTTAAACCAATCGGGTTAATTTATTTTTTAAGTGCTAAAAAACGATAAACGACCGGTTTAAACAATCGGGGGTCGCAATTCGGGTGAGCGAACGCGTGGCGTAGCGGGGCTGGTAAGGTGGGCAATCGGAGCGATAATGTCAGGAATGGTAATGGATAGCGACTGTCCACTCACGTAGACGGCGCCACCGCCATGGCATTGGCAACAGTGTTTGCAGGGTTCAGCCTGATCGTCAGCGTCTAGCTGCGCAGACAAATCATACTCAAGTGCGTCGGCGTGTAACACGTTATTTTCAAGATGCCCCTGTACTGGCTGATGAAACTGATGCATGTCTGCCGACGCAAGCAGAGCTTGCATTGACAGTATCAACATCAGTAAGGACGCCAGAATTTTGTTCATGAAAATCACAATGATCCAGACACAATGAAGTGGACTATAGCATTTAGCTAAGCAAACCGTCTATTAGCGACTCGACGGGATGAGGTGCTTGGTTGGCCACAAAGTTATTTTGATGTTGCATCCTTTGTACTGGCGTCAAGAATCGCTTGCAGTTCCGATGGAATCGGCAAGCGGGCAAAGGCGCTGACATTCGCCCCCCCGGTGTTGCCCAACGGAAGGCGACCGGACAGGTGACCGAACGGGGTCAGCAGCAGCCGAAGCAACTGACCGCGCACCTCCCGCCCGTCTCGCCTGGCCCATCCCACCTTGAGCATCCAGAGATGGACGCGGAGGTGGGAAACGAAATGCCGTTGTCCCACCACATGGGCACGTTCCAATTGCAGAAAGGCTTCGTGGTAATCGCCTTTTGCGAATTGCTGATTGGCTGCATTTATTGCTTGTTCGAAAGCAATGCGCCAGGGAGACACACTTAGTTTCATGAATAACCCTCTCTGAGTAACGTCGTTAACGCGTGCCACGCAACAGCCGCAAGCCGTTGCCGACCACCAACAAACTTGCCCCCACATCGGCAAACACCGCCATCCATAGCGTGGCCTGACCCATGATGGTCAGCACCAGAAACACCGCTTTGATGCCTAGTGCCGCCGCGATGTTTTGTTTAAGGATAGTTGAGGTGCGACGGGATAGGCGGATAAACTCGGAAATCTTACGTAAATCGTCGTCCATCAACGCGACATCGGCGGTTTCTATCGCGGTATCCGTACCGGCCGCTCCCATCGCAAAGGCAATGTCAGCACGTGCCAGCGCAGGCGCATCGTTGATGCCATCGCCGACCATGCCGACACCTGCCCCTTTGGCATCGATGATTGATCCGATCATCTCCAGCTTGTCTTGCGGCATAAGATTGCCATGCGCAGTGCGGATACCCACTTGCTGCGCAATATGCAGTGCCGTGGCGGTATTGTCGCCCGTCAGCATCACTGCCTCCACGCCCAGTGCCGTCAGGGATTGTATGGCTTCATGGCTGGTGGGTTTTACCGCGTCCGCCACTGCGAACAGCATCAGCACACGCGACATGTCGGCCAGCATCACCACCGTTTTGCCCTGATTTTCCCACTGTTGCAGGCGATCCTCGATGGCAGGGGAGCAAACTCCCAATTGTTCGATCAATCGATGATTTCCTAAAAATAAATGTCGACCCGCAATCTGCCCCTGCACCCCTTGACCCGGCAAGGCAGAAAAGTCTGTGATATCGCTAACGTTCAATGTGGGGGGCGCTGCTTCCACCAAGGCGCGCGATACCGGGTGATCGGAACGCGTGGCCAAGCTAATGGCATGGGCATGCATGGCATCTGGATCTTCATCCGCGAGCACGGCCATATCGGTTTGCGTTGGTTTGCCCTCGGTCACCGTACCGGTTTTATCCAGGGCAAGGGTGTGTAAGTGACGCCCGTTTTCCAGATACACCCCTCCTTTGATGAGAATGCCACGCCGGGCGGCCGCTGCCAGCCCGCTTACGACTGTGACCGGGGTTGAGATCACCAGTGCGCACGGGCAGGCGATGACCAGCAACACCAATGCCTTATAAATCCAGTCGTACCAGACACCGTTGAAAAACAGGGGGGGGATGAGGGCAACCAGAATGGCCACTACGAACACCGTAGGGGTGTAGATCTTCGCAAACGCATCGACGAAGCGTTGCGTGGGTGCGCGCGCCCCTTGCGCTGCTTCTATGGCGTGGATGATGCGCGCCAATGTGGTGTCCTGAGCCTTTGCTGTCACGCGAAACTCAAACGACCCCATGTCATTGATGGTGCCAGCAAAGACGGTATCGCCAACGTTCTTCTCCACCGGCAGGCTTTCGCCGGTAATGGGGGCCTGGTTCACAGTGGTACGACCGGACACGATCTCGCCGTCCAACCCTATGCGTTCGCCGGGACGGACACGGACGATATCGCCAACGACGGTTTTGTCCGCGGCGATAGTCTCCCAGCGACCGTCGGCTTGTTTCACGGTTACTACCGACGGGGTGAGCGCCATTAATCCACGGATCGCATGTCTTGCGCGGTCAAGCGATTTGGCCTCAATCAGTTCCGCCACCGCAAACAGCACCGTCACCATGGCGGCCTCGGGCCACTGGCCGATCAGCATGGCGCCAGTCACGGCGATACTCATCAAGGCATTGATGTTGAGGTTACGGTTTTTAAGGGCAATCCAGCCTTTATGGTAGGTTTTCCAACCGCTGGTGGCGATGGCGACCAGCGCCAGGGCGGCAATCCACCAGGCGTTGCCGATGCCGAGATACTCAAAAGTTTCGGCGGCGACGGCGGCAACACCGGAGATGACCAGTAACCCGTATGTAGCTTTGGTCTCGCTTACCGGTTGGAGGGGGAGTGCTGTTGAATCCTCCTTGATGACTTCTGGGGTAAATCCCAAGGTGTGGAGATCGGCTTCTATCCGCGCTGCGCTCAGTGCGGTACCCGTGACGGTCAAAATGCGCTGAAGCAAATTGAATTCAAGGTGTTGTACACCCGGCGTATCGGCGAGCTTGGTGCGAATCAAGGCCTCTTCGGTGGGGCAATCCATCTGTTGAATTCGGAAACGCAGCGTGTCCTCGCCGGTCTTAGCGCTGCCAGGGGCTATAGCCGATGCGTTTTGTGGGGGCGCGCCGCACGGGGATTTGGAATCACAACAGCCGGACATAGGCTTCTCCTGTTGAGTATCTGTTGCACAGTTAACACCCTATAGCTACTCTAGGGTCAACGGTTATCTTGGGGTGGGTCATGAAAATAGGGGAATTGGCACAACAGGCCGGGTGTCCAGTCGAAACCATTCGCTACTATGAAAAGGAGGAGCTGTTACCGCCGCCCTTTCGGACGCGAAACAATTATCGCGTTTACACCGAAACCCATTTGGAGCGCTTGCAATTCATTCGTAATTGTCGCTCGCTGGATATGAGTCATGAAGAAATTCGCTTGTTACTCCATTGGCGTGACAACCCTTCGCTCCATTGCGCGGAAGTTAACGAGCTGATTGATGCGCATATTCTGCACGTCTCAGCACGCATTCACTCACTGATGGGGCTGGAACAACAACTTAGAATGCTCCGGCAACGCTGCCTCCCAGGGGTGGAACCCGATCATTGCAAAATTCTTGATCAGCTGAATGCTCCTACTCTCGCAACGCAATGCGAAGAGGGGGCTGCATCCCATGTGTCTTCTGTCGTTCATTCGACACAACGCACTAAAGGCGCGTAATGTTGCTATCCCCCCCCCGCAGGTCGCCGTCGTCGTTCCTCTTGCCCTTGTTGCAGGTAAATGGTGACGTTTCTTCACTGTATCGTTCGATAAAATCAAAAGAGTATCGGCAGTTTATTATTTCAATTATTCAACAACTATCATAATATTTAACCAATGAAGACGAAAAATGTTGCTGAAATGTTTGAAGCCCTAGCGTCGCCGATCCGGCTCGATGTTTTATTGGCGTTAATTCGGGCGGGCGATGCTGGATTGGTTGCGGGTGAAATCTCCACTCATGTCGAAGTGTCGCCCACCAATCTGTCGTTTCATCTCCGCTCACTGACTCGGTCTGGGCTGGTTGTCGTCGACCAGGAAGGACGATTTCTACGCTATCGGGCAAATTTTGGTCAGGTTGCAAAATTTGTTGATGAAGTGGTCGAAGATGTGGGTGCGCCCGTTGCGAAAGTGCTTCGAACCTCCAGGCGCAGAGGAAAAAAATGAACGAAACTTATTTCTGTCCGGCAAGGTTTTAGCTGGCATTCCCCTTTTTTTATTGAAAATAAAAATGCTCTCAGATCAAGAATTGCAAAACTTATGTGAAAGTTGCGGTGTTAGTGAAAATGGAATTTCGTGGATAAAAGCAATTCGAAACAACCCGCCGGCGAGGCGAGTCAGAAGCAGCAAGAATAGCATCCCGTGTCGGTTTCCCAGCATAAAAATGGGGCAAACGATTCAGGCCGAAAGCCATACTGTGGAACTGTCTGCCATTTATCTGATGGAGCACGACGAAAATGTGCTGGAATATTGGGATCAGCCCAATCCACCGCTGGATTTGAATTACTTCACCGCTAAGGGTAAGACGATTCGAACGCCATACACGCCAGATTTCTTGGTGATCAGCACAAACTTTGTTGGTTTTGAAGAGTGGAAACCGAAGACGAAGCTTGTCGAGCTTGTCAAAACGCAGTAGACCCGATACGTCGCTGAACAACAGGGCTATCGCAGTCCGCCGGTTGAAGTGGCGTTAGCCGGTACCGGATTGGGATACCGCATTCGTACCGACGCTGAGCTGAATCCGGTATTGATCAGCAATCTAAAGTTCATGTCGTACTATCTGAAAACTGAAATAAATTCTGACAGTTTGCAGGAGTCAAAGGCAAAGCTGGCCACTTTGTTCAAACCCCGCGCGTGGATGAGTCTCTCGGATTTGATCAACGCGTGGTCGCCGCTACCGGTGGATCGGTTGTATGAGGCCATCGTTTCCAACCACGCCTACATCGATATGGAGCATGAGGATATTGCGGCCTATCAGCAATGTCGTGTATATCAAAATGAAGTCGTGTATCAACATTATCGTGGTCATTTAGCGCAAAACGATGCCTCTAGGCCTGCCCAGGCGGCGAGTCATTCTCTTATATTGGGTGCATCGCCAGAGAGTCTTGAGCGAGCCACAAATCGCGCACAGCACCTGCAAAGAATTCGTGATGGGGAGCCATTAAACATCGTCGCTGATTGCGCGGGAGTGGATGTTCGCACATTGCGGCGCTGGCAAAGCGCGTTTGACGAGGCCGAACGTGAGCACGGTAATGGCTTTCTGGGATTGCTCACACGCTTGCATGAAAGGGGCAATCGAGCATCGCGTTTACCCCCTCCGGTGTTGGAGTTGACCCACGAGATCATCAACACCCATTTTGTGAACGCCAAGCGAAAGAACCCTTATCAAGTATACGGGCAGTTATTGTTGGCCTGTGAGTCGCAACAACTGCAGCCGCCGGGAAAATCGACGTTTTATGAAATGCTCGACGGGTATCGTCGGCAAGAAATCACGGCGGTTCGTGAGGGTGGTCGTGCTGCTTACCAGCAAGGGGGCTATGAAAGCCTCGAACTTGATACCCCTGTCGTAGGATTTCGCGCGAAGCGCATTTTTGAGCAATGCGAGATTGATCATACGCTGCTGGATATCGAGCTGGTCAGCGAACGCAGTGGCGTCAATTTGGGGCGCCCTTGGTTTACCCTTATTTTCGATGACTATTCTCGCCGAGCCCTCGGATTTTACTTGACCTTTGATCCCCCCAGCTATCGCAGCGTGATGGCCGTGATTCGCGATATGGTGAGGCGCCACGAGCGGTTTCCTGAGGCGTTGTTGGTCGATGGCGGTAAAGAGTTTGAAAGCCTTTATTTCGAACAGCTCGTCGCGCAGCATCAGTGTATTCCCAAAAGCCGTAAGGGTAAACCGCGCTTTGGCGCTCACCTTGAGCGTTATTTTGGTGCTACCACCACTGAACTATTGCATAACCTGGTGGGCAATACGCAAGCGACCAAGATCGGGCGGCAGATGACCAAGCAAAACGATCCAAAGCGTGTCGCGGCCTGGACATTACAGTCGCTCAATCGGGCCATCGACGGTTATTTGGATGTTTATGACCAGCGTGCGCACCCTGACTTGGGTTGTTCCTTGCTGGAGTCGTTTGAACGCAGTCGCACTTTCGCTGGGGAGCGTCCTGGCCGACGGGTTCCCTATGATGCCACTTTTCAGATCAGCAGCCTGCCGGCGACGCCGAGAGGCACGGTGACCTTACGCACCAACAAACCGGTCCAGATACACAATGTCGAGTATTGGCACCCGAGTTTTCGCAATGCTTCGTTGGATGGTCAAAAGGTTCCGGCTCGCTATGACCCTTTCGATTTAGGCGTGGCCTATGTGTTCCTGCATAACACTTGGCTCAAATGCCAAGCCGTGTTGTACGAGAGTTTTCGTCATCGGTCTGAGAAAGAATTGCAACTGGCGACAGAAGAATACCGTCGTGTAGTGAATCAGAATCAGCGCTCAAAATCGGTAAATTTAAAGCGGCTCGCGCAATTTATTTCGGGGCTGGAACAACAGGAGCAGGTGTTGATCGAGGCCAAACAGCAAACGCTTAGAGAATCCAAAAAAGTAATGCCAACGTTGGTCTTGGTCGGCGGTTCCGACACAAAAACACCCAAAAAGTCTGTTAACGAGAATGCGTCCTCCTTTTCTTGGGGATTTGATGCACCGATTCCCGAGGATTTTCAATGATACATCCACAAGCACGCTTCCCCGTCGCCTTGCTGCACGCCAGTGAGGGCGAGCGGTTGGAGTATTTCAGCAACGGGTTTGTGTTGCGTCATGGTCATCTCAATCAACTGTTCGAGAAGGTCAAGCAACAGATTGAATGGCCCAGCGACAAAAATATTTGTCTCGTTACCGGCCCCACTGGCGTTGGTAAAACCACCTTGGCACAGAAACTCATCGAGCATTTTTACAATGGTGTGCAAACGGTAAATTCGCCCACAATGAATGCGGTCTATTTCGAAGTGCCGAAACAAAGCAAAGCCAAATTTGATTGGGATGATTTTTTCATTCGCTTGCTGCGCGCGATGGACGAACCGTTTCCTGAATCTAAGCTGGCGATGGCAAAGCCACTTACCTCGCAGCATGGGGCGCGACTGACGTGGCTAAAGACGAAAACCAAAGATCTGCGCCGAGATGTGGAAACAGCGATTAAGGAGCGCGGCGTCAGGTGGATTGTGCTGGATGAGATTTCACACCTGTTCAAGCATGCAGCAGGCAAGCATGAGCAAAATCTCGATGTTCTGAAGTCCATCGCCAACATTACAAAATGCCATTTTATTTGCGTTGGCACCTATGAGTGTTTGTTTTATGTGGATTGGAGTGCGCAGCTAACGCGTCGTTCGCGGTTATTGGAATTTTCCCCCTACGATTGGACGAAAGATCAGGTGTCTTTCGCGCAAGCCGTCAGTGGATTATTGGCGCATTTGCCTTGCGAGCTGGAGCCTGATTTGATGCGGGACATGGAATTTTACTATTTGGGTAGTGTCGGCTGTATCGGTCTATTGAAAACGTGGTTTGAACAAGCACTGAAAAAATTTCTAGCCAGTGGAAAAACGCTATTTTCTCTTGAAGTTTTAGCGGCAACGCGCCCAAATAATAGGGAAATCCTGCGTTTAATTGAGGAGATTGAGGAAGGTAGCCGCTTTCTGAACGTTCCTTCTGAGGATGAGGTGCGGGCACGCTTGGGCATGACAAAATCATCGAATGCTTCTGCTGCCCCTAAGAAAATTTCGGTACGGCGGGTGGGTGAGCGCGCACCCAAGCGGGATAAGGTGAAGGTTTGAATGCACAGGGCTTACATTTCCACGATCCCGTATTATCGCACGAAGCCTGTCAATACGGATTCACTCGAACGAGAATCGCTATGTTCCATGCTGGTCAGAATTTCTCGCGATCATCTTCTTCCCATTTCCTTGTTGCTGGAGAGTGAGTTTGGCATCTCGTTTAAGCTTGCTTCTGCTCGTAACGCTGTAGCTATGTTGCTCTTTCCCAGTGAAAACCTCTCGTACCGAATCTATGAATTCACCCAAAGGACGGCCTTTACAGAGCATGTTTGGCTGCGGTGTGTTTTTCATTCGATATCTGAGCATTTGGATCTGAATTCGCCCTTGCCGCTCAAGCCCTATAAGGCATGGTGCCCCCTGTGTTATAGCGAGGATGCATCAGAATCGGTTTGCTTTGATCGGCTATATTGGAGCTTTTCTGAGGTTGATGCTTGCTGCAAACATAGCACTCAGTTGGCGTCTGTTTGCTATTACTGTGGTGCCCGGCAAAGCGAATTGCATGTGAACTTCCCGATTGGTTGTTGTGATAACTGCGGTCGATTCCTGGGGTTGGAGCACTACTATGTGAAGGGACAACCTGCAAAGGCTTTTCCTGGGCAGGATGATTTTGTGAAGGATTGTTTGTCTGTTGCTGGAAAGATTGTTGCTAAAACGAGTGTTTACGCTTCTAGGATGCGCGATTCCTGCGGTTCAGCTGCTTTGGCCGAGAGGTTGGGGGTGGAGCTCGCTTACTTGAATTCGGTGTTGTCCTTCCATGCCAGGCCCTCATTTGAATTCTGCGCCAAGGTGGTGGAAATGTATAACCGCTGGGTCCAGCAGGGCTACGACTATTACAGCCAGCAAAGTAACGAATTAACTTTTGACCCCGTGCCAATCGTTGAGTGTGTCGACAACACAGCGGTGAAAAATCATTTGGATCGCATTCTCAAGGGGGAGTTGCCGGTTAACACGCGTGACTCTATCGCTGAGAAGGTGGGCGTCACTAACAGCTTTCTCGTCACCCACTTTCCAGAAGAGACCACCGAGATAACAAGGATGCTGCAATCGGTGTCGCAGTCAAATCGCCCAGATGATGCAATGAAACAGCAACTTCGCAAAGTACTGGCGCAGATCAAGGAGGCGGGGCATCAAGTCAAATGGGAGACCGTTGTCGCCAATCTGCCTGATGAACTGCTCAAGAACGCCAGGGCCAGGGATATTCATGCGGCGATTCGCCATATTGAACGCAATACGATGTCCCAGGCATCCAGGCGGAGCATCAAGCGCAAAAAGACGGTCGCGTAAGTCAGCGCTGAATCGGACATTTTATGCCGGAAAACTACCATGGTTCTTTCACCATAAAATGTCCGAACGATCTGGTTTTCAGGTGATTCGTGGCTTGGATGGAAACCTTCCGGCATATAATGTCCGAAACCGGACAATTTATGCCGGAACTTACAATTTTTGCGGTAAGCTCATGCTTGGTCGTTACGAAATCCTGATTTTCTGACACCTGCTCAGGAGGTTGCATGCCGACCCGCGTCCAGTACATCGAGGCCGCCATCCGCGATAACACTCGTCGCAGCTACCGCGCCGCGCTCCGGCATTACGAGGAGGAATGGGGGGGGCTGTTGCCCGCGACCGCCGATAGCATCACGCGTTACCTGATCGATCACGCCAATGACCTGTCGTTGAACACGCTCAAGCAGCGCCTGGCAGCGTTGGCGAAGTGGCATACAGAGCAAGGCTTTCCCGATCCCACCAAGGCCCCGCTGGTGAAAACCGTGCTCAAGGGGATTCGGCGGCTGCATCCCGCTATCGAGAAGCAGGCCAAGCCTTTGCAGCTGGAACAGCTGGCAGCCGTTGACGCTTGGCTGTTCGAACAAGTAAGAATGGTCGACGCGGAGCCGGTGACTCGACTGCGTTACACGCGCGATCGCGCTTTGTTGCTATTGGGCTTTTGGCGTGGGTTTCGCAGTGACGAACTATGCCGCCTGCGCATCGAGCACCTAACGATAATTCCAGGCGAAGGAATAAGCCTGTTTTTGCCGACGAGTAAGGGGGATCGCGACAATCGTGGGAGTGTCTTCCGCGCCCCCGCGCTACGGCAACTGTGCCCGGTCGCGGCCGTCGAAGCTTGGCTTGGGCTGAACAAACGCACGGAAGGCCCGCTGTTTCCCTCGATTGACCGCTGGGGGAATATGGCCGAGACAACAATGAATCCAGGCAGCATCAATAAATGGTTGCGTCAATTGTTGCGGCAAGCCGAGATTGTGGAGCCTGAGGGGTATAGCAGTCATTCCCTGCGTCGTGGCTTTGCCGGGTGGGCCAATGCCAACCAGTGGGATGTAAAGTCATTGATGCAATATGTCGGGTGGCGTGATGTGCACTCGGCATTGCGCTATATCGATGGGGCGAATGATTTTGCAGCGTTTCACGCGCTCAAATGACGAAGGATGCTCGACGGAGACTCGGGCAACTGGAGGCTATGCTGCGCTCGTAGATGCTTGAAGCAGAATATTTTTTGCCTGCTAAGCTTAGCAAGATCGTGCAGTTGGCTTTCGCCTTAAAATTAAGTACCCGCTTTCTATCCTTGTCACTGACAAATTTTGACCTGCGGGTTATGTTTTTGTTGGCATCATGCGTGGAAAAATCTTCGGTCGGCAAAAGCGCTCAACTTTTCCCCGTAAGGTGCGATCGAATGATAACCTAATGATGCAGGTGGAGGAGCATGCAATGTCTCAATGCCGCTATGATATAAAGGCGCGCCATTTTCGCGCCAGATAGGGGCCCTATCACCTAAGAGACGCTTTAAACAGTCGGCACGTATTTGTTGTGTTTGGCTGAAAAAACCTCAATAAATTAAAGCTGTCGAATAAAGCCTAATAAGGTCTAGAACAGAACAATGAATAAAGACAAAAGAGATTCGCGTCAAAAGTCTATCCTACAAATTATTATCCTTTCTTTTTTTGCATTACTCGTGGGCTGCAAGCCAGTAGCTTCATCAAAGCAGTACGACATGCTGGCTAACACAAGCCTGTATATAAGCTTAGAAGCAACCAATGCTCCCACCGCTTATTCAATTGTTACGCCGCCCAATCATGGTCAACTTTCAGGACTGCCTCCAAATCTGTCGTATAAACCTCATGACGGGTTTGTGGGTGCCGACTCCTTCACTTTTACTGCCAGCAATAGTGACGGGACTTCGGCCCCGGGCACTATTTCTATTAGTGTTCTGCCGGGAGTAACGATTAACTCCTTCTCAGCAGCGAAGCAAAGCATTTTTTTGGGAGATCACGCGGTCCTGCAATGGAATGTTCAGAACGCCGAGAACGTAACTATTTCTCCTATTGTTGGCGACGTTCCGCTTACAGGATCAGTGGAGGTATCACCAACCATAGACACAGAATACACGTTGACCGCTCGTGGCGCTCTTGATACCAAGACGCTTTCTTTGAGGATTACCGTCGTTGATGCTCCCACCATTGGATCTACACCACCATTTCTGCAAAAACCTTTGGGGTTAACCCAAAGTAACGAACCAGAATTCTCCTGGAGACAAATAAAAAACGCTTCTCAATACGTAATTGAAGTCTGGGACGACTCGGCCAATGCATCTGTTTACTCAGGTACCGTCATTGCACCACCCTTCCTACTTGCTAATCCGCTAGACATATCTCACCGATATAAGTGGAGGATCAGAGCCAGGAACGACTTAACTGAGGGCGAGCCGTCGGCTTGGGCAGCTTTTTCTATGAATGAATTCGACGGAGAACGTTTGCTAGAAATAAACGAGCCACTTAATGGAGCAGAGGAAAACTCATTGTCTGTCACTGTGTCAGGCACGTATTTTGTCGATGATGGTGCTGTTTTCGTCAACGATTCTGAAAGCTGCACCTTTAATGGTCGGTTTTATATAAACAATGTCACATTGCCAAATACAAGCTCCAACACTCTAAAGTCTACACTGCAACGGGTCGGCACAAGCACGGTGACAAAGGCAGTATCTGTAAATTTTTCCGGTGCACTCAACCCTTGGACTTTAAAAATTGACAATGATTGCGGCGACGCCCCTTTGACAACAGCATTTTCTCTTTCGGAGATGTCTCCCATACCAAAGAAAATCAGTTTGGATATAGGTAGTAATGGTTCGATAGAGTACACCAAAGAAGAGGCACCATTTTCGTTTAGCCACACATTTGCGCAGCCAGGTGTGTATCCTGTCCACGTAGAATACACAACTCAAGACGGTAGATTATTCTCACATCGCTACTATGTGATAGCGAAACCGCCGGGAACCAGTGAGTATACTGAGAATCTGTATTATCAGCGAAGTTGGTCCGCGTTCACGGTTGCTCTCAAGGAAAGCAATACGGAATTGATGCTGCCATTCTTTTCGGAACAAGCGAAAATAACCTATGGGCCAATTCTTGATGATATTTCGGATCAGTTTTTTGGGGAGAGTGAAATCACGCCTCTAGAACCTTTTCAAAAGAGTACAAACTATCGAAGTTTCATTTTTTTGCACAAGGATGCGAACAGCATAAATGCCTACACGCTTGTGTTCAGCAATGGAAAAATTGTGAGTTTGTGACATGAGAAAGAATATAGTTTTTTTGTTTGTGATTCTACTTCTGTCAGGGTGCCAGGTTTATACCAGCAATCCAATAAGAGGCACGATAATCGATGACAAAACGAGGAACCCCATAGAGGGCGCCATAATCGTCGCAACGTGGGAGCTTGTGGGCGGCGTTCACAACCAGTACCAAGGGCCTCTCAAAATTACTGAAACCACCTCCGGCAATGATGGTACATATACTCTTCCGGCGTGGGGGCCAACCGTTACTAGTGCCGGCAGAGTGCGAGCCTCGAACCCGAGAATCCAAGTCTATAAATGGGGCTACAGAATTAGAGTTTTTAGCAACAGAGAATATGGAAGCGCAGATACGAGTATTTCTTCCCAGTGGAATGGCAAGGATCTCGCACTAGAACCAGATGACCCTTCTTCCAATGAGTACCTGTCTCATTTGGGAGCACAGCTAATGTCAAGTTTTCACAGGGTTATTCGGCTTGATCCGTGTATGTGGCACTCATTCCCGCTTCTTACTCAAGAGTCTCTCAGAGTAAGAAGTATTTTAGAAGCTAATAACATGTCAATGTCAATTCCTTCGGCTGAAAGAATGGCCATTGGAGGAAGATGTGGAAATATTTCTGATATCCTGAAGGTTCATCAGTGATGAAAAAACAATATTTATATTTGTCCGTTTTGCTCGTAGCGATAAGCACTGAATGTTTTTCTTACGAACAACCAACACATGAGGTGCTTTCAGAGTACGCGGCCAGGCAATCCGTAATTTTCAAAGATCCTAGTTTTATGCGCCTGCTAGGTTTGCCTCACTTGACATCGAATAATGCACAGTTGCGAACCAGTCTTATAAATCCGAATCAAACAGCGAGCATCGTGGATTTGATTCGCGATGGAGCAGAATTCGAAGATAATGGGATTCGTTCGCTAAATCACTTTTACAACCCGCTGGATGGAAGCCCGCTCTCAGTCGCAAGTATATTTGGAGCCGAGTCTTCCCTTGATTGGGCGGCGCACGTCAAGATAGTTGTCGCCTGAATCATGCAATGCTAACCGACTTTTCCACAGGCAAATGAACCACGATATCCCGCTCCGGATTCAGCGCGACTGGCCCTACCGGCTGCCAGTTGCGTGTATGGCGAGACCACCGACGCGGGTTGTTTTCACGGGCCTGGAGGTAAATCATTTCCCTATGTGCCAGCAACTCCTGATCGACACCCCGATGACGCTGATCTGGCGTCACATAGCGGATGCCACTGTGGCGATGCTGGAAGTTGTACCAACGCACAAATTCAGCGGCCCACGCTCTCGCAGCCTCCAGCGATTCCATACCTTTTGCTGGAAATTCCGGACGGTATTTCGCCGTCCGGAACAGAGACTCAGCATAGGCGTTATCGTTGGAAACACGCGGTCTCGAGTACGAAGGCTTGATACCCAGCCAATGCAGCATCGCCAGTACGGTCGTGGCTTTCAGTGTCGCGCCGTTGTCGCCGTGCAGAACCGGTCTTTCACGCATGGCTTCAATCCCTTCGGCCAATGCGGCACGACGGACCAGATGGGTCGCATGATGCGAGTCATCGGTGTCATGTACTTCCCAGCCAACGATCTTGCGACTAAAGAGGTCGAGGATCAGGTACAGATAAAACCACTGTCCCTTGATAACACTTGGCAGGAACGTCATATCCCAGCACCAGACCTGATTGGGCGCACTGGCGACATGGGTGGTCGGCGGTTGACTGGGTCTTTGGGCTTTGGCTCGGCCACGATGGCCGCTCTGCCCAGCGGCTTTCAGTACACGATGGAAACTGGACTCAGACGCCAAATAACGCCCCTCATCTGCCAAGGCCGGGACAATGCGTGCGGGGGGTACGTCCGCGAAGCGGGGTTCGTTGGCAACATCAAGGATGGACTGCCGCTCGGCCTGGGTCAGCGCGTGATTCGGCGTCTTCCGTGTCGCTGTGGGCCGCTTGTCACCTGCCTCCAGCCCATCGCCCGCTTTCCAGCGCTGCAGCGTTCTGAGATCGATTCCTGCCGACTCGCAGGCAAGCGTCAGACGCGCGCCGGCGGCATGGGCTGTTTCGATCATTCGAGCCATTTCCTGGCGATCTTCGAGAGGGATCATTCGTCCGCGTTCTCTCCGAAGATCGCCGAGACTTTTTTTGTGAGCACCAACAAGGCGGCTGTCTCGGCCAGCGCCTTGTCCTTGCGACGGACTTCGCGTTCCAGTTCCTTGATTCGTTTCTGTGCCTGGCGCGTCTGTTCGGGAGACACCCGGGGCTGTGACGGCTCATCTAGTGCAGCCATGGCGTTCTGCCGCCAGGACTCGAGCTCGGCCAGGTATACGCCTTTCTCCCGGCACCAGGCGCTCTTGGCGTTGGCATCCATTCCGGCAGTGGTAATCACGGCTTCAAGCCGGGCAGCGGCTGTCCACGTTCGTGTCTTCTCTGGCATGGAAAGCGCCTCCGCGCGCCATCTCTCAAGCGTGTTCACACCCACCCCGATCTCCCGGGATACCTTGTTGATTTCCGCGCTCTCGGGCGGCAGCAATCTGGCTACCACCCGATTCTTGAACGCTTGTCCGTATCTCGCCATTTCATTCCCTCAACGCCCCCGAGTCTATAGAGCTAAAAAGGCGACAACTAGTCTGCCGCAGGGGGGGGTGCTTACAGATCCATCCAACTCGGAGTCTCTCCACTCATTTTATAATTCCTTCTATGAAGGAATGTCGCTTGGTTCTTACAATAGGCAACCATCTCTTGCAAATATGTTCAGGTCAATTGGTCATATTATTCATCATGTGCAAGATATGGCTCAACCAGAGCATGTCAGGGACGATCCACATCTCATTATTCCTTGGATCGACCTTCCAGTTGACCCCAGCCTCTATGAGCATTACACGTTTGAAAAGATAGAAAGCGGACAACTGAATTCTATGCTGGGAAGTGCCGTTGCACCTGTCCACTTGTCCAATGCGAGATCCTATTGGGACAATAACGCTATGGACGGTATGGCGGAATTTACGAATGCAAATTTTCTTAGCAAGGATTCTAATTTTGTCCTGGACGACAATGGTTTGCAGTTGGATGAAAGATTCCCATTACCACGCCCCGCTGGATTTGAGGAAATTCCTTTGAGTGATTCACGGTTGCTTGGCCCAGAGGGAGATGAGGCCTGTAATAGGCTTAAATACTATATGGTCGACGGCGAGACGAGTGAGTCTTGCAAAATCATGTTCGTTAAGTCGCGAGTGCAAGGCAAACATCCTGACGTTGATTCAATAAACGACCGCGCCTCAACGGTCTCTTTTTTTGATCAGTACCTGAGGGATGCCGGGCGCGTAACTCGAGTTTGCACGTATGTGCGAGGTATGCCTTCCCGCTGTGTTTCTAACGCCTCACGCCTTACCACACTGAACACGTTTAATTTCGATGCCTATCACTCCTTCCTGCTTCCGCGAGCGATAAATTTTAGCTCAGGACTTATTGATTATCTTTTTCGCGGAAAACTTGATGTTAGCTTTACTGATATTGACACCGAGAGAGACATAGTTGAGTTTGATATCACTAATGTCTCTCAATTTGCTGATCGTCCCCTTACTCTCAATATGGCTTCCACCAACATTGGCTTGGTGTGCGTTCCTGATGGTGCCTCATATTCCGAGTCGGGGCGAGCAGCCACATTGAGCACCCATCTTTCGTATGGCCAATCTACAAAAGTCCAAGCAACCCTTCTAGGTATGTGTGACCTAAGTTTAAATATGCCAACAACGGTGGTGGCCTATGTGCTCGGGAATGATGGAACAGATCCAATATTACCAATTGGATCGACCCGTGTAGTTCATAGGGGCGTTACAGCCCAGTCGGGCAGGTACGATTTCTCTGAGGATGTTCACATCAGTGATGGTGGAGGCGACCTTGTACGAACAGAACTTGTTCGGTTCACACCGATGAACTCGTCCCAATCCCAAGTTCTGAACAGGGAGGATCAGGTATTGATAGATGGTGATGTTCAAATAGATGAGAACCTCACCTGGAGAAACCCAACCGGGACACTTTTGCCCGCGAGAAGGTTCAACTACGCAAATTACGTCAGCAGGAAGATTAATGCTTCAGGTGGTACAAGCACATACGTCTACAACGGATCGTGGCTCATTTACAATGAATTCGGACGTTGGTGGACTGCTGAATGGAACTTAACGGAAGACAAAGTAACTTTTATTGATCACTTGGAAAATGCTTATCCACCGGTAGGCATATTGTCCTCAGATGATGCCATCCCAGGATGGGATTTCGCCCCTTCGCCAAAGCATAAAGTAAACGTTGCGAGCGTTACGAACGCACAAGAGTATCTAAACGCAGGCCAGCGTTCATTTGTTTTATATCAGGAGGCCCAAATTATTGAAGCCGCTAATTAGTACGCATTTTTTGGATTTTTTATTCCGCTTTGAAAGTCAGTCAAATAGCCTACATTCTGCACTATCCTGCAGTGGCTCCCGGTAAGAGCTGTAGACGCAAGACAGATTGGTGCGGAAAAGGTAACGATTATTTGTACGACTAGAATTCTGTTGTCTCAACCATGTGAGATGGATTGAGTCTTGGAGGGACGACAGAACTCAAGTGCATTCTGTTCTGTTTTCGAGTTGCCCTGTCTGGCGTCAATTACTTTTACCGGTGACGACAGCTAAAGCTACCGCCTGATCATATTTTGATCGCCCGCCATCCCTATCGAGAGTAATGTGATTTTTTACCGTTTTAGGCTTCCCTATTTGACCGACTCGTAATCGGATACAAGACTTATTGCCTTCAAAAAGGCAACTTCAAAAAGGATTTTTATGAGTCTTCTGCGGAAAATCTTAGTAACGGCAATGTTCATTGGAGCTTCAAGCGTAGCCACAGCTGAAACCGGCTCACGCGCGATGGTTTCAGCTGAGGAAGTAACAACTGGAACACTTTCCGTTCCTGCAAGTGCATCGGCATCTGCTTTACAGACTGACGTTCAGATCA
>JBPOHS010000156.1:0-1768 GCA_052035295.1 Pseudomonadota bacterium
TCGGGCCGAGCAGAAAAATGCCGTTCTGGTTAACGCGTAATGGCGCCTTGGCGCGGTAATATTCTTCTTCGAAAATCAACCACTCGATCAGATTGCAGCCGCGACCGCCGTATTCCTTGGGCCAGGTGACCATGCCCCAGTTGCCTTTGGCGAGCGTTTTTTCCCATTCGCGGTGCTGTTCGAACCCTTCTTTGGTATCGAAGGATTTCAGTGGTTTGGCCGGTACATTGGCCTCCAGCCATGCGCGCACTTCCTGGCGGAACGCGACTTGTTCTGGCGTGTAGATCAGGTCCATCGTGACTTCCCCTGCTCAGGCTTTCTTGGCTGGATCAGAACTGGCGGAAAACTGGGCATCGCGCTTCTCAACGAAGGCGTTACGCGCTTCCTGTGAATCTTTTTCGGTGTAGGCCTGCAAGGTAAACCCTTGCTCCCAACGATATTTATCTTCGAGATTGCCATCTTCGATGCCGTTCAGGGCTTCTTTGGCCAACTGAATCATCGGCGAGCTTTTCTCGGCGATTTTGGCGGCAATGCTCAACGCTACTTCGCGCAGCTGCTCACGGGGCACGACGCGCTCGATGGCACCGAGGCGATAGGCTTCATGTGCATCAATGAATTCGCCGGTGTAGTACATGAAACGCACTTTCTGCACGGGGAACATACGCTGCAAGTGAGCGCCACCGCCCATAGCACCGCGATCGACTTCCGGCACACCGAAACGGGCACATTCAGAGGCGACAATAATGTCCGCCGCGCCGGAAATGCCGATACCACCGCCCAACACGAAACCGTGCAGCGCGACGATGACAGGTTTTGGATTGAGGTGTATCGAGCGGAATGTATCGTAATTGCCTTTGTTGACGGCGACGATTTTGCTGCTGTCGGCAGCCAGTTCCTTGATGTCGACACCCGCACAAAAGCCTTTTCCTTCCGCACGGATGACGATGACGCGCACGTCCGTATCACGGCCGAGATCGTCCAGTTTGGCAGAAATGGCAGCCCATTCCTTGCTGTTGAATGCGTTGACGGGTGGCTTGCAAAATACCAGCTCGGCAATCCCGTTTTCGATCGAAGTTTCAAATGCCATGTTCACGATCTCTCTTTCTGGCCAATCCGGGATTGGCAGCCCTCTTTTGTGCCGGCGCAAATGCACCTGCGAAAACGATCTCTTAAACTTTCTCTACCTGCTCGGCGGCGCTGGCAATGGATGCACTGGTAACAGCCGGGCTACGTGACGCCATTTTGCCCAATGCGTCTTGCGCTTCCTTCACGATTTGCGCCATCAATTCTGCCCCTGTCGGCAAATCGCGAATCGCGCCGGCGACTTGTCCACTGGGCAGAATGCCACGATCCGGATGTCCGTTGACCATGGCTTCCTGAATCATCATGGGCGCATTCGCGGCCATCAGTGTCTGGGCAAACGACATCTCGTTGTTCTTTTTCATGTTCCACGCTGATGTGAGCATCGCCAGCAGCGATCCACCGGTCAGGCGGGTAAACGCGAGGCCATTGCGAATCGCCAGCCATAGCATGCCGAGCGGTGAAGTTCGTTCAAGCCCCTGCAAGCACTCGTTATTGATCATACGCTGCGGCATACCATCGAGTTTGCGGCTGACAATAATGTCTTCCGGTGTCGCCTTGACATAACGCGCCTTGGTAGGGTCAGGCACGGGGCATTCCTTGGTCATGAGAAAGCGCGTTCCCATGGCAATCCCTTCAGCGCCAAACGCCAGGGCAGCGACCAAACCACGGCCATCCTTGAAACCTC
>JBPOHS010000163.1:0-3399 GCA_052035295.1 Pseudomonadota bacterium
CCCGCTCCTCAATCCGGCGTGGATCGAACGCCCAGAACATCGCGCCGATGAAGCCAATCACACCGGCGCCAACCAATACCACCCCGGCCAATGCCGCGAGATACAACGCAGTTTCAACGCTCATTTCTGTCTCCTGTTTTTTCATCGTCTGCCCCTGGTTCGCGCTCGAATTTGTCGCATTGGTTATCGCGTGCGGTGGCCGCGTTCAGCTTGCTACATCGCATTGACCAGTTGACTGCGTAGCGGTCGCTGTACTCGCTGAATCGACATCCTTCGCATCGCTGTTCGTAGCCGCTCATGCTGCCGCCTTGCTGCGAATCTGGCCGGCCAAGTACGCAAAACACTCACGCGCCTCGGCCCGGTTTGCATTGGCGATTGCCTTCATTTCCTCAACCTCATCCGTTGTGCATCCGTAGTGCTGGCAGACAAGATCGAAATCGCTTTTCTGCTTCGCAGCTGACATCAGGATCGCTATTTTGCTCATGGAAGGTTCTCCATCAGGTCACAAGGGGCGATGTCGCACTCTTCGAGGTACTGTCCGCTTTGCGGGTGAAACCACAGTCCAACCTTCCCTTCCCAATTGCCGTTACGCTGCTTATCACAGATAAGCACCTGGTCTGATTCGCCATCGTGCGAATAATCGCGGGCAGCATGTGCGGCCTCTTTTGGCTTGTTTCGCCATATGGTGATGATGTTGAAAACCAGATCGCCAATGGTTCCGCTCCCTTTAACGTCCATCTTCCCCGGCTGGCGCGACTCGTCCATCTGCTTTTTGGAGTGCGCCACCAGATGGATGTGAATCCCCGTATCTCGGCAGATGTCGCAAAGGGCAGAAACGAAAGCCGATTGCGCGTCGTAGTCGTCTTGCTTTACGCCGCACTTCATCAGCGAGTCGATAAAAAAGTGTTTGATCTGCAGTTTTGCGGCGCAGTAGCGAACCAATGCCAGCATCCGATCTGATTTGCACTCGCCCACGTGGTCGTATACCCACAGCCGATTGTCAGACCAGTCCAGGTACTGATTGCCGTAGCGCTCTGAGCGTCGCCCGTTACCCTCTGCCTGCTCAACCATTCGCTTGACGGTTTCAGCCGGGTGCATTTCCAGCGATGCGATGCAGACCGCTGCGCCTTGGTACATCAGGCCAGTGGCAACTTGGCCGAGCAGCTTGGATTTACCGTGGCCGTTAATGCCCGTCCATAACGTCAGTTCTCCAGCACGGAAACGGATCAGTTTTTCGGTTTTCTTCCATGGCAAGCGCTCCCCGGTAAGCGATGGATCAGACTTCAGCCGCTGTAATACATCTGCGCGGAAATCCGATGCTGGCCGAACCTTTTGGCGCATTTCTTGCGACTGCATGTAGTCGGTCAGGTCAATGTCATCAGGCAGCCATTTCATAGCGATCTCCTAGCAGCTTCTCGCCGTATTTGTGATGCCAGCAAAAGCCACCACCATCCACCGACTCAGAAACGAACGTGATGCAGTTAGCAACCTGCTGCGCCGCACGAAACACCGATTCGACTTGGTCTGTAACGGTTTCGGCAAACATCAGCAGATCAAGCCCGGAAAACGGGAACAGATCGTCTACGCTGATTCGGTCAGCAGGGCGGATAACGATTTCAGGGGCCGTGTCGCTGAATCTCCACCATTCAGACTTTGGCAGTTGGCTGGAGAATCGAACAATCACCATACTTGGTTTGCTTCCAGCAGATCTGCGTGTAGCCAACTCAAACAGTCCGTAGGCCATCACACGATCCCCGCAAATTGGTTTTTCTTCGCCGGCTGGCTTGCGGAGCGTGTTTCGTTTCTAACCCAGTTGCGCCAAGTAGCTGTCCAGTCGGTTTTGATGCCTTTGGAGCCTGGCTGAGAAATCCAGTAATCGCGAAATCGATCAGCGGTTTTTACTGGGTCAAGGTCTGGACGTTCGGTTTTGCAGAACTGGGTTTCAAGTTCTGATGGCGTCCAGTCAGCAGGCAGGCGGGAACCGCGCTGCCGTGTTTTGCCTATAGCTTTTATCTCTTCTTTATCTTTATCTAGCGTGACATTGCGTGACACTTCGTGACATTGCTGATTTTCAAGTTCAATTTGCGCCAGTCTTTCGCGCTCGCGTTGCTCTCTCTTCCGCTCTGCTGCTGACTTTGCGCCAGATTCACCATCGCCGGAATCCTCTCGTTTTGGCTGGCGTTTTTCCCATCCAGTGAGCTTGTTTCCATCCATTACACGGCCTTGCATGGCGCTGTAAATCTGATCTAATTGATCATCTGTCACGTCTAAAGCGCTGGCCATATCCTCGATCGTGACATCAGCGTGACCACGCGTGACATTGCGTGACGCGTCAACCATAAGATGCAGATAAACAGACAAGACCAGCGAAATAGGCTGACCGGAAATTCTGGCGATAGTTCGCCATTTGGGATCGTTTGGCATGTCATGCCAGAGGCGAAGCCATTGATTGCTCATCAGGCTTGTTCCTCTTTCATGTCGCCAATCTCGCCAGCCGTACGCTGAATTGCCGCAATGATTGCAGGCGCATAGATTGCACAGAAAATCACATGCGATTCTTCTCCGTACACATCCGTCTGCTTGATAACGATTTCCAGTTCGTCGTTAAAATAGACCTCAGTCTCATCAACGCGTTTGATCACTACTTGACTGCGAACATCTTTTGAACTCATAATTCACTCCGTTAGTGATGCATCTAAACCCGCGCCGGCCTGCTCGCCTTGCGGGTTTTTTATTGCCTGAAATCAGGCTGCCAAAGCAGCTTTCGCTGCCATCAATTCTTGTTCCAGTTCACGCACGCGCTTTTCTGCTGCACTCTTCACCAGCTCATAGCCAGTGGCTTTTGCTTCGTATTGCATCGGCGCAAGATTGCCGCACAGTGGCGGCCTCATGCGGCTTTCTTGGTGGGTTTTTTGAAGACATCTGGACGAGCCAGCTTCAGAAACATCAAGCGGGCCTTCGGGATTCCGGTTTTGCGCCAATCAGAAACAGATCCAGGCGCAATTTCACATAGCCGAGCAACGGCGTTTGTACCGCCGAGCGCGTCAATAATTTTGTTTGGGTCATGGTTAAGTGTGCTCATGCCCAAATAGTAAGCCATGCCTTACTTTTGCGCAAGTAAAGAAGGCAATCACCGCCATCATTCCTGCTTTAGTCATTTCCACACTATGCCCCAAAGTAAGTCATGCAATAAATTTAAGCCATGCCTTACTTTTTTGTTGACACAACGGTTAGCCATGCCTTACTATTCACTCATCGCTGCAAAACACACGCCGCACCGCTCTTTAACAAGCAGTCAGCAACAAAAACACCAGCACGCAATCTGTTGTGCGTTAGCCAAGACCTACGGGAGGCACAGCTAACGATGGCGAAACGCCTTAACGCAGAGATCAGGTTGAT
>JBPOHS010000143.1:0-7995 GCA_052035295.1 Pseudomonadota bacterium
ATGTGCCATTTCATGCAAGCGCACTTCGCGATCGCGTTTCTGCAGTTGTTCGACTAACGCCTCATCCTGGGGGCTCAAGGCAAATGAACTATTTTCCTCCACAGGAGAGCGCTGCTGCGAGCGGTCGGTATCGCTTTCATCGGGCTTGCCTGCAGGCGCGAGTGGATCAGCATCCGCATTCAACGCCTCTTTATCCTGTATTGGACCCTCCTGTGATGCCAGCGTCGATGCGCTGGCGTCCGCTGACGCACCACGTTTTCGCGGCGAGTAAAGCGCATTATAGGTATCGTTATCCGAAGGACGTCCGCGTGTATAGCGAACACCCTCCCCTTGCTGAATGGGTGGCACGTCCGACCGTACCTCGGTAGAAAAACCACGCACCACCGTGGCACTGTTATTCACAGTGACGGTAGTCGGAGTTACCTGGGCAGACGATGGGACTTGCATGAGATTTACACTGTGATGTCGAGCAGCGAGCCAATGACACGATTATCCGTCTCCAGAACCTTCGCGGAGGCCTGCGACTGAATTTTGGCTTGCTGTAATTCGACGGCCGAACGGGTGATATCCGATGTCGGCGTTTCAGACGTGGCGACCTTGGCGATTCTGGTCGCTGCCTGATTCATGAGCTGATAACCGCGGTTGATTCCTTCCATACCCGCACCGGAGATTGAATTCGACATGGTCGACTCCTGGACGCGCGCAAATGATAGATACACTCTCACACGCTCAGTATACCGCCGGGCTGACGGCTGCTCAATTTGTAACCAGAAAACTTTAAGACTGTTTTTGCATAGCTCCAAACGCCTTTAATAACCCGGGAAGCTCGAGGTGATCCGCCAGCACCGCCGCAGACGTACCCGACCCTTGTGCAGCCGACAACTCCAGCCAAGGTAGCCGCCCGAGGCACGGGGCGCCAAGACTCTGATTCAGTGTCTCTATCAGGGCAGCGCCGGGCGCATACTCAGGCCGCACCATATTGGCCACCCACCCCGCCAGCCGCAGGCCATCCCGCCGGATCGCCTCGGCAGTCAGCAGGGCATGATTGAGACACCCCAAACGTATCGGCACCACCAGCACTACTGGCAGGGCGAGGGCGATGGCCAGATCCGACAGATTTTCGCCCGCATTCAGCGGCACCCGCCAGCCCCCGGCACCTTCCACCAGCATCAGTCCGGAACGCTTCAGCGCCTGCGCCTTGCAATGCGCAAGCAAGGACGCCAACGTCAGCGACCGGCCTTCCCAGTCAGCTGCAATATGCGGGGCCACGGGCGCCTGCAGCAGGCAGGGATTCACCTCATCGTAGGCCAGTGTCTGACCCGCGTGCGCCATGAGCGCCAGGGCATCATCGTTTCGCCAGTGTCCGTCCACCTGCATGGCGCCTGCTGCGACGGGCTTCAGAGCAAACGCACAGTGACCGGCTCGCGCCAACGCAGTCAGCATGGCACAGCTCACCAGCGTCTTGCCGACCTCGGTATCAGTTCCGGTGACAAACACACCGCCATCAATCATGGGTTTTGATCATCTCCACCAACAGCACCCGCCACGTCGCGGGCAGCTTGCCCTGAGCGTTACGACGGGTTTCATAGGCGCTGACCATGCGTCGGTAGGTGCCCTTCGGTGTCAGCGCACGACTGCGACCAATCGTGGCATTGTGGGCGCCGAGGGTTTTCAGTTCATCGGTCAGCGCTGCAACTTCCGGATAGAACACGCAACGTGACAACAAGGCAGAGCGACTGATCTTCAAGCCGGCCTGCTTTGCCGCGCGTCGCACTCCCGACTCGTCAACAAACTGGTTCACATGGGAATGCTCGGGATCAGCAACCCGCCAGCTTTCCTTGAGTTCCCACAAGGTATCTTCTGCGGGAAGCGTCAGCAGAAATCGACCCTGCAATGTCAGAACACGTTTGACTTCGACCAGGGCACGACTCAGGTTGCCACACCATTGCAATGCAAAATTGCTGGTGGCGATCGCCATGCTTCCGTCAGCAATCGGCAGATTCTCGGCATCAGCGCACAGCCAATGCAACTCGCCCACTGAGCCCAGGCGTTGCCGGGAATAGTTCAGCATGCCTTCGGCGATGTCCAACCCGATGCACTCGGCTTGCGGATGACGCTGCAACACCTGCTCAAGCACAAACCCGGTGCCGCACCCGAGATCCAGCAAAGGTTTTTCAAAGGAATCCGATGGCAACCAGTCGAGCATTTGCGTCGCCACCAGACGCTGCAAATGCGCTACCGAATCATAACGTGGCGCGGCGCGACTGAAGGATTCCGCCACTACGCGCTTGTCGATGCGCTGCTGCGGATCATGTACAGACAAGGTCACGTCGGCACCACACCGGCAAGAAATGCCTGCAGGTGCTGCATAAACACGTCTGGCGCCGACAGGAACGGCAAATGCGCCGCGCCCGCAATCACCGCCACCTGTGCACCAGGCTGCAAGGCCTGCAAATCCTCTCGTACCGTCAGCGGAACCAGATTGTCGTGCTCGCCCAATACATGCAGCGTCGGTGTTTTCACCTGCGTGAAGGTGTCGCGAAGATCCACGTCTTGTAAAATTTCCAGGCCGCAACGCAAGGCCTTGGACGCGGGCAGCCCATGATGAAAGACAATCTCCCGGAGAAAACGGATGTCATCCTTCATCGTAACGCTATCCTTGCATTGCAGCGCCAAAAAACGGATCAAGGTGCCCTGCGCATCCTCGGCATACAGCGCACGGAAATGCTGCAACACCTGAGGGGACAACGCCTGCGGCCAGCCTTCCCGCGCGACAAAACACGGATTGGTGGCTACCGTGATCAGCGCCTCTACCCGGTCCGGAAACCGCTCTGCCAGCCGTGCAGCCACCATCCCGCCCAATGACCACCCCAACCATAACGCCCGGGGTGGGGCCACACGCAACACCTGTTCAACCAGAAAATCGAGGGTGAAGTCACCACCGGGCAATGGGCTTCTCCCCATGCCGGGCAAGTCGATCACCACGACCGGCCGGGTTGCCAGCAAGCCAGGCATGATCGTATCCCACACCAGGGAATGCATGCCCCAACCATGCAGCAACACCAGCGGCGTCGCCGCAGTATTTTCCACCTGGGTGGAAGGATATTCGTCGAAATAAAGCCCGAGACTCATGTTAATCAGTTCTCCTGAATGCGACTGACTGCTGCACTCTCATCAATCCCTTCACCCGCGTCCGCCCCTTTACTGTCGCCCGACCTGTTACTGTCACCCGTCCCATTACAGTCGCCGGAGCATGCACGCGGCATGCGACCGAGGGCGTCCAGCAAGTCGTCAACATCACGCTCAACATGAGCGGCGGACAAGGTAATACGCAAGCGCGCAGAGCCTTCGGGCACGGTCGGCGGCCGAATCGCCGACACCAGAAAACCTTGCTCCCACAGCCATTCGCTGGCTTTCACAGCGGCACCATCGTCACCCAAAATCAACGGTTGTATCGGTGTCTGCGACGGCGAGAGCGGCAATGACAGGCGTGAGGCGCCTTCACGAAAACGGGCAATGAGCGCTTGCAGGTGATTCCGCCGCCAAGATTCCGTCTGCAACAGCCGCAAACTGGCCATGCCAGCGGCTGCCATCGCCGGGGGCAACGCGGTGGTATAAATATAATTCCGGGATTTCTGCACCAGAAATTCAATCAGGGAATCGTCGCCTGCCACAAAGGCACCCCCGACACCCAGCGCTTTGCCCAGCGTGGCCATATAGACCGGTACAGCATCCATCACACCAAAATGATCGGCAGTGCCTCGCCCTTCCCGTCCCAGCACACCAAAGCCATGCGCATCGTCGATCATCAACCAGGCATTGTAACGCTGACACAAGGGGGCAACGGCATCGAGCGGCGCGATATCGCCATCCATGCTGAATATACCATCGGTCGCCACCAAACAGCTTTGCGCGTCGTCCACTGCGGCCAACCGCGAAGCCAGGGCACCCGCATCACCATGCCCATAACGCTGCATGGAAGCGGCGCACAACTGCCCGGCATCCAGCAGTGACGCGTGGTTCCATTTATCCTGCAGAAGAATATCGTGACGCGACAGCAAAGCGGTTATCACGCCGAGGTTGGCCGCATATCCCGAGGAAAACAACAAGGCGCGAGGTTTGCCGACAAAATCCGCCAGCGCTTCTTCGAAGGCATGATGCAAGGCGTGATGCCCGATCACCAGATGCGACGCGCCGCTGCCGACCCCGAATTCCCCGGCAGCACGCTGAAAGGCCGCAATCACCGCCGGGTGCGCGGCCAGACCGAGATAATCATTGCTGCAGAATGCGCGCACATTACGGCCATCAATGCGTGCGGTCGGTGTTTGCGCCGATTCCAGCACCCTTCGGCGACGATAACGCTGACGCTCAGCCAATTGATCGAGCGTCACCTGCAGCGCGAAGGGCTTGGCCATGCAGCGTTGCTCAGCTCATGGCTGTCGGGCGATTGGCGGCAGCATCCGTTGCCAGACGCTGGTATTTCTGGCGCTCAATGGCGCATTCCAACGCGGCGCTCTGCGCCTCATCAGACACCTGCGCGACAGGCTGCAACGGTTTGATGCCGAGTTTATCGAACAATTTCATGTCCTGGCTGGCTTCGGCGTTGGGTGTCGTCAGCAATTTTTCGCCGTAGAAAATCGAGTTGGCGCCGGCAAGAAAACACAGCGACTGCATTTGCTCGTTCATTTTTTCACGACCCGCCGACAGACGTACGAAAGACTTCGGCATCAGGATGCGTGCCACCGCAATGGTGCGCACAAATTCGAAGGGATCGAGATCTTCGACGCCTTCCAGCGGGGTCCCGGCGATTTTTACCAGCATGTTGATGGGCACACTGTCCGGATGTTCAGACAAGTTCGCCAACTGCATCAACAATCCGGCACGATCGCGACGGCTCTCACCCAGCCCCAGAATGCCGCCACAGCACACTTTCATGCCGGCATCACGCACATTGGACAGGGTATCCAGACGATCCTGATAGGTACGGGTGGTGATAATGGAATTGTAATGATCGGGAGACGTATCGAGATTATGGTTGTAATAATCCAGTCCGGCATCTGCCAGGGCAAAAGCCTGATCGCGGCTCAGCATGCCCAAGGTCATGCAGGTTTCAACGCCCAGCGATTTCACCTGCCGCACCATTTCCAGCACGTAAGGCATGTCTTTTTCACGCGGCGAGCGCCAGGCGGCACCCATGCAAAAACGTGAAGCGCCCGTTGCCTTGGCAGCACGTGCTTCTTCAACCACTTTGGCAATTTCGAGCAGCTTTTCCTTCTCGAGTCCCGTGTTGTAGTGACCGCTCTGCGAACAGTATTTGCAATCCTCGGGGCATGCACCGGTCTTGATGCTCAACAGCGTGCTGACCTGCACTGCATTCGGATCATGGAACTCACGATGCACTGTTTGCGCCTGAAACATCAGATCGTTGAAAGGCAGTGTAAAAAGAGCTTCGATCTCACTCAAAGTCCAATCATGGCGCAACGTCATCGTAAACCTCGATCTGTCTGGTTCCCGTCTGCAGGAAAAGTGGTTGGCAGCTGAGCGGCTTTGTCTTGCCCGCGTCTATGTGTCACTTATCATCCTGATCAGGTGCACCGCTGTCAACCAAACGGCTGGCAAATAGTTTACAGGGTATTAATCATCATATAATTCATAGGGTTAAGAATGGCGCTCCGCCTGCTTTCGCTGCTCACCTCCGGTATTGCCAGCCGCCAGACCTGCGAGATTTGTCGCGGCGAATGCCGGGGACCCCTTCCCCTTTGTCCGGGCTGTATCGCGCAACTGCCGTGGATTCGGCGTGGCTGCGCGTCGTGCGGCGAACCCATGACGACCGGGCATCCACTGTGTTTTCGCTGTCAACAACACCCCCTGCCCTTCGCCGAGGTCATCATCCCGCTACGCTATGCCTACCCCGTTGATCAGTGGATCGGCTTCTACAAATACCAGTCCAAGCCTGGCATGGCTCGCTGGCTTTCCCGGTTATTGCAAGCGCGCGTGGAACAGCACATGCAGCACCGCCCGACCCTGATCACCGGGGTTCCCATGCACCCGCAAAAGCAGCGCGAACGCGGCTACAACCAAAGCCTGCTGCTTGCCCGTCATCTGGCCCGTGCGCTGGAACTGCCCTTCGACGCCCATCTGCTCCAGAAGCCCAAAGTCACCTCGCACCAACGCACACTGAACGCCGCCAGCCGCAGACTGAATCTGCAGGGTGCGTTTAACGTGCGGGAAAACAGCAGTTGGGGAAGAGCGAATCCGCTGCCGATAGAAGGGCAACACATTGCGGTGGTCGACGATGTCGTCACGACGGGCGCTACCAGCGCCGAAATTGCCCAATGCCTGCTGGGCGCTGGCGCAGCAAGCGTCAGCCTGTGGGCGCTCGCAAAAACCCAATTACACACGCCTCAAGCGTGAACAAGACGTGCCTTTCTGGAATAGGTCAGTGAACTTCCGATAACACGCGATGCACACGCGCATTATCATCAGTGGTATAGGTGTGGTAATTGTTCTTGCCCTGCGATTTCACCAACATCGCGGCGTCGGCTGCGCGCTGCAACAAGGTGTCGATGCCAATCGACTGTGACGGATAGAACGCCAACCCGACGCTGGCGTGCACCACGATTTGCGCGCCGACATCATGTGGCGTTCCCAGTTTCTGCAGGATTTGTTCTGCGCTGCGCTCAGCATCTTCTTCGGAGCGGACTTCGTCGAGGACGATGATAAACGTGTCTTCGTGATAGCGACTGACCAGATCGCCTGTGCGGATACAGCCGCGCAGGCGTCGACCCACGCTACGCAGCAACTGGTTTCCTGCCTTGCGACCGAAGCTTTCGTTGATGCAGCCAAAATCATCGAGATCGACATAAAGTACCGCCAGCAAGCGGTCATTCCGAAGCGCCCGCGCCATCGCCTTCAGCAGGAAATGTCGCATGAGTGGCGCATTGGCGAGCCCGGTCACCGCATCGTAGCGAGTCAGTTGATCAACAAGCGCTTCCTCGGCCTTGCGAATGGTGATGTCACTGAACACGAGAATCAGGCGACCGTCCTGCGAGCCTTCGAGTGGCTGCAGTCGACAAGCCACCGGCAGCATTTCACCATCGGCGCGCCACAGGTGCGTGTCATCCACCCGCGCAGCTTCCGCGCGCGTGATGGGCAGGAACAGCGCGTGCTCGCACCAGTCGACCAGCGGATCGTCCACTTTCGGACCGGCCAGCAAGCGCGCTATCGGCAAGCCCAACAAGTGTTCGCGCGGACACACAAGCCACTCGATAGCCGCGCTGTTGGCATCCACCACCAGCCCTTGCTGATCCAGCACCAGCACACCTTCTTCCAGCTGGGAAAGAATCTGATCGTGCTCTTGCCTGATCGCCTGCAACGCCAGTCGCTCGCGGGTTTCCAGGCGTCTGCGTTGCCATAGCTCGAGCAACAATTTGAAGCGATGGACCAGCACACGACTGCTGGCAGGAACCACCAGCGTATCGGTAATTCCACTTTGGAGCAGGCGATCCAGCCATTGCACCGGCGCCAGATCGGGAACCAGCACCCAGGTGACGAGGTAGGCGTTTTCGACCGACGCCAGCCACGCCTGCAGCGCATCCCCTTGCACAGAAAAACCATGATCAAACTGAATGACCACAAATGCGCCGGCAGGAACAGCGGAAAAATCACTGCTGAGTCTGGGTTTCAGGCGCAAGCCGGACGCCACTCGCGAGAGTGCTTGTGCAATCGACGCTTCCACGTTGACCAGCCAGACTGCAGGCTCACCCAAGTCGCCTTCACCTGTCATGCCCGTCCTCCAACAGCCTTGCCACCAAACCTACAAATTAACACCCGACCAGCAAATTTGCCTATAAAAAAAGGGGGCAATCCAGACTGTGTAAAAACACTTTTCTGGCCTGTCCGATTTTTCCCTGCTTTATTGTGACGCTATCACGTTCCTGGACGGCCAGATCGTCCTTGCTTTTTGCGCCATCATTTCCATCAAACCAGGCACAC
>JBPOHS010000164.1:0-27699 GCA_052035295.1 Pseudomonadota bacterium
TTCTGGAGCCGCGTGCGTTTGCGGGGTTGCGCCTCTGCTGGGAAGCGGGCGCCATGGCGCAACGCGTGAGTGTCCAAACGTCGGACGATGGCCAGCACTGGCAACCACTGCTGACGGAATTGCCGGCTGGCAGCATTCTGAGTGAAATCTACCTGGGTAGCCAGGTGGCGCGTTATGTGCGCTTGCAGCTTGATCAAGCCGTTAACGGCGGTTACTGCGGCATTGTCTCGCTGGATGTCGTGTCGGTGGAACGGGCCCGCTCGCTGGTGGAATTTCTGCATGATGTTGCACGCCATTCCGCGCGGGGAGCATATCCCAAACATTTGTTGCGGCAGCAGTCTTACTGGACCGTGTTCGGTACGCCATCCTGCCCGGCGCAGGGGCTGCTCAATGAAGAGGGCGTGGTGGAGGCGGTGCGGGCCGGTTTTGCGCTGGAACCCTTCTTGCGTGTCGATGGTGAGTGGCTGACCTGGGCCGACGGGCAGCATGCACTGTCGCTGGTGGACAATTATGTCCCGGTACCGGCGGTCAGGCGCGAGCATGCCCAGGTGTCATTGTCGGTAAGCGCGTCGGCTTGTCTGGTGGCTAACGTCTGGTGTGCATGGCTGGAATACACCGTTGACAATCAGCGTGCAAAAACAGTTTCCATGGAGTTCGCGGTGGCGGTCAGGCCATTCCAGGTGGTACCGCCCTGGCAGGCGTATCGTGAATTCGGTGGTATGCATCCCATTCACGAGGCGCACTGGTCACAAGGGTGCTTGCAGGTGAATCAGGCGCATTGGGTCATTCCGCAGGCTGGTGCCAAGGGTAACGTGCGCAGTTGGTTGCAGCCTGGCTTGTTGGCGGCGGACGATTCCGTTCATCAGGCTCGGGTGCAGGATGCCTTTGGCTTGGCGCAAGGGGAGGTATCGTGGTCGGTCTCACTGGCGCCGGGCGACTCGCGTCGTTTCGTGGTGGTGGTGCCGTTCGAGAAAATAAACGCAGATGACGCTCTATCAGTGTCGCAGCAATTGGCTTCGTTGTTGGCGCAACCCGTACTGACCGACGCTGCTGCTGAGTGGCGGCAAGCGTTGGACGCACAGGGTCTGGCGGCGGCTGCCATTCCGGTGGCATTTTTTGACAGTTGGAAGAGTTCGACCGCACATATCTTGTTGAACCGTGATGGCCCGGCCATTCAGCCCGGGCCGCGTCGTTACGCCCGTTCCTGGATACGTGACGGGGCGACCATGTGTGCTGCCTTGCTGCGGCGGGGGCATAGTGTCGCCGTGCGGAATTTTTTGGCGTGGTATGCCGGGTTTCTGCGCGACGATGGGTTCGTGCCCTGCTGCGTGGATCGCGAAGGTGTTGATTGGCTGGTAGAGCACGACAGTCATGGCCAATGGATGCACGTGGTGTCGGAATACTTCCGTTTCACTAGCGATGCCGCGTTTGTCAAAACCTTGCTGCCCTCGGTGATTCGTGCCGGCCAGTATGTGATGGCGTTACGCGCCAGCCGGCTCACCCCGGAATACGACAGCAAGGAAAAACAGCCGGCATGTGGGTTGATTCCCGAGTCGGTCAGTCATGAGGGGTATCTGGCGCAACCGGTGCATTCTTACTGGGATTCGTTCTGGGCTGTGCGCGGGCTCGCCGATGCCGCCATTTTGTGCGAGGCCCTGCAGGAAAGTGCCTGGGCCGATGCATTTCGTGGCGAAGAAAAGGCCCTGCGTGCTTCCGTCACGGAGTCGATCGCCCGGGTGATCGGCGGTCGCGGTATTCCGCATATTCCGGGTTCGGTGGAATGGGCGGATTCGGATCCGACCGCGTCGGCGTGTGCGGTGGGGCAGCTGGGCGAAAGCGGGTGTTATCCCGCTGAGGCGCTGCGTTATACCTTCGATGGATTCATGCAGCATTGGCGAACCCGCATGGCCGATCCAGCCACACGCACCAAATACAGCGCTTATGACATCCGGGTGATCAACGCGCTGGTCAAGTTGGGGCGCCGTGAAGAGGCCTGGGAAATTGCGCAAGTGTACATGGATGATCGTCGCCCGCGTGCCTGGAATCAATGGCCCGAGATTACCTGGCCGGATCCGCAAAGCCCCGGGCACCTGGGCGATTTGCCGCACAGCTGGATCGGGGCTGAATTCGTGCTGGCCTTCCGCAGCCTGTTCGTCGACGAATATCATGATGCCTTGGTGATTGGCCAAGGTTTGCAAGCGGATTGGTTGGCGGGGGAGGGAGTGAGCATTTCTTCCTGGCCGACTGCCTGGGGAACACTCGGTTACCACGTTCGTGTCGTCGATGCCTGCACGGTAACGCTCTGCCTGGAGGGGAATGTCAAGCCGCCGGCCGGTCTCGATATTCAGCTGCCGTTGACGGGCGATATCGTTGCCATTGATGTCGTTACAGGCAGCATCATTGCAGGCAATGCAGACGGTGAGAATCCGTTGGCAGTCAGCAAGCGTACGCTGCGCCTGCAAGGCAGCCCTGCGCGTGTGACCCTGTCGCTGGCAGCCCCTGACACTGCCCGCTCCATCGTTGAAACAAATTCCATTTACAAAAAGGGATAAACCTTGATGAAAGCCCCTGCCTCTCCGTCGAATGTTGGCGCTTTATCGCATGGCGGTTCCGTGTCGTTTACTGATGTGCCTGCCGTGCGCGTGCTCAGTAACGGCCACTATACGGTGATGCTGCATGGGCAAGGCGGGGGATTTTCCCGTTTTGATGGCTGGGCCCTCAATGACTGGAATGGCGATCGCCTGCAGGAACAAGGGGGATGGATCGTCTATGTGCGCGATCTTGATTCGGGCACAGTGACCCCTTTCTGGCTGGATCCATCGCTCAGCAGAGACAGCACGCTGGACGGTGACGAACAATATGCGCGCATTTCCCGAACCCTCGCGGATCTGACCGTAACGATGCAGGTGCACGTGGCCGCGGATCACGCGTGTGAGGTGCGTCAATTAACCATTGCATCGTCTGCAGACCGCGTGGTTCGGCTTCAGGTAACGGCGTATTTGCCGATTGCACTGAATCACCCGGCCGCGCATGCCGCGCATCCCGCATTTTCAAAACTGTTTGTGCAAACCGAATGGCTTCCTGATGCGCAGGCTTTGGTGGCGCGCCGGCGCCCGCGTGCCGCCGGTGAACGCGCACCCTGCGTGGCGGCGAAATTGCTGGGGCCCGGCGAGGTGCGCTGGGACAGTGATCGTGCGCGTTTTCTGGGGCGTGGCTGGGGATTGGCAAAGCCCCAGGGTGTGATTGAAGGGCTGGCCGCGCATCAATCCAACGTGCTGGATCCGGCGTTTGTTCTGCAACGGTCGGTGGTGATTGCACCGGGGCAGCAAGAAAGTCTGACGTTGGTGATGGGGGCTGCTGAAACACGGGAAGAGGCTGCTTCCCTCATGCAGTTGCCACTGGATGCGCTACTGCCCCGTGCCCCCGGTCAGTCAGCCATCGCGTTTGATCCTGGTCTGCAATCCCTGGTCGGTGCCATGTGCTACGGTTGGCCGGGAATCGCCGCGCCGGCAGCGGAACGACAGCAGGCGAGTGGGCATCCGGGCGTGGTTTGGGGTTTCGGCATGCCGACCGATCGTCCCTTTTTGCTGGTGAACAGCGATGATGCAGGGGTTCTGCGGTGGGCCGTGCAAGCGAGGCGTTATTGGGCGGGCCTGGGGATCGATATTCCTGTGTTGATGCTGGTAAATGCGGCTGACGCTGTTTCTCCCAATGCTGTTTCTCCCGATGCTGTTGCGCCAGAGCCGGGCGTGGTCGTGCGCAAAAGCAGTGAAGTGGCGCCCCCTGTCTTGCAGGGATTGCGGGCGGTGGCAGCGTGTGTTGTCGAGGGCGATCAGCCTGCCAACACAATACCGCCGAGCGCAGCCCAAGGGGCGCAATCGTCGTTGCGGCGTTTGTCTGTTCAAGCCGGTCACCGCACGGATGCAGAAGCACTACTTTTTGATAACGGCTACGGCGGGTTTTCTGCCGATGGACGTGAATACGTTGTGCGTCTGGCGTCGACCGGCGAACGACTGGTATTGCCGCCGGTACCCTGGGTGAACGTGCTGGCAAACGAGCATTTTGGGTGCCTGGTCAGTGAGACCGGCGCCGGGAGTACCTGGTCTTGCAATAGTCGGGAGCGTCGCATCACGCCGTGGACCAACGATCCCGTGCTCGATCCCCATGATGAAGCCCTGTATCTGAAAGATAACGATCAGGGTGTGTTCTGGTCACCGTTGCCCGGGCCTGCACTGTCGGGGGCGAATTACGAAACCCGCCACGGCTTTGGTTTGACCCGTTTCCAGCATGAATGCAATGCCCTGCGGCAGGAAACCACGGTCTTCGTGCACCGTGAATTGCCGGTGAAAGTCACTCGTTTGCAGCTCACCAACCAGTCTTCACAGGTGCGTAGACTGACGGTGTATTCGACCCAGCGACTGGTGTTGGGTTTTGTGCCAAGCCAGGCATCGGCCTATGTGGGTGTTAACGTCGATGCTGCACGGCGAGCGCTGGTGGCCAGCAATCGGCTGGGTGGTGAATTTGCTGCACAGCAGGCGTTTGCGGCGTGCGTCGTGGGTGGAAATGTCGACTGGCAAGCCTGTACCGATCGGCAGCGCTTTCTCGGGGTTCCGGCCAATAGCGCGAACCCGGCGGGTTTGCACGACGATGCAGCGTTTACGCCTGCTGGCGATTCCGCCGATCCGTTTTTTGCTCAGCGCGTGACGCTTGAAATTCCGCCCGGGGCAGAGGTGGTGGTGAGTTTCCTGTTGGGTGATGCAGCGTCGGATCAGCAGCTGCATCACTGTCTGGCCAGTCTCGGCAGCGACAACGCCATTGTTGAGGCGCTGGCGGCAGTTCAGTCCTTCTGGAATGAAACCCTGTCGGCGGTGCAGGTCAAGACGCCATCGACGTCCCTCGACTTCATGCTCAACGGTTGGCTGCTGTATCAGACGCTGGTGTGCCGTATCTGGGGAAGAACCGCCTTCTATCAGAGCTCCGGTGCGTTTGGTTTTCGTGACCAGTTGCAGGATTCCGGCGCACTGGTGTATTCGCGGCCTGATCTCACGCGCAAGCAAATCTTGCTGCATGCTTCGCGTCAATTTGTGGAAGGCGACGTCCAGCACTGGTGGCACGAACCCCCGATCGATCGCGGCTTGCGCACGCGTTTTTCCGACGATTTGAACTGGCTGCCTTTACTGGCCTCGTTCTATATCCGCAGCACCGGCGATGGTAGCCTGCTTGACGAAATCGCCCCTTTCCTTACGGCACCGGCACTGGCGCATGGCGAAGACGAAGTGTATCTGCAGGCGCAGCCCTCCGGTCAAAGTGCAGATGTGTACGAGCACTGCTGTCGTGCGCTGGATATTTCCCTGACACAGGGCCAACACGGATTACCGTTGATGGGCACCGGCGACTGGAACGACGGCATGAACCGGATTGGTCGCGAAGGCAAGGGCGAAAGCGTCTGGATGGGCTTTTTCCTGTATTACATTCTCGGCGAATTCCTGCCGTTCTGCGAACAGCGTAACGACAGTGCCAGGGTGCAGCGCTACCGCCAATATCGCGAACATCTGGCGGCGGCACTCAATGCCGACGGGTGGGATGGCGACTGGTATCGCCGCGCCTGGTACGATAACGGCGCTGTTGTGGGCTCCAAGGCCAGCGACGAATGCCAGATCGATGCCCTCGCCCAGGCGTGGGCCGTGATTTCCGGGGTGGCACCGGGCGACCGCGCAAGCCGTGCCCTTGAATCCCTCGAACAACGGTTGGTCGATCCGGTCGGGAAACTGATCCGTCTGCTGGCACCTTCTTTCGTCAACACACCCAACGATCCGGGCTACATCAAAGGCTATGTGGCTGGTGTTCGTGAAAACGGTGGTCAGTACACCCATGCAGCCAGTTGGGTCGTGCGGGCCATGGCGGAAATGGGCTATTCCGAGCGTGCACTGGCCTTGCTCGAAATGATTTTGCCCATCGCCCATACCAGTACGCGGGCAGAGACTGATATTTACAAGACCGAGCCCTATGTCGCCGTTGCGGATATTTACGGCGAAGCGCCGCATGTCGGGCGGGGAGGCTGGACGTGGTATACCGGTTCGTCGGGCTGGTTATATCGTGTCGGCCTTGAGTCGGTGCTTGGTTTCACCTTGCGTGATGCCAGTACATTGCTGTTCAAACCCTGTGTACCCACATCGTGGGACGCTTATTCCGTTCGTTATCGTATGCCGCAGGGCGGTGTGATTGACATTCAAGTGCAGTGTCATGGCGAGCAGGCAGCCGTGTATCTGGATGATGTATTGCAACCGTCGTCAGTGACGGGCGAGCTTGCGGTCAGGATTTCAACGCCAGCTGATAATCATTTCGTTCGAATTGTTTGCGCATAACGATAGAAAACCTGCGCTGAATGCGAACATAAATGCGCCCTGGCGGGAATGCTTTCTGGAAACGCCGTTAATACATCCCTGTAGGCTCGACGCCGGCATCCCTGCCGGCGACGTTCCAGAAAGTATCCCCGCCAGGACACATAAAAACATCGAAGTCAGCAAGTTTTCCAGAAGCCATTACAAAAGCAGAAAAAGACACACCACATTTGTCACCATCAAAATGACGCTCAATCCCTGCCAGAAACGCAAGGGATTGCGCTCGATCCAGGGGGTATGTTTGCCCTGGATCAGCGCCAGATTCGGCGTTTCAAGATCAAACAGGAACTCCGACAACTCCTGATAACGGGACTGTGGATCCACTTGTAACGCCTTGCGCAGGGCGCCATCCAGCCAGGTCGGCACCAGGGGGTTGTACGTCCATGCCGGCCGGTATTCCAGCCGCTTGAAATCCTCGAACGAGCGACACTTTGCATAGGCCACCCCGTACGGGTGGTGCCGGGTCAGCATTTCGTAAGCGATGATCGCCAGGGAATAGATGTCGCAGGCCCGCGTGGGCGGGTTCATGGTCAGCACTTCTGGCGCGGAATAATCCAGCGTACCCAACACCTGATCCTGCTCGATGGGCGTGTGGATTTCCTGTAAACCGGCAACGCGACAGGAACCGAAGTCGATGATGACCGGCGTATTGTTCGCCGTCATCATGATGTTGTCCGGTTTCAGATCCTGGTGCAGGGTTTCACGGCGGTGAATCGCCCCCAGCCCTTTTCCAATTTGCTTGATGATCTTGATAGCGCTGTGAATTTCGCGTACATCGGCTTTTTTTAACCACTGGCCAAGGGTCACGCCGTCAATGTTTTCCACAAGGTAGTAGAGAAACTTGCGCTGGCGGGGTGGCGGTATGATTTTCACGACGTGGGGCGAATCGATGCGCGAGCCAATCCACTCTTCGAGAATGAAACGCTCGATGTAGGCAGGATCGTCCTCAAAATTCGGCGAGGGAGTTTTCATCACATAGGTCGTGCCTTGGGCTTCGTCGCGAACGCGATACACCTGACTGCGTGTGCTGGCGTGCAGTTCGCTGAGGATACGCAGCCCATCGAGTATAGCCCCCGGTTGCAACACGGGCGGGAAGGAGAGTTCCGACAGCTTCTGGAACACGTCCTGATCGTTGGCGCGTGCCAGTTCGTCAATGCGCAGCAGCTGACAGCTGGTGTTATCCTGGCTGCCATTGGCAATCGCCATCTCGTTGATGCGCTGGCAGATGGCTTCGAGATCGGTGCCGCTGGTAATAAGCGTTTCCAGCTGGGTGCGCGTCACGGATTGGTGAACACCGTCGCTGCAGGTAAAAAAGATGTCGCCTTCCTGCAGGTCAATCTGGCGGAAATCGATGTCGAGATGCAGATCGATGCCAACGGCTCTCGCCAGGTATTCCTTGGTGGGGGAGATGCGGGTGACGTGGTCGGTTGTCAATTGTTCCAGGGTGCCATCGCGAAAGCGATAGATACGGGTGTCACCGACATGAAAGACATAGCCAACCTGCGACTTGATAACGATGGTGCTGAGGGTGGTGACATAACCGCGATGCGGGGCGAGCGCGGAAACGCCCTGCGCGTAGAGCCAGCGGTTGAGTGCACTCCACACCCGCTGCACCGAGGTTTTTACCGACCAGGCATCGGGTGTGGAATAGTAATCACTGAGAAAATTCTGCACGCAGATGTCGCTGGCTTCCTTGCCGTGCTCGGCATCGGATACGCCATCGGCAATGGCCAGCGCAATGCCCTTGGTGGTCAATAACGGCTGGGAAGGAATGCGTATTCCTACCGCATCTTCGTTGCTGGCCTTGCGGCCTGCCAGTGAACTTTGGCCTGCGCTGACGCGCAGGGTACTGCGAAGATGCGCTGCAGGCATCGATCCTGCAGCTAGAGCACTCTTCATTCCTCCTCCCTGTTTATCCCACTTCAATCAGTTGTACGGTGCCGTCTTCCAGCGTTTCGGCCATGTGCCCACGTGGTTCGTCGAGGAACTGCGTGATGACAAAGGTCGCAGCAGACACCCCGGCGAGCACCATGAAAAATACCGGTGCCGACACAAAGGTCAACAGCGTCAGGAATATCACGCTGCCGACGTTTCCATAGGCGCCCACCATGCCGGCAACTTGTCCGGTCATACGCCGTTGCACCAACGGTACCACGGAATACACTGCACCACAGGCTGCTTGCACCGACAGCGAGCATAGCAGGGTCACCAGAATGGCCCAGCCGATCCACCAGCTACCGTCAATCTGTGCCAGCAGAAGGTAGCCGACGCCCTGTCCGGCCAGCGTTATCCCCAGAACCTTCTTGCGGCCGTATTTGTCCGAATAGAGCCCACCGGCCGGGCGTGCCAGCAGGTTCGCGACCGTGAAGCAGCCGGCCATCAGCCCTGCCTGTACCGCCGTAATCCCGAACGTGCTCATGAAATACAGCGGCAACATCGACACAACTGCAATTTCCGAGCCGAACGAAGCCAGGTAGGACATGTTGAGGACGGCCACCTGCTTGAACTTGTAACGTTGCATGGCAGGGACTTCCTTGTGGAAGATGTCCCGGTTTACCCGCAGAATCTGTGCATACTGATACACTGCGATCAGGGTGATAACGCCATAGGCAATATAGGTTCCGGTCTGGGAAAGCAGGGCGGTGCCCGCCGGTGACAAGCGCCAGCTCAGCAGATAGAGCGCGGCAAACAATGGCACCGTCATGATCATGTAGAACCAGAGATCCATTTTCGAGGTGATTTCCAGACCACCGAGCTTCTTGGGTTTGAAGTAATGCGAGCCTTTGGGCGTGTTGCGTGCCAGCCGATAGAACACCACGCTATAGGCCAGTGCGATAACGCCCACCGTCGCTACCGCCCAGCGCCAGCCGTCTTCGCCGCCATAAATGCCGGCCAGAATCGGCAGACAGCCACTGGCGACGGCCGCGCCAAAGTTGCCCCAACCGCCATAAATGCCTTCGGCAAAACCAACTTCACGTGCTGGAAACCACTCCGATACCAGTCTGATGCCGATCACGAAGCCCGCACCCACGAACCCCAGCAGAAAGCGCATCACGGCCAGCATTTCGAAGGAATCCGCCAGTGCATAACCAAAACAGAAAAGGGACGAGATGGCCAACAGGAGACTGTAAGCAGCACGTGGGCCGTATTTGTCGACCAGAATGCCCACCAGAATGCGGGCGGGAATGGTGATGGCCACGTTGAGAATGAGCAGGGCTTTCACCTGCGCGTCGGTCAAATGAAAGGCTTCCTTGATAAAGGGCATCATCGGAGCCTGGCTGAACCATACAATGAAGGTAATAAAGAAGGCGAACCAGGTGAGATGAAGGATTCGGATCTTTTCCTGTTTCAGATCCGTCAATTTTATGGGTAGCAGCATGGGGTGCGCCTATGTGGATTATAGAGTTGCTATTGGCGTTAGCAGGTTTTATGCCGCTGAATTCAAGTGCATGAAAATAAAGGGAAATATTCAATTGTGCGCTGTGGTGGTGCGCATTTTTTGCGAGGTTTTCTTGTGGGTGTGAGCTTAAGTGGTGCGTATGGCGCTGTTAGGGTGCAAAATTGGTTTTGTGTATATAAAGAGGCGCAAATTGGTGCATGAACAAGTCTGACTCTGCTACGACACGCCTGCAGGTTCCGGGGTTGACGCCGAAAACGGCGCGGGCTCCCTTGGAGCGAATTACGCCCACCATGCAAATGTTCAGCTTCAAGGACGGTATGGCAGTGCGCCAGATTGTGCCGGATGTGGCAGCCCTTCATGCCTGGCGTGACACCGGCGATCTGATCTGGTTGAACGTGGAAGGGTTGGCCGACCGGGTGTTGCTGGAACAAATCGGGCAGGTGTTCGAATTGCACCCGCTGGCGATCGAGGATGTACATGTGCTCAACCATCGCCCCAAGGCCGAACGTTATGGCGATGTCCTGTTTGTGATCATGCGCGCGCTGATTGCCGAGGGCAGAGGAATCACCGAGCAGTTTTCCATCTTCTTTGGCCGCAACTTCTTCATCACCCTGCAGGAAGGACACAGTGGTGTCGTTGATTCTGTCCAGCAACGGCTGCGGCGTCGCCATCTCGATGCTCCGCTCACCGCAGATGAGTTGGCGTACGAAACCATCGATGCCTTGCTGGATGAATATTTTCCTGCCTTCGAAAACTATGGCGAGTGGCTGGAACGCATCGAGGATGAGCTCATCGACGGGCACCTGCATAACACGCTTGAAAACCTGCGCACGATCAAGCGCGAAATCCTGAGTTTGCGCAAGGCGTTATGGCCGATGCGCGAGGTGGTCAGTACCCTGATACATGACGAGAACGATCTGATGAGCAGCAGGGTGCAGCTGTATCTCAGGGATTGTAACGACCATGTGTTCCATCTTATCGATCTGGCCGAAACCTATCGCGAGATAACTGCTGAAATATCGGATATTTATGTCAGCGCCGTGAGTGCAAGACTTAACGAGACGATGAAGGTGCTTACCATCATCGCGACGATTTTCATTCCGGTTAATTTTCTTGCCAGCCTTTACGGCATGAACTTTGACACCGGGTCACCGTTCAATATGCCCGAACTCAAGTGGCGATTCGGATACTTCTATGCCCTGGGGCTCATGGTCACCACCGCAGTGGTCATGCTGCTGTTTTTCTGGAAGCGTGGGTGGATCGGCCGTAACCGCAAGAAGCCGTCCCTGCTCAGGGGGGATGATTATGAGTAGTGCAGGGTGCGCAAGCGTGGCGTTTTCGCGCCAGACAGTTTTGATCTAACGCGCACGATGTAGCGCATTCCTGGCTATAGCCGGCAAACCGGCGTTGGTTCAGCATCGGTTGCAACTGCATGAATTGTAATGCGGTTTCCGGAAAGAATTTTGCCCGGAAGGCGGTGTTACGTGGCTTCACTGGATGTGCTGCGTGACACATCTTGTTAAAATGACAGATTGGCCCCTCTATCCGTCGCCCATTTTTTGCGCGAAGATTGGCGTTATCGGATAGTTGCAATATATTTATAAGCATGGGGTGGCTCTTTTTCCTTTTGGAGTAACTACTTTGCGTAACCTTTTAAACCAACACTTCACTTTTGGCGTCAAGCCCCGCCACTGGCTTGCGGCGCTTGCCCTTTGCGTCGGTCTGGCCGATGTTCAGGCAGTGGAGGCGGCGACACCTGCGAAGGCGAAAGTCGTTGCAGAAACCCGTTCCAGCAGCATGGTGGGCAAACCGGGCTTGCAATCGCGCGCGGCATTGATCATGGATGCCGATACCGGTGAAGTGCTCTATGGCAAGAACATGAGTGAAAGCGTGCCCATCGCTTCCATCACCAAATTGATGACCGCGATCATCGTGCTGGACGCCAAGCAGAACATGAACGAGATGTTGACGGTCACCGATGCGGATATCGACCGTCTCAAGAACTCGCATTCCCGTCTGCGCATCGGCACCAAACTGCCGCGCAAGGACATGTTGGTCCTGGCACTGATGTCGTCCGAGAACCGCGCCGCATCCGCGCTCGCACGTAATTATCCTGGTGGGCTGAAGGCTGCCATTCGGGCCATGAATCAGAAAGCGGCATCATTGGGTATGCGTCATAGCCGGTTTGCCGATGGCACCGGGCTCAATGCCGGCAACCGTGCCTCCTTGCTCGACCTGGCAAAACTGGTGAAAGCGGCGGGTTCCTATCCGCAGATTCATCAGGCATCGACGACCTCGTCGCGCATGGTGCGCGTGGCCGGGTTGAAACAGCCGATCAAATACAACAACACCAATCCGCTGGTGAACAACAAGGCCTGGACCATTGGCGTTACCAAAACCGGTTACATCCGCGAAGCAGGCATGTGTCTGGTGATGCAGGCGCGTATTGCGTCCACCAATACCGTGTTGGTGCTGATGGATTCCTGGGGCAAGCGGACGCGTGTCGGCGATGCCGCGCGGGTCAAGCAGTGGATGGAATCCTCGGTGCGTTTGGCAGCCAACAACGCTCGTCGCATGGCCTCCAATCAGCGGATGTAATGTCTGTCGTTTCCTCTATGGCGGGGTTGCCGTTGCGTTTGCTGCACGGTGGCCCCCGCGTCTGAATTGCGTTAAATCCTCTTTTTCTAGGCCTGCTTCTTGTAAATGTCGCGTATCCAGCTGTTGAAGGCCTCGACGACATTACCCTTGAACTGCACATCCCGATAGGAATTGATTTCGGTAATGGCCCGCATCAGCGATTTCTTGTAGGTGCGATCCGAGCGTTCATTGGTCAGTGCAAAAAAGGCATCGGCGATGGCAATGATCTGGGCGCCGTCGCAGATGTTGTCGCCCTTTAGCCCCTGAGGATAGCCGTTGCCATCCGGGCGTTCGTGATGCTGCAATACCATGTCGGCGGCGGCTTGCCATACCGGCATGCGTCGCACCCATTCATAGCTCCAGACCACATGCTCGCGTACGCGTTTCTCTTCCAGCGGGTTGAATTTCTGGTTCTTGTTCACCAGATCCTGGGGCAGGAATTTCATGCCCAGGTCATGCAGGTAGATGGCTGTGGTCAACTGATTACTGTCGACCTTGTTCTGCATGTGTTCATTGATGCCCAGTACAATGCTCAATTGGGTTTCGCTGCGCTTGTCCCAGTGCGGTGTCGTCGAATCAATCAGTTGCGCCATGTCGGCGAAGAAGGCAATGTCCCCGGCAGAGTCCGCCGATGCTGCTGTATCCGGTGGCGGGCTGGGAGGGCGTTGGCCGGAATGCAGCGCGAGATTATCGGCGACTTCACCGGCGAGCACCCGGATGACCAGTTCCATGAGCGGGTCGATGTCAGCGGGGGAAGCCGATTTTGCCTTGGTGAAATGAGGGCTCGCCTCCTCCAGCAGGGCAATATCGGTTTTACGGTTGCGCAGAAGTTCTTCGGCACGCACCTTCAACTGGTCCAACGACATCGAAACGGCTTCACCCAGCGTGGCCGTGAACGGAATATTGCCGTTGCGCACTTCCGACATGGCCTCTTCGATCGCGTGCACGAAATTCGAAAATGGCTCGAGGAAGCACATCCGGCAATTGCCTTTGATGGAATGCACCGAGCGAAACAGGGCGTTGATGACTTCCTTGTTGGTGGGTTCGCGCTCAAGCGTCAAAAGCTGACTGCTGACATCTTCGAGTTCATCTCGCAGACTGTCCACGAAATCACTGATGGTATCATCGTCGAGATCGGCAGGTAGATAGGGAACGCTGGTCATGTGGCGGGTTTCCTTGGTGGTTCTCATTGAGCATAGCAGCCTTTGTCAGGGTGATCTGGCCACTACGGGGCAAGTTTGTCTGGCACGAATGAGCCCCGCTTGTCGGGTAGAACGGTGGTCAGGGTAAGTAGCCTGTGTGTTCCTGTGGCGAAAGCCGATGGTGACAAAAGCAGATTTGAGCGGTCTTAACAGCATCTTGATTGGCAAGCCTTCTTTGGGGAGAGACGCCCGTGTGGAGCGTTTGGTGTGGTCAGTACGATCGGTGTGGTTTGAGGGGGCCGTTTGGTTTGAGGGATCGGTGGGGGCCGCGTGGTCTGTCGGGTCAACGGTGTCGTCGGTTGTTGGTGGTTTTCCTGGTGTTGGTTGGCGTGACCGGATGCGCCGTCAGGCTGGCGTACAACCAGCTGGATTGGGTCATTCCCTGGTACCTGAAGGACTACATGGCACTCGAGGGTGCGCAGAAAGACCGCTTTCAGCAGCGTGTTGATGATTACCTCTATTGGCATCGCGTCGATCAGTTGCCGCGTTATGCCACTTTCCTGAACCAGATTGCCGTGCAGGCGAAAGAAGGTCTCGATCGCAATGAAATCGCGGTGATACAAACGCAGACGGAAGGCTTCGCCAATACTCTCATCAGCGAAATGACGCCTCATCTGATTGCCCTGTTTGCCTCTGCTACTGACGGACAAATACACCAACTGTTCAAACGCTTTGCCAAGGATGCCGATGATTTTCGTGAAGAAAACATCGATATTTCGGAGCGGGCCAAGCGCAAGCAGGCCGCCGACGAGGCACGCCGTTATGTCGAACGCTGGGTGGGCGGTTTAACGGATAAACAGGATGACGTCATTCGTCAGTGGAGCCTCGACTACCTGCCCATGGGAGAGGAAATGCTTGCCGCTCGCCTTGCATGGCAGCAGCGGTTCAAGGAAATACTGGCGCTGCGACAACACCAGCCGCAGGCGTTCGAACAGCAGTTGAGCGCACTGCTGCGCGATAGCCAATATGGTCGTTCCGCCGAGTTCGATCGCAAACTGGCACACAATAGCGAATCGCTGATCACCCTGTATCAGGCGTTGGATGCGTCGTTGTCGGCGGCGCAGCGCAAGCATCTCATTCACCAGTTGAACCGTTACGCCGAGGATTTCGTGGTGCTTTCAAAACAGGCAGTCAAAAAGAATGGATAGTGGCGTGTTGATGGTGCAGGGCACGACGTCCGATGCGGGCAAGTCATTTCTGGTCACAGCCTTGTGCCGCTGGTTGCTGCGGCAAGGAGTGAAGGTCGCGCCGTTCAAACCGCAGAATATGGCCCTCAACAGCGCCGTTGGCATCGATGGAGGCGAACTTGGTCGTGCCCAGGCGGTGCAGGCGCAAGCGTGCGGATTGCCGCCGCATTCCGACATGAATCCCGTGTTGCTAAAACCATCGAGTGACATGCGTGCGCAAATCATTATTCACGGCAAAGTGCGCACCGAGCTGGATGCCGTGGCCTACCACGCCTACAAGAACATCGCACGAGACGCCGTGCTGGAATCCTACGCACGCCTGCGCGCCCACTACGATGCGGTCATTGTCGAAGGCGCCGGCAGTCCCGCCGAGATCAATTTGCGGGAAGGCGATATCGCCAACATGGGCTTCGCAGAAGCGGTCGATTGCCCGGTCATCCTGATGGCCGACATCGACAGGGGTGGGGTCTTTGCCCATCTCTATGGCACGCTGGCCTTGCTGTCGCCCAGCGAACAGGCGCGCACGGTGGGGCTGGTCATCAACCGTTTTCGTGGCGATCTCACGCTGCTCAAGCCGGGTGTCGATTGGTTGGAGAAGACCACGCACAAGCCCTGCTGGGGCGTGTTGCCTTACCTGATGGGGCTGCACCTCGACGCCGAGGATGCGATCATTGAAGCCAATGCCCGCAAACAGGACGCCAGGCTCAAGGTGGTGGTGCCTGTGCTTCCCCGCATCAGCAATCACACGGATCTTGATGCCCTGCGCCTGCACCCGGATATTGACGTGCAGTTTCTCGGGCCGGGAGCTGCCTGGCCGGCATCCGATCTGGTGGTACTGCCGGGTAGCAAGAATGTGTTCGACGATCTGGCGTGGTTTCGCGCTCAGGGCTGGGAGCCGGCCCTGGCGAGGCATCTGCGTTACGGTGGCAAAGTGTTGGGCATTTGTGGCGGCTACCAGATGCTCGGGCGGAAGATCAGTGACCCCCACGGTATGGAGGCGCCCGCCGGCACGGTCGTGACAGGGCTGGGCTACCTCGACATCGAGACCGTGATGGGGCTGGACAAGACCCTGCGCAACGTCGCCGGCACGCAGACCTGGGGCCCGAGGGCAAGTGTCACCGGCTATGAAATCCACAAAGGGCAGACACAGGGGCCGGGAACGCAACGCCCGTTTGCTCGCGTTGCCGATTTCGATCCTGCCGAAGGGGCGCCAGTCGGAACGCTACTCGCGGCAACCGCGCGTGACGACGGCGCCATCAGTGAGGACGGGCTGGTGATGGGAACATACCTGCATGGCGTGCTGGATCACGCCGCATCGGCACAGGCTATTCTGCAGTGGGTCAGCCCGACCCCACTGGCAGCGGTGGATATTGTGGCGGAGCGGGAAAAAGGTATCGATCGGTTGGCCGATTGTATTGCGGAACATTTTGATACCGGTGTGCTGCTGAAAACACTCGGGCTGTGAATGTTACCCCTCTGAATGTGACCCCATTGAAAAGGTTCGCCATCACCTCCATGTCTTGCATATAGCGTGACATGAGGTGTGGTATGCCTTCCAAAGATTATTATTCCATTCTGGGCGTAGAACGAAACGCCAGTGCCGACGATATCAAAAAAGCCTATCGCCGACTCGCTCGTCAGTTTCATCCGGACAAAAACAAGGATCCCAACGCCGAGGAACGCTTCAAAACCATTGGTGAAGCGTATGAGGTGTTGAGTCATCCGGAAAAACGTGCTGCTTACGATCGTTTTGGCAGCAGTGCCGGCGCTGCTGGCGGTGGTGATGCGCAGGGCTGGAATTTCGAAAGTGCGGGGTTTGATCCTGGCATGTTCTCGGATTTATTCGAAAATCTGTTCGGCGGTCAGGGCTATCCCTTTGGCAAGCGCACGCGTGGCAGCAATAGCAGCACGCGTGCTGACGAATTCAATAACACCGGTTTCCACAGTGACGTCGAGCATGGGCGTCATTTGCACATGAAACTTGATCTCACGCTCGAAGAAGCCTTTTTGGGATGTACCCGCACGGTGCGCGTTAATCTGCCGGTGCGTGAAAACTCTGGACGGGTGGTGGAAAAGCTGAAAACCCTGCAGGTACAGGTGCCGCCGGGCATTTCCCAGGACCAGAAAATCCGCATGAAACATCAAGGTGCGCCTGGCCCGACGGGGACGCAAAACGGTCATCTGTATCTCGAAGTGAATCTGCTGCCGCACGCTGTCTTCAGCGTGGAAGGCCGCGACATCAGTGTGCGTTTGCCGGTTGCGCCATGGGAAGCCGTGCTGGGCGCCGAGGTTGCCGTGCCGACACTCAATGGCGAAATCAAGTTGAAAATACCGCCCAATTCGCAAAACGGCAAACGTTTCCGCCTGAAAGGAAAGGGCATGCCGGGCAAAACCCCGGGCGATTTTTATGTCGTGCTCGACGTGGTGTTTCCTACGCCGGCTGACGAAAAGGCACGTGCCCTGTATCAGGAAATGGCGCGGACCATGGATTTTGATCCGCGTGCGCAGTGGAGTGCCGGCGTTAATCGTTCTGCCGGCAATTCCACCCGTTAAGCATGCGTTATTTCAAATCATAGGCGGCGATGAAACTTCGCAGACGATTGTGGGGGTAGAGTGTGTCTTGCATCAATGCCCCGGTAACAATCACCTTGTCTTCCGTCACGCCGCCATTAAAGTAAAATTCTGCCGGCTCTTTGAATGACATGTAGGTGCAACCGAAACCCAGGCATTGCGCGGGAAACACGTCGGCCGGCTCCATGTTCAGGGTGCCGGTACGCTCGCCGGTCTCGTCAAACACATGCATGCGCACGACATGTTGAGGCTTGGGGCTAAGCACCCCAGCACCGCTGAGCTCATCGGGGGCAGAAACGTCCACCAACACCCAGCGATCCAGGCCATTACCGATCAGTGCCAGAACGGAGTCAGTCTTTATCGTTTTTTGTGACACTACACGGCCAGCGTTATTGATCCACTCCAGACGTGATTGATTGAATATCAGGGTATGGCAGACGGTTCTTTCTGCGCCGGGGTTGCTGCAGCCGACAATGTGTGAATTGTCTTCCGTCGCTGGGGTCGCTGAATGTTTCCAGGCCATGCTGCCATCATCATTGAACCCATACAGCGTTCCGTGAGTGAACGCCATGACGATATCACCATTCGTGGCCAGCCATGGAATACTACCGATCGTCAGATCGACCGGCCCGATAATCCTTTCCGCGCCGAGAATGCCTTCGCTGTCTATTGTTCGCGTTGCCAGGGAAGATTGACTGGCGCCCGTTTCGTACAGGATCACCGACGTGCCATCGTTGCGGGTCGTCACCAGCGAATACGCAATATCTTCCGTCGCATTGAAGCTGCGCTGCCAACGCTGAACCCCGTCCCCGGAGATGCCCGTAACCGTGATCTGATGGCTCTCGACAGAAACAACCACAACCCTGTTCTGTGCATCGACGCTTATTTTGGCGCGGGCAGGAATGCTCTGGCTCCAGCGCGTGTTGCCGTCGATATCGATGGCGGTCAGCAGGCTATTCCCCACTAAGACGGCACCTCCGGAATGCGCAGCGATGGTATCCACCGTCGTGGCGAGTGTCTGTCGCCACTGTTCTGTGCCGTTACTGTCCACGAGTCGCAAATGGACGCCATCAGCATCCTGAAACTCGTGCCAGGTGTTGCCTTGGGCGTCGAGGGTCGAGCGCAGGTTGGTTTGGATCAGTGAGTTTTCGTCGGATACCCAGTTTTTCCAGAGTGAAGGGGTGGCGACGAAACCGCAGGCGGTGACCAGGGCAGCAATGCCTGTCGTGGTCAGAAGACGTGAGTATTTTCTGGGGCGAGGTAGTGCGTTCAGCATCATGGGATCTTCCTTGTTGTTGGGTGCGAGAGGCGCGACCACGGCAATTCTTACCTAATTAAAACAGTAATACAATTACATTTAATGGCCGGCGATGAAATTTCCTCAGTTCGGGGCGAACACTCGACAGGAAAGGGAAAGGGATGGTGATACGGTTGAAAACAAAAACGCCCCTTTCGGGGCGTTTTTGTCAGGCTTTCGTAACGCTCCGAAGAGCGTCGCGTCAACGCTTAGTGGGCAAGACCCTTGATCATGTCTTCGACGACTTTCTTCGCGTCGCCGAAGATCATCATCGACTTGTCCATGTAGAACAGGTCGTTGTCCAGACCGGCATAACCGGCTGCCATGGAGCGCTTGACCACCAGAACGGTGCGCGCCTTGTTGGCTTCGAGGATGGGCATGCCATAGATCGGGCTGGCCGGATCGTTCTTCGCGGCAGGGTTCACCACGTCGTTCGCGCCGATGACCAGAACCACGTCGGTGGTGGCGAAATCACTGTTGATTTCTTCCATCTCCAGTACGTTTTCGTAGGGTACTTCGGCTTCAGCCAGCAACACGTTCATGTGGCCAGGCATACGACCGGCGACCGGGTGTATCGCATAGCGAACCTTCACGCCTTTCTGTTCCAGCAGGTGAGCAAACTCCTGCAGGGCATGTTGGGCGCGTGCCACGGCCAGACCGTAGCCCGGAACGATCACCACGCTGTCAGCGTTCGACATCAGGAAGGCCGCATCGTCAGGCGAACCAGACTTGTAGGTCTTCTCGACACCCGATGCATCGCCACCGGCGACTGCCGCATCTCCGCCCATCCCGCCGAATATGACGTTCAACAGTGAGCGGTTCATGGCTTTGCACATGATGTAGGAGAGGATCGCACCTGAAGAACCGACGAGGCTTCCGCAGATGATCAGTACCGAGTTGTTCAGCGTGAAGCCGATACCGGCTGCCGCCCATCCTGAGTAGGAGTTCAGCATCGACACGACCACGGGCATGTCGCCACCACCGATCGGGGCGATCAGGTAGTAACCCAGCACCAGCGCAAGCGCAGTCATGACCAGGAACGCGGCGTGCGACTCGGTAGTGAAATAGGTGAGACCGGCGAGTACCATGGCGACGGCCAGACCGGCTTGCAGCGGTTTCACCCAGGGCCCCTTGAGCGGCTTGGAACCGGCTTTGCCAGCCAGTTTCAAATACGCAACGACCGAGGCGGTAAAGGTGATGGCACCGATGAAGCATCCCAGGAACAGCTCGAAGCGGTGAATGGCATCGTGCTCGACGCCGGTGTGATACACCGCCGCCAATGCGATCAATACCGCCGCCAGACCCACCAGGGAGTGCATGAGCGCAACCGTTTCCGGCATTTGCGTCATTTCCACGGTTTTGGCGCGGTAGATACCGATCGCCGCACCCGCGGCCAGTGCCACGATCATGATCATGTCGGCGGTGTTCGGCGCCATGATGTAAGTGATGACAACCGAAATTGCCATACCGATCATTCCGTAGACGTTACCCATGCGGGCGCCCAGCGGAGATGACAGACCTTTGAGGGCCAGAATGAAGAGAATGGCCGCAACGAGGTAAAACCAATCAGCGTAATGTGACATGTGTGGGCCCCGTTACTTCTTTTTCTTCTTGAACATTTCGAGCATGCGTTCGGTCACCATGAAACCACCAAAGATATTGATGGCAGCAAGGAAGACCGCAAGCGCGCCCAGCCAGGTGTTCATGCCGTACGACAAATCGTCGCCGGTACCGACTTCAACGGTTTGCAACATCGCACCGACGATGATGATCCCGGAAATCGCGTTGGTCACCGCCATCAGCGGGGTATGCAGGGCGGGCGTTACGTTCCAGACCACGTGGTAACCCACGAAGATCGCCAGAACGAAAATGGTAAAGATGGTGACAAATGGAATTTCGGCCATGGTCGTCTCCTTAAGGTTTCTTGTAAACGACTTGCCCGCCGGCAACGATGATGGTCGGACCCACGACATCGTCTTGCGCGCTAAGCTTGAATGCCTTGGCTTCCTTGTCGTACATCGGCGACAGGAAGTTCAGCAGGTTGCGTGAATACAGGGCAGACGCTTCCGCCGCGACCGTGGCGGGGATGTTGGTGCAGCCGAGAATTTTCACGCCATTATCGGTGACCACGTTTTCGTTCGGCCTGGAGCCTTCGACGTTGCCGCCAGCTTCCACGGCCATGTCAACGATGACCGAACCAGGTTTCATCTTGGCAACCGTTTCGGCGGTGACCAGGCGTGGCGCAGGGCGCCCGGGGATCAATGCCGTGGTGATCACGATATCGGCTTGCGATACGTGCTTGGCCACGAGCTCGATCTGGCGACGCTTGTAGTCGTCCGACATTTCGCGGGCATAGCCGCCTGCGGTTTCGGCGCCTTTCTTCTCTTCATCGGTCATCTGGACTTCGATGTACTTGCCGCCCAGCGATTCCACCTGCTCTTTGACGGCAGGGCGAACGTCGTTGGCTTCTACCACCGCACCGAGGCGCTTGGCGGTAGCGATGGCCTGCAGACCGGCAACACCGACACCAAGGATTACGATACGGGCCGGTTTAACCGTGCCAGCCGCCGTCATCAGCATGGGGAAGAGACGCTGGTATTCGTTGGCAGCCATCAGTACGGCCTTGTAGCCGGCCAGGTTGGCTTGCGAGGAGAGGACGTCAGCGCTCTGTGCACGCGTGATACGCGGCACCAGCTCCATGGCGTAGCAGGAAACACCTTGCGCGGCATAGGCATCGAGATGCGGATTGCTGTGTGGCGCGTAGATGCCGAGTACGTCGGCGCCGTTCTTGATCAGGCCGACTTCTTCGGCCTGCGGGGCGCGAACTTTCAGTACCAGATCTGCGTCTTTATATGTGTCGGCCGCCGTGGCTGCGATGGTGGCGCCTGCTTGTTGATAGGCGTCATCAGTACAGCTGGATGCCACTCCCGCACCGGATTGTACGACCACGGAATACCCGAGCTGGACGTACTTTTTAACGGTTTCGGGAGTGGCTGCCACACGCGTTTCGCCAGCGACGATTTCCGCTGGAATCCCGATTTGCATGGTTAACCCTCACCTGTTTGTTGGTTACATAAGCCTGGGGCCCAACCGCAAAATGACCGTCGTGGTAGTGACAGGCACGCGAGCACGCCAACCCGGAGGTCTGGATCGCAGACCTCCGGGCAGGCGATGAAGGGCTTGAATTCATGGATCAATGCGTGTGTGTATCCACTTATTAAAGCTCGTTCGGCAGGAGTTGGTACTCTTTTCGAGCGGCGTTGTGGCGTTCCGGCACGCAGATTAACGGCCTGGTCTAGTCTGGCGTTGCCCAGGCGAAGCCGTAGGGTAGCGACCTTTTGGGGTGGGTGCAACCCTGAAAACGGGTACTATTTTCTGTATTTATGAAGAATTTTTTCTTCATAAATTCTGTGAATGGGTGCGCAGCCTTCCTTCGGTCGTGGTTTGTTGCATCGTTACCTTGATGAGCGTTTACACTGAGAGTGTGTGGCGCGGTCAAAGTACTGGGTGGAGGAATGAAACATGAAATGGCAGGAAGGCGGTCGGGCGCACGCCAAAGGTGCAAGCACCTCGCCTTGCGTGCGCAATTGCTGTCTCGATGAAGGCGACATATGTATCGGTTGCGGGCGTTCCCTCGATGAAATTCGCCAATGGACACAGGTGGATGAAAGCGAGCGGCAAGGCATCCTCGAGCGTTCCCGGGAGCGTGTTCGCCAACGGCGGAAAAGTTTTCCCCTGTAGCCTCCGGCTTTGTCGCAGGCCTTGCCCCCGTCCTTGTCATAAATTCTCCTTTATCCTGTCATAAAGCAGTCGCATCGATTCCTTATCGTGATGAAAACGATGAGGTGCGACCATGGATATCTCCCGATACCAAACGCTTTTTATCTCCGATGTGCATTTGGGCACACCCGACTGTCAGGCCCGCTATCTTCTGGATCTTCTTGAAAAAACATCTGCCAAACAGATCTATCTGATCGGCGATATTCTCGACTTTCTGAACATGCGCCGATTCGTGCTGCCACCGGAGCATGAACAGGTCATCAGCAAATTGTTGTCATTGGCAGAGGCGGGTGTGCAAGTCACTTACCTGCCGGGTAATCACGATGCCGTGCTGAAACGCTTTTCCGGGCATCGTATCGGCAGCATCGAGGTGAAGAACAGTTGCGTGCACTACACGCGGGACGGCCGCAAGTTGCTGGTGAGTCACGGTGATGAATTTGATGCGGCCTTGAACGCGGGCGTGTTCTGGTGGTGGGTAGGTAATCTCTCTCACGCCTGTCTGCTACGACTTAACACGATCATTAACGGTGTGCGTCAGTCGCTGGGCTTGCCCTTCTGGTCATTGGCACGCTTCTTGAAGTCTCGTGTTGGCAGTGCCATGCGATTTGTGCGCCGTTTTGAGTGGCTGGTAGCCCATCGCGCCCGGGAGTTGCAGGTCGATGGATTTGTCTGCGGCCATGTTCATCATCCGGATATCCGTTGGGTGGATGATGTGCTTTATATCAACGACGGTGACTGGGTTGAGCACTGTACGTTCGTTGCGGAAGATCAAGAGGGAAAATTGGCGCTTTTACACTGGGCTGATGTCAAAGAGATCCTGGCCCGGGAACCTTCCCGCGCCACCACCGTTAATCCGGTCACCGGGGTGAATCCCCTGGTGGCCCGTTAATAGGAGAACAGGCATATGTCTGCACGCACTCAAGCTTTGGATTCCACACGGTTGCGCATGAAACACCTCAAGCTTCGACTGGATGTGCTTGATGTACGATTGTGTGAACAGGGCAACCGCTTGCTCGATAATCCCACCGTACATCTTTTCTTCAAGGTCATCAGTCGCATGGGGGACGGGCCGTTCTGGTATGTCCTCATGCTGATGCTGCCACTGTTTGCGGGCGTTACCGGTCTGGTCGCCTCGTTCCTGATGGCGGCGTGTGCCTGGGCAGGCGTCGGCCTCTACACGCACATCAAGCAGCGATTGCAGCGTCCGCGTCCGTTTGCCTTGCATCCGCATATCAAGGCGGGTGCGCGCATTCTGGATGAGTACAGTTTTCCTTCAGGGCACACGTTACATGCCGTCGCCTTCATGATTCTGGTGGGTGGCATTTTCCCGTGGATGCTGGTGGTGCTGGTGCCTTTTGCCTTGCTGACGGCGTTGGCGCGGGTCGTGTTGGGCTTGCACTATCCTTCTGATGTGCTGGCCGGGGGAGTGATCGGGTTGCTGTTCGGATCGCTGACCTTGTCGCTGTCCGGGTGGGTGCTTTGAGCTCACCCCGTCAGTGAGGAGCTGCCGGTTCGGGTTCCCTGTCCAGATGTTGACGTGTGTCGGATTTTTGCCCTGACGGGCTGTGTTAGTCTGCCTCGACAATACGCTCACAGGATAACAAGAATGACGACCAGCCTGATTCCACATGGCGATCATGAGAACATCGCCGACAACGATAAATTCCACCTGGCCCGCCGCTATCACGCCTTGCTCAGCAACCGTCTGGAGTCCTTTCGCGCGCGCGTTGGCAGCAGTCATGAGGTCGGGTTGCGGCTGGTGAGCTTCGGCAGCAACGAGGTTTTTTACCTCGACGAAATCCATCACGCCGATCCTTCCTTGCTGGCGTTCTGCGGCGTTACGCTCGATGGCATGCCCATCGAGGTGGTGCAGGATGTATCCCTTGTCAGTGTCGCCCTGCAGGCGCTGCCGCGTCGGGCGTCAAAACGCTGAAGCTCAGCGGCGCACCAGTCGCAGGCGGGTAATTTCGGAGGGTGCGCCCAAACGCTTGGGAGGCCCCCAGTACCCTGTGCCGCGACTGGTGTACACCCACAGGGTGTTCAATCGGTTCAGGCCTGCGGTAAACGGTTGCTGCAATCGCACAAAGAAATTCCACGGCAAGAACTGCCCACCATGCGTATGCCCTGACAGCTGCAGGTCAAAACCGGCAGAGGCGGCCGCCGCGGCACTGCGCGGTTGGTGAGCCAGCAGCACGCGTGCCCCGACGTCTGCGGGTGCCCCGGCGAGTGCCGTGTGTGGGCAACTGCGATGCGAGGGATCGAAATGGTGGGCGGTGTAATCCGTTACCCCGGCCAGCACCAGTCGGGCCTCACCATGGGTGAGCAGCACGTGTTCGTTGAGCAGGACCTTTAGCCCCAGCTGTTTCAACTCATCGATCCAGGCGTGGGCGCCGGAATAATACTCATGGTTGCCCGTGACGAAATAACTGCCATGACGGGCCTTCAAACGCTTTAGCGGTTTCGTGTGGGCGGCGAGTGATTTCACGCTGCCATCGACGAGATCTCCGGTGATGGCGATGACGTGTGGTTCGAGCGCATTGACGGCGTCAACAATGCGATCCAGGTAATCGTGTTTGATGGTAGGCCCGACATGGATATCCGATATCTGGGCAATGGTAAATCCGTGCAACGCGTCTGGCAGATTGTCTATGGGGACGTCGACGTCCACAATACGGGCGCGTTTGCGGGCATTGATGAACCCGATAACGGTCAGTATAAGTGCCAAAAAAGGTACGGCCGTGGCGGTATCGGTGGCGAAGTCCGTGCCATCAAAAGTCGAGACATCAAAAGTCGAGGCATCGAAGGTTGCAGGCAACAGGTCTGACGACAGTGATGCCAGCCCGAGCACAGCATCCCGCAAAACGGTAAGCACCAGCAGTGATGATCCCCACCCCATCAACAGCAGGCTGGTCCAGATAAACAGGCGTTTGAGCCCTGGGGATTTCAGCCGGCGCGTAAACAATCCCGCCGGGAGCAAGAGGGCGTTCAGCGTCAACAGTAATGCCCCGATGGCGCGACCCGCCTCCGACAACGGCATCGCCGGCAACAACCGCGAACCGATGTAGAAATGAAGCAGCCCTATCAAAGCAATGCCTACCCAAAAGACAGCGTAACGCATGGTGGCCGAGACCTCTGGACAATGAATACACCAAGGGCCGCGCCTGGCGTTGAATGCCGTTCAGGCGCGCTGCGCGGGCTTGATCAATGTTGTGGGGGCGGCACCGGATTTATCAAGTGGGGGCATTGTCGATAGCGCGATCATGCTTGTAGTGCTATCAGTGTCAGCCACTTACCTTGTTGGCCAACTCATTCTTGAAGCCAAGAATGATGCGGCGCAGCGCTTCTTCGGGGGTGATCTTGTGATGCTTGGCATGCACGGCGGAACTGTGAATGGCCAGTTGCGCGAGGGCGGCGCCAAAGTTCTCGGCACTGCCTTCCAGTTTCGTGTTGAGTGATACGTGGTGTTGGGCGCCGGCCTGCCAAAGGCGCAGGACTTCAATGGCTTCCGGTTCGTGATCGATCTGGGCAGGCAGGGGAAGTTGGTTGGAATGGAATTTCATCTAGGGGTCCAGGGTTGGTCAGGGCGCGACCGCGACACCTTTGCAGAGGCGTTATGGTGATCAGCGCGTGGCTCTTAGCAAGGTAGCAGCAAAGCGTTCCAGCTGCCTCAGATTCTGGCATTCACTGGCCTGGGTGATCCAGGGCAAATAGCGTTTCATTTCGGAATCGCCGCTGCCCCAGCGAGGCCTGGCTTCGGGATTGAGCCAATAGACACGCCCGGCGCGGCGATACAGCGCTTCCATCAGGTCGAGGCGTGGATCGCCGTAATTGTTGCGGGCATCGCCCAGCATGATCACCGTTGTGCGCTTGTCGATAGCGTTGCCTGCTATCGCCATGAAATCCGCGAGTGCTTGGCCATAGTCGGTGCTGCCCATGCCATAACGTTCAAGTGTAAGGGCGATGGCTTTTTCCAGTGGCTGACTATCGAAAGCCTCGCTGACCTCGCCCAGTGATGACGAAAAGGCAAAGGCCCGCACTTTCGGAATCACCTCCACCATTCCATACAAGAACATCAGCAGAAAGCGTGCTGCTGCGGCTACCGAGCCACTCACGTCGCACAGTACCATGACCCTCGGGCGGTCGATTTTGCGGGTTTTCCAGTGCAAGGTGACGATACTGCCGTCGTTGGGAATGGAATGGCGCAGGGTCTTGCGAAAATCCAGTCGCCCGCGAACCGCTTCCCGGCGGCGCCGGCTGTGCACGGTGACCAAGCGTTTCGCCAGCTTCTGTATCAACGGCATCACACGCCGGAATTCATGCAGGTTATTGAGCGACAGGCTCATCATGGTGTCCTCGCGCAACTCGCGTTGCGCGGCTGCGGCCTGCAATACAAATTGCCGTTCCACCCATTGTTTTACCTGGCCACGCAGACGTTCGCGTGCTGCCTGCATGCGTTCGGCCAGCCCCTGCTGTGCGGGATCGTTGCTGGTTTGCGCCTGCCACAACTCATCTTCGAAAGCGGCGAGCCCCATGGCCATCATCATGCGCCGACCATACAGACCTTTCTGGGTGATCATGCGGATCTGCGAGATCTGGGCGCTTTCGCCCGCCTGCGCGAAGGCGGCCTGCATGGCGCCCGAATCACCGCCCAATAACAGCTGGCCCAAGGGGCTTTGCGGGCTGGCGCCGTCCGGCAATGGAGTACCTGCAGCATCACCGTTGCCAGCTGCGTTTGAGGCAGGCGAGCGGCCGTTTTCCTGTGCTGGAGGGGCGGAGGGTGTTGCCGTCGTCGTCGAGTTGTCATCAAAACTTGGCAAACTGGCGAAAAAGCGCTGGAAACAGCTGCTGAATGAAGCCTTCTCGGGCTGCGACTTTGCCAGCGTGACGGCGAGGGCGTCGTGCAGTACGTTTTTGTCGCTATAACCCACCCGTTGCACGACCCGGGCGGCATCCAGCGCTTCGGCGGTGGAAACACGGACGTCGGCGCCGCGCAACGCGTGGATGAATTCGCTGAGTACTTTGTCCATGGGGTTGCCGATCGTTTGCCGCGTGAAGGTCAGGTTGTCCGTGACCAAACATTATCATCTTTCTCGCGACAGGGCTTGTGATGGATTTTCTTGCGTCTTTCTCTGATCCTTCCTTCTGGGGTGGTTTGCTGGCGATTGTCTGGCTCAATATCATTCTTTCCGGCGACAACGCGGTGGTCATCGCCCTGGCGGTGCGC
>JBPOHS010000233.1:0-8671 GCA_052035295.1 Pseudomonadota bacterium
CTCGATCTGTCTTCCGATGGCAACACCATGGCGGTGGGTGCCTATGGTGAAAGCACCACCGAAGACGAAAGCGGCGCTGTCTACACGTTCACCCGCAGCGGCACCACCTGGAGCCAACAGGCGGTGCTGAAAGCATCTACTCCGGGTTATCAGGGCAATTTTGGCTGGAGCCTCGCGCTTTCCGCCGACGGCAATACGCTAGCGGTTGGAGAAATCGGGGACGCCAGCAACGCCCAAGGAATAGACGGCGATGAGGACGATGAATCCGCCTACAGGAGTGGCGCGGCCTATGTATTCACCCGCAGCGGTTCGACCTGGAGTCAGCAGGCTTACATCAAGGCATCAAATTCCGAAGGTGCCTACGTGACCGACTTCGGCTTCGCTGGCGATTCATTTGGCGCCACGATCGACTTGTCGGCGGACGGAAATACCCTCGCCGTGGGGGCACCCTTTGAATCCAGCAATGCGAGCGGAGTCAATGGCGATGAGGATGACAACTCCGCACTAGGACGTGGCGCAGCCTATATGTTCAGCCGCAGCGGCGCGACCTGGACTCAGGAGGCTTATCTCAAGCCCTCCTCCCCCGCATCGCAAATGTTTTTTGGTGCCGCGATGGGCCTTTCGGCCGACGGTAACCGCCTTGCGGTAGGAGGCATCTACTAGCCAAGCAACGCCACCGGCATCAATGGCGATCAGACGGACGAGTCTGCTTTTGCGTCTGGCGCCGTGTTCTTGTTTGGTCGGGACGCTAGCAGCTGGAGCCAAACCGCTTATATCAAGGCAACCAACACCGATGCCGGAGATACGTTTGGCAGGAGCCTGGCGATCAGTGGCGACGGCAATACGCTTGCGGTCGGAGCATCTGAAGAGGCAAGTAACGCTACAGGTATAGGGGGAGATCAGACCGACAATTCCGCCAGCACCAGTGGCGCGGTTTATCTTTACTAAAGCTGTCGGCGTCGCAACCCCCAAAAACGGCCGATGATCACGGGTCACCGGCCGTTTTTCAAACCCAAACAACGCCTGTCACACCCTCCGGCGTTGGAAATCAATTCTCCCGGTTTCGCCAACAAGCCTTTGTGCAACATGGACATGGAAAAGCACCCGGCAGGAATCCCTACTTGAGCGGTAGAAAATCCTACCTACACTGACAGAATGCATGGTTAATCCTGATCGTTGACGAAGACTCCGGGTCAAGGGTACCTGCACTGATCATCCTTCAGCCACAGAAACAATAGAGCGATAAACGCATCGCTTTTCGCCCCTACAGGATTGTTGATATGAAACTGATTTTCAGGGACTTTTCCGCCCCGCTGTCACAACGTTTCCCACTGCGCCCGCTGGTCGCTGCTTGTCTAAGTGTCAGCATGACGGCCTGTGGCTTCAACGACAACGGACACGACAGTGTTGGTGGTGATGAATTGGCAGTGCCACCAGCACCCGCACTGTCAATGAGCCTGAGCAGCGGCAAGCAAGTCAACTTCAGCTGGGAGGACGTGACGGATGAAACCGAGTACCGCTTGCTCGAAAAATCCAGCGCCGCCGCTGAGTTCAGCCAGGTTGCGTCATTTGCCGCTGACTCAACCAGCCATGCAATGAACGTATTCATTCCCGCAGTCATTAACGCCAGCTATGTGCTGCAGGCCTGCAATAGCGCCGGCTGCAGTGATTCTGCCGAAGCGCAGGCCGATGTCACACTGGCCAATGCCGGCATTTATGTGAAGGCATCCAATACTGATGAGGATGACAACTTTGGTGGCGACGTTGCCTTCTCGGAAGACGGCACTACCCTGGCGATTGCAGCGACCAATGAATCAAGTGCAGCGACGGGTGTTGCTGGTGACGAAAGTGACAATACTGCATCACAAAGCGGCGCAGTTTATGTGTTCGTCCGCAACGATGGTGAATGGACCCAGCAGGCTTACCTCAAAGCGTCCAACTCAGAAGCCTCTGACCAATTCGGCTTCAGTCTCGCGTTGTCGGGCGACGGAAATACCCTTGCCATCGGCGCAAACCAGGAAGACAGCACCTCGACGGGCATCAATGGTGACAGTTCAAACAATTCCGGCAGCGAAGTTGGTGCGGTCTACGTGTTCAGCCGTAGCGGCACCACCTGGAGCCAACAAGCCTATGTCAAGGCGTCCAACGCGGGAGACTACCACCAGTTCGGTTACAGCGTCGGCCTGTCCCTCGATGGAAACCTCATGGCAGTCGGTGCCACCGCAGAAAGCACCACCGAATCCGAGAGTGGCGCGGTCTACACCTTTACCCGCAGCGGCACGACATGGAGCCAGCAAGCGTTGCTGAAAGCTTCCAACCCGGATTCGGGCGACGGCTTTGGCGTGACCCTCGCCGTTGCTGCTGATGGCAATACCCTCGCCGTCGGGGCAAATCATGAGGCAAGCAATGCCCAAGGCATCGATGGAGACCAGGCCAACAACTCTGCCGATCATAGCGGTGCCGCTTATGTGTTTGCCCGTGATGGCAACACCTGGAGCCAGGAAGCGTACATCAAGGCCTCCAATGCTGAAGGGGGTTACGAATACGATGATTACACGACCGGCGACGAGTTTGGTGTCAGTGTCGCCTTGTCAGCGGACGGCAATACCCTTGCCGTCGGTGCAAAATACGAAGCCAGTAACGACACGGGTATCAATGGCGACGAAGACGACAATTCCGCTTACAACCGTGGCGCGGCATACGTCTTCAATCGCAGTGGGGCTACCTGGGCACAGCAGGCTTACATAAAGGCACCGTCAAGCGTGACGTTATTGCTTTTCGGAAATGCGCTCAGCCTTTCCGGGGATGGAAAGCGACTGGCCGTGGGGTCCACGTATGAACCCAGCAACGCTACCGGCATCAACGGTGACGACACCGACACTTCAGCCAACGCTGCGGGCGCCGTATTCCTCTTCGACCAGGAAGACGGCAACTGGAGTTACTCTGCCTACGTGAAAGCCACCAACACGGAAGCGGGTGACACGTTTGGCAAAAGCGTCGCCATGAGTGGAGACGGCAAATCCATGGCCGTAGGAGCAACGGGCGAAGCCAGTAACGCTACAGGCATAGGGGGAGATCAGACCGACAATTCCACCAGCACCAGTGGTGCGGTTTATCTTTATTGATTGAATCAACGTAGTTCCCTGACAAAGGCCGGCGCGTTTCGATGCGCCGGCCCTTCAATGCACCGCTCAGTTTATTCCTGCTGCGCCCTCTCCCCATGTGCCCCTGGAAAATACTGTATTTCCACCCGCCAGTTTCCCGGTTGCTTGCCCACCTCCACGGTCACGTTGCCGCGATAGCGCACGAAACGCAGATCGATAAACTCGCCATCGACCAGTGGAAGCGCGTGAAATTCGATTTCCTTGAGAAAATCCGGAAGCATGGGATCGCGCACATACAATAGTCGTTGCGTTGCTGAAATCTCGATTCCCAGCATCGCCTGCAAGAGCTGATAAGGAACCCCGGTTGCCCACGCCTGCGGCGAACAGGCTACCGGATAGTGGGTCGGCCCTTCTCGCGCACGACGCTCGAAGCCACAATAGAGTTCAGGCAATCGCTGCAGCGGAAAATACATGGATGCCTCGAACAGCGCGGTCGCCAAGTGGATGACTTGCGATTTGAGGCCGTAGTAATGCAAACCCACCGCAATCAAGGAATTGTCATGCGGCCAAATGGATCCGTTATGATAGGACATGGGGTTGTAACGCTTTTCCGCACTGCCCAGCGTGCGAATGCCCCAGCCGGAAAACAGCTCTTTGCTGAACAATCGACGCGCGATGGCATCCGCCTGCGTCAGCGACACTATTCCGGTGGCAAGACAATGTCCGGCGTCAGACGAAAGCACCCGGGCGGGCCTGTCCTTGCCGTCGAGCGCCAGGTACACATAACCCCGATCATCATCCCAAAAGGCAGAGGAAAATCGCTGCTTTAATGCCACCGCTTTCTGATGGCAGGCGTCAGCATCCGTTGGCTCATCGAGCGCTTTGAACAATCGGGAAGCACTCAGCCATCCCTGAAATGCATAACCCTGCACCTCGCACAGCGCAATCCGCCCGGCAAGCAACTCACCGGTTTGATGGTTGATACCATCAAACGAATCCTTCCAGCCCTGATTGTCGAGACCACTGGCGCAGCGCTTGGAATAGCGCACAAACCCTTTTTCGTCCTGATCGATATTGTTATCCAGCCAAAGCAGCGCCAAACGAATGGATGGCAGAATTTTCCTGATGAATTCGAGGTTGCCCGTGCGGTTGTAATAAAGACCGGCCAGCCAGAGAAACAGCGGGGTCGCATCGACTGAGCCGTAATATCGCTGAAACGGCACTTCACCAATGGCGGCGAGTTCGCCGTGCCGCTCTTCGTGCAGGATTTTTCCGACTTCCGCATCCAGTTCCGGCTGGTCGCGTCGCGCTTGGTGCAAGGCCAGATATTCCAACACGTTGCGGGCAATTTCTGGTGCGGTCACCAGCATCTGCATCGCAGTGAAGAGCCCATCCCTTCCGAAAACCGTGTTATACCAGGGCACGCCGGCAAACGGATACCAGTGTGTTCCGCATCGCCCCAACAAGGACAACATATCGGTATGTGAACGTGTCAGCCAATGATTGAACAATTCATTGTCGGTGACGACAGCCGCGATCAATCCTTGTTCCTCGAGGGCTCGACGTTGACTCATGTCGGCAAAAGCCGATCCTTTCTCTGCGGAAGCCTGAGGTCTTATGTCAAAACTCAAAGAGATCTCGATCTCCTTGCTCTCCGTTGGAGAGAGATGCAGCAGCAATTCGGCCACACCGTTGACATCGAAACTCATGCCCGGATGATGCACTTCCGTAATCAATTTACGATCGACGCCATCAAGCCCCTGATAACGAAAAATCAACTGCCCCTCGGCATTCACTTCGCGTTCGATCTGCGGACGCTGTGACTGACGGGAAAATCCGCGCAACTCAAATACATCATTGAAATCAGCATCGATCTCAACAGAGATGGGAATATCCAGCCCGTTTTGGCTGTGGTTGGTCAATGTCATCAACTCGATACATATTCCGTTGCGAATGAATTTTCGTCGCCAGATATGAACCGTGCCTTTGAGCACAGGGCCTTGCTGGGTCTCAAGTGGTGGCGTCGTCAGATCTGCACTCAGCAAATCATTGCCTTCGCGGATCGATGAACTCAGCAATAATGGCCGCTGCCCGAACACCAACAAACGCCACGAAGACACATAACGCATCCCGTGGTGAAATATTCCCTCGGCACGATAGGTGCGATTGTCGATGTCACCGATTGAATCAAAAATCGCAAACGATTCCGAGTCATTCAACACCAGAGTGGTGGAATCCAGGATCACCGGCTCAGATGCCTGGGATTGATATCCATTGGTTCCCGTTCCCGCGTCATTGAGCATGACGATGTCCCTCACGTGACGTATCCGCCACCAACAGCCGCTCGTACAATGCCTCGTATTTTCTGGCCATGCATTGTGCTGAAAAACGTTCGCAGAATCGTTGGCGCACGCGTTGCCGGTCAAGCGCAATGGTTTTCGGATATAGCGCGATCGCCTCTTCGACAGATTCGGCGATGAAACCCGTTACTCCGGGTTCAATAATTTCAGACACACTACCACGATTGAAAGCGAGCACCGGCGTGCCACAGGCAAGCGCTTCTATCATGACCAGCCCAAAGGGTTCCGGCCATTCGATGGGAAACAACAAGCATTTCGCCCTGCCCAGGAACTGGCGTTTCTCCACCTCGTTGATTTCACCGATATAATCAACCTCAGGACGTTGAAAATGAGGTTCCACTTTCGCGATAAAATAATCACGATCCGCCATGTCTATTTTTGCCGCCACCTTCAGCGGTGTCTTTACCGCACGGGCGATATTGATGGCATGTTCCACGCCTTTTTCCGGCGAGATGCGACCAAGGAAAGCCACATAATTGCCCGGAGAAAATCCGGGCTCATACAAATCCAGTGGCAAACCATGATGCACCGTCGATAACCAGTTAGCGAAGGGCAAGGGATCGCGCTGACGATCTGAAATCGACACCACGGGCATCTCGCTGAATTCCTTGTACAAGGGATATAAATCGCGAATATCCAGCCGACCATGCAAAGTGGTCAACTGGGGCAGATTTGCCAGCCGCGACAATGGAAAATGCAGGTAATCGCAATGGAAGTGAATGATGTCAAAACACTCACGTTGAGCGAGCACTTTCTGCAGCAAGAGCATGTGCGACACCAAAGGATCGACGACGCCGGAAAAAAGTCTCAACGCCCTGGGCACGACCTTCACCAGGGTCGCCCTCGTTCGGGAATCGCCCGAGGCAAACAAGGTGACCTCATGACCAAAGTCGTGCAAGGTCTCGGTCAAATAAGAAACGATACGTTCGGTTCCGCCATAAAACTTCGGTGGAACCGATTCATACAGTGGAGCAACCTGTGCAATTCGCATTGGCAGCCTCGTCATGACGGGTGCAAGCCATGAATAACGCGTTATCTGGACGCCGTTTCATCATGGATATGCAACGCTTGCTCTTCGGAAGGCACCGAAATGCCTGGCCATATTTCGGCTTCCTCGGGTGTTCTGGCTATTTTCCGACGCACGAACTGACTGAACGCATAAGGGCCGATACGTGCATAATTGATCAAGCCCTGCGGCTGAATACCGAGCCCGGCGCGAAAAGGCGAAAACCGCAGGAATGACTGATCGAAAAGCACAGGCATGTCGGGACGCAATTCCACCACGGGCTGCCATTCCCCGGCCGAGTCTTCCTGAACCTCCAGCTGAAGTACCGCGTTACCCTTGATCACTGAATCCAGTAATTTCTCGTTGCGGTTGGAACCGACAGCGGTGACGGCCTGAGGCATCAGACGCAATTGACAATTGCTTTGGTCGGCTACCCGATAGGCAGCAGCACTGAAAAAAGGGTTGGCCAGAAAATCATGCTGATCGGTCTTGAGAATCTGGAGGGGCAACGCCGCGAGGCTTGGCGACGTGATCATGATGAGATCCTGGGCCCCCTCCTCCGGTTGAATATCAGGAGGCTTCCCCACACGAAAGCGCAGGGAGCAACCCAGCGAATCGGGCAGTAGTGACTCCTGTTTCCAGATAGACGAGGAAAACCGCATGATGGCGTTTCCTGACAGATCCTTCGCCAGATCGTAAAATCGCGATTTCACCCTGGCGGTAGGCTTGACTGTCGCGTGAAACAACAAGCCATCAGGATGAAAAACCCTCGCCCGCCGCAGCAGACTTCCCGCCCCGAATGCTGGTCCCACGAGATACCCCAGCCACAAACCCAGCGACTCCGTGAACGTTTCGGGTACGGTATCCATGTCGATCTCCTGCTGTAAGACTCCTTCACAGGTTGACATGTGTAGTCGACGGGAAGTTCCCCACCGCGTACGAGCCCATCCACCATGCGCTTGAACCATAAACGGCTGGACAACATCGGCGCGGCTGTTTTAGATTCTGCGGGCTCTTTCGGCACCAACGATAGTATCCACCAACGACACTATCCACCAACGAACCTATTCGCCACGCCCACGCACTGTTTGTCGCAACAGCGGGCGGGCCCAGCAAACCAAGGGGATTTCCATGAGTCAGTTCGACAACGTTTCCGTCGTCAAGAAAGCCAACGTATATTTTGATGGCAAGTGCGTCAGCCACACCGTCATTCTTGCCGACGGCACCCGCAAATCGGTAGGTGTGATTCTGCCTTCGTCACTGGTGTTCAACACTGGCGCCCCTGAAATCATGGAGCTGATCGATGGCAAATGCCGCGTGCGTCTGAAAGGCGAGGAAAGCTGGAAGACGTATGGCGGTGGTGAGTCTTTCAACGTACCAGGTGATTCCTCGTTCGATATTGAAACGATTGAAACCCTGCACTACGTTTGCCACTTTGGTTGATCGTTAGCGATTGATGTCTGGCACAAGGCTCGCTGGTGTAGGCTGCATGCTAATTCCAGCGAGCTTCTGACGCAAAAAACGCCCGAATGCTCAGGCGATTTCCTGGAATTGCATGTCGTAAAGTTTTTTGTAGGCACCGTCTTTCGCCAGCAGTTCTGCATGGCTGCCGACTTCCATCACCACGCCTTTTTCCATCACCACGATCTTGTCTGCCTTTTCGATCGTAGACAGACGATGCGCGATGACCAGTGTCGTGCGGTTCTGCATCAGGCGCTCCAGGGCCGACTGGATGTAACGCTCTGATTCGGTGTCAAGCGCCGATGTTGCTTCATCCAGGATAAGGATGGGGGCATCCTTGTAGATGGCTCGGGCAATCGCCAGGCGCTGACGCTGTCCACCCGACAACAACACACCGTTTTCCCCGACCAGCGTTTGCATGCCATTGGGCAGGCGGTTGATGAACTCCGTCGCAAACGCAGCATCCGCCGCTGCATCAACGGCTTGCTGATCCAGCGCGTCCGCCTGACCATAACCGATATTGCGAGCCACGGTATCGTTGAACAGGGTGACCATCTGGTTGACCAGGGCGATCTGCTTACGCAAATTGCGCAGTTTGTAATCGCGGATGTCAACGCCATCAATCCGGATAGAACCTTCGGAATAATCGTAGAAACGCTGTATCAGGCTGACGAGGGTGGATTTTCCACTACCCGACTGGCCGACCAGCGCCACCATCTCACCCGGCTTGATGTCGATAT
>JBPOHS010000067.1:0-13399 GCA_052035295.1 Pseudomonadota bacterium
CCGACAATGAAAAAGATCAGGATGCAGGACGCCAGCAATACGCGATAAATGCTGTAAATGCGCAGCAATTGCCAGTCATAGGGAGACGGGCTGGTCGAGGTGGACGGATTCAGGAGTTTGCTCAGCCTGGGTGCCAGCATGCGTCAGGGGTGTTCCTGCAGGTAACGTGATTTGTGATCTTCACTGCAAAAATAGAGCTGATCGAGCGAAACCGCCTCTTTTTCCGGCATGTGCACGCCGCAATGGGCACATTTTTTCATGGGCTGAGGTTTTGGCGGCTTCTTTTCGGCAACTTTTTGGGCGTCCGACCAGCGTCGGTAGAGGTAATACACCAGTACCGCCATGGCGGCAATGACGAGTGTTCGTGCTAGCATAGCGACTCTCCGGCTGGGGTTGTTGACCCCGTGGATTCACATCCTGATATTGTGTGGAATTTCAAGTTGTCATGAAAAACAAAGGGTTACGGATCAGTATAGCGCAAGTCAACCTGCTGGTGGGCGACATCACCGGTAATGCCCAGCGCATCATCGCCAGCGCACAGGAAGCACTTCGTCAGCAAAGCGACATTGTCATGCTGCCAGAATTGGCGTTGACGGGCTACCCTCCGGAAGATCTGCTGTTGCGGCCCAGTCTCGCCAAGCGCGTCGAAAAAGCCCTGGCCCTGTTGCTGGAACAACTGCCGCCCGAACTCCACGTCATTGTCGGTTATCCCCGCGCAAGTGGCGGCAAACTGTATAACGCGGCAGGTGTGTTACATCGTGGTGAAATTCTGGCGGAGTATTTCAAACAGGAATTACCCAATTACCAGGTGTTCGACGAAAAACGCTATTTCTCTGCCGGTGATGCGCCTTGTATCGTCCGAATCAAGGGCGTGGATGTTGCTTTGACCGTATGTGAAGACATCTGGCATCCGGGCCCGATGGCGCAGGCGCGCGACGCTGGCGCGGCCCTGATGCTCAATATCAATGCCTCGCCATTTCATCGCGGTAAGCAGGCAGAACGTCAGGCAATTCTGGCCCAACGCGCGGAAGAGGGCGGAATGCCCATCGTCTATGCCAATCTCGTCGGTGGCCAGGACGAACTCGTCTTCGATGGTGGTTCACTCGTGGTTGATCGCACCGGTGCCGTCGCCTTCGAAGCTCCTGGTTTCGAGGAAGGTATCTACGTTGTCGAACTCGACATTGCCGACAAGCAGGTCAAGCCGATACCGCAGCCGCGACCCGAGCCATTGTCAGAGGAAGCCAGCGTCTATCAGGCCTTGGTGGCGGGCGTTCGCGACTACATCAACAAGAACGGTTTCAAAGGTGCCGTATTGGGTTTGTCCGGGGGAATCGACTCGGCACTCACGTTGGCCGTTGCGGTCGATGCCATCGGCGCCGATCGTGTCGAAGCGGTCATGATGCCGTTCCGTTACACCGCGCAGATGAGTCTCGATGATGCCGAAGCGGAGGCGCAACGTTTGGGGGTAACCTATCACGTGCGTCATATCGCACCGATGTACGAAGCCTTCATGCAGACGCTGGCCGACGATTTCCGCGACACCCCGGTCGACAAAACCGAAGAGAACCTGCAGGCACGTTGTCGTGGTGTGCTGCTGATGGCCATTTCGAACAAGAAGGGCTACATCGTGCTGACCACCGGCAACAAGAGCGAAATGGCCGTGGGTTATGCCACCCTTTACGGTGACATGGCAGGTGGCTTTGATGTGCTGAAAGATGTACCGAAAACCCTGGTGTTCCGCCTGTCGGAATACCGCAATTCACTTACCCCCGACAATCCGCCCATTCCGCAGCGCGTTATCGATCGACCACCCTCGGCCGAACTTGCGCCGGATCAAAAAGACGAAGACAGTCTGCCCCCGTATCCTGTGCTCGACGCCATTCTGGCGCACTACATCGAAGACGACATGAGTGCACACGACATCATTGCGCAAGGGTTTGAGGAAGAAACGGTGAAGCGGGTGGTGAGAATGGTGGATTTCAACGAATACAAACGGCGCCAGGCGGCGGTCGGCGTGCGGATAACGCCGCGCGGGTTTGGCCGCGACCGTCGTTATCCGATTACCTGCAAGTGGCCAGCCGGGGAGTGATCCTCCTCCGCTGGCGCGGGACAATCTTGTCGGAGGAGCGATCTCAGTCCAGCAACCCAAACGTAGCGACGTTCAGCAGCGATTGCTTGCCGAACTTGCCGGGCTCATAGGGAAAGTTCCCTTGTTTGTCGAGCTCGGGGTAGTCCGGGTAGTTCGCCACCAGCACTTTCAGCGAATCCGCCGCCAGATCATTCAATCCCAGTTCGCGATACGCTTTGTACATGATGGCCAGTGCTTCGGGCATGGCCGGTGTGCGATCAAAGTTTTCCACCACATAACGGGCACGATTGGTGGCAGCGACGAAAGCGCTGCGGCGCATGTACCAATGGGCGGCTTTCAATTCATGCTCGGCCAGCAGGTTGCGCAAGTAAACCATGCGCTGGCGCGCATCGGCGGCATAAACGCTCTCCGGAAAGCGGTTGAGCAGGCGGCTGAAGTCATTGAACGAATCCTTTGCCGGTGCCAGGTCGCGCTCAGAGAAATCCGAGGGAATAAAACGTTCGAACAGGCCGCGGTCCACCGAATAGGAGGCCAGTCCCTTCATGTAATAGGCGTAATCGAGCTGCGCGTGATCCGGATGCATGCGAATGAACCGCTCGGCCGTGGCGCCACTGGATTCATAGTCGAGGCTTCGGTAGTAGGCATAGATCAGATCCAGCTGGGCCTGCTCGGCGTAACGCCCGAACGGGTAGCGGGCTTCGAGGGCTTCCAGTTTTTCGACGGCAATGGTGAATTGCTCTTCCTTGAGTGCTTCCTGGGCTTCTTCGTAGTACTGACGCTCGGACAGCTCTTCCTCAACCTCGTTCGTGGCGCATCCACTCACGAACAAAAGCGTCAAAATCACTAACAAATATCGCCACATGCCGGGTCAGCCTCGTGCATTCAGAAAAATGAAGGGGGGTATATTACCAATGTCGCCGTGAAGGGCATAGCTTTAAACAGGATCGCCTTTTCACCTGCGCTCTTTGTGCAACTGCCTTATAATGGCCGGTTCACATCCGCAACAGATGCATACCATGACACATATCCAGCAACAGGCCATCATTCCCGACGACTGCTCAGGCAAACGCTTGGATCAGGTCGCAGCCCAATTGTTCCCTGACTATTCGCGGGCGCGACTGCAAGACTGGATCAAATCCGGTGCTTTGACAGTCAACGGCAAGCAAGGTATCGGCAAGGAGAAGGTCATTGGCGGGGAGGAACTCGTCCTCAGCGCAGCGCTGGAAGCTGATGAGCGCCTTGTCCCGCAGGATATCGCCCTTGATATCATCCACGAAGACAACAGCCTGCTGGTGATCAACAAGCCTGCCGGGCTGGTGGTACATCCGGCCGCCGGCCATCACGATGGCACCCTGATCAACGCGCTGGTGCATCATGCTCCCAGTCTGGCGGAGTTGCCGCGTGCCGGGCTGGTACACCGTATCGACAAGGACACGACCGGCTTGCTGGTGGTGGCCAAGACCCTGGAGGCGCACACCGATCTGGTGAACCAGCTGCAAGCCAAAACCATGAAGCGTGAGTATGAGGCTATCGTGCAAGGTGTCATGACCGGCGGTGGCAAGGTAGATGCGCCACTGGGGCGTCACCCGACCCATCGTACCCGCCGCGCAGTAGTGCACTCCGGCAAGGAAGCGGTCACCCATTACCGTGTCCTGGCCCGTTATCGCGCCCACACCCACATTCGTCTCGCCCTGGAAACGGGGCGTACCCACCAGATCCGTGTGCACATGGCACACATCCATTACCCGCTGTTGGGTGATCCCGAATACGGTGGTCGGCTGCGCTTGCCCAAAGCCTCGACGCCGGAATTCGTCGCATCGCTGCAAGCCTTCAGACGTCAGGCCCTGCATGCGCAGCGTTTGGCCATGTACCATCCGGAAACGGGTGAGTGGATGGCCTGGGAAGTGCCGCTGCCAGAGGATTTCGTGCAGGTCCTTGACGCCATCAAGGCCGATTATGCGATCGGAAAATCCTGACCAATATGGGCAGGCAACAATCTGATTCGCTTGGCGCAGACTGGCTCTCTCCTGCATGGACCGCACCTGCCACGGTGCGTGCCTGTGTCAGTACACGAGGTGCGCCGTTATCGGCGGGGGCTTATGGTGCGTTCAATACGGCAGATCATGTCGGTGATACGGCTGAGCATGTGCAGGCTTCCCGTCAGGTGCTGTGCGACAAATTCGGTTTCAAACACAAGCCGATCTGGCTGGATCAGGTACACGGCACGGATGTTGTGGTCGCGACACCCGGCACGCCGCGCCAACCTGCCGATGCCGTGACCACGCAGGTTCCCGGGTTACCGATTACCATTCACACGGCGGATTGTTTGCCGGTGTTTTTCTGTAATCGCGCGGGAACGCAGGTGGCCATTGCACACGCCGGTTGGCGGGGGCTTGAAGCCGGCGTCCTCGAAAACACGGCACGCACTTTCGCTGATTCTGTGGATGAAGTGTTGGTCTGGCTCGGCCCCGCCATCGGGCCCTCCCATTTCGAAGTCGGGCATGAAGTTCGCGAAGCCTTTTTGCGACACCTCCCGGAACATGAGGCCGCCTTCCAGCCGTCGCCCTTGCAGCCTGATGGTAGGCACTGGATGTGCGATATCTATCTGCTCGCCCGTCAACGGTTGGGGCGAATGGGGATTGCGCAGGTGACGGGAGGGGGTTTCTGCACGGTCGACGATGCGCGTTTCTTTTCCTACCGGCGTGACAAGGTCACGGGCCGTATGCTCTCCGTTATGTGGTTGGCCCCGGAGGTTTGATCCACATCAACAGCCCATCCAACTCCCTTCCGCTTCCCCCTTGAAAACCGCTGCCCTGCTCCCTATTTAAGAATCATCCAGCGCCGAACGATTGGCGCTCCCGACGATAGGAAGCAGGTTTCCCATGCGCATCGACAAATTGACCAGCAAACTGCAGATGGCCCTTTCCGAGGCGCAATCCATTGCGCTGGGGCGTGATCACAACTTCATTGAGCCCGTTCATGTGCTGATGGCACTGATCGAAGACAGCAGCAGTGGTATTCGCCCATTGCTTTCCCAGGCTGGCTGCAACATTGGTCAGCTCAAAGACGAATTGACGGCCATCCTGATCCGCATGCCGCAGATCAAGAATCCGGATGGCAATGTCCATCTCTCCAACGAATTGGGTCGTCTCCTGAATCTGGCCGACCGTCAGGCGCAGAAACGTGGCGACCAGTATATTTCCAGCGAATTGCTGTTGCTGGCCATGCTCGAAGACAAGGGCGACATCGGCAATATCTTCAAGAAGCTGGGCGTACGCGCGCAAGACATCGAAACCGCGATTGAAAAAGTCCGTGGGGGCAGCAAAGTGAACGATCCCAATGCCGAAGAGCAACGTCAGGCACTCGACAAATACACCATCGATCTGACCGAGCGTGCTCGCAGTGGCAAGCTGGACCCTGTCATCGGTCGTGACGACGAAATCCGTCGCACCATCCAGGTCCTGCAGCGCCGCACCAAGAACAATCCGGTCCTGATCGGGGAGCCGGGTGTCGGCAAGACCGCCATCGTTGAAGGCTTGGCGCAACGCATCGTCAACGGCGAAGTGCCCGAAGGCCTAAAACACAAGCGCGTCCTCTCGCTTGATATGGGCTCGTTGCTCGCGGGTGCAAAATTCAGGGGCGATTTCGAAGAACGTCTGAAATCCGTGCTCACCGAACTGTCGAAAGAGGAGGGTGCCGTCATCCTCTTTATCGATGAGCTGCATACCATGGTCGGCGCAGGCAAGGCCGAAGGCGCCATGGATGCCGGCAACATGCTCAAGCCCGCATTGGCTCGTGGCGAATTGCATTGCGTTGGCGCCACCACGTTGGATGAATACCGTCAGTACATTGAAAAGGATGCCGCGCTGGAGCGCCGTTTCCAGAAAGTGCTGGTCGACCAACCCAGCGTCGAGGACACCATTGCCATCCTGCGTGGCCTGAAAGAACGCTATGAAGTGCACCATGGTGTCGACATCACGGATTCCGCCATCGTCGAAGCCGCCAAGCTGTCGCATCGTTACATCACCGATCGCCAGCTGCCCGACAAGGCCATCGACCTGATTGACGAAGCCGCAAGCCGCATCCGCATGGAAATGGATTCCAAGCCGGAAGAACTCGATCGCCTTGAGCGTCGCCTCATCCAGCTGAAAATGGAACGCGAAGCCCTCAAGAAGGAAGAGGACGAAGCCTCCCGCAAGCGTCTGGACAAGCTTAACGACGACATCGCCAAGATCGAGCGTGAATTTGCCGACCTTGAAGAAATCTGGAACGCCGAGAAGGCCGCCCTGCAGGGCAGTCAGAAAATCAAGGCCGAACTGGAACAGGCCCGCATCGACATGGATGCCGCCCGCCGCAGTGGCGACCTGGCGCGCATGTCCGAGCTCCAATATGGCCGCATTCCCGAGCTGGAAAAACGCCTCGACATGGCGACCCAGGCCGAAATGATGGAAATGAAACTGCTGCGCAACCGCGTCACCGAAGAGGAAATCGCCGAAGTCGTCTCCAAGTGGACCGGCATCCCCGTTTCCAAAATGCTGGAAGGTGAGCGCGAGAAGCTCCTCAAGATGGAAGAGTCCCTGCACAAGCGTGTTGTCGGTCAGCAGGAAGCCGTCGTGGCGGTGGCCAACGCGGTGCGTCGTTCACGGGCAGGTTTGTCTGACCCCAATCGCCCCAACGGATCGTTCCTGTTTTTGGGCCCGACCGGGGTCGGTAAAACCGAACTCTGCAAGGCGCTGGCGGAATTCCTGTTCGATACCCAGGATGCCTTGGTGCGCATCGACATGTCCGAGTTCATGGAGAAGCACTCTGTGGCTCGCTTGATCGGCGCACCTCCGGGGTATGTGGGCTACGAAGAGGGCGGCTACCTGACTGAGACAGTTCGTCGCAAACCTTACTCGGTCATCCTGTTGGACGAAGTGGAGAAAGCGCACCCCGATGTCTTCAATATCCTTCTGCAAGTGCTGGAAGACGGTCGCCTCACCGATGGTCAGGGCCGCACGGTCGACTTCAAGAACACCGTGGTGGTGATGACATCGAACCTGGGCTCCGACCTGATCCAGACCTTGGCCCGGGAAGCCGATTACAACGCGATGCGGGATGCCGTCATGGAAGTGGTGGGGCGTCACTTCCGCCCGGAGTTCATCAACCGTATCGACGAAGTAGTGGTATTCCATCCGCTGGGTGACAGTCAGATTCGTGGCATCGCGGATATCCAGTTGGCCAATCTTCGCAAGCGTCTGGCTGATCGCGATCTCAAGATAGACCTGGATGCCGACGTGATGGACCGCTTGATAGAAGTGGGGTATGACCCGGTGTTCGGTGCGCGTCCGCTTAAACGTGCCATCCAGCGCATGATTGAAAACCCGTTGGCGCAAGACATTCTGTCTGGTCGATTCCTGCCGGGTGAGACGATACACGCGCGGCTGGAGAACGGGCAGCTGGTCTTCGCCAAACCGGGTGAATGAGTCGAGTGGTCGTAGGTGACGACGCTGCAAGCGTTGTCATGAAAAAGATGAGGGGATGATCAACGCGGAGACGAGACAAACAGTGGTGCCATAGACAGGAAAGGCGGGGATATCCCCGCCTTTCCTGGTGTTCGATATAGCCGTTGCTATTTTTTCTGCCCCTGACAGTGTTCTGCCAGAAACTTCTCTGCTTGCTGAATGCGTTTCTGCTTTTCCTCGTCTGCCAGAATTTTCATCTGGCCATCTGCAGCCTGCTCCTTGATCCGGCCATGCTCTTGCAGAACCTTCAGGTTTGCGGAATAGATCTCGCAGTTTTTCTTGGTGATCTCGGCTTGGGCCTTGTCTTCGGCGGTGTCCTTTGGCGTTGGTGCAGGCGCAGGAACAGGGCTGGCTTTTGCTTCAGGCACTGGCGATGAACTGGACGATGGAACGCTCACCCGGATTTTTTCTCCCACCCCGGGGGCCGGTGGTTTTTCGCCGAAGTGCGTGACGCCTTGCTCATCCACCCACTTATATATGCCGCCCGCCCAAGCGAACGAAACCAACGATAACGCGATCACCCCAAACAAGTATCCAGCTGTTCTTTTTCTGTTCACATCGAGCTCCCGAGTCTATCCAGTGCGTTACCGCCATTTGCCACCTCACCTAATCATAGTCGCGGCTTCTGAAAGTGAGTAACCATCACATCACAAACCCAAGCCATTCCTGATGTTGCGGGGGGTGTCGGTATTGACAAAAAAACATTTCCTGTCAACATACCCTGCTCACTAAAGTGGGTGCGGTATGAGCGGAAATCCCTGCTCTCCTGCGCAAGAGCGAGAATACTGCCAGAAACGCAGCTGATCACTGCGGCAATCCCGTCGACTTAGCTTGTTAACCCGCATGCGCCCAAAGCGCCTGTGGCAGAGAAAGCCCAACACCTCATGCTTTATCTGCTCAAGCTTGCTCCTACCCACAGGTCGTGCGCCCCGGTCGCTTTCATTTGGCGCGCGAGACAGACATCGGGTCACCAGTAAGCAACGCTATCTGCCTGCCAGTCCATTGACCAGGGCTGCTGCAAGACAGGGCGTGCAATAAACAGAGGTAATTGAGAGTGGAATTACTATCCGGTGCAGAAATGGTCGTTCGCGCCCTGCGCGACGAAGGGGTTAAAACCATCTTTGGGTACCCCGGTGGAGCCGTGCTCCACATCTATGATGCGCTCTTTCAGCAAAACGACATCACGCATATCCTGGTTCGTCACGAGCAGGCTGCTGCCCACATGGCAGACGGCTATGCGCGTGCCTGTGGCAAGCCCGGCGTGGTATTGGCCACCTCCGGCCCCGGCGCAACCAACACGGTCACCGGAATCGCCACCGCGTACATGGATTCCATCCCGATGGTCATCATCACCGGGCAGGTGCAGTCTGACTGGATCGGTGATGATGCCTTCCAGGAGACCGACATCGTTGGTGTTACGCGTCCCATCGTCAAACACAGTTTCATGGTGCGTCACGCGCGGGATATCCCGATAGCGATCCGCAAGGCATTCTACATTGCTACGACAGGTCGTCCTGGTCCGGTTCTGGTTGATATTCCCAAGGACTGCACCAGCCCACTCGAGAAATTCGAGTACCCGGCACCGGCCAAAATCAAGATGCGCTCGTACAACGTCGTCACGCGCGGCCATCCCGGACAGATCAAGAAAGCGGTGGACTTGCTCATGCAGGCCAAGCGTCCCCTGTTCTACACCGGTGGTGGTGTCATACTGGGAGGTGCGTCCAGCTATCTGACCCAGCTGGTTCGCCAATTGGGCATGCCGATTACCAATACCCTCATGGGCTTGGGTGCGTTTCCGGGGGACGATCCGCAGTGCCTTGGCATGCTCGGTATGCACGGGACTTATGAAGCCAATATGGCCATGCACCATGCAGACGTCATTCTGGCTGTTGGCGCGCGTTTCGATGATCGCGTCACCAACAACACGCAGAAATTCTGCCCGAACGCCAAGATCATTCATGTCGACGTCGATCCTGCTTCCATCTCCAAGAACATACCGGTAGACATTCCCATTGTCGGTCCCTGCGACCAGGTGCTGATGGAAATGCTCGACCTCGTCAAGAAAGGTGAAGAAACGCCTGACAAGACTGCGCTCGAATCCTGGTGGAAGCAGATCAATGCCTGGCGGGCCTATCACGGTCTGCGGTATGCCAAGGACGAGTCCATCCTCAAGCCGCAGCAAGTCATCGAAGCCCTGTATCGCGTGACCAATGGTGATGCCATCATCACTTCGGACGTTGGTCAGCACCAGATGTTTGCCGCCCAGTACTACAAGTTCCGCCGTCCTTACCAGTGGATCAACTCAGGTGGTCTCGGCACCATGGGCTTCGGTTTGCCCGCTGCAATGGGCTGCCTTGTTGCACACCCAGAAGCCACGGTTGCGTGTGTCACTGGCGAAGGGTCCATCCAGATGAACATCCAGGAGCTGGCGACCTGCCTACAGTACGGGTTCCCGGTGAAGATCATCACCTTGAACAACCAGTCTCTCGGCATGGTGCGTCAATGGCAGGACATGCAGTATCAAGGCCGCTACTCCAGCTCAACGTACGAAGAGTCGTTGCCTGATTTCGTCAAACTCGTGGAAGCCTATGGTCACGTGGGTATGCGTGTCACCAATCCGGCCGACCTCGATGCTGCCATGGAAGAAGCCTTCAAACTGAAAGATCGCCTTGTCTTCATGGACATCTATGTTGACCCCACCGAGCACGTCTACCCGATGCAAATCAAAGAGGGCTCGATGCGCGACATGTGGCTGAACAAAACGGAGCGGACCTGATCATGCGCAGAATCATTTCCATACTGCTTGAGAACGAACCCGGGGCGCTTTCTCGCGTGGTGGGCCTGTTCTCGCAACGTGGCTACAACATCGAAACACTGACTGTTGCACCAACCAACGATCCGACGCTCTCGCGTCTGACGCTTACCACCAAAGGTGGGGAGCGTGTCATCGAGCAGATTACCAAACAGCTCAACAAGCTCGTTGAAGTCGTCAAGCTGGTCGACCTGACGGAAGGCGCCCACATTGAGCGCGAGCTCATGTTGATCAAGGTCAAAGCCACCGGTGCCCAGCGCGCCGAAATCAAGCGTACCTCAGACATCTTCCGTGGCCAGATCGTTGATGTCTCCAGCTCCGTTTATACGGTGCAGCTGGCGGGTACCAGTGACAAGCTCGACGCCTTCATCGAGGCCGTCGGCGAAGTGAACATTCTGGAAGTGGTGCGTACCGGTGTATCCGGTATGGCGCGCGGCGACAAGACGTTGGCGCTCTGACGCAACACGTAAAGAATTGGATTTCCAAGTTTTATCAGAAACCCATTAACCAACAGCAAATAGCGATTAAACCAGGGGAACAAAATGCAAGCGTTCTACGACAAAGATTGCGACCTTTCCATCATTCAGAACATGAAGGTGGCAATCATCGGCTACGGATCACAAGGCCATGCACACGCCAACAACCTGCGTGATTCCGGCGTCGAAGTTGCCGTTGGTCTCCGTGAAGGATCACCTTCTGCCAAGAAAGCACAATCTGCGGGCCTGACGGTCAAAACCGTCGAGGAAGCGGCCAAGTGGGCAGACTTGGTGATGATCCTTGCTCCAGACGAGCAACAAGCCAAAGTTTACAACGAACAGATCGCTCCCAACCTCAAAGACGGCGCCACCATCGCGTTTGCGCACGGCTTCAATATCCATTTCAAACTCATTCAGCCGACGTCTGACAAAGACATCATCATGATCGCCCCGAAAGGTCCAGGGCACACTGTGCGTGGTACCTATCTGGAAGGCGGCGGCGTACCGTCCTTGATCGCGATTTACCAGAACGCTACCGGCCGTGCTCGCGATATCGCGTTGTCCTATGCCTCAGCGAACGGCGGCGGTCGCGCGGGTATCCTCGAAACCAACTTCCGCGAAGAAACCGAAACCGACCTGTTCGGCGAGCAGGCGGTACTGTGTGGCGGTGCAGCTGCACTGGTTCAGGCAGGTTTTGAAGTCCTGGTGGAAGCCGGCTATGCACCAGAAATGGCGTACTTCGAGTGCTTGCACGAACTCAAGTTGATCGTTGACCTGATGTACCAGGGCGGCATCGCTGACATGCGCTACTCGATCTCCAATACGGCCGAGTACGGCGATTACACCCGTGGTCCCCGCGTCATCACCGAAGCTACCAAGGTCGAGATGCGCAAGATCCTCAAGGAAATCCAAACCGGCGAATTCGCGCGCGAGTTCGTGTTGGAAAACGTGGCTGGTGCAGCCACCCTCAAGGCCAAGCGTCGTATTTCTGAAGAGCACCTGATTGAAGAAGTGGGCGGCAAGTTGCGCGCCATGATGCCTTGGATCCAAGCCAAGAAATTGGTTGATCGCAACAAGAACTAAGAATCCAGCGGCGTTATTCATTCTGCCGCTGATTCTGGCTTCAGGCAAAAACACCAAACGCGGCGAATGCCGCGTTTGGTGTTTTTGCGCGTTCAATTTGCACTAAACTTTTACCTTCAGTGAGTGCGAATTCCGCTACGATTGGCTCTCTCACATAAGGATGGGATGCAAACCATGGCAGCTGACAAGACAAATAATGAATCCACGCAAACGCCGGAAATTTCCGAACAAGAATCTGAAACCAATGGCGTGGTGTTCGAAGTGGTGGAAAAGGAATTGCATGAAGGCAAGAAGGTCCCTCGCAGAGGTGTCTACCTGCTTCCTAACCTGTTCACGACAGGAGCGTTGTTCTCAGCGTTCTATGCAATCATCTATGCCATGAACGGGCATTTTGAGCAGGCTGCCATTGCTATATTCGTCTCCATGATCTTCGATGGCCTCGATGGCAGGGTCGCACGATTAACTAACACGCAAAGCGCCTTTGGCGCCCAATACGACAGTCTGGCTGACTGCATATCGTTTGGCGTTGCGCCGGCTTTGGTTTCCTACGCTTGGGCGCTTTCTGAGTTGGGCAAGTTTGGGTGGATGATTGGATTCATCTACCTCGCCTGTGCCGCACTTCGGCTTGCCCGCTTCAATGTGCAGCTAGACTCCGCCGATAAGCGATATTTTACCGGACTTCCAAGCCCCTCGGCTGCCGCAGTCGTGGCAGGGATGGTGTGGTTTGGTGTAGATCAGGGGGCGACCGGCGCGGAGGTATCTTGGGGGGCTGCGCTATTGACTGGTTTTGCGGCAGTCATGATGGTGAGTAATATTAAGTATAGTTCGTTCAAGGAGTTGGACTTCAAAGGCCGGGTTCCGTTTGTGGCAATACCGGTGGTGATCCTGGCAGTCGCAGTGATAACGGTTTATCCATCTGGACTTTTGCTGGGGATTTTTCTTCTTTACGCATTGTCAGGGCCGGCCCTCCACTATCGGCGTAAGGCGATTTAACGGGTTGTGACGTGAACACGTCCAGTGCCAGCAGCTAAGGCCTTGAAAATTTTGCCTCCTTTCGTGATTTTGTGTGGACAGGCTTGGATTGTTTCAATAGAATGCGCCACCTCGGCTTGATGTGGTGAACATATCAAGCTACTGTTAAAAACCCGCCCTTGGATGCGTAAACCCAGAAATGGGGACGCAGCAGAAGCGGTTCATCAACCGAAAGCATTCAGAAAAACGAATAGCGAAAACGGTTGACGGGGTTCAGGAAAAAGGTATAATGCTCACCCTCAGCTGCGAAGTTGAGGCCCCGAAGAAGCCGGGGTTGCTCTTTAACAATTCGAAATGGCAGTAATGCGTGTGGGTATTTGTGTTGTTGGTATAGAGATATATCGGCGAACCGAATGCCTTCATAAAGAAGATGTGAAGTTTTAGCCGAGCCAAGCTTTGTCGA
>JBPOHS010000008.1:0-81504 GCA_052035295.1 Pseudomonadota bacterium
TAGTGATGGCCTTTGGCCTGGAAAATCAGCTCATCCTGGATCGTTCCCAGTTGGCTGACGGCGCCGTCGGCCGGGCTGGCGATACCACTGTCGGCGATCTGGCGGGCACCCGGCTTGAGCGCGCGCGTAAAGAAATCATTAAAACAGGCATAGGCGAGGGGATCTTCCTCAACGGCTTCACTCATGTTCACCGGGAACATCGACGTGAAGGTGTTGATGAAAGTGTTTTTCACCGCCGGCCAGCGACTCTCGGCCAGCAGGCCGACCGTGCGTGACAACAGGTGATGTGGCAGTAAATATTGCGGCATCACCAACAAACGGTCTTTGGTTTCCTGATCCATAAAATCCTCGCGAAACGACTGAAAAGGTTAAAAACGCTGGGGACCGGTGACCACCGGGGTTTCGACGCTGTTGCCCCATTCCGACCAGGAGCCCGGATACGCGCGGATCCGGGGGAAGCCCAGAATCCTGCCAAGCAGATAAGTGAAGCCGGAGCGGTGATGCGTCTGACAATGGGTGACGATTTCCTTGTCGGGCGTAATGCCGAGGCTCGCCAGCTCGCGGCGGACATCGTCCAGGTCGCGTATGCGCAGTCCCTGGTGCGGGTCCATCGCCCAGGTCCAGTCGTAATTGACGGCCCCCGGAATGTGTCCTGCCTTGGCGGCGTGTGCACGTTCTCCCGTGTACTCGCCGGGTGAGCGGGCATCCCAGACAATGAAATCCGGCTGCTCGCAACGTTCAATGACATAGGCTTTGTCCACGCTGGGTTGCGTCTGCCATTGCAGGGCCATGGGCGGTGCGGGGGTGTGACGGGGTTCGTTCTCGACCGGAAGCTCCAGCATGCGCCAGGCATGGATGCCGCCGTTCAGGTAAGACGCCCGACCAAAGCCGACCATGTCCAACGCCCAGATCAAACGTCCGGCCCAACCGCCGCCCTCGTCGTCATAGGCGATCACGTGGCAATCCGGCCGCAACCCCATGAGGGCAAACACCTCGGTCAGAACGTCCAGCGGTGGCAAACGGCCGGGTGCGGGGGGATGCCCGTTGACGATGGCGCGGAACGGCAGAAAAACGGCGCCCGGTACATGGCTATGTACATAGCTCGCTTCCTGACTCAGGTCGACGATCAGCAGCTGCGGATGCCCGAGGAGCGGCAACAGGTCAGCGGGTTCCAGCAATAAAGGAAGCGTAGGCAAGGTCATGGGTGGCCTCGGAAGCGGGCAACGGGTAAATGCGGCGCCCAGTGTACCGAAGCTGCTTTCGAATTGGCAGGGGGAATTGATCCGGCCTGCCCTGGGGGCGCCAGGATGGCCATGTCTGCCGAGCCGGTGATGTCGGGCGTTAGTGCTTCATGGCCAGCAGGCACTTGTTGGTGCCATTCACCAGCATGCGGAAAATCTGGTAATCAGGCTCGGTCAGTGCACTGTAGCTATTGCCCTTGTCGGCATAAATGATGGCGAAGGGGCCTTTGCTGTTGAACAGCGATGCCGTGAAATAACTGTCTACCTGGGTGGCTTGTTTGAACTGGCCGGGCATCAGGCCCACGGCTTCTTTCTGGCGCTCCGGGCTCAGCCATACGGCGGCCGGTTGCTTGACCAGCCGGGTAAACAGGTTGGGGGGCTGCAATTTGATCTCGAAGCGGCGCAGTCCCTGGGCTTTTTCACAACCCACGGCGTAGTAACTGACGATGTTGTCCCGGTTCAGGTGCACCAGTGCGACCACGATACGTTCCAGCGAACTGCAATCCTTGAGTACGTCGATCCCGGTGCGGATGACTTCGTGTTCCACCTTGAACGGGACGCCACTTCCCAGCAGGCGGCTGAGATGCTGTTCGAACTGGCGCTGTTTTTCGGGGGTGGCGAAGCCTGGTTGCTTGGCGGGAGCAGCGGCAGGAGCCGTTGGTGGCGGCATGGGCGCCGCTTCCGGTGCATACACCCGACCCGGTGAGGGCCTGACGCCGATTGACGACGGGTTGGCCGCTGCGGGCACCGCATCAGCTTGTGTGGGGGCGGCAGCGGTCATCACGGGTTTGGCGCGGCCCCGCACCAAGACCGTTTTGACCGGCTCGTGGTTATGCAGGCGTTGTACGGCATCTGCACGCAATTCTTCAGGAATCCGTCGGGGAGGCGTGCCCTTGGCGGGCCACAACAGACCGGCCGCCAGGTGTGCGGTCATTGGGTCCGGTACTTCGCGGGCCAGCGCCAGGGCCGTATCGCGGATACGGCTCCAGGCAGCATCTTCATTGGTACCCAAATAGGCGGCCAGCAAGGTCACGCAGCGGCGCATGCCTTTGCCATGCCAGTCCTGGCGGGCCTCTACCGCAATCCAGTTGGCCATGAATACGCGGATCGTGGCGGCAATCTCGATGCGATGGATGCCTTCATCGCGGTAACTGATATTGGCCTGTTGCTGTTGCAGTGTCTTGCGCGCCCACCGCAGCAGAGGCTTCATTTTCGGCAGGTGACGAACATCCATGGCCTGTGTCAGCACATCGGAAAGACGCCATTCCTGTGCAATGCGCAGGGTAATGTCACTGAGGCTGCAGCCGAACACCAGCGTTTCGGCGGCGGCACGGGGAATGGCATAACGCTGTGACAGCGCTTCAATCATCTTCATTTCCTTGGGGGCCTGTTTCCACAGCCCCCATTCGGGAAAACGCATCAACAGTGCACCCAGATACGTCTGCTCGAACTGGAGCAGGGGATGTACCCGCTGCCAATCACCCACTTGGGCCGCCGCATGCAAGCTGGTGACGACACACTCGCGCAGGTGCGCCTGTTCGACTTCTTTCGATTCGGCGGGGAGGGAAGGCGTTAGCCGGACGAGTGTGCCGACGCTTTCCATGCCCAGCAGCGTCAGGCAATGCGACACGCTGGAAATATTCAGTGTCGAGCGTTGGCGCAGCTGGCGGGCGACTTCCCGGATGACGGTAGCGGCGAGCACGGGATCGTTGAGCAGCAGCTCACCCAGTTTCGGTGCCGTCAGATCTGGATCGCGCAAGCCGGCCACGGCGGCCTGCAGGGTTGCCGGTAGTGCCGGTAACTCTGCCCGCATGGCTACGCTGGCGAGGGCTGCAAGCCCCATGGGTTCAAAGCGTGTCGACATGGAAGATATAAACTTCGGTTTGTTAAATGCCTAAACCTATTCTTAACTTTAACTGTAGTTCACTCATGGATTTGGTTTGGGCAATTATTTGATCCCTCTATGTTAAAAATAATTGGAATCATCGTCGTACTCGGTTCGGTGGCTGGCGGGTACGTGCTTTCACATGGACAGCTAATGGCGCTGTGGCAGCCCTATGAGCTGATCATTATCTGCGGCGCGGCGGCGGGCGCGTTCCTGATTGGCAATGGTATGCCCGTGGTCAAGGGGGTAGGGGCTGGCATTGGCGCAACCTTTTCCGGCAAATCCCATTGGCATAAAGATGGTTATATGGAACTGCTTTCGCTGCTTTATGAAATCTTCAACAAAGCGCGCAAAAACGGTTTGATCTCGATTGAAGAAGACATCGAGAATCCTGGCGGATCCGAAATATTCATGCGTTACCACCATGTCAACCAGACTGCCAAACTGGTGGAATTCATCTGCGATTATCTGCGTATCATTGCCAGCGGCAACCTTTCCGCGATTGAGATTGAAAGCCTGATGGATCAGGAAATCGAGACCGCCAAACATGAAGCAGAAGCCCCCGCGCATGCCTTCAACAAAGTGGCTGACGGTCTTCCCGGGTTCGGGATCGTGGCGGCGGTACTGGGTATCGTTATTACCATGGGATCCCTGGGAGGGCCTCCCGACGAACTGGGTCACCACGTCGGTGCGGCATTGGTCGGAACCTTCCTCGGGATACTGTTTGCGTATGGATTTATCGCTCCCTTGAGCTCTGCAATGGAACATGATGCGCAGGAAGGCATGAAAATCTACGAGTGCAGCAAGGTCTGTCTGCTGGCCATGGTCAATGGCATTCCACCGCAACTGGCCGTGGAATTCGGTCGCAAGGTGTTGCCGGGTCAAGAACGTCCAACTTTCGCCGAACTGGATTCCGCACTGCGGGGCCGGTAATCGATGAACGCCGCTGACGCCAATAAACCGATAGTCGTCAAACGCGTAAAGAAATACGCGGCAGGCGCACACGGTGGTGCATGGAAAGTGGCGTTTGCCGACTTCGTGACGGCAATGATGGCGTTATTTCTCGTGTTGTGGCTGATTGAATCAACCACGCCTGCAGAGAAAATGGCGATTTCGATGTATTTCAGCGATCCGACCGGTTACACCGATGGGGGATCACCCTTCGTCATCAATTTGGGCGGAGGCATGCGCAATACCGACGCCATTGATCGCGTGAGTTCGCCGGCACCGCCCACCCAGGAACCGGATGTTGATCCCGACAAGAATACCCAGCCCAACCTGAGCCAGGAAGCCGTCGAGCAGGCCGTTGAGCAGGTCAAGCAGATGGAGCAGCAACAACAGCTGCAGGAAATGCATGAGCAACAAGAGAACAACAAGTTCGAAGAGCTCAAGCAGATGCTCGAAGAACGTATCGAAGCTGATCCCACGCTGGGCGCACTGAAAGACCAGATCATCATCAAGATCACCGAAGAAGGCTTGCTGATCGAAGTGGTCGACAAGGATAAACGCCCCATGTTCGACAGTGGCGGCGATGTCATCAAGCCCTACATGCGCACCATTCTCAAGGAAATTTCCAAGACCATGCTCGATGTGCCCAATCCCTTGAGCGTGACGGGACACACCGATGCCGTGCCCTTTACCGAAGTCGAGAACTACTCGAACTGGGAATTGTCGGCCGATCGTGCCAACGCGGCACGGCGGGCGATGCTGCGCGCCGGCATCAAGGAAAAACAGATTTCGCGGGTGGTCGGTCTTGCCGACAGTCAGCTGTATGACAAGGCCAAGCCGGAAAATCCGATCAACCGTCGCATTTCAATATTGGCCATGCGTACGCCGATCAATCCGCCACCCCCTTCGAAAGACAAGAAACCTGAGGATGAAGGCAAAAAAGGGGAGGCAGCAGACGAAAGTGGCTTTCCCGGTGGCGTGATTCCAGGGGCTGATACCGGCAAGCCGGCTGCCGCGCCAGCGATCGATCCGAATTTGCCGCCGGATGCGGATTTCCCGACGGGATTTGATCCTGCTGCCAGCCGGGCCGGTGCCGTTCCGGAAAGCGTGCCGGCGGTGCCGACAGGCTTGACACCCCAACCGGTATTGTCGGCGCCAGGCGGTTCTACTGTACGAGAAAGTTCGACGCCGCCTGTTAACCTTGATCCGTTCAGTGCCGCCCCGACGGGTAACGCCGCACCTTCACGGCCAGCCGCGACGGCTGCCCCCGCCAATCCCGCTGCGCGAGCACCTGCTGGCGGTGCACCGGCCTTCAATGCGCCGGCCACCAGCGCCCCTGCAGCAGCGCCCGCCCGTGCCGCGCCGGGAGTGACCGTGCCGCGTCCGAGCGCGCCTGATGAAGAATTCTTCTGAGGCTCAGCCCACCTGATCCAGCAGGTTGAAATAGCTTTCCATGCGTGCGGGCGAAATGTTGCCGTCCTCAACCGCCTGTCGCAGCGCACACCCGGGTTCGGTACGATGCTGGCAATCACTGAAACGGCAATCGCCCAGGAAGGGCTGAAATTCCCGAAAGCCCCGGGCTACCTCGTTCCGCTGCAAGTGCCACAGGCCAAATTCGCGGATCCCCGGCGAATCGATGATGCTGCCACCTTCGGCGAAGTGGAACAATTGCGCATTGGTGGTGGTATGGCGGCCCAGGCGCGAGGTCTGCGAAAGCTCGCCGACGCGGGCATTGGCGTGGGGCAGCAACGAATTCACCAACGACGACTTGCCCACCCCGGATTGACCGACAAATACACTCACGTGCTGATCCAGCGCCTGTTTCAGCGCCTCCATGCCAGCACCCGTGCGGGCTGAACATTCCCAGAGCGGGTAGCCGATGGCGACATAAGGTGCCAGCAGCTCATGCAAGTCGTTAAGTTCGTTGGCATCCACCAGATCGATCTTGTTGAGCAATAAACGGGTTTCAATATTCTGCAGTTCCGCCGCGACCAGATAACGGTCGATCAGGGCGGCCGACGGGCGTGGCTCGGGCGTGATGACCAGCACGATGAAATCGACATTGGCTGCAACCGGCTTGAGTACGCCACGCATGTCCGGACGTGACAGCATCGAACGACGTTCCATGATGGCTTCGACGACACCGTGCCCCGTCGTTCCTTCGCGCCATACCACCTGGTCGCCAGTCACCAGCCCCGAGCCAAGCGTGGCGCGAAAATGACAGGGGTGGCGTACCGGTGTTTCCCCGCGTGGCAGGGGCAGGGCTTCGACTTCGACAAAGGTGCCGTAGTGACCCACCACCAGCCCGGTTTGTTCGGATCCCAGGGATTCGTTGCCTTCCTCGGGGACGTGGCGATCTTTCGCGCGACGTGTCTTGGCATCCTTGGAGGCCTGGATACGCTGCTTCTGCTGCTCGGTCAAACGTCGCTTTGCCATCAATTAGTCGCCGGATCTGGCCAAAAGGGATTAAACTTCAAGGTGGATTTCCAAAACAGCAGGGTGTGTGCATGTCCGACCGTAAAACCAATCTGATATGGATTGATCTTGAAATGACGGGGCTCGATCCCGATTCGGATCGTATCATTGAAATCGCTACTGTCGTTACCGACAAGCACCTCAATATTCTCGCCGAGGGCCCGGTGTTCGCCGTACATCAGTCTGATGAGTTGCTCAATGGTATGGACGAATGGTGCACAAAGCAACATGGCGGCTCTGGCTTGACGGCAAGAGTGCGAGCGAGCGACGTGGATGATGCCCGCGCCGAGACGGAAACCATTGCCTTTCTCGAACAATGGGTCGACAAACGCTCGTCCCCGATGTGTGGCAACAGTATTTGCCAGGATCGTCGCTTTCTTTATCGTTACATGCCGCGACTGGAAGCGTTCTTCCATTACCGCAATCTGGATGTGAGTACGCTCAAGGAGCTGGCGGCGCGCTGGCACCCGAAGGCGCTGGAAGGCGTATCAAAGAAAAGTTCACATCTGGCGCTGGATGATATTCGCGATTCGATCAACGAATTGAAACACTATCGCGCGCACCTGTTTGTTGAAGCGGCCCGCCAGGAAGATTGATCGCAAGGAAGACTGATCGTAAGAAAAAATGCGTGCCACTACCAATGTGAGCACGCTCTCCAACGCAAAATGTCTGTCCTGATATAAAGCTACTGAAATTCCACCTTTACTGCCGAATGCTTGCAGTCGCTACCAACGCAGGCCTCACCGATAATGTACGCCACCTGTGGCAGTTCGTTCAGAAAGCCGTTGCCCGCCAGATCATCGTTGTATGCTTCCCATCCGTCCGTGCAGGACAGCGTGTTGTCGGTGCCAAATTGGCAATCATAGCGGTCTTCTGAAAAGCAGTCGTTCATCCGCACCGCGCCGCAGACGGCATTGTCGAAAAGCGGGATGTCATCGGCGGAAACCACCGCGTCCCGGCTGAGGAAAAGCGTCAGATGAAACGTGCTTTCCGGGGCGATATTCCAATGGATTTCAAAGCGGCCTTCTTCAACGTTGGCATTGATCGGAATGATATCTGCCTGCGCCGGGGACGTGCCTTCGACGCTGAATTCGGAAATAGTGGCTTCAGGCAATGTGGCGCGATCCACACTGGCGTTTTTGCTATCGTCGCCGCTGCAGCCGGCAAGCATCAAAAAGGAAGCGGCAAGCGCCAACAGCGTCGGGACGGATTTCATCTGGCTATCCTCTGCGTAATACATTCCTGGAAAAACCTGAGCCTTCATGCGGCCATTGAGGCGCATTGTGTTGCGGCGAACTCGTGCGGTCAACGAAATCGCCACACTAATAATGACTGACAGGTTTTTTGTGACAGTAATCGCGATTGTGCGTGATCACAGAAATGGATCAACGAGTGGAAATATGCGAAACCCACTGTATCAAATGCCACTGATTTTTTCGCAATCGCCAGGGGATGCAGGAAAATGGAATGTGTTCCGACAATGCGCTGGTGTTGTGGTCGCTGATTTCGATTTCGGAATCGCGCCAGAACGAACCGAGCGCAGTTTCCAGTGTGGTTTGCGCCGGAAATTGCCGGTGCGTGGCGAATGCTGTCGGGGGCTGTCGTGTGGACGCCCAGTCGTGATAGCTGGCCCAGCAGCGATCATGCAGTTGTGTGCGCAGCGAGGCACACCACCGGTTGGCGTCTTCGGGGTCCGTCGGAGAAAGCTGACCCAGCACGTTACAAAAAAGTATGGCGTGTGCAGGAAAACAGTCATGCAGGTAGCGCATGCCGTCGGGCGAAAAAACATCATGAAAATCAAAATGTAAACGTGATTTTTCATGCCGTGTTCGCCACCGCAGACGGGCCAGCACGTCAGGCTCGAAGAGCGTGATGGAATCAAAACGATCGAACCGGTCCATCGGCAATGTCCAGCCGGCGCTGGGGCCGATCAATACCAGATGGCGATGCGTGTCGGGTAATTGGGTTATCCATTCCTGCAGCCAGGTGTCGAGGGCAGCGAAGAGTGGCTGCCAGTGATGACGATTGCGCAGCGCGCGCCAATGCCAAAGCAGACCACCACTCGGATGCAACAGATGGCTTTTCAGGAATGCCGGCGTCATGGGTGTTCGGCCCCGAGACGCTGTAATGCCCAGCGCACATGTTCGCGCACCATTTCCGAGGGGTGTTGCAACCGCGCATTCAAGGCTTTCACCACCGCCTCGGAAGCCACGCCGTTGCCCAGCCCGACGGCCAGATTGCGCAACCAGCCTTCATGACCGATGCGCCGTAACGGTGAGCCTTCGGTGCGCTGCAGATAGTCGTTTTCCTCCCACTGGAACAATTCGAGCAAGTCCGCCTTGCCCAGTCCATGGCGCTCCGCAAAATCGTTTTCTTGCGTCGTGCGCGCAAATCGATTCCATGGACACACCAACTGGCAATCATCGCAGCCAAATACGCGATTGCCGATCAACGGGCGCAATGATTCGGGTATTGCGGTTTTCAGTTCAATGGTGAGGTACGAAATGCAGAGACGTGCATCAAGTTGCCAGGGCGCCACGATGGCCCGGGTCGGGCAGATGTCAATGCAGGCCTGACAACGCCCACAGTGAGCGGCAACCGGTGTGTCTACCGGCAATGGCAGATCCGTATAGATTTCGCCGAGAAAAAACCAGGAGCCGGCGGTGCGATCGAGCAGCAGGGTGTGTTTGCCGATCCAGCCCAGCCCGGCCTGTTCGGCCAAGGCTTTCTCCAGTACCGGAGCGCTGTCGACAAAAGCGCGAAAGCCATGTAGACCTGCGGCCCGCGTGATTTTTTCACCCAGTTGCGTGAGCTTTTTGCGTATGACCTTGTGATAATCCCGGCCCAACGCGTAACGGGAAATGTAGGCTTTTTCCGGTTGCCCGAGCAGTGTCATGCCCGGGTTTTCTGCGGGCAGATAATCCATGCGTGCACAAATTACGCGTACGGTGCCCGGCAACAGTTCTGCCGGCCGGCTGCGTTTGGTGCCATGCCGTTCCATGTAATCCATGTCACCGTGAAAGCCGTTGGCCAACCATTGCAGGAAGTGGCTTTCGTGTTCCCCGAGATCTATGCCGGCGATTCCCACCGACTGAAAACCGAGTGCCTGCCCCCATTGTTTGATGTCGTTGGCGAGTTGCTCGAGGGCTTCCGCATCCAGGAACTTGCCGGTGCATTCGGTCACGGTCGTTGCCCTTGACGATGAATACGTGATTTCACGAGACGCTTATTCCTTACCGGTAAAAATCAAAGTGAATTAAAATGAGCCTATGCAAAAAACAGGATTGACGCCATGACGCCTTATACCCGCCGACTTCCGGCAGCATTGTACACCGCAGCGCAAACGCGTGAGCTGGACAGACAGACAATAGCTTCCGGTGTGCCCGGGTTTACGTTGATGACGCACGCCGGTGAGGCGGCGTTCTGCTTGCTCGTCAATCTCTGGCCATTGGCAACCCGTTGCGTGGTGTTGTGTGGCAGCGGCAATAACGGCGGCGATGGGTATGTGGTCGCACGACTGGCGTTGCAGAAAGGGTTGCAGGTGCAGGTGTTGGCGGTCACCCCGCCTGAACGCCTGACCGGAGATGCCCGTCTGGCCTTTGAAGGTGCGCGTGATGCGGGGGTGGGTATCCGCCCGTTTGCGAGGGAGATGGCGGTTGATGCCGATATCATTGTCGATGCCGTACTGGGTACCGGTTTGCAGGGAGAAGTGAAAGGCAGCGCGCGCGAGGCCATCGAATGGATCAATGCCAGTGGTCGACCCGTGCTGGCGATCGATATTCCTTCGGGGCTCTGTGCCGATCGTGGGCAGGTACTAGGAGTGGCAGTCAAGGCGAGTTGTACGTTGACGTTTATTGGCATGAAAGCCGGGTTGCTGAGCGGTGCGGCTTCTGGCTGCGTTGGCGAAGTGTATTTTGCCGGGCTTGAGGTGCCTGAATACATTCGACAAAAAACGCCGCCCCTGATGACGCGAGTGTTGCGCGAACAGGTAGAAGCGTTATTGCCAAGGCGTGCCCGTGATGCGCACAAGGGGCATTTCGGCCATGTGTTGATCGTGGGGGGCGATCATGGCATGGGCGGCGCCACGCTGATGGCGGCCGAAGCGGCGGCCCGCACCGGCGCCGGATTGATTTCCGTTGCGACCCGTGCCGAACACATACCGGCCTTGTTGGCTCGACGGCCTGAACTCATGGTGCACCCGGTGCCGGAAAACGCCGAAATTCAGCCGCTGCTCGATGCAGCGAGCGTCGTGGTGGTCGGCCCGGGCCTGGGGAGAGAGGCGTGGGGCAAAGCCTTGTTCCGGCAGGTTGTTGACGCAGGTAAACCGACAGTGATCGACGCCGATGGATTGTTCTGGTTGGCCCATGGCCTGGCCGCGCAGGCGCAAGCGCGATGGGTGCTCACGCCGCATCCGGGCGAGGCGGCGCGACTCTTGCAGACTGATACGCCAACGGTGCAGGGCGACCGCATTAACGCCGCGTTTGGGTTGCAGAAGCGTTATGGTGGCGTGGCTGTGCTGAAAGGAGCGGGCACCTTGATTTGCGATGAAAATCAGCGGCTTTTTCTCGCCGATGTCGGCAATCCGGGGATGGCAACGGGCGGCATGGGGGACGTGTTATCCGGTATCATTGGCGGATTATTGGCGCAGGGATTGATGCCGGCAGATGCTGCCAACGCCGGTGTCTGGCTGCACGGAACGGCCGCCGACCTTGCTGCTGTCGATGGTGAACGGGGCATGTTGGCCACGGATCTGCTGGTGCCGTTGCGCCGGTTGATCAATCCTTGATGACCCATGCCGGTGTAGAGCGAACGCATCAATGCACACAACGATAACGACCACTCTGGCGAACGACTGAAAAAAGCATGCAAAACAAGACCGGGCAAGTGACTACCACCCTGACACTACGCGTTTGTGGCGAAACAGCGATGGAAGAATTTGGCCGTTGGTTGGCGCTAACGTTCAACCCGCCGCTGCTAATCCATCTCGTGGGGGGCCTGGGCGCAGGGAAAACGACCCTCAGTCGCGGCATTTTGCGTGGAAAGGGTCATTCAGGCAGTGTTAAAAGTCCGACCTACACGCTGGTCGAGCCTTATGCGCTGACGGATTGCACTGTGTACCATTTTGATTTGTACCGGCTTTCTGATCCCGATGAACTGGAATGGCTGGGTATTCGTGAATATTTCACGCAGAACAGCATCTGTCTGGTGGAATGGCCCCAAAATGGTCTGGGTGTTTTGCCCGATCCTGATATAAAATTAACGATAGAGAAATCTGAAAGTTGTCGCCGTATTTTGCTTGAGTACTTTAACCCGCAAACCCTTGCTGGTTTGCAGGCGTTGGCGCAACACGTCAGAACCAACCGACAGGATGACATTCAGTTAGTGTCATGAAGCAGACCAAGTCATGAAGAAGTGGGCAGGTTTCGGAACATTCAGACCAACAAAGCGATCGGCAGCGATGCTGTCATGTTCGCCTTTTGCGTTGGCAGCAACGCTGTGGTGTAGTGCCATGGCATCGGTTGCCCATGCCGATGAATCGATTACCTCTATCCGCGTCGCGCCCTCCGCCGGCAATACGCGCGTTGTGTTTGATCTGAGCGGGCCGGCTTCCTACAAGTTGTTCACCCTCGACAATCCAAGCCGGGTGGTCGTGGATTTCAGTGATACCCAGAGCCTTGCCGGTAATGTCGGTATTCCATCCGAAGCGGTTGTTACCAATGTCCGCAGTGCGGTGCAGTCCAATAACGCCTTGCGCATGGTGCTTGATCTGAAACAGGCTGCCAGCGCGAAAGGATTTGTGTTGCCACCCGATGGGCAGGCAGGGCATCGTCTGGTCGTCGATATTGCTCATCCGGGCGCGGCGGCGCAGCGAAATGGCGTCAATAGTCCTGCGGCTACGGCGGCTGTCGGCGCGGCGCACATCTATGGTGGATCGCCCGCGCGCAACGGTCAGGCTGTTGCCCCAGGTGCCGTTCCCGTCATCAACCGTCCTGCGATCCCCGCGACGGCAGCCTATTCCGCGCCAAGGGGTGCCAATGTTGCGGCGGGTGGTGCAGCTCCCGGCAACGTGCCTTCCGAGGCCGATGTCGCGGCGATCAAGGCATTGCTGGAGCAGTCGGGTGGTCCTTTTTCTGCTGCGTCGGCACCGGCCAGCAAACCGGCGGTGGTAGCCCGTCCGGCGACCGACGTTGCCAAGTCCGCACCCGTCACGGCGGCGCAGGCATCCGCAGCACAGACATCCGTAACGCAAACGCCCACCGGCTCACCTTCTGTCTCGCCGCGCGTGAGTGGCCTGATAGATCCGGCACCCGTGGTCAATGCGACTCCGCCAGATGTTGTTGCCGCCAAGCCCCTGCATGCGGGCGTTGCTGCACCGGTAACGTCGAAATCGCCAGTCAAGCCTGCCGTTACCAGCAAGCCGGTCATTGCCAACACGGCAGTGGTCGCAAGCAGCATCCCTGCCGGGAACAGCGCACAAGCCACCAGCAGCACCGCCGTTACCAATACCCCCATTAGCAACACCCCCATTGCCAACAAGACAGCGGTGGCCAGCAAGATCACGGTGATCAACAAGCCTGCGCCAGCGCCGGTGAAAACCATGACACTGGCCCGTCCGGGCAAATTGCGTGATGTCATTGTCGCCATCGATGCCGGTCATGGTGGGCAGGATCCAGGCGCTACCGGGCCGAGCGGCATTCGTGAAAAGAATGTCACCCTGGCGATAGCGCGGGTGTTGCAGGCAGAGCTTTCCAAACAGGAAGGTGTCGAGGCAAAACTGGTGCGCACCGGCGACTACTTCATTCCCTTGGCTTCACGCCGTGATATTGCACGTACCAAGCTCAAGGCTGACCTGTTCGTATCCATCCATGCCGACGCCGCGTTGGCGCGCAAGGCCAAGGGCGCGTCCGTCTTTGCCTTGTCTCGTAACGGTGCCACCAGTTCTCTGGCGGCCATGCTGGCAGATCGTGAAAACCAGTCAGACCTGGTGGGTGGCGCGCTGGAGGACAAGGACAAGATGGTTGCGTCCGTCATTGCCGATCTTGCGCTGGAAGGCGCAATGGAACACAGCATGAAAGTAGGCAGTACCGTGTTGCGCCATTTGGGCAATACCACCCCCTTGCACAAGCGCTACATCGAGAAAGCCGGTTTTGCGGTGCTCAAGAGCGCCGATTTCCCATCGATCCTGGTGGAGACCGGCTTCATCTCCAACCCGCAAGAAGAAGCCAACCTCCGCAGCCAGGCGCACCAGCAAAAACTGGCTCGCGCCATTACCCGAGGCGTGATGGATTATTTCTCCGGCAATCCGCCCCCGGGCACCTATCTGGCGTGGAAACGTGACAAAGGTGCATCGACCCTGGCTTATGCAGATTCCGAAAAGAGTCGCCCGGGGAATGCGCGCGCCAGGGATTGAGTGCTCAGGTATTGCAGATTGTTGGTGTCTGAGTGACCATGTTGTGTTAACCGAAGGCCACCCCGGGGTGGCCTTTTTGTTTTTTTGATTGCTGATATCCTGCACCCGCCATGGCCCATATCCAGTTGTTGTCCCCACGCCTTGCCAACCAGATCGCAGCGGGCGAGGTTGTTGAACGCCCGGCATCCGTTCTCAAGGAGCTGCTGGAAAACTGTGTCGACGCGGGCGCATCGCGCGTCGATGTCGATGTTGAAGAGGGTGGCGTCAAGCTGATTCGTGTTCGCGATAACGGTGGCGGCATCGCGCATGATGATCTCCCGCTGGCCGTTGCCCGTCATGCCACGTCCAAGATCCACCAGCTCGAAGATCTCGAAGGCGTGGCGACGCTCGGTTTCCGTGGCGAGGCGCTGGCGTCGATCAGCTCGGTATCGCGCCTGCTGCTGACGTCCAGTGATAACGACAGCGGTGCAGGCTGGCGGGTGGAAACCGAAGGCCGCGACATGGCGGCCAAGATTGCTCCTTCTGCACATCCGCAGGGAACGTCGGTGGAAGTTCGGGACCTGTTTTTCAATACGCCGGCCCGGCGCAAGTTCCTGCGCAGTGAAAAAACCGAGTTCAATCATCTTGAAGAAGTGTTCCGCAAGCTCGCACTCAGCCATTTTGATGTTGCCTTCAGTCTTCGTACCAACGGGCGCGCGCAGCATTTGTTGAAACCGGCGACGACAGAAATGGAGCAGGATCGGCGTATTGCCAGCCTGTTGGGTGCGCATTTTGTCGAAAATGCCGTGCGCGTCGATGTGTCGATCGGTGAGCTGCGCCTGTGGGGCTGGATGGGCTTGCCCACGTTTTCCCGGGCCCAATCCGATTTGCAGTATTTCTTTGTGAATGGCCGTGCCATTCGCGACAAGGTGGTGAATCACGCGGTTCGCCAAGCTTACAGTGATGTGTTGTATCACGATCGACACCCGGCATATGTGTTGTTTCTGACGCTCGATCCCCGCAATGTCGACGTCAACGTCCATCCGACCAAACATGAAGTGCGTTTCCGTGAAAGCCGCCAGGTGCATGATTTCCTGTATCGCAGCCTGCATCGCGCCATCGCGGAGATAACACCCGCGCAGGCGGCGCCGGCCGTGATGTCTGTCGACACGGGCAGTGCCTCTGTCACCGATTTTTCTGCACCTATGCGTGAGCAGGCTGCCTTGAATATAGGTGTCGGCGGTGCCGGGTCACACACTGACGCCCAGGGGGGCCGTTACCCCGTTTGGTCTGGCGGCGACGCTGCATCGCCGGCGGCCAATCGTACCAGCATGGAGGCGTATCAGCAGTTGCATGCACCTCTCAATAGCGGCATCAACGAGTCTGCTGCCGCCGTCGCCGCATGGATGGAAAACGCCACGTCGGCCTTGCCGGCGTCTGACGATGCATCCACGCCGCCGCTGGGATTTGCGCTCGCGCAGTTGCACGGCATTTATATTCTTTCCCAAAACCAGCACGGATTGGTGCTGGTCGACATGCATGCTGCCCATGAGCGCATTACCTATGAACGTATGAAACAAAGTTGGGCCGAAGACCGTCTGCGCGCGCAACCCTTGCTGGTGCCGCTCAGTATGGCCGTTAGCCAGAAAGAAGCGGATCTGGCCGATGAGCGTCCCGATTGGTTTTCCCGTCTCGGATTTCGTATCGAACGAATGGGGCCGGAAACCCTGCTGGTGAGAGAGGTGCCCGCCCTCGTCGCCGAAGGCAAGGTCGAGCCCTTGGTGCGCGATGTGTTGGCCGATCTGCGGGCACATGGCACCAGTCAGCGAATCGAAGGTCATATCAATGAATTGCTGGCCACAATGGCTTGCCATGGTTCGGTTCGAGCCAATCGCAGGCTCACGGTCATGGAGATGAATGCCTTGCTTCGCGACATGGAAGCCACGGAACGCAGCGGGCAGTGCAACCATGGCCGTCCAACCTGGGTGCAGCTCACGCTGCGAGACCTCGACAAACTATTCATGCGTGGCCGATGACCTCTGCACATTCTGAGCGCCCACCGGCGATTTTTATCATGGGGCCGACGGCTGCCGGCAAGACGGATCTCGCGCTGGCGTTGGCAGAACAGGCCAACTGTCAGTTGATCAGTGTGGATTCGGCGCTGATTTATCGTGGCATGGATATCGGCACCGCCAAACCCGATGCGACAACGCTTGCGCGGGCGCCGCATCGGCTCATTGATATTCGTGATCCGGCGGAATCCTACTCGGCTGCTGATTTCCGCGCCGACGCCCTGCGTGAGATGGCTGATATCGTTGCCCAGGGTGCAACGCCGGTGCTGGTGGGCGGTACCATGCTTTATTTCAAGGTGTTGTACGAGGGTATCGCCGAACTTCCGGCAGCCAATGAACAGGTGCGGGCAGAGATTGAAGCAATGGCGGCAGAGGCTGGCTGGGGTAGGGTGCATGCCTTGCTGGCGGAGGTTGATCCGGAGGCCGCCGCCCGTATCCGGCCCACGGATCCCCAGCGTCTGCAGCGGGCACTGGAGGTCTACCGAGTTTCCGGAGTGCCGCTGACCGAATGGCATCGGCGACAACAGGGTGAAGGTGGAAGTTGGGGGCAAGGTCGCGATCATTTTCCCTATCAGGTCACCGCATTGGCGTTGTGTCCACCCGATCGGGCGGTATTGCATGAACGTATCGCCCGTCGCTACCACCTCATGCTGGAAGCCGGCTTCGAAGCGGAAGTGCGCGCGCTGCATGCGCGAGGGGATTTGACCGAAAAACACCCGGCGATTCGTGCTGTGGGGTACCGCCAGATGTGGGATTACCTCGAAGGCCGCGTGACCCGTGAGCAAATGATTGAACAAGGCATCATTGCCACCCGTCAGTTGGCAAAGCGACAAATTACATGGCTGCGCAGCTGGAAGGAGGCTGTCTGGCTTGACCCGGCAGACCCAAATTTGTTAGGCCGAGTCTTGAAAATGTTGCCATAGTCCCCCATGCTAGGGAGGCCGACGAAAAATTTTTGCTGATTCGTTGTTGCTTTTTAATTGATAGCTTGTGCTGTTTTTTTGCCCACCTTATAGGGCTGAACTTTTTTCAAGGAGACTTCACTTATGTCTAAAGGGCATAGCTTACAAGACCCTTTTCTTAACGCACTGCGTAAAGAGCGCATCCCCGTTTCCATATTCCTGGTCAACGGCATCAAGCTGCAGGGCCAGGTAGAGTCTTTTGATCAATACGTTGTGTTGCTGCGTAACACTGTGAGCCAGATGGTCTACAAACATGCCATCTCGACCGTGGTGCCTGCGCGCAACCCGCGTGGCCACGGCGGCAGCGGCCATGAGGGCGGCATGGAAGGCGGGGAAATGTAATCCCTGCCTGCCAGGCGTCATTGATGGTTGCCGAATGGCGACTCACATTCCGTACTTACGTTGACCTGATCCTGCATGGAATTGTTTGAGCGCCCCAAAAGCGGTGAGCGCGCTGTGCTCGTGCACGTTGATTTCAGCGCCGAACACGCCCGTGAAGATGTTCAGGAATTCGAGATGTTGGCGACTTCGGCCGGGGCTGTGATAGCAGCCCTGGTGCGTGCCGCCCGTCCGCATCCTGATCCCAAATTTTTTGTCGGTACCGGCAAGGTTGAAGAAATCCGGGTCACGCTCGAGAGTGAGCAGGCTGATCTGGTGATTTTCAATCACATCTTGTCTCCCTCCCAGGAACGCAATCTCGAAAAAGCCCTGCAATGCCGGGTGCTCGACCGCACCGGGCTGATCCTCGATATTTTTGCCCAGCGTGCGCGCACGCATGAAGGCAAGTTGCAGGTAGAGCTTGCCCAGCTGGAACACTTGTCGACCCGCCTCGTACGCGGCTGGACTCACCTTGAACGTCAGCGTGGCGGCATCGGTTTGCGCGGCGGCCCCGGGGAAACCCAGCTCGAAACCGATCGTCGGTTGATCCGTCATCGCATTACGGCCATCCAGAAGCGTCTTGAACAGGTGCGCAAACAGCGGGATCAGGCGCGTCGGGCGCGCAAGCGCAATGAGATTCCCACCGTCTCCCTGGTGGGGTATACCAATGCCGGCAAGTCGACGCTGTTCAATCGAATCACTCAATCCGATGTTTTTGCGGCCAACCAGTTGTTTGCCACGCTTGATCCGACGCTGCGCCGCATAGGTATTGCTGATGTCGGTGTCGTGGTGCTGGCCGATACCGTGGGTTTCATTCGCCATTTGCCGCACAAACTGGTCGAGTCATTTCGTGCGACGCTTGAAGAAAGTCGTGAGTCCGATCTGTTGCTGCATGTCGTGGATGCGTGTTCCGATGAACGTGATGACAATATTTTTCAGGTAAATGAGGTGCTGAAGGAAATTGGTGCGGACCAGATTCCGGTATTGATGGTCTACAACAAGATTGACCTGATGGGCGAGTTCGCGCCCCGGATCGATCGTGACGATCAGGAAAAGCCGGTAGCCGTGTGGTTGTCGGCGCGTTCCGGTGCCGGTTGTGAACTGTTGATCGAGGCGTTGCGGGAACGTCTCGGTAAGGACATGATCGACACCGATTTGCATCTCTCCCCTGCAATGGGGCAGCTGCGAGCCGCGCTGTACCGCTTGCAAGCGGTGGCGGCAGAGGAAGTGGATGAATTTGGCGATTGGTGTATTCATGTGCGTTTGCCGCGCAAGGACCTCGAGCAAGCCATGAAAAAGCAGGGTGTGACGCTGGAAGATATTTCGCTGTAAAGTCGCTTACAGCTTGCACTCTGCCGTGACTTCCTAATAATTAGAAACCTGACTATTCATCAAAATCTTGATAAGGATTTGAACCGACGGGATTTTCCGGTCTGAATATCCTGTCAGCCAATGTGGAGACTTATATGGCGTGGAATGAACCGGGTGGCGGACGCAACCCCAATGATCCTTGGCGAAACAAGCAGGACCCTGGGCAGCAGGAGCTCGATGAGTTCATCCAGAAATTGCAAAACCGTCTGGGCGGTTTGCTCGGTGGGGATGGCAAGGGTGGATACGGCGGACTTGCGCTGATTCTGGTCTTGTTGCTGGCGGTATGGGCTGCGTTCGGTTTTTATCGTCTTGACCAGGCTGAGCAGGCGGTCGTACTGCGGTTCGGCAAGTTCAACAATATCGTGGGCGCCGGTTTGCACTGGAATGCTCCGCTCGTCGACAAAGTCTACAAAGTGAACGTGATGCAGCAGAACAACGTTTCGCTGCAGGCCACCATGCTGACCGAAGATGAAAACATCGTCGATGTTGCCCTTAACGTGCAATATCAGGTGCACGATCCAAAGCAGTATTTCCTGTCGATCGGCGACCCGGAAGAGGCGCTGATGCGTGCTACCGAGAGCGCATTGCGTCATGTGGTCGGTGGTACCGAAATGGACAGCATCATTACCGAGGGGCGTCAGGTCATGGCGCAGGATGTCACCCTGCGCTTGCAGGAACACCTGAACCGTTATCAAACCGGTTTGCTTATCACCAAGGTCAACATTGAAGATGCACACCCACCCAAAGAGGTGAAAGGCTCATTTGATGACGTGATCAAGGCCAAGGAAGATGAAACCCGCCTGCAAAACGAAGCGCAGACTTATGCCAACGGCATTGTTCCCGAAGCACGCGGTAAAGCGCAACGCATGATCGAAGAGGCCAACGCTTACAAATCCGAAGTGCTCTCTCGTGCAGAGGGTGAAGCCAATCGCTTTACGCGCTTGCTCGCCGAGTATGCAAAGGCGCCAGAAGTGACGCGCGAGCGTCTCTACCTCGACACGATGGAGCGGGTGTTGGCCGGAAACACCAAAGTGGTGGTTGATGTCAACAAGACCAATAACGTCCTGTATCTGCCGCTGGGTGGTGGCACGGGTCCGGCCACGGCAGGCGATACGCTGCCAGCCCTGACACCCGCCATGCAGTCTCCGCTGGTGAATGACGAGCCTGTGCGTGAGAACCTGTTGCCTTCGGACCGCATTCGTCAAACCCTGGAAAGCCGTCGCTGGGAGCAACGTCCATGAATTCGAAAATTTTGAGTGTCATTGTCGCCATCGGCGTGTCGCTGCTGTTTGGCCCACTATTCCTCAAGGTCATCAACCAGCATGAGCGCGGCATCATGCTGCGTTTTGGTGAAATCACCGAATTTGATCTGCAACCCGGTTTGTATTTCACGGTGCCCATGTTTCGCGAGCCTCGTATCTTCGATGGGCGTGTGCTCAGCATCGACATGCGTCCCGAAGAGTATTTGACGCAAGAGAAAAAACGTTTGATCGTGGATTCTTTTGTCATGTGGAAGATTTCCAACCCCTCGCTGTATTACACGGCGACCGGTGGTGGATTACGTGATCAGGCCAGCCGTCTGTTGGCACCGCGTATCAATGAAGGTTTGCGCAACAAATTCGGTGAGCGCTCGGTGTACGAAGTTATTGCCGGCGAGCGCGAACTGTTGATGACCGATCTCGTCAAGGAAGTCAGCAAGAAAGCGCAGGATGAGCTGGGTGTTGAGGTCGTCGACGTTCGTGTCAATCGCATCGAGTTGCCGCCCAATGTTATCGATTCGGTGTATAACCGCATGCGTGCAGAGCGTGAGCGCGAAGCTCGCGAGCACCGTTCCCGCGGTACTGAACTCGCCGAGGGTATTCGTGCCGATGCGGATCGTCAGCGCACCATTATTATGGCGAACGCCTATAAAAAGGCGCAGGACACGCGTGGTGAAGGTGATGCCGCTGCGGCAGCTGCTTATGCCCACGCCTATTCCGCCGATAAGGAATTCTATGCTTTTTATCGCAGTCTGAACGCCTACAAGCAGGCGTTTGGTGGCGGCAAGGATGTCATGGTGCTTGAGCCGGACAGTGATTTCTTCAAGTACATGAATTCAGCAAAAGGCAATTGATCCCCGCTCCACAGGTGTCTCGCTGAGGCACCTGTTCTTCCCCCCCCCCTCAAACTTTGGGCTTCTATTTCGTTCAGTGTGCATCCCTGTGTAAGCTGATGGCGTGCTGATGCGCCTGAACAAACGCGGGCGGCATTCGCGCAGGCTTTCCCTTGCGAATATCAATACAGGCATAGCGACAGGTGGCCCGCATCAAGGTTTTTTGATCGTCCTTGCGTATCAGTTGAAATTGACGGGCGGATTGCAGGCGTTCGTCGCTTTCGGTAATCCAGGTGCCGAGAATCAGGCGATCACCGGAATAGGCCGAGGCGATATAATCAATCTCGGTGCGAATGATGGCCATGGCACGCCCCTCCTTTTCCTGTAACTCCCAGCCCATCCCTATCTGCTCGACGTGCTGCCAACTGATGGTTTGCATCCATTGAACGTAGTGCGTGTTGTTGGTATGGCCCAGCCTGTCCATGTGGCTGGCTTCCACCAGAATGTCGAGCGTGAAGGGATGGGGGCGATCCCAGGGCAGCGCCAACACTGAATTCGTCATGATTGGAAAATATCCTGTACAAGTAATCGAACGTGTGGGGAAGCATATCAATACAGCAGACAGGGCATAAGGCGTGGGCGGGCCAAAGACAGAACCGATGAGTCAAAAAACAATCCCCTCCCTGGGGGCGGTCATGGTAGAATCCTGCGCGCCGGGCCTAGCCCCGGCTTTTTTATGTGTACACCTTGGGAAATCGAGCACGCAATGACTCTCGCCGACCGTTGGCTGTTGCCAGAAGGCATCGAAGAATTGCTTCCACCTGAAGCCGCACGCCTTGAGCAGCTTCGCCGTCATCTACTGGATCTCTACCGCGCATGGGGCTATGAGCAGGTTTTTCCTCCGCTCATCGAGTTCCTTGAGTCGTTGTTGACGGGGGCCGGAAACGATCTTGCACTGCAGACCTTTCGACTGACCGATCCGTTGACCGGGCGGCAGATGGGCATTCGTGCCGACATGACGCCCCAGATCTCCCGTATGGATGCGCATTCCCTCACGCAGGAAGGCCCCAACCGCCTGTGCTATGCCGGGCATGTGTTGCATGCCAAGCCGGCGACCCTGGCGGCTTCGCGTGCCATTATCCAGATTGGCGCAGAGCTCTATGGGCATGCGGGCGTCGAGAGCGACGCTGAAATCGTATTGCTGATGCTCGAAACCTTGCAGGCGGCCGGGCTTTCCGGTGTGCATCTGGATCTGGGCCACGTCGCCATTTATCGGGCATTGGCCGATCAGGCCGGTTTGGATGCTGACGCCGAATGGCGATTGTTCGAAATTTTTCAGCGCAAGGCGGTTCCTGAGCTGGAAGATTTCTTGCGCAATGAAATGACCGACCCGGTGGCCAGCGAGCGCTTTCGTATCTTGATTCAGCTGGCCGGTGATGAGTCCGTGCTTGATGAGGCGCGTGTGGCTCTGGCAGGTTCACCTGCTGCCGTTTTCGCCGCCATAGACGACCTCAAATACATCGCTGATATTGCCCGGCAGCGCAATCCGGGCGTTGTACTCTATTTCGATCTGGGCGAACTGCGCGGGTATCATTACCACACGGGGCCCGTTTTTAGCGCTTATCTGCCGGGCATCGGGCATGCGGTGGCAAGCGGCGGTCGTTATGACAAAATTGGCGAAGTATACGGTCGTGCGCGACCCGCTACCGGCTTCAGTACCGATCTGGCGCGGCTGGTAAAATGGGCCAACGTCAACACGACAGCAGTGCGTCGCATTTCCGCGCCGTTTACCAGCGACCCGACGTTATGGGCGCGAATTGCCGAACTGCGTGCAGGCGGCGATGTTGTGGTGCAAGCCCTGCCGGGTGATTCCCGTTCGCTGTTTGCACAAGGGTGCAATTTTCAATTGATTTCAGTGTCAGAGCAGTGGCAAGTCGTGCCACTCCCTGAAAATGTGTGAAGCATACAGATATTCCAGAACCAGCACCTTACGGAGAGCCTAAGTCAAATGGGCAAAAGTGTAGTTATCCTCGGTACCCAATGGGGTGATGAAGGAAAAGGCAAAATTGTGGATCTGTTGACTGACCGCGCAGCGTGCGTTGCACGTTTCCAGGGCGGCCACAACGCAGGTCATACGCTCGTGATCGACGGCGTCAGAACGGCATTGCACCTGATTCCTTCGGGAATCCTGCGCGATAACGTGCAGTGTCTGATCGGCAACGGCGTGGTGTTGGCACCTGATGCACTGCTCAAGGAAATGACCATGCTCGAAGAGCGTGGAGTTCCCGTGCGTGAGCGTCTGCGCATCAGCCCTGCCTGTCCCTTGATTCTTTCCTATCACGTTGCACTCGACCGGGCGCGTGAAGTAGCACGCGGTGCAGCAAAAATCGGTACCACCGGTCGTGGTATCGGGCCTGCTTATGAAGACAAGGTGGCAAGACGTGGTCTGCGCCTGGGTGACGTTTTCCATCGTGAGCGTCTGGCATCCAAATTGGGTGAAGTGCTCGACTACCACAATTTCGTGCTCAAGCATTACTACAAGTCCGACATTATCGATTTCCAGCAAACGCTTGATGAAGTGATGGCGCTGGCTGAGCATATCAAGCCAATGGTGGCTGATGTTACCGCGATCCTGCATGCGCATCGCGAAGCGGGCAACAACATCATGTTCGAAGGTGCGCAAGGGACTTTGCTCGATATCGATCACGGCACTTATCCGTTTGTCACGTCGTCCAATACCAGCGCAGGTGGTACCGCCACTGGTAGTGGTTTCGGCCCTTGCTATCTGGATGAAGTGCTCGGCATTACCAAGGCCTATACCACCCGGGTAGGATCCGGCCCGTTCCCCACAGAATTGTTCGATGAAGTGGGCGAGCATCTCGCTGTCAAAGGCCGTGAAGTTGGCACGACTACCGGGCGTCCGCGCCGTTGCGGCTGGTTTGACGCCGTTGCGCTGCGTCGTGCGATCCAGATCAATTCGGTATCCGGCCTGTGCATTACCAAGCTTGACGTCCTCGACGGGCTCGATGCCGTTCGCCTGTGTGTTGGCTACAAGGATGCTGCTGGTCGCGAAATTACGGCATTCCCGGTCGACGCGGCCGACTACGATGGCATCGTGCCGATTTACGAAGAAATACCCGGCTGGAAGGAGTCGACGTTCGGCGCCCGCCGTCTTGAGGATCTGCCAGCCAATGCGCGAGCCTACATCAAGGTGCTGGAAGAAGCGGTGGGTGCACCGGTTGACATCATTTCGACCGGTCCTGACCGTAACGAAACCATCATCTTGCGTCATCCATATGATGCTTGATTAGCAACAAACAGATGTCATCCAAAAAAGGCGGCCTGCCAAAACAGGCCGCCTTTTTTATTGCCTGGCGGCCTCGGTTTGCGTTGTCACATGGCGGCCGGAGTGAGTGTCAGGGTTTTTAAATAATGCCTATTTTAACAGGTTATTCTGGCGTTTATCGGGGTGGCGTCGGTGCCGTTTTGGAGCTTAATGTGGGCGTTATTCTGTTGGGTGAATTATCTGTTTAAATATATAGTAGTCAGGGTTCATTGCTTTCAATCCGAATGGCGGGATTTGTTCAAAACGACATCCGGGAATATTTCCCGTTTGTCGTAAAGCGCAATGCAATTCATTCGGAAACAAGCAACGCATTTGCCGGGACACTTTCGGTGCATTTCTCAAATAGCCTGACTCAAACCTCAAATATGTACTCCCAGTTGCCATTGTGCGGTTGCACGAGGCGATGACGAGCACCTGGCAGCTCCGGATTTGCATCTCTATAGCCAGCATCGTCGTTGTAGAGATAGACGAAGCCATCGGCTGATTTGACCACGGTGGGTTGTATTTGTATGGGCTCGCGGGCACTAAAAAATGCCAGCGCATCGGAAACTGTAACAAAAGGTTTGAGTTGGGTAAGGGTTACAAATGTCGGCGGTGGCAGTTCTATTTTCTTGTCTGCCTGGGCTGCAAGCGCGCTTGCCGGCGTGTGCCATTCGAACGCATGGATTTCTCCACCGTCGATCTGAACGGCCTTGTCAGTGACCGGCGCCAGAAAAAACCAGGTGCTGAAACGCTTGGGGCGTATCACCGGTGTTGTCCAGTGGGAGAAATAAAGCAGGTCGTTATCCTTGATGTGGATGCCTGCTTCCTCATGCGTTTCGCGCACGGCAGCGAGGCGAGCGGCTTTTAAAGGGTCGCCCTCTGCTGCCGAGTACTCGCATTCATCAATCCGTCCGCCCGGAAAAACCCAGCTTCCGCCGTAGGCAATATCTGAATTCCGGCGCAATAGCAGCACTTTAAGGCCGCTGGGCGTGTCTCTCAATAGAATTACGGTGGCGGATGGAATCGGTTCGGACATGGTCGATTTTCCTGAATTTTGATAGTGAGCCAAGAGTGGGGGAACCAATTTATGGTGTCAAGCCAGCCAATTCCTGCCGCAATGGGAATCCACGCGGACCATGCCGAGGGGATGAGGTGCAGAATGGTCGTCGAGAACGAATTCCGGTTTGACCGAACCGGAACGGGCAGAGTGCAAATGGTGTCGGAGACATGGGGCGCTGCCCGAAACAATTAAAAAAAAGGCGGTAAAAATAGTGTTTTTTGGATTTATGCCGGAAGGCCTCGAAAGCTTGTGGCGTGACGTGGCGGCAGTAACGGAGTGTGTTCCTGTTGGCTCGTCGGCAGGTTGCCGGTGGTCATAATGGGCGTTATGTCGGGCATCGAAAGGGCTTTCATTCATCACGAATTATCGATTTGTTGCGCTTGGACAATAAACAATGTGCAGTTTTTTTATCTTGACCTCGTGAATTTTAAATAATGTGTTATGCTTTCACCTAAGCGCGCTTGTTGGGTAATTTTTCGGGCGTGCGATTTTGTCTTTAACGAGAGGAAAACGAGAAATGGCACGCGCTAAATCCGCTAAACCCAAAAAAACGGCTAGCAAAGCCAAGCCTGCAGCCAAAAAAGCTGCAGCTACTTCTGGTGTATCTGAGCTGCAAGCCAAATTGAAAGCTGCTACCGCTGCTTCCAAGTCAGCTAAAAAGGCTGCCAGCGAAGCTGCTGCTGAAGTCAAAAAGCTGAAAACTGCAGTTGCCAAAGCTAAAAAACAAGCTGCGGCAGAGAAGAAAGCTGCCAAGGCTGCTAAAGCAAAAGCGAAACCCGCCAAAGCGAAAGCAAAAGCCAAAGCGAAGGCTGCCAAGCCCGCCGCCAAAAAAGCTGCTGCTGCGCCGAAAAAGCGTGGTCGTCCTGCCAAGGCTGCCAAGCCGAAAGCAGCTCCTGCCAAAGCAAAAGCTGCTGGCAAGCGCGGTCGTCCCAAGAAAGCTGCTGCAGCTCCGGCTCCAGCCGCAGAATAATCGACGTAACGTCGTTATTCCCGGGCATCGCCCGAAACAAAAAACGCCCCTTGTGGGCGTTTTTTGTTTTCCATCTGTCCAAATACGACAGGGACGATCGTAAAAGATGCGTGGAAGGTGACAAATATTGTCAATTTTACTTCCGGATCCTTCAGATTATGCCCGCTCTCTTTTTCTTCAGGTATTTCGGTTTCAATAACGTGCCCATTTGATGGCTCGAAGATTACGACAATACCGTCGCTGACCATCGCCAGTGGTGACTATGAGAAGTGGTGACTGCCAGAATTGATGAACGTCGCCATGCCTGTTGTCTGGAACAGTGTGTCCCGTTGCGACCCTTTCCGACACGTGCTGTTTCTGTGATTATGACCGCTGGTCATTACATCCGGAGAGCGTCATGTATCCAGCCCACGTATTGTCTTCCCCGCTAACATTGCCCTGTGGCGCCACGCTTCCCAACCGCTTCGGCAAATCCGCCATGAGTGAAGCATTGGGCACCCTCGACAACCATGTCACACCGTCGCTGGCAACGCTCTACGGGCGTTGGGCGCAGGGGCAGGTAGGGTTGGTTATCACCGGCAATGTCATGGTGGATCGTCGGCATCTGGGCGAGCCTGGCAACGTAGCGCTCGAAGATGATCGTGATATGGAGTTGCTACGGGCATGGGCGGCCGCTGGCACCGCCGGCGGAACCCACTTGTGGATGCAACTCAATCATCCGGGAAAGCAGGCGCCGAACCTGATCGTCAAGACCCCGGTGGCCCCTTCGGCAATATCGCTTGAGCCGCGTTTTCAGCGCTTTTTCAATCCGCCGCGTGCCCTGACGGAAGCTGACATCGAGGATATCGTAGAGCGTTTTGCACGAGCGGCCGCGTTGGCGAAACAGGCTGGATTTTCCGGTGTGCAAATTCATGGTGCGCACGGCTACCTGGTTAGCCAGTTTCTTTCCCCCTTGCACAATCAGCGCAATGATAAATGGGGTGGGCCACTCGAAAATCGTGCCCGTTTTGCCGTCGAGATCCTGCGTGCGATTCGTGCTCAGGTGGGGGCTGAGTTTCCGGTGGGTATCAAAATGAACTCGGCCGATTTCCAGCGTGGCGGATTCAGTGAAGAGGAATCCATGCTGGTGGCGGAAATGCTGGCCGACGCGGGGCTGGATCTGTTGGAGATTTCCGGCGGTACCTATGAAGCGCCGCAAATGACCGGCAAGGATATTCGTGACAGCACGAAGCAGCGGGAAGCCTATTTCCTGCGTTACGCAGAACAAATTCGGCAGCGGGTGAAAACACCGTTGATGGTGACGGGCGGTTTTCGTACGTCGCAAGGAATGGCAGATGCCATTTCGTCGGGCGCTGCCGATATTGTCGGCTTGGCCCGTTCGCTGGCGATCGAGCCTGATCTGTGCAAGCGAATCCTGCAGGGCGAATCTTTCAGCAGCAAGGTGAAGCCACGCACGACAGGCATTAAAGCCATTGATGACATGGCCATGATGGAAACGGTCTGGTATACCCGACAACTGCAGCGCATGGGTAATGGTAAATCACCGTGCCCTGACGAGAGTCCGTTGTGGGCGTTGATTCGCAACATGACCGTCTCCAGCTGGAAAGGCATCAAGACACAACGTTTGCGTGCCAGTGGTGGTTGATTTCCTTTCCCTATAAAGGAGGCTGCAGCTCAAATGTTTGCGGCGTGTCGTGTGGGCGGCTGGTTTTTCTTGTTCAGCCAATCGACAAAATCGCTGAAGGGCATGGGCTTGGCAATGTAATACCCCTGCGCGAGGTCACAGCCGGCATCGCGCAGGAAATTGAGTGTCGCTTCGTCTTCAATTCCTTCTGCCACCACACGCAGCCCCAGATTATGTCCCATTTGCAGCGTCGTGGTGACGATGACCTGGTCATCCTGTTGCTGAGCCATGTCTTTTATAAAGGTACGATCAATTTTTATTTCCTGTACTGGCAGGCGCTTGAGGTAGGCAAGCGAAGAGTATCCGGTGCCGAAATCATCGATGGCAATGCCAAACCCCGCTCGATCGAGTTCGTACAGAATGGTCGTGCCGCTGGTCTCATTCAGCATCATGGCCGTTTCGGTCAGTTCCATGACGATTTGACGGGGTGAAATTGCATGCTGCTGCGCTGCAAGCAAAATCCGGTCATGAAATGCCGGGTCTTGCAGATTTCTCGCCGAGATGTTGACCGACAAGGTTAATTCGTGTCCGAGGGCATTCAGTGTCTGCAGATAATGAAACGTTCTCTGGAAAACCCAGTAGGTCAGTGGCTGGATAACGCCCGTGCGTTCTGCCAGCGGGATGAATTGATCGGGCGGAATAAATCCATGCTGCGGGTGTTTCCAGCGAATCAGCACTTCGGCGCCGGTCACGCTGCTGTTGGATAAATCGAGTTGCGGTTGCAGGTAGAGTTCAAGGTTGTCGGATTCTATGGCGTGGCGTAAATCACTGAGCAAGGTCAGTCGCTTGGCGCTGTAAGGATCTTCATCCTGACTATATATAGTCAATTGTTCCGGATGATTGCCTGCCAGCTCCAGGGCAATTTGCGCGCTTCGCAACAGGTGATCGGCGCTGTCGCCATGACGCGGGTATTGGCTGATACCGATTTGCACGTCCATTTGCAGCGACATTCCCTGGAAGGAAAACGGTTGCTCCAGACCTTTGCGCAATTGCAAGGCGAATTCCGAGATCGACTCCTTGTCGGTCAGCTTGATGATGCAGCCGAATATTACCCCTTCAATGGTGGCAATGAAGTGGGATTGACTGCCTGAATTTTCCACCGGGTGAGAGTTTGCATTTTCGCTGACCAGTGTGGACATGCGCTGGGAAAGCACCCGCAATATGGCATCACCATTCTGGTGCCCCAGCGTTTTGTTGAATTCGTGGAAGTTCTTGAAGCTCACCAGCACCAGGCTGAACCTTGTTTCGGCGTCCTGCTCGTGCGCAATCAGCTGGCGCAAGGACTCACGCATCAGGTTACGGTTTGGCAAACCGGTGGTTCCGCTATGAAGTGCGCGGAATATCAATTGATGTTCGGTATTTTTCAGTCTTACCAGCGCTTCGTGTTTCTCGGCCAGTGCGGAATAGCGTTCACGGCGCTCGGTGTTGAACCGGTCTGCCAATCCCAGCGAGAGCAGAATGACTTCGATGACTGCACCGAACGCCATACTGTTTTGTGTCATGGTGTTTGCTGGCAGTGCACCCAGCAAGGCGAGAGCATAGGCCACCACACCGAGCAACAGGCAAATCCATGCCAACAGGAAAAAAATCGCGGGGCGAGATCCTTTCTGCATACACACCCAGGCGACGATGCCCGCGAGCACAGAGGAAGTGACGGTATATATAGAAGATGCTTCGCTCAATACCCGGTCGAGGTCTGCGAGCTGAAATATCCAGATAACGGGGCCCACACACGCCAGGGTGAGCAGGAACTTGTCCATCTTCGGCCACAGCTGTTGCAAATGCACAAAGGAACGCAGAAACAGTAACGCCAGACTGACGCACGCGCTTGATCCCAGCGACGAAATCAGGCCACTGTACTCCCCCGTTTCAGACCACAGTATCAGGTGGCCGTATCCAGTGAGGGAATGGAATGTCAGAATCGTCGCAGACAAATAGGCGAGGTAGTAAATCTGCGACGGAAGCCGCAGCGTTGCATATAGAAAGAGGTTGTAAAGCAGCATGGCGTACATCACGCCGAAGAACGCGCCATAGAAATAATTGTTGCGAATTTCTTCGCGCATCAGGGTCCAGCGATTCCACACCTGCAAGGGTACCTGGATGGCACCGCCTTTGCGCTTCAGGTTGAACAGCAGGGTAACGTCCTCGCCGGGGGCCAGCTTTACCGGAAAAACGAAATTATGGTGTGGAACCTCCTGTTGCGAGACGGGAATGCCATATCCGGAGTGATGCAGCTCGATATTGCCATTTTGACGGACTATGTAGAGATCGGCGCGAACCAGATTGGCGTAGGCAATTTCAACATACCAGTGGTCAGCGTCCTGTGCGTCGGCCGACAGCCCCAGGTGGGTTTTGATCCAGATCGCACCGTCCTGATGCCCCAGGTTCAACGCGGTTTTCTGCTCATGCCTCACCAGAAGGTCAGTCGCTTGCAGCACCTCTGTTGCATTCAGGGCATCCTCAGCATCGATGCGATAGCTGATGGCCTGGTCGAGAACGCGAAAGGTGGTATCGGACTGGAGCAGGTTGGCGGACACGGGGCAGGCATAGCAAAGTGACAGGAGGAAGAACCACCTGCTTGTTTTTTGGAGTTTGGCAGAGAAGGTGCGGAAAAATAGGATCACTGGGCTGGCTGAAAACTCTGGTTGCTCCTTTTTTAATCAGTATAGACAATTCCCGCAGGTCGCCAGTGACCTGCGGGAATCTTTAGGGGGCTTTAGTTATCAAGTATTTGAAGCAGGATCGATCGTTTGAAGCGGCGTCGTTCAGCGTGCTTTAAAGAATTTTTCCAGCACGCCTGCATTGCGTAATACCGCAGCCTTGTCGGCCGCTGGCGCATCCTTGGCGGCTTCCATGATTGCCTGGCTGCCCTGCATGGCCTGCTCCATCTGGGCACGCAGATGCGCCGGGATATTCGGGTTGTCTTCCATTTGCTTCATGGCCATGCCCAGCTGATCTGGCGTGAATGCTTGATGCTTGCTCATGGCATTGGCGAAATGTGCAGTGATGATACGATCTCCCAACTGTGCCCATTCATCGGCATTCGCGTAGCCGTTTTGCTTCAGCACGCCCTGCACGTCACCGAAATGTGGGCTCTTTTTCGCTTCATTGATGCTCTGGGTGAAGGCATGGGCCGGATTTTTCATGGCTGCCACTTGCTGGCCTTCAGGAATGACTTCATTGCTGGCGTGCTGTTTGCCCCAGCTCTGCAGGGCGGTCGCAGCGGTGACCCATTTCTGGATGTCAGCATCGCTCAGATCGGCAGCAATTGAGATTTGGCTCAGTGACAGGGCGGTGGCGAGTGTCATTATTTTAAGAATTCGCATGAGGGCTCCAAAAAGTGGGCAGTGGAAATCAGGGCGATCATTGTGCCGGAGGATGATTCAGAATGGTAACAGTTGCCGATGAATTGCAAATGAACTGCGACTTCCGGCAGCGCATTGGCAGGCGAAGTAGCCGCTATTCACGCCTGCTGTTGTGCAATCGACTGGATCTTTTTCACCATGGATTTGAGACCGTTGCCACGGGTCGGGCTGAGGTGCTTGATCAAACCGGTTTGATTGAAATAGTTTTCGATATCAAACGCCAGGATGTCAGCGGGCGTTTTTTCGTTGTACGCCGCCATGACCATGGCCAGCAGTCCCTTGACGATAAAAGCATCGCTGTCGACATCAAAGCTGAGCTTTCCGGTTGCCGAATCGTAATGATGCTGGATCCAGACCTGACTCTGGCAGCCTTGCAACAGGTTTTGCCCGGTTTTGATGTCATCAGGAAGAGCGGGCAGTTTCTTGCCCAGATCGATAATATAGCGGTAGCGTTCTTCCCAGTCGTCGAGAAAACTCAGATCGTCGACCAGAATATCGCTGGTAATGTCGGTGCCAAAAGGGTGTTTCATTGACAGAATTCCTGCCCGATGGAGGTAAAAAAGCGAATGGGGCAGTTGGCGCTCCGGCTCAGAGCAGCCCCAGTTCGAGTTTGGCTTCGTCGGAAATTCGCTCCCGATCCCACGGCGGATCAAAGACCAGTTTGACGTCCACCTGACCGACATGCGGCACCTTGCCCAAGCGGTATTTTACATCATCTGCCAGCACCTGCCCCATCCCGCAGGTGGGAGAGGTGAGCGTCATGGTGACGCAGATGTCGGCTTTCCCGTCATCTTTCACGATGTTGGCCACGTCGTACACCAGCCCCAGTTCAACGATATTGACCGGAATTTCAGGGTCATACACGGTGGCTAACGCCTCCCATACATGGCTGGGCTGGAAGCTGCCGTTGTCTGGTGTGCTGAAATGCAGTTCGGCGCGTTCGAAACCCAGTGCGTCGGCATCAGTGCCGTCAATGCGGGCCATGCTGCCCTTGTGGGTCACGGTGTAGGTGCCACCCTTGGCCTGGGTGACCGTGATAAACGTATTCTTGGTAATGGTGATGGGCTCGCCGGAAGGCACTAGGCGCGCCGGACAATCACGTTGTACCACTACCATGCGCTGTTCTTTTTGCAGGGTCATCATGTCAGTTCACCACCTTCGACATCTTATTTGACAGTGAAGCTTTCACCGCAGCCGCACTCGCCCGTGACGTTGGGGTTACGAAACTGGATCGAGCGATTGAGCCCTTCCTTGACATAGTCGACTTCCATTCCCTGTATCATCGGCAGACTTTCCTTGTCGATGAACACATTCAAGCCTTCGCTGATATGCAGTAAAACATCGTCGTTGGTGGTTGCTTCCACCGTATCGAGCACATATTTATAACCGGAACATCCGCTGGGTTTGACCGCTACCCGGATGCCTTTCGCGCGCTCGTCAGACTGCAGACGCTTGCGCAAATGTTCGATGGCCGCCACGGTGAAAGTGATGCTGGATTCAGGAACAAACGTTTGAACGCTCATATGCAGACCTCGTCACTCAAAGGAACGTACTGACCTTTCGCAGGGCGTGGAAAAACGTATCCACTTCCTGCGGTGAATTGTAGAACGCGAACGATGCTCGCACCGTTCCCGGAATGGCATACTGATCCATGATGGGCATGGCGCAGTGATGACCGGTGCGCACGGCAATGCCTTGCTGGTCGAGCAGGGTGCCGACATCATGCGGGTGACCGCCCTGCAGCAGGAATGACATAACGCCTGCCTTGCTGGTCGACCGCCCGATACGGGTCAGCCCTGTGAAGTCGTCCGCGAGTGCCTGGGCATAGGCGAGGAGGGCATCTTCGTGACGAATCAGGGCTGCGCGATCCAGCTTCTCCAGCCATTCCACGGCGGCGCCCAATCCGATAACGCCTGCAATATGGGGAGTGCCCGCCTCGAATTTGTAGGGTAATTCGTTATAGGTGGTTTTCTCGAAGGTCACGCGGGAAATCATCTCGCCGCCCCCTTGGTACGGAGGCATGGCATTCAACAGGTCGGCTTTGCCGTAAAGCACGCCGATGCCCGTTGGGCCGTACATTTTGTGGCCCGAAAACGCATAAAAATCGCAGTCGAGTGCCTGCACGTCGATCTGCCAGTGAGGCATGGCCTGCGCGCCATCGATCATGGCAATCGCGCCGACCTCATGTGCCTTGTCGATGATGTGCTTGACCGGGTTGATGGTGCCCAGCGCATTGGAGACATGTACCACCGACACCAGTCGGGTGCGTGGCGACAGCAACCGGTGAAAAGCGTCGAGATCAAGATCGCCTTCTGCGGTAACCGGTATGACTTTCAGCGTCGCACCGGTCGCTTCGCACACGATTTGCCAGGGGACGATGTTGGCGTGGTGTTCCATTGCCGATATCAGGATTTCGTCACCCTTGCCAACATTATTGCGGGCCCAGCTATGCGCGACCAGATTGATCGATTCCGTGGTGCCGCGTGTCCAGATCACCTGTTCCGCTGTGGGCGAATTGATATAGCGCGCAACCGCTTTACGTGCATTTTCAAAGCCCTGGGTCGCGCGATCGCTGAGTGCGTGCGCTGCACGGTGAACGTTGGAGTTATCCAGACGGTAGTAGTGATCGATAGCCTCGATCACTGCCGTCGGTTTGTGCGTGGTCGCCGCGTTGTCGAGATACACCAAGGGCTTGCCATGCACCTGCTGGTGCAGGATCGGAAATTCCGCGCGCAACGCGTTGAGCGCCGCGTCTGGCAAAAACTGATCACGGAAGTCAGAGGCAGTGGGCCCGCCGTTCATAGGTCGCATAAGCCCCCCAGCTGCTTCACATCACGGAAATAGGCCATCAGACGCTGCTTCACCGCATCGGCAAGACCCGGTACTGGCAGTGTTTCAACGATTTCGTTGATGAAACCAAAGCTCAGCATGGCTTCGGCTGTCGCTTTGTCGATGCCGCGTGACTCAAAATAAAACAGGGCTTTTTCGTCGAGTTGGCCAATGCTGGCACCGTGCGCGCACTTGACGTCATCCGCGTAGATTTCGAGTTCCGGTTTGGTGTCGATCTCTGCTTCACGCGACAGCAACAGGTTTTTGTTGTTCAGTTGCGCATCGGTCTTCTGTGCCTGCGGGTGAATATGGATCCGGCCATTGAATACCGCCCGTGATTGATCGGTGATCAACCCCTTGTAGCGCGTGGTTGATTGGCAGCGCCCGCTGATGTGTTCCAGATTCAGGTGATTGTCGACATGCTGCGCATGCTTGCTGAGGAAGGCGCCATTGAGTGTGGCTTCAGCGCCTGTCGCGGTAAACTGCAGGTGCAAATCATTGCGTACCAAGGTGGTTCCCAGTGTGACCAGGTAATGCTGGTAACGGCTGTCACGCTGCAGGCTGGTTTGCGTCACTTGTACCTGATGGCAGGCTTCGTCGGCCATTTGCAGCTGCACGTGCTGTAGCGAAGCGTTGTCCTGCACATGCACTTGTACCAGTGAATTCAGCAGGCTCTTGCCGGCGTCACGCGGGGTATCACAGAGCTGTACCAGCGTGGCTTCGGCGCCACGTTCGATAACGACAAGAACGCGCAAGCTGGCAGCAAAACTCTCTGCGCTATCCGCCCATTGCTCAATCACAATCGGCTGTTCAATGCGCTTTCCGGCGCTTACCGTTACCACCCAGCCGTCTTGCAGGCTGGCTTCGGACAACTGTGCAAACGGATGCGATTGCCAGCGTGCGTCCAGCGTCAGCAAGGACGAATAACGCTGCAGTTCAGCTTCATCGAGATCGCTCAAGCGTTGGCACTGCACACCCGCAGGAAGATCGCGGGCCTCTAGTATTGCGTGACCATTGTTGACGCGCAGACGCAGCGCTGCGTTTTCTATCGCAATATCGCTCGATGCGCTGCTGCTCTCGCTGACAGAACGCCAAAGCGTTTCATTTTCAAGCGCTTGCAACCCGGTGTATTTCCACGCTTCGGTTTTGCGATCCGGAAACACCATGGCTTGCAATTGTGAGCGTGCCGCCTCCTGGAGGTGACGTAAAACGGGTTGCTCAGCCAATGCACGTTGATCAGCCCACTGACAAGCAAGTTGTTTCAGCACTTGTGCATGCTGTGCGCGCGTTACCTGGGATGCAGTACCACTCATGTCAGCCAGCCTTTGCTTCGTCGAGTACCCAGCCGTAGCCTTTTTCTTCCAGCTCCAGCGCCAGTTCGCGACCACCGCTCTTGATGATGCGGCCACCGGCCAGCACGTGCACATAATCGGGGACGATATAATCAAGCAGACGTTGGTAGTGGGTGATCATCACGATGCTGCGATCAGCGCGACGAAATGCGTTTACGCCTTCGGCCGCAATTTGCAGCGCATCGATATCGAGACCACTGTCGGTTTCATCGAGCAGCGCCAGTTTCGGTTCGAGCAACGCCAGCTGCAGGATCTCGTTACGCTTCTTTTCACCACCGGAAAAACCTTCGTTGACGCCGCGCTTCAGGAAATCGGGATTGAGGTTCAGGGACTTGCATTTTTCCCGTGCCATGCGCATGAACGCGCTGGCATCGAGCGGTTCCTGGTGCCGGTGTTGACGAATGGCATCCACGGAGGCTTTCAGAAATTGCAGGTTGCTGACGCCGGGAATTTCGACCGGGTATTGGAACGCGAGAAACACGCCTTCGCGGGCGCGTATTTCCGGGGCCATGTCGAGCAGGTCCTTGCCTTCGAATATGACTTCGCCGCCGGTGACTTCGTAACCGTCACGGCCAGCGAGGACGTTGGCGAGGGTGCTCTTGCCGGAGCCGTTGGGGCCCATGATGGCATGAACTTCGCCGGTTTTTACGTGCAGGTTCAGGCCATTGAGGATGTTTTTGCCGTCGACCTGGGCGGTCAGGTTCTTGATAATCAGCATGCGTTTTGTGCTACCAAAGTTCGATTAATCTTTTTCGCATTCAGGTTCAGCAGTTTTTCCAGGGACATACGGATTGCTTCGATGTTGCCCAGTGGCTTGTGGAGGAGTTGGATTTTGGAACGTCGCCGGCATGGATGCCGGCGTCGAGCCTACATGGACGTATTTACGGCGTTTCCAGAATCCAACTCCTCCACAAGGCATCTCTCAAAGAAATGAAACGATTGAGAGTTTTCAGGTGTTCAAACATATCTGCTTAAAGCGCATGGCTAAGGCGATAGGTGTTAGAGCGCTGCAGGAATCGCCGTAGATACATCCCTGTAGGAACGTCGGCGCCATCCATGGCGCCGACGTTCCTGCAGCGCTCTATCACCTATCCCCCAACAACATCATCCCAGCAGATATATTTGAAGTGCGGATCAGTTCCGAATCAACCCACCGACCCTTCCAGGCTTACCTCCAGCAATTTGCCGGCTTCCACCGCAAACTCCATCGGCAATTCCTTGAACACTTCCTTGCAAAAGCCGTTCACAATCATCGATACCGCTTTCTCCGCATCAATACCGCGCTGCTTGCACAGGAACAACTGATCGTCACTCACCTTCGACGTCGTTGCCTCGTGTTCCACAATACTGTCGCTGTTGCGGTTTTCAATATACGGAAACGTGTGCGCGCCACACTTGTCGCCAATCAGCAACGAATCACACTGCGTGTAATTGCGCGCGTTGGTCGCATTCGGCGATACCCTGACCAGACCACGGTAAGCGTTCTGGCTGCGGCCGGCGGAAATGCCTTTCGACACAATCGTGCTGCGGGTGTTTTTACCCAGATGGATCATCTTGGTGCCGGTATCGGCCTGCTGCAGATTGTTGGTCAGCGCCACGGAATAAAATTCGCCGATGCTGTTGTCACCCCGCAGGATGACGCTCGGGTATTTCCAGGTGATCGCCGAACCGGTTTCCACCTGCGTCCAGGAAATTTTGGAATTCACGCCCGCGCACACGCCACGCTTGGTGACGAAATTATAAATGCCGCCGCGACCGTTTTCATCGCCCGGGTACCAGTTCTGCACAGTGGAATACTTGATCTGCGCATTGTCGAACGCGACCAGTTCGACCACCGCCGCGTGCAATTGGTTTTCATCGCGCATCGGGGCGGTGCAGCCTTCGAGGTAACTGACGTAAGCGCCTTCGTCGCAGACGATGAGCGTGCGTTCGAACTGCCCCGTATTGGCAGCGTTAATGCGGAAGTACGTCGACAGTTCCATGGGGCAGCGCACGCCCTTGGGAATGTAGACGAACGAGCCATCACTGAATACGGCGGAGTTGAGGGCCGCATAGAAGTTGTCGCGCACGGGCACAACGCTGCCCATGTACTTTTTTACCAGGTCCGGAAATTCGTGCACGGCTTCGGAAATCGGGCAGAAAATCACGCCGACTTTGGCAAGATCTTCACGATAAGTGGTGGCGACAGACACGGAGTCGAACACGGCATCGACCGCAACGCCCGCGAGTTTTTCGCGCTCATGCAACGGAATACCGAGCTTCTCGTAGGTGCGCAACAGTTCCGGATCGACTTCATCAAGGCTTTTGGGGCCGTCTTTTTGCGATTTGGGCGCGGAATAATAGGAGATCGCGTTGTAGTCGATCGGGGGATGATTCAGGTGTGCCCATTCTGGCGGTGTCATGGACTGCCACTGACGATAGGCAGCGAGTCGCCAGTCCAGCAGCCATTGCGGTTCGTTTTTGCGCGCGGATATCGTGGCAATAACGTCTTCGTTCAGCCCGGGCGGAATGGTTTCTGTTTCAATGCTGGTGACGAAGCCGGCGGAATATTCGCGGCCGATCAAATCGGCAATCGGTTCGGATGTGTTAGCCATGTTTGCCTCTCCCGCGTCAGGTCTTCGACTTCAATTTGTCACGGGCGCAGCCCTTGATTGGCGCGTATTGTGCTGAAATCGACCTGTGCTGTATAGCGTGTTGGCAATCTTTCAGTCTGGAGATTGCCCTCTCTGGTACCAGAGTAAAATACTAGGATTTTTAAATCAATACCAAATTGGTATGCTTTCTATGTTAGTCTCGGTCACTCACCTCTTTCCGTGCCCGGTTCCGATCCTGGTCAGGTAACTGTAAACCTATGTTTCGTATTGGAAAACTGACAGATTACGCGTTGATTCTCATGAGGTGCATGGCGACGCGTGCGGCGCACCAATGGCGCATGGAAGATCTGGCCGATACGACGCGATTGCCCTTGCCGACCGTGCGCAAGTTGATGCGAACGTTGGTGAGCGCGGGTATGGTGCGTTCCGAACGCGGCGCCCGAGGCGGTTACCAGTTGGCGCGGTTGCCCGATCTGATCAGCGTGGCCGAAATCATCATGGCGATTGAAGGCCCGGTGGCGATTACCGAGTGCTGCGACGTGGAGCCGGATTGTGACCGGCTCGGCGCCTGCGACATGGAAAGTCGTTGGCCCGCCATCAACGGGTTGATACAGCAATTGCTGCGGGTGGTGACACTCTCTGACATCGAGTTCACGCGCGATGGCCGCATGGATGTGGCGGTGCTGTTGGCGCGTCTACAAAATAGGTCCTGTCCGTATACTGCATAAGCCATGTAATTGTTGATTTTATTGACATTTATCCTGGCGAAGTACCCTGAGCACTCTATTATGAAAAAAGGCCCGTGAACCATCGGTCACGCGGCATTTGCGCCAGGGCGGATCTAGGGGGGAGAGCTTTGTGGAAAGCATCGTGGAAAACAGCGCTGCCAACAGCGCAGAGAGCATCAGCGATATCGTGTCGCGCGTCGCCAATGACACGTATAGCCATTCTCGTTGCATCATGCCCGAGCAACCCTGGTGGCGAAACCTCGAAGCCAATTTTTATAAATTTCCTGATGATTTTGCGCTCGACACCAAAACGCAAATGATGGTGGAAGGCACGGCCGCATTCGATGTTGCCCTGCGTACCGCAGCTGCGTCGTTAGTGTCGGTACTGGCGTTGCCCTTGAGCGCCAACCCCATGCAATTGCGCGAAGACCTTGCAGAAACGATGTACCGTGAGTATGCCAATCAGGGCGATCCCGGCTTGTTTTTTCAGGATCCGCCAAAGAACGTCAAAATTCGCGAGAACAAGCCGGGCTTCCTGCATTTTTCGCCTGTCGATGGGGAATGCAAGCTGTTGACCTTCGATAGCCCGTTCGAGCCGGTCAATTTCAAGTTGCATGATCGCTATTTGCGTCACAAGGAAAATCGCGTTGCGAGGGCGCAATATTGGCACCACAAAACCGGGCCGCGTCCGACCATTTGTGTCGTGCATGGGTTCATGGCGGATCCGTACTGGTTGAACAGCATGTTTTTGGCTTTGCCCTGGTTTTTCAAGCAGGGTTACGACATTCTGCTTTATACCCTGCCTTTTCATGGGCAGCGTCAGTGGAAGTTTTCGCCTTTTTCCGGTCACGGGTATTTTTCCTGGGGCATGTCGCACATCAACGAAACCGTTGCGCACGCTGTCCATGATTTTCGTATTTTTCTGGATTATCTGGAGTCACGTGGCACCGAAAAATTCGGTGTGACCGGTATCAGTCTGGGGGGGTATACCTCGGCGATTCTGGCCGCAGTAGAAGAGCGCCTGTATTTCAGTATTCCCAATGTGCCGGTCGTAAGCCTGTTTGATCTCATGCTGCAGTGGGAACCTGCGGGTACGGTAATTCGCACTGGCTTGAAACTTGCGAACGCCAGTGTCATCGATGGTCGTCACATGCTGGCGGTGCATTGCCCGCTGACCTATCCGAGCAAGATTCCCAAGGAACGCCTGATGATCATCGGCGGGGCAGGGGATCGGTTGGCGCCACCCAAACATGCGCGATTGTTGTGGGATCATTGGGGGCGGCCGCGGATACACTGGTTTCCGGGTAATCACGTCATTCACCTCGATCAGGGTAAATACCTCAAGGAAATGAGTCGCTTCCTGGATGAGATCGGTTTTGCGCCTGATTGAAGCCAAAAGGTACGGCAGGTCGCGCCCGTATTGATTCCTCGTCCAAATGAACGAGAGCAGGTGACTGTTTGTCGCCTGCGTCTTTCCTGCATCCAGGCAGGCTGTTAAGGTTGGAACGAATGTTCTGATTGGTGCCTGTAATGTTCGCTACTACCTTTGTTGCCTGTTTGCGTTTTGGCCTGAGTTTGCGTTTTGGGATGTGCCTGCGCTTGCGTCCGGGGCTGCGTTTTGGCCTGGGCCTCGTCGCGGTACTGCTGATGAGTGGCTGCAAGCAACCGCTGGAACGCATTCCCTTGGAAAATCCGGCATTTGACACGCAAACACTGGAGCAATTGCGTGCAGCGACCCCTACCAACGTCGACGAAGTACTGGCTGAAAAAAATCTGTGGCTGGGCGGCGAACGATTGATTCGCGATCCTTATCAGCCGGGAATGTCGATGACAACAGCGGACTGCCAGCAGGATCTCAATTGTGGATACGCGCTTTCGCGCTACTGGATGTCGCCCCCACGTTTTCCGGCCCGTGCCGAAGTGCATGACTGGTGGGTAAATCGATCGACGCAGGCCGACACTGCTGCGGTGTGCGGTGTACGTTTCGAGGATCAGGCACAAACGCGTTATTCATTGAAATCTTTCGACAATCAAGCGGCGCTCGATGCGGCACCCGGCTATCACCTGACGCATTATCAGGCTTGTGGTGCCTGTTCCACCTTGCAGGATCTGGCCGTTTACGGTGAGCTCGACCTGACCCGCATGGCCAAGATTTGCAGCAAGCGCGGTACCTTCGCAGAAAAATTGCAGTGTATGCAGGACATTGGATTCACGCCTGCCTGCGCAGAATCCTGGGCCTATAACGCGGTGAAAACAGGGCAAAGCTGTGCCCTGATCTGTGTTGGTGTGTATGGGTTGGTGCCCTTGATAACCGGCACCGAAAACAAACCACCCGTGAATGAAAACGGTGAATTGAACGCCTGTCTGATGTGCGATGAACGCATGGCTGGCCCCGGCTTTCAGTTCTCGGCCGGTCGCACGCGGCGCAATTCAGGCATTATTTCCGAGATCGAGCGCCCCGATGAAGAAGTGTACTCGGTCAGTCATGCTTATTTTGAAAATTGAATGTTTTGCGAATAAACGCCGCACGAACTGTCTGTGCGGCGTCAGTGAGGTGCGCGTGTAATCAGTGTTTACGGAATTTGGCGCGATGGTTGCGATAGTCATGCACGACCGCTACCGCAATGGCCAATGCAACACAACCGAGGGTGAACAGGGTGATACTTCCGGAGTAAAGGGTTTGATCAGCAAGCACCGGCATGGGAGCCTCCCGGGGGAACAAGTGTTGAGCAACTTTGGGTTCGAAGGCACAACGACAAGCCTCGTCATGAAACATAGGCGGCACTTTCCTTAACTGCCAATCCGGACTCGGAAAAATTGACGAGCGGTGTCGGGCCTAACTCGCTTATGCCAAAAAATGAACTGCCTTTGTCCGCGTTAGGTTGAAAGCTCTAACATTTCCGGGTAACCTGCGCCCGGTAATGAGGTCCACCCGGATGACGAGGACGTCGTCCCGCAAGTCAAAGGTTAAGTTCATGAATACCAAGAAAATTGCTGATCTGGCATTGCAACAGCTCGACAATGTGGGCTTCCAGCTCCGTTCCTACGGCATCACTGACAAGGTCAACCGTCATGACATCGTGGCGTTTGCCATGGCGCAACAGAATCGCTTCAAGGGTGAGATGACTCGCCTGGATTTGCACGTCGGCATTCAGAAAGCGCGTTTGCAAAAGGCGCGTAACGAAGCAGAAGTGCTGGTGGACAAGCTGGTCAGCTACCTGCCCGAGCAATTGGCAGAGCCTGCCAACAAGATCAAGAATCGGGTATTTCAATTCTGAATGTACTGCCAGCCTGGCTGGCAGACGAAGCAGTTGAAACCAACAAAAAAGGCGCCTGTTCGGCGCCTTTTTTGTTGGTTTTTTGTTCTGATGCAGGGTTCGATCGCGGGCTCAATAGGGCCAGTTGACGTCCTTGGATTTGCGTGACTTGTCTTTTTCCGGTGGTTTTTCCCGGGTGTCCTTTTTCTCCTCGGGGCGGGGTGGTGGCATTTTCTTGTCGTCGGCCTTGCCACTGTTCACCAGGTTCCAGATCGGCAGCTTGCGCGTGAGATCACGCATGCCATCGACCGTATTCGAGAAGCCGGAAAGCTTCTGCGACATCATGTGCAGTTCCTCGACATCTTCCGCCATACGGAAAATCACGATGTACAGCTCCATCAGGGCGCGCGTTACCGCCGCGATGGCAATGAAGGCGACCGGGCCCGCCACGGTGAGGTAGAACAGGCCTTTCCACAGGGAATCCATGAAGGCTTCAAAGATGAAGTAGAAAATGCCGACCAGACTGGAGGCCAGGATGATTCCGTACAGCGCCGGGAACATCTGCACGGTGATGAACTTCGAGAACGAAAAATCAAATAACGTGCGAAAAAACGTGCGGGTATCGTCGATGGTCTTTTTGGGGGATTCCATGTCACTTCCTGTTCAATAGCACGGTCTGTTGCTGAAAACGTTGCAGACAAATTGTATACAGTCTTGCGAGATGGCGTTTATCCCTGCTGACCTTTCCATTCTACGATGTAATCGCCGAAGCGTGAACCTGTTCACAAGTGAAAATGCCAACTTCCCTGCCTGGAATCCCCCGCACTGAACACAAAAAATCCCGGTGCTATTGACCCGGTGCAATGTTGCACGCTAACCCCGGTCTTATGATGAACTAATCGCCTTTGGAATAGTGAGCAGCGCATGGGGCAGGAAATTGATCGTATCCGGTTCAGCGATGAAGACTTCACCCGTTTTTCTCACCAGCTGCGTGAAGAAACACGCCTGCTTTCCGATCTCATGAAGGCTGGGATGTTCAGTGAGCATTTGCCCTGTGTCGCCGGGGTCGAAATAGAAGGGTGGTTGCTCGACCGGCATTATTTCCCGGTAGCGGACAATCAGCGCTTTCTGGCACTGCTGGGGGATCCTCTGGTCGTGCCGGAACTCTCACGCTTCAATATCGAGATGAATTGCCAACCTCGTGTGTTGGGACAGGATGTACTGAGTCAGCTGAGTGGCGATCTGAATGCCTTGTGGCAACGCTGTTTCAACACGGCGCATGCCTGCGAACATACGTTGTTGTTGATTGGTATCTTGCCGACGTTGCGCGAAAGCGATTTGAGCATGACCAATGTTTCGCCGCTCAATCGCTACTATGCATTGAACGATCAGGTCATGCGGTCCCGTGGTGGCCAGCCGGTGCGCCTTGATATCAAAGGCCGCGATCACCTGCAACTTGAGCATGGCGATGTCATGCTTGAAGCTGGCGCGACATCGTTCCAGCTGCATCTGCAGATGCCTTTTGCAAAAGCCGTCAGATTTTATAATGCGGCTCAATGGCTGGCCGCGCCCATGGTGGCCGTTACCGCCAATTCGCCTTTTTTATTTGGTCACGATTTATGGGCCGAAACCCGCATACCACTCTTCGAACAGTCGGTGGATTCTCTTGCGTCGGCGAGCGACAGTGCGCGCGTGACGTTTGGACATGGCTGGCTGCAGGATTCCCCGTTTGAACTATTTGCCGACAACCTGACGCGATTTCCACCCTTGCTGCCTTTGCCGTGTTCGCCGGATCCTGCAAGTTTCTCTCATGTTCGCTTGCACAACGGTACCGTCTGGCGCTGGAACCGTTTGCTGCTTGGTGAAAATGAACAAGGCACGCCGCATGTGCGATTGGAACATCGCGTCATGCCTGCCGGGCCGACGTTTATTGACATGATGGCGAATGCTGCGCTGTTCTATGGTGCCACTTATGCGCTGGCACACATGGATGTTCCGGTGGAACGGCGCCTGGACTTTTCAGTCGTGCGGGATGATTTCTATCATGCTGCGCGAGAAGGCCTCGGTGCCCGACTGCATGCCCTGGATGGCACGGTAAAATCGCTGGAAACCATTGTGCTGGACGAATTGCTGCCCCTCGCTGCGTCTGGCTTGAAGGCGCAGGGGGTGGACGTTGCCGACAGCGAACGTCTGTTGGGTATTATACGCCGCCGGGTGGAGTGCGGGCAGAATGGCGCCGTGTGGCAGCGTCGTTACATCACGCAGCATCCGGGTGATTTTATCGGCTTGACCGCCCGTTATCTGGAGCATCAGCGGCAGGGTAATCCGGTTCATGAATGGGGATTGGATTAAGAATACATCCGTAAATATAAGATTTTTGCGCTATCGAGAGTAGACTATGACGTTGACCGTGTTGAATGAACTTCCCCGGGGATTTTTGACCTCCACCGCCCTGGACCTGCATCAGCTGTTACCCGAACCGACACTGATTCATCTGTCCGGACGGCGCGAACAACCCCTGTTCGTTTCTATTCTCCTGCATGGCAATGAAGACACGGGGTTGCGCGCTGTGCAACAGGTGTTGCGGCGATATGAGGGCAAGGAATTGCCTCGCGCACTGTCGTTATTCGTCGGCAATATAGACGCCGCGCGGGCCGGTGTTCGTCGGCTGGAGGGGCAACCGGATTACAATCGCGTCTGGCCTGGCACGGAAATGCCCGATACGCCGGAAGCGGCCCTCATGGCCGACGTTATCAGGGTCATGCAGGCGTGCAACCCCTTTGCCAGTATCGACATCCACAACAATACCGGGCGGAATCCGCACTACTCCTGCGTCAGTGAATTGACCCCACAAAACCTTTATCTGGCGACCTTGTTTTCGCGCACGGTGGTGTTTTTTACCTGCCCGCGAGGCGTGCAGTGTGCGGCGATGAATGCGTTGTGCCCGTCGATCACGGTGGAGTGTGGCAAGGTCGGTGCGGCGGCGGGAGATGATCATGCCGCCAACCTGTTGGATGCGGCGCTGCATCTCGCAGAGTTTCCGCAGCATGGACCGCGCAAGAACGATGTCGATATTTATCATACGGTCGCAACGGTGAAGGTGCCGCCGGCATTGAGTTTTGGGTTCGGTTCAGTGGATCGTGATCTCAATCTGCTGGCGGAACTGGATTGTGCCAATTTCGTCGATCAGGCACCGGGTGCGTTATGGGGAACGGTGCGTGCCGGGCAGCAAGCGTTTGAGGTGACGGACGTCGATGGTTTACCGGCGTATGAACGCTTTTTTTCGCAAGCGGATGACGGTGTCCGGTTGATGAAAGCGGTCATGCCGGCCATGTTGACGCTCGATGAGCGGGCGGTGCGTCAGGATTGTTTGTGTTATCTGATGGAACGTATCGATCATTTTTGATCTTCGCTCTGCAGGGTCGTCAGCGCTTTCGAGCGGATATTGGTGCGGAACCAGATAACGGCAGCCATTCCGGCAAGCAGGTTGGCGCCGGCAAGGCCGATGAAGAGCCCGGTCAGCCCGTGTATTTCATTGCCTATCCACGCCGCAGGCAGGGCCAGCAGGAACAAGCGGCCGACGTTGATGGCGGTTCCCATCACGGGGCGGCGCAATACATTGAGCGCGGCGCCGATGATCATGATCAATCCCAACCCGGCGAAGCCAATCGGTACCAGTTGCAGGAACAACACGATATCGGCCTGTATCGATGCTTCTTCGCTGAACAGTTGGGCGAGCCATCCGCCACAGAAGTAGAGCGTTATTGCCGACAAGAATGCCCACCCCAGGCTGAGCTGGAAAACGACACGCAAGCCGGCCGCGATGCGGTGATGGTGCCCGGCGCCGTAATTCTGGCCGATGAATGGCGACACCGCCGAGGCCAGCGCCATGATAACGACCAGGGCGAGGGCCTCGATGCGGGTGCCGACGCCGAACGCGGCGACAGCGGCGGCCCCATGGGTGGCGACAATGGCGGTAATGATGGCGGCGGAAAGCGGGCCAAGCAGGTTGGTGACGGCTGCCGGCGCAGCCACCTTGGATAGCTCCCGACAGGAGCGTAACCAGGGCTGGGCAGCCAGCGGCACGAATGACAAATAACCGCTGCGGAGTAATGCCCACACAGCGGCGGTGCTGGCGAATATCCAGGAAATCACGGTGGCAATGGCAGCGCCACGCACTCCCCAATCCAGCACGAAAATGAATATCGGCGCGAGAATGCCGTTGAGCAGACCGGCAATTCCCATGACGATGCTGGGTGTGCGGGTATCGCCGGTGGCGCGGATGGCGCCATGCGCCGTCATCGGTATGGCGAGGAACACCACGCCCAGAAACCAAGGCACCATGTAAGCCCGGATCAGCGGCAGCAGATCGTCGCCCGCGCCCAGCAGACGGAACAAGGGGTCGATGATTGCGATTCCAAACAGACTAATGGGCAGGATGACGGTGATCGTGAGAATCAGGGCGTGGCCATTGATGCGCCGGGCAAGCTCGGTTTCCCCCTGGCCCAGGCGCAGGGACGCCACCGAGGTGGCCGCCGCTGCCAGGCCCATGGCAATGTTCATGACAATGAAGGAAACGGGAAAGGTAAAACTCAGCGCAGCGAGTTCGCGGGTTCCGAGCAGCCCGACAAAATAGGTATCGACGACGTTGAACAGCAGGATCAGCAGGATACCCAATACCACCGGACCGGTCATGCGTATCAGTAGCGGGGCAATGGGCCCGTGCAGCATGGGGTGTGGCGCGGCGGATGTGTTGCCGTGCGGGCGTGACGTCAGCGGGGAAGACATGGGATAGGCAGGCCCTCGGAAAAGAGGGCCATTATCCCACAGCTCAGTTGATTACAAATGAGGTGAACAGCACTTCTTCGACATCGGTGGGATTGTCTTCTGCCTGCAGAACGGCAATCACTTCGGCGGTGGCATCCTGGGCCAGCTGGGTACGCCCTTCCACGGAACGAAGATCCTGCTCGGTCTGGCGGTTGAGCAGCATGACCAGGTGGTGGCGAATGGCGTACACGTGCGCGCGAACGGCTTCCTTGGTCTTTTCTCCCATCACCTTGATCGACACGTCAGTACGAATGTAGCGGATCTTGTCGTCGGTGAAGTTGGTGACGAAAGCGGGCTCCATGCTCACATAGGTGGCCTTGGGTTTGCCGCCTTCTTCACCGCCTTCTTCTTCCTCGGCTTTTTTGCCAGAGGCAAGAGCCAGTGCCGGAGCCAGTGTCAGGACAAGCGCTAAAGCAAACGTACGGTGAACGTTGATCATCATGGGCCTGCAGTCATTGTGGGTTGGCAATATCTAATCAAGCGTAGCCGGCTTCCCCGGGAGTGTTAGGAACCTTTTTGACTTTAAACCACGCTGCATAGAGCGCGGGTAAACTGAGCAGGGTCAGTAGTGTGGCGACGACCAAACCGCCCATGATGGCGACCGCCATCGGCCCCCAGAACACACTGCGGGTCAGGGGGATCATCGCCAGCACGGCTGCGGCTGCGGTGAGAATGATGGGGCGGAAACGACGTACGGCGGCTTCGACGATGGCGGTCCAGCGATCCACGCCACGGGCGATATCCTGCTCGATTTGATCGATGAGAATCACTGAGTTGCGAATGATCATGCCGTTGAGCGCGATCACACCCAACATGGCGACAAACCCGAACGGGCGGCCCATCAGCAACAGCGTTGCGGCTGCGCCTATAATGCCTAGCGGGCCTGTCAGAAAGACCAGCAAACTGCGCGAAAAACTGCGCAATTGCAGCATCAGCAGTGTGAAGGTAATGAACAACATCAGTGGCACATTCAGCATGATCGAGCCCTGACCCTTGCCGGATTCTTCGAGAATGCCGCCAATGTCGATCCGATAGCCCACCGGCAGTGTTGCCCGCAAGGGCGCCAACGCCTGGTCAATCCGGGTGGCGATGGTGGCACCTTGTGCCCCGTCAACGACATCGCCCTGCACGGTGACGGCAAATTGCCGGTTTTCACGCCACACCACACCCGGCTCCCACACCAGATGCGCCTGTGCGACCTGGCTGACGGGGATGGCCTTGCCGTGATCGGTATGGATGTAGGAGGACTGCAGCACACTGAGACTGTCGCGCTCGTTTTCCGGCTGGCGCAGGACGATGTTGATCAGCTCATCCTGCTCCCGGTATTGCCCGATCGTCAGGCCACCCAGTAACGTCGCAGATGAGACGCTCACGTCGCGGCTGCTCAAACCAACGGCGCGTGCTTTTGCCTGATCGACTTCCAGTCGCAATACTTTGATCGATTCATTCCAGTTGTCATTCACGTTGATCATGTCGGGGGTGTTGCGCACGATTTCCTTGACCTGGTCGGCAATGCCGCGAATGACCTTGGTATCGTCACCGATGACGCGAAATTGCACGGGGTAGGGGACTGGCGGACCATTGGCGAGAATTTTGACGCGCGCGCGGGCTTCCGGAAATTCTTCGAGCAGTATCCGGGGCAGCCGTTTGCGCAGGCTGTCGCGAGCAGCGAGGTCGGCAGGCAAAATCAGCAACTGCGAGGCATTGCTCTGCGCCAGCGTCTGATCGAGCGAAAGATAGAAGCGTGGAGCGCCGGAACCGACAAAGCTGGTGACGCTCACAATGCCGGCTTCTTTCAGGAAGCGCGCTTCGACCGTCTTGACCAGATTTTCGCTGGCAAAAAAGGAGGCGCCTTCCGGCAGCCAGAGATCGACCAGAATTTCCGGCCGGGTGGAATCGGGAAAGAACTGCTTGTCGACTTTTTTCATGCCGACGATACCGAGTACCAGTGCGAGCAGGGTAACGCCCAGGGTCAGCCAGCGATGTTCGACGCAGGCATTGACGGCACCTCGTACTGACCGATAAAAACCGCTGTCGAACATTTCCTTGCGTTCCTCGCGTTGCTTCTTGTGCTCCTTGAGCAGCTTGAAGCCGAGATACGGCACAAAGTACACCGACACAAACCAGGAAATAATCAGTGCGGCCGTGGTGACGGCGAAAATGGCGAAGGTGTATTCCCCGACGGCGGAACGCGCCAATCCGATCGGCAGAAAGCCGACCGCCGTAATCAAGGTGCCGGTAAGCATCGGCATGGCGGTCACGTCATAGGCAAAAGTGCTGGCGCGCAGCTTGTCGTAGCCTTCTTCGAGTTTGCGCACCATCATTTCCACCACGATGATGGCGTCGTCAACCAGTAAACCCAAGGCGATGATCAGCGAGCCAAGGGAAATTTTGTGCAGATACACATTGCTGCGTTCCATCACCAGAAACGTGACGGCCATGACCAACGGAATCGACAAGGCCACCACCAAGCCCGGTCGCATGTCGATGCGGAAAGGTCGGGTGTGTATGCCAAGTGCCAGAAAACTCACCAGCAACACGATGATCAGGGCCTCGGCGAGCACCCGCAGAAACTCGTTGACCGAGCGCGACACGGCCTGGGGTTGATCCTGGAATTTCTTCAACTCGATACCGACAGGCAATTGTGATTGCAATCGTCTGGAAGCCTCTTCGAGATGTTTGCCCCAGGCAATGATGTCACCGCCTTTGGCCATCGATACACCCACGGCGATGATTTCCTTGCCGTTGTAGCGCACTTTGGGCGCGGGTGGATCTTCGTAATCACGCACGATTTTGGCCAGATCGCCCAGGCGGAAGGTACGCTGGTTGAAACGCAATGGCAGCTGTTCCAGATCCTGGACGGCGTCAAATTGTCCGGTGACCCGGATAAAAATGCTGTCATCCTGAGTGCGTAATACACCGGTCTGATTGATGCTGTTCTGTTCGTTGATTTCGTTGATCACCTGCGCAACATCAATGCCCATCTGCGCCAGTTTGCGCTGTGAAATCTCGACATAGATGCGCTGGTTTTGCATGCCGAACAGCTCGACCTTCGCCACGTCGGGCACCCGCAACAACTCCTGGCGGGTGAAATCGGCGTACTCCTTCACCTCGGCGTAGTTGAAACCATCCGATTCCAGCGCGAACATCACGCCATAGACGTCACCGAATTCATCATTGAAAAACGGCCCCATGACACCGCCAGGCAAGGTGTTCTGCATGTCGCCGATTTTCTTGCGCACCGTATACCAGACGTTGGGAATATCGTGCGGATTGGCGTTATCCCGGATGCGCAGGATCAACGTCGTCTCGCCCGGTTTGGAATAACTCTTGATCCGGTCGATCTGGGTAATCTGTTGAATGGTATGTTCGAGTCTGTCGGTGACTTGTTCGGTGATCTGCAGGGCGGTCGCCCCCGGCCAGTAGGCGCGCACCACCATGTTACGGAACGCGAAAGGCGGATCTTCATCCTGCCCCAACTGAAAATACGCCGCCACGCCCGCCAACAGCAGCGCCACGAACAAATACACCGTCAGGCCGGGTTGCTGGATCGCCCAGCGCGAAATATTGAAGTGGGATCTGGATGTCATGGGCGATCCTCAGCGCAGCGTCGATGCGTCAACCGCATCTTTACGTGTGTCCTGCGCCAGCAGCGTGACGACCTGTCCTTCCATGAGTACATGTACGCCAGCCGTTATCACCACCTGTCCGGGTTCCAGGCCCGACACCAGCACCCGGTTTTCATCCACGCCCAGCACTTCGATGGGGCGGCGATGCACTGCACTTTTGGCTGCGTCAAAGAGCCAGACCTGACTCTTGCCTTCATGTTCGATCAAGGCCGTAGTGGGAAGCGCCACCGCTTGCCGGGTTGGCGCCTTGAGTTTCAATATTGCAGTTTGCCCGATCTGCATTTCAGGGGCAGCGTTACTGATGCTGTAGCGCGCCACGAAGGTACGCGTCACCGGATCCGCCGAGGCGGAAAGTTCACGCAGTACGGTCGGAAATTGCTGCTCCGGTTTGGCCCACAGGGTCACCGTTGCGGTGGCGACTTTGGCGAGCTGTAATTTGTCCTCAGGAAACACCACTTCGACTTCCAGCTGGCCTTCGTGCGCGATGCGGATTATGGGTTGGCCGACCGCGACCACTTCACCGGCGTCGGCATCCACCCCCACCACGACGCCATCCGCATCGGCTTTCAGGTGCGAATAGTCTTTCTGGTTATCCTGCATTTCCAGTTGGGTCTTGGCTTCCTCAAACCGGGAACGGGCAGCACTCAACGTCGCTTCCTTGGCATCCAGCGCATTTTGGGGAACCACTTCCTGCTTGCGCAATTCGGCGAAGCGATCACGCTCTGTCTGCGCCAGTGTGAATTCCGCGCGGGCGCTTTCCACCCGGGCTTGGGCGGCCTGTTGCGCGAGGCGCAAATCACGCGGATCGATGCTCGCCAGCACATCGCCTTTCCGGACGCGCTGCCCCAGGTTGACATTGCGCGTCGCCAATCTGCCGCCCACCTGAAAACCAAGCCGCGATTCCACCCGTGCCTTCACCTCGCCCGCCAGCTGGAAATCCGGCGAAATATCCGCAAGATCCACCACCATCGTGCGCACCGCGCGCGGCGGTAAAGGCGCCTGCTCCGGTGGCTGGCAACCGCTCAACCACAGAGACAGCAAGGCAGAACCCGCGAGCAGGGAAACCGATGGAAATCGCAACATCATAACGTCAGCCTTTAGTGGGAGGGTCGCCGGGGTGCCAGGGCCAGCAAAATCACGGATTTACACAACAACCATAGGTCACCGAAGTCACTTTGTCAGCTTCACTGGAACCGTATGACCGCTGGTCATTTTGCAGGCAGGTGCAATGCTTGTCAAAGCGGGCCAATCAAGCCAGAATCGCGCCCATGCAATTCAATTTATCTCTCGAATCCGCCAGTTGCGTGGCTTTGGCCGTGCTTTTGATGTCCGTCGCTGCATTGTTGGCGTTATGGAACGCGCCGTTGCGCGCGCTTACTTCGGCCCCGGTGCGTCAGCACCTGTGGTTTGCTTCCACGCTGGCGCTGGGCTTGATCTGGAACTGGGGTCCCGAAGTCATGCGGGGCGTGCACGTGCATCTGTTGCTCCTGATGGCTTATACCGCAGTCTTCGGCTGGAGTCTGGCGATTATCGGTGGCCTGTTGGCGAGTGTGGCACATTGGCTGTACCGCGGATGGGGTCTCGATGGCTTGCCGTTGACGTTATTGTTTCAGGTCATTGTGCCGGCGACACTGAGTTATGCCGTTTTGCAGGGAGTGTTGCGTTTACGGACCCGCAACCTGTTTTTTTACATTCTGGGCGCAGGCTTTTTCGGTGCGATGGCGGTGCGGATTGTGACGGCGGTATTGCTGGGGGGCTTTCTGGCGCTATTCGAATGGCCGTTGGCAGAGGCGCTGTGGGAGCATTCTTCGGTGTACTGGTTGATGGTTTATGCCGAAGGGTTTCTCAATGGCATGCTGCTGACGTCAATTACGGTGTTCAAGCCGGATTTGGTGAAGACATTCGATGACGAGAAGTATCTGGGCAAACCCTGAGGTTGCTTCGCCCAGTCCTTGAACAATACTGTACAGACTAAAGTCAGCCATCATTGAACAGTGGCACGGCGAAAGAAAACCTGAAGGGAACCTATGTCCGACTTTCAAAACCTCGGGAAATACCAGATCGAATCCGTCCTCGGCAAAGGCGCCATGGGCGTCGTGTACAAGGCCTTCGATCCCAACATCGCCCGCCACGTCGCCATCAAGACCATCCACAAAAACCTGCTCAACACCGAAATGGGTCGCGAAATGCTGGCCCGTTTCCGCACCGAGGCGCAAGCCGTTGGTCGCTTGGCGCATCCCAATATCGTTGGCATCTTCGAATTCGATCAGGATCAGGGGACGCCGTTCTTCGTGATGGAGTTTGTCGAGGGGCAAGACCTCAAGAGCTTCGTCAAGGATGGCCGTGTACTTTCGCCGCAGGATATTGTCGGCATCATCGATCCGGTGTTGCAGGCGTTGGCCTATACACACCAATTGGGCATCGTGCATCGCGACATCAAGCCAGCCAACGTGTTCATTACCGACAAGGGGGTAGTGAAGATTGCCGATTTCGGCATCGCGCGCCTGGAAGATTCGGAAATGACACAAGTCGGTACCGTGCTGGGCACCCCGTCCTACATGTCGCCGGAACAGTGCGTGGGATCGGTGGTGGATGCGCGTTCGGATCTGTTTTCGGTCGGCGTGATGCTGTATGAACTCCTGACCGGGCAAAAACCCTTCCGTGGCGACCAGTCGACGGTGATCATGACCCAGGTGATTAACACTGACCCTGAGCCGCCGTCACGCTTGAACAAGCAGGTGCCGGCGGCCTTCGACCCGGTACTGAAAAAGGCGCTCGCCAAAAACGTGAATCAAAGGTATCAGACGGCTGAAGCCTTCCGGACTGACTTGATCAAGATTGTCGGGGGCAGTGCGTCTGTGTCATCGGTGGCAGGGCCGCAGCGGAATGTGTTGATCGCTGTCGGTGTGCTGGTGGCGGCGCTGGCTGCCGGTAGTGGCTGGGTGCTGAGTCGCTCGACCGAACCGGCGGTGCCAACGGTGAGTGAGCAGCCGGCGGCACCAAAAGTTTCACCTGAGCAACAGACCCGGATCAACGATTTGCTGGATGTGGCCAAGGCGCATTTCATGGTGGGACGTCTGGTGTCGCCACAGGGTAGCAATGCGTATGAGGCCTATCAGTTGGTGCTCGAGATCGATCCCGAAAATCAACAGGCGCTGGACGGGCAACAAGAAGCAAAGGAGCGTTTTTTCAAACGCGCCGAAATTCTCTGGAAAACGGGTGAGAAGGACGAGGCGCGCCTGCATCTCGAACTGGCGCGCGTGATGTTTCCCAAAGACGATGAAACAGAATCCCTGTCTGACCTGATGAGCGGCGGCTGAGGCCGGTTTAGTTCATCAGCCTCACATCAAAGGCGTTATCGAGGTGGGTTTGCGCTGCTTCGAGATCGCCTTTTTCCCTCGCTTGGCGGGCCAAGTCCAGATGTGCCTGTGACAGCAGCTTGCGCGCTTCGCTGACGGCGTTACTGTCTGGCGCCCGGGCAATCAATGCCTTGATGGCGTAGGTGGCGGTATCGGGGTCCTCGGCAGGAAGCAAGCGGTGTTGCTCGATACGTTTTTTGACCACGGCCAGCAGTGCGTCTGCATCGCTCGGAAGCGGTACGGCAGTTTTGGGTGCCTGTGTGGGTGGCGGTTGTACTGACCCGTGCCCACTTGTGTCTGGTGTGTTTTGGTCTGTGGCATCGGTGCTCGCGGTCGCCTGCATACCTTCGACTTCTATTTTCAGTGTGACGCTTTCCTGATTTGCCGGTTGCGCTGTATTCGTCCCGGTTAGTGGTTGTTCTGTGGGCAAGGCGCTCTCGACGGACTTTGCCATCCTGGCCGGTGTTTCGTTCGTTGATCCCGTTTCCTGCGGCGCATGTCGCCACCAGGCGAAGCCTCCGGCCACCAATAATGCGAGTGCGATTCCTGCGACGGTCGCCAGCACGGGAGTTGGATTTCGGGCCGCTGGCGCTGTGACAGGCGTTGGCGTCACGGTAACCGTGCGTGGCGGAACGCGCTGGCTGTGGGGCATTTTCGGCGCATCGCGCCCTGGTGGCAGCGGTACCGCAGCGACCTGTGTTGCGTCCGTTATCGTGGGCGGTGCGTGATGGGGTGCCGGTGAAACGGTTGATGCCGCGTGTGTTACAGTCGCGTGTGATGCAGCCGCGTGTGATGCATTCGACAGCGGTGCGGCGATAACCGTGGCCTCGGTTTCTGTCGTTGGGTTAGCGATGACCGTGGCGTCGGTCACTGGCAGTGGTGGGGCCAGCACCGTGGCCTCGTCGTCGAGTGGCAGGGAAGGGGTGGCTATAACGGTGGCCGTGTCATCGTCCTGCGGGCTCGCCTGCATCAGGGTTGCCAGCCCGTCATCCTCTGCCGGCATTGCCATCCGGGTTTCCTGGCTGTCATTGCGTGCGCAGGCAATGTGAGTGGCATCGTTATCGCCGAGGATGGACGGTGGGCTTGTTGCCTCGCTGGCACTCGCAACGCTGGCGTGCTCAGCGCGGACACCGGCCAACGGTTGAGGGGCTGCGGGAAGCAGGGTATCCCCGGGACGCGATTGTGGTGACGTGATGCCAATGCGCGTGGTGTCGGTATCGGCGGGCGGTGATTGCAGCGCCAGTGAGCGCAGCAAATAATCCATGTCAGCCCGCAACTGGATGAATTCGGTGACCGGCATGGGTTGACGCTGTTGTGCCAGATCCAGCCAGCCCAAGCCTTGCCGGGGCGCCTGCGGTTGGTGCAGCAGGAAGGTCTTCAGGGTGGCAGTCAGCGCCGACAGCCCGATTTCGCGTGAGCGATAGCGTCCGAACAATTCCACGACCTGTTCCATCATGCCTTCCTGAACCGCCCCGCAGGCAGTGCGTTAACGTGCCTGAAAAAAGAATTCGCCAGCTTCGTGACCTGCATAACGTAACGGTGCGTATTCCGGAACTTGCTGCTGATTGAGCGCCTTGGCGCGCACGCGCACCTTGCCCAGCACTTCACGATACAGCGAATAACCGTCGATGATGCCGTTCTTGCTGGCCAGCGACTCCAGGAAAGCGCCGGCAAAAACGGAATGACCACCACCGCCGTTGTCCAGTACCGGTTGCACGCCACCCGAGGTCATGGCCGTTCTGGCTCGCGCCTTGGACATGATGCGTATCCATTCCTGCTGGGCGTCGGGAGACATCTCGACATCGACCCGCGGAACCGCCGCCTGCGAAAGTTTACCGGCGTAACAGGAGTCGGCGACCACCAGCACATGTTTGGCGGCCAGCGTATTCAGAATGTCCGAGATCGACACGTTGGAAATCCAGTTGGTGGTATCCCCGGGTGCGGCATCCACGGGCAGCCAATAACCACGATCATTGACATCATCCAGCTCACCGTGGCCCGCATAGTAGATCAGCAGATTGTCTTCGGGCTTGAGTGTTTCGCGCAGCTTGTTGAGCTCGGAAAGTATTTCGTAGCGGTTGGCATTCTTGATCAGCGTGGTATTGAAGCCATATTTTTCACGCAGCAGTTTTGCTGTTTGTTCGGCATCGTTGACGGCGGTCTGCAACGTCGGGAAATACTTGTAGGTGTTGTTGCCAATCACCAGCGCATGGTAATTGCCGAGCGAAGTATTGGCACCCGCTTGCAAGGAGGCAGCCTCGACCTGCTTCACGCTTCTTTCCAGTCTTTGTTCTTCGGTCACCAGTGAGAAATCAAACGCAATGCTCTTGCCCTTCTTGTCGATCGCTTCGATTTTGACGGGCGTGCGAACGCCTTTTACCGGCACGTCGACCCAGAACAGGCTGTAGTCATCCACCGGCTGCGACTGACCGTTGATTTTCAGTGAACTCAAGCCAGCCGGTGCCTTGATTTTGCCGACGATTTCTTTTTTCGTGGTGCCTGTGCGCAGCGTTACGGTGGGAACGCCACGCATCAACGACATGGGCGGATCGATGATTTCAATCGCGGGTGCGTCAATCGCGGCAATCAAGGGTTGTTGCGACAGGGCCGCGCTATTGTCGGCGGCAGCCAGCTCACGGTTGACCGATTCCGCCTGCGTGGTCAGATTGGACAGCCGGGTTTCCTGTGTCGCGACATCGGCCTTGGCGGCATTCAATTCAGACCGCAGCTGTGCGATCAGTTGTTTGCTCTGCTGGTTGATTGCTTTCGATTCCTGGGCGAGCAGCGCCAGTTCCTTGTCGTGTTGGCGCTGTTGCGCGGCCAGCAGCGACGCCTTTTCGGTTTTCAGTTGTTGTTGGGTGTTGGCCAGTTGCGATTGCAATTGCTCCAATCGCAGATTCTTGTCGGAGACTTCCTGCTTGAGTCGGCTCAGCTCCTGCTGCTGTGCCTGGGCACGTACCTCAAACGTTGAACTGTACGCAATCTGGTCGTTATTGATGCCTGACGCACGCCGATACCAGTTGAGCGCAGTCGCCTTGTTCATGGGCACACCAAGACCTTTTTCATAGAGGTTGCCAAGGTTGATCTGGGCGCGACTGTTGTTTTGTGCGGCGGCTTTTTGGTACCAGGCGGCGGCAATGGTGTAATCCGGTTGAATGCCCAGGCCTTTTTCATAAATTTCACCGACATATACCTGGGCTTCGGCATCCCCGGTTTGCGCTACCGGTAACCAGAGCTTGAGGGCGGTCGCGTAATCGGCGCGATCGAAGGCCACGTATTCACCACCGCGTATTTCGCAGTTGACCGCCGTGGTTTTGATCGGGCGTCGTGGTGCCATGTAAGTGGCGGAGGTGCCCAGTTTCCTGACCTGACCCGGTAACAGGCAGTCGACCACCAGCAAATCGTCGGCGTTCTTTGCGTCGCCTCCGCTGCCTGATGACGCGCCCGATTCCGGCTGGCTGGCGCAGGCGGCCAGTGTGACGGCAGAAAATGCCGTAACCGCATGCAGAAGTTGACGCAACTTCAGGGAGAGAGTCGGGCGGGTCATGTCTGGCCTCGTTGCTGGGGTGGCGGGTTTATCCACCGGAAAGTATATGACTGTGGGGTTCGTGTTGCGCGTTATTTTTCCACAGTCCTGATCGATGCAATTGCAGGTCCGCTATGGCCGGGCCAGGACTAGCATTAAAAGCGATGCCGGGAAGAATCCGGTGTGCCGTTCGGAGGTTTTGGCAGGGATTTCAACGACACCCGCTGTGGTCTGCACGACAATTGGAGTAATGCAGGCTAAAGTTATATCGGGGCAGCGTGTGCGTGAGTCGTCACGGATGCGTGAACTTGCTTGAAAATGACGCCACTTTATCGGCCCATCAGGGTGAGCGTGACAAGGGGGATGGCTATCAACGACTACAGCAGGGCTCCAGGTGCCAATAATTGAGCAGGAATTCAGGCAGATAACGCTACGGGTGCGGACATGGCTCTGGTACTGACCATCGTCCGTTTTCCGGAGGGGAGCTTTGTGCCTGATTTGCGCAAGGTATTTGGTCCCGATGGCGGAACCCTCGGGCGATCTGCTGACAATACGTGGCAATTGCCTGACCCGAAACGGTTGGTCTCGGCGTCGCATGCCAGCATCCGTTCGATGGGCGATAGCTATTTCCTCACGGACAACAGTACCAACGGCGTCTATGTCAACGAAGGCAAGCGTCCGCTGGGCGCAGGCAATCAGGTACGGCTGTCCCAGGGCGACCACATTTACATGGGTGATTACGAACTCGTGGTGGAATTCGTGCCTGGCCCGCCACCCGTGGCTTCGCCGCGCGGCAGCGGAATACATGCCGTGCCTTTGGCGCAGGCTGCGCCAGCCCGCCCGGTCGCAACGCGCGCGCCGTTACCGCCTGCACCCGCCTATGTCAGAACGGGTGCAGACCCCGGTGAGGAACCCTATCCCGAGCGTTATGCCGTCGCTCCGGTCGATCCTTCGCCAACCTTCAACGACGAATTGATGCAGTTGCTGGGCATCGATCCGACTACTGTACCGGCCGATGTGCGTGCCCGTTTCGCGCCGCTGGTCGCGGAATGGATCCGGGAAGCGACCCAAGGCTTACTCAAGGCGTTAGGTTCACGCAATGCGATCAAGCACGAATTTCGCATCAATCTCACCTCCATCCAGTCGATGGACAATAATCCGCTGAAATTTTCCCCCAATCTCGAAGAGGCCCTGCGCAACATGTTTGCCGTTCGCAGTAACGCCTACATGCCGGGGCCACTTGCCATCAGAAAAAGTTTCCAGGATATTGCCATGCATGAATTGGCAATGATCACTGGAATGCATGCGGCCTTCGAGCATATGATGTCGCGCTTTAGCCCGGCCACCCTGCAGGACCGTTTTGACAAGATCGGGGGCAAGTCCGGATTGTTGCAAAGTCGCAAGGCCCATTACTGGGAAAGTTATGAGCAGCTCTATCAGGAAATGACCGGCAACATGGATGAAGCATTCCACGATCTGTTCGGCGAGGAGTTTGCGGAAGTCTATGAACAGTACATTCTTGCTGCCGACTTTCCGGGTAAAAAATGAGGTGCTGCCCAGGGTGGGGCAGGGCGTTGGAAGCGTCTGCAGGCGTCGATACCTGGGGCGGCATATTGAATTTTCATGTGTATCAGGCCGGTATGCTGACCGGCGGTTTTCTCATTCGTGGATTGCCCGGCTATAGTTTGTGGATTGCCCGACTATAGTTTGAAGACAGGCTCCCCAATTTGTATGTCCGGTTCGACCGGGCAAGTCATCGCTGATGAGGTGTTTGCTTGACCTACCCGTTGCGCTGGGAAAGCCACGCGCTGACACATCAAGGTGCCGTTCGCACCATGAACGAAGATGCCATGATGGCCCGTCCCCGGGACGGGTTCTGGGCCGTTGCCGATGGCATGGGCGGGCATGACGCCGGTGAGGTGGCCAGTAACATGATCACCGGTAGTCTCGAGAAGATTCCCTGCAATGTGCCCTTGCCCGATCTGGTCGACTCCCTCGAAGACAGTCTGCTCGATGTCCATCAGCGTATCCGTCACTATTCCCGCGCCCAGTGCGAAGGTCGCACCGTCGGCAGCACCGTGGTTTCGATGCTGGTGCGGGGCGAGCTGGGCGTGTGCATGTGGGCCGGCGATTCCCGCCTCTATCGTCTGCGAGACAACCAGTTGGAGCAGATCTCCGAAGACCACAGCCAGATCAATGAAATGATCGCGCGGGGGCTGTTGCGCAAGGAAGAAGCCCGCAACCATCCGGCCAGTAACGTCATCACGCGAGCGGTCGGTGCCATGGAAACACTTTACCTCGACATGACCCTGTTCGAGCTGCGTGCCGGCGATATCTATCTGTTGTGCAGCGATGGCTTGTACGGTGCAGTGCCGCAGGACAGGATCGTTGAACGTCTGCGGGAACCCGAGGTTGACCAGTGCGCCCAGCATCTGATCGACGACGCCTTGAGCAACGGCGCCCGTGACAACGTGACTGTTGTCGCCATACAGGTAATGTGACGCATGGATGCCCAGCAGGAACAGCAATTCAGTCACGACATGCGGGAATTGGCCCGTCAGTACGCCGACGGTCGCTTCAACAAGGAAGAGTATCGCCATCGCCGCCGCGAACTGATCGGGCGCTGCACCGGGGACATTCTCGAGGTCGACCCCGAGCCTACCCTCAACGCCCGTCCGGTTGAACCCGCGAGTCAGGAAAAAGCCGTCCAGTTATTGCGGATCGTCGCCATGACCAGTGTCGGGTTGATGTTGGTTATGGCAGGTATCATCCTCTATCTCCGCTGAAAAAGGTGGCGGCAAAGTGGTGCGTCAGTGCCGTTTTGCGCCTGTTTATGTGATTGATTTATCACCGCCACTGTGCAAATTGCCCGCCGCTGATAATCCGGTAAAAATACCCTTGCGATTCGTTTGTTAAGTGGATAAAAAGTGCACTCCGCTGCAACGCGGCTCTTGCGGACGCAACCGCAAGGCGCTGACAGCCGGTAGCTGTACCGCTTTGAAAATTGAGTTTCATGGCGGCATCCGTAGTGCTAATGATCGTAATTAAGGAAATGATCGATGAAAACCTCTCTGAAATTGGCAAGCGTAATCGTAGTGGCTGGTTTGGGTCTGGCAGGTCAAGCTTCGGCTGGCTTTCTGGATGTCGTGAAAGATCAAACCGCTGCCGCCGCCACCAGCACTGCCACTGCTACTGCCGGCAACGCCCAGCAAACGGCACAGGGCACGGCTGATGCTGCCAAAGGTGCTGCGCAACAAACGGCACAGGGCGCTGTTGATGCTGCCAATTCAACCGCTGCCAATGCCGCTGCGACCGCCAACCAGAAAGCGACTGACGCAACCGCTGCTGCTGCTGAAAAAGCCAACAGTGCCACCAGCGCAGCCACTGGCAAGGTCAACGAAAAGCTGAACGGCCTGTTCGGCAAGTAATCAAGGGTTCGGTGTCGGCCGGGGGATCGGTGTGAGTTGGCAAAGTTCCAGCCAGCGCCGGATTCCCTCGCTCCGGTACTTCTCCTTGTGCAGGATGAAATAGAACTTCCTGCGGAAATCCCGGTGGGGCACTTTCAGCTCCACCAGGCTCCCCCGGCGAAACGCCTCTTCCAGTGTCACCCGCGACAGACATCCGATTCCCAGACCCGCCTCGACCGCCCGCTTGATCGCTTCTGTGTGTTGCAGTTCCAGCGCGATATTCAACTGCGCGAGCAGCCCACGCATGGCGTTATCGAAGGTCTGGCGTGTGCCCGACCCTTTTTCCCGTACGATCCAGTGGGCGTCCAGTAACTCGGCGTCGGTCAGTACCGCTTTGTCGAGATACGGATGGTTCGGTGCGCAAAATACCACCAGTTCGTCATCACACCAGGGCTGGATGTCGAGCGCCGGGTGTTGCAATTCTCCCTCTACCAGACCCAGGTCAAGCTCGAAATTGGCGACCTTGCGCGCAATGGTGGCGGTATTGGCGACTTCCAGGGCCACCCGCGCTCCCGGATGCAGATTCATGAAGCGCGCCATGACACCGACCGCCAGATAGTTGCCGATCGTCAGTGTCGCGCCGACTTTCAGATCGCCGACGGCCACCTGCTTGACCAGGGCCAGCTCCAGCGCCTTCGCCCGTTCATACAGATCCTGGGCTTGCGGCCGGAAGGCCTTCCCCAATTCGTTCAGTTGCAAGCGTTTGCCGACCCGATCGAACAGTTGGGCGTCGACATGCCCCTCGAACTCCTTGAGCGCCGCGCTGGCAGCCGACTGGGACATGGCCAGACTATCGGCGGCGCGGCTGATGTTTTCAAAGTGGGCTGTGGCGAGAAAGACCTGGATCTGACGGAGTGTGAATTTCATTATCTATAAAATCGATTAACCAAATAAGAATAACTCATTTTGACGATTTGAAGGAGGAAGGTAAAGTGCTGTCCAACACAAGAAGTCAGGGGCGGGGAGCAGGTCGTATGTCGAACATGATGAGAGAGAAAGTGCTGAGCGTGCACCACTGGAATGACACGCTGTTCAGCTTCACCACCACGCGTGACCCGGGCTTTCGTTTCAAGAGTGGCCACTTCATCATGATCGGTCTGGAACATGAAGGCCGCCCACTGATGCGTGCTTACAGCATTGCCAGCCCGAACTACGAAGAAACCCTGGAATTTTTCAGCATCAAGGTGCCGGATGGCCCGCTGACGTCCAAGCTGCAGAAAATCCAGGTCGGCGATGACATCATGATGAGCAAGAAGCCGACGGGAACGCTGGTCCTTGACCACTTGATTCCAGGTCGCAATCTCTGGCTGCTGAGCACGGGCACCGGTTTGGCCCCGTTCATGAGCATCATCCGCGACCCGGAAACGTACGAACAGTATGACCGTGTCATCGTCACGCACGGGGTTCGTTTCCTGTCCGAGCTGGCCTATGCCGACTTGATCACCAGGGAACTGCCCGAGAACGAGTTTTTCGGCGAAGCCGTGCGCGAGAAGCTGATTTACTTCCCCACGGTAACGCGTGAGCCGTTCCGCAATCAGGGCCGTCTGACCGATTTGCTGGCGAGTGGCGAGCTGGAACAAAAGTGTGGCTTGCCCCGCGTCAATCTTGAAAATGACCGTTTCATGCTGTGCGGCAGCCCGAGCATGCTCAAGGATTTCTGCGCCATTCTTGATGGCATGGGCTTCCAGGAAGCGCGTCACGGTGATCAGGGGCACTATGTGATTGAGCGCGCCTTCGTCGAGAAGTGATTGTCCGCAGGCGCTGATTGGGTCTGAACGCGTAGCGATCAAGCCAGCGTTTGCGCGGTGGCTGTGCAAGTAAAAGGGGGTGTTCCCGGGAACACCCCCTTTTTTATTGTGTTACCGAAAATGTCTAAAACTCGCGCTAAACGCGTTGTATAACCCTATATTCCTCTGTAGAATATCCGCATCAGTTTGTATAGCCAGCCCTTTTAATGAAGTTGGGGACATGTTCTCATGGAAAATCAGCAAGATCGCGCCCCGGAAGCGCAAGACAACGCCTTCCTGAATGCATTGCAGCGCGAGACCGAGCGTCAATTGGACGAATCGTCTGACACCACGTTCAGTTTTCCGTTGCCTGGACAGAACGCCAAAGCCAACGTCCTGTTTTATTCCATCGGTGTCTTCGCTCGCAAAGGCATCGCGGAAACCACGGTGCAGGATTTGCTCGAAGCCGCCAATGTCTCACGCCGGACTTTCTACAAGTATTTCAAGAACAAGGTCGATGTGCTGGAAAGCATCTACGAGATTGCGACCAACATGTTGATCACCCGCTTCCGGGCGCAAATGGGGCAATCCAGCGTGGCCGATTTCGTTGTGCGCTGCGTGAGTCTGTATTTCGATTACCACACCACGCTGGGCCCGCTGGTGCGCATGATGACCGAAGAAGCGCGCCGTTCCGATTCGCCGCTGGCCCAGCATCGTGAGAAAACCATCGATCACCTGGTGCACCTGTTCGACGACAAATACTTCGAAACGGTGGGCGTGCGTCTTGATCCGCAGGTGTATTACGCCCTGATCTGGGCCATGGAAAGCGCCAGTATCAATTTGCTGACCAACACCGAGTGCACGCCACAGGATGTTGAACGCTGCAAGAATGTCATGGCGGCCATCGCCGCGCGCGTGATGGTCAACAACCCCGAAGAAGGCATTCCACTTCCCCGGATGGGTTGATTGACTCAGTCCGGCGCCATCCACTGAAAGCGTGGGGTCAGGGTTCCGTCCCGCTCCACGTAGTCCACGAAATTGCTCAACGGCCTGAGCCACAAGCCTCTTTCACCGTAAAGTGCGCGATACACCACCATGAATTCTTCGGTCTCGCAGTGTTGTGCCACATCGAGCACTTGATAATATTGCCCCTTGAAATGGCGATAGATGCCTTTGCGCAGGCGATCACTGCCGGTGTCCTGCGGGTGGCTGGAGGTTTGCTTCGTGATTGTGTCTGGCATGAGGTGATGTCCTTTGGCAAAGACGGTCGGGCCGATCGCGTTAAGCGGGGTTGCGCGTCGGGTTTTCCTTAGTGCCGGTTTTACTTGAATTCGATAACCTCGTAAAGCGCTCCACGACAGGACGCGCCAGGTAGCGGAAATGAAACATGTGCGTGGCTGGCTGTGGGTGCTGTGGGGTTGGTGTTTCCTGATCACTGCGCATGCCAGCGTGCGCCTGGATGAGACGCAGGCGCTCTTCGCCACGACACCCTCGCTGCAATATTTTCTCGATAGCAGCCGGCTGGTTACCATTCGCGACATGTTGGCCGCGCCCGATCGATACCCGTGGGCGACAAGTCAGGATGATATTCTCAATCTGGGTTATCAGCGTGGAGCGGTCTGGATTCGGCTGGAGATTGAAAACGCCAGTTCGCGCGACGATTGGGTGCTGGCCGTAGAGAGCCCGTTATTGCGCAGTCTCGATGCCTTCTATGTGCGGGAAGGCAAGCTGCAGGAAATTTACCAGACAGGTGACCGCTTCGAGTTTGCGGCACGCCCCATGGCGCACCGTAATTTTCTGTTCCCCTTGCAACTGCCGCCGCAGCAACGGTTGACCCTGTATCTGCGGGCCGAATCGCCGTCAACGCTGGCTTTCCCGATTCATGTCCATAACATGCGCAACTATATGCAGGCCGACAACAGGCATACCTGGCTGTATGGATTGTTGTGTGGCTTTGTGTTGGTGATGTCGCTCTACAATTTCTTTGTTTTCACGGCCACGCGTGACATTAGCTACCTGTATTACGCGCTGTTTTCGGTGGGATTGAACTTTTACCTGCTGTCTATGCAGGGGTTCGGATATCAGTACCTGTGGCCGGACAATATCTATTTGCAGCAAAAATCCAATGCGATGTCGATGGCGCTCTCGCTGCTGTTTGGTGCCCTGCTGGCAAATTCGTTTTTGCGCCTGCAAGACTCAATGCCGGCCATGGCCACTGTTTTTCGCACATTGGCGGGGATTGCGCTGGTCATGATGTTTGCCTGTTTGGTGGCAGATGAATATTTCGTCATTCAGGCGGGTGTGTATCTCACCATGGTGTCCTGTCTGCTGGCCCTGGTGGCTGGCCTGGTGCTGTGGCTGCGGGGGCGCTACGAAGCCCGCTTTTTCGTGCTGGGCTGGTGTGTCTTTCTGGGGGCCGCGCTTTTGTTTGCAGCGGCCTCGCTGGGCTACATTCCGTATGATCTGGATATTCGCCATGCGCTTGAGGCCGGTATCGTTGTGCAGCTGGTGTTGCTCGCGTTTGCGCTGGCGGATCGTATCAATCATGAACGGCAGCTGCGCTATACGCTCGAAGAACAAAGTCGCCATTATCAGCGCCAGCATCTTCTTGCCAAGGAGCGTGCGCTGGAGCGTGAAATTTTTCTCAAGGAGGAGCTGGAGCGGCGGGTCAGCGAACGAACCAGCGAACTCAATGACACGCTTGAAAAACTGTCAACGGCGCATCGTCGCCTGGAGCGTATCAATCAGCTGGATGATGTGACCGGCCTGTATAACCAGAATTATTTCTTCGACTTGATGCGGCGCGAGTGGGAGCGCGCGCAACGTGACCAGCGGTGCCTGTCGTTGATCGTCATTGAGCTCGACGATTTTTCCCTGATTGGTGAGCGCCATGGTGATGTCGTGCAAACAGAATCGCTCAAACGGGTGGCGGGCATGTTGCGGGAAGCCTTTTCGCGACCTGCCGATGTGGTCGCCCGTTATGGTGACAAGGTGTTTGGTGTTTTGCTGCCGGAAACGGAATTGCATGGGGCCAGACAATTGTCAGTGCGTCTCTGTGAGAAGCTGGCATCTGCGCCGCATGACTTCGGTTTGTGCCGTCTGCAGCTGACCTTGAGTGTCGGTATTGCGATGGGTGTGCCAGGGGCTGGGCAGGGGGCGATGGATCTGTTGGACACGGCAGAAAGTGCGTTGTATGTGGCGCATAATAACGGGGGGAATCAGGTGCAGACCGCAACGGTCAGCACCTGATGTCGAACGGCCTGCGTCCTTTGACGAATCTCAGGCGTCGGCTTTCTCTTTTTCCTGCAGGACCTGATCAACCTGTTTGGCGTCTTCCAGGGATTCGAACAGATCGCTGGCCATGTCGCCCACCAGTTTGTTGATCTCGCGGATTTTGTCATACACAAATCCGATGGGCTGCAACACGAGCTCGCGCTTTTCCTGGGTTTCGTCATCGAGCAGGCCGGCGCGTTCGGCGGCTTCAAACGGGATCATGGCGATCGCCTTGTGTACTTCCTCGACGCTGGTCGCGCCCTTGTCGATCGCTTCCTGCACCATGTCCTTGAGCATTTCGAGACGGTTTAACAATGCCATGGTCGTGTCCTCATTGTGATTGTGGTTTGGTCAACAGCTTGATGTTGTCGCGGTGTTGATACGTGCCCAGCAGTTCCGCCATGGCCAGCCCGACGCGGCGGTTGATGTCGCGTACAAACTGATAGCTCTTGCTGATGCGCTTCTGCCGCATCTCGTTGAGAGTCTGGGCTTCGAACACCGGTTTGTCGGCATGATGTTGCACGTCATGCACAAAGTTGTCGACCGTTTTGTGCAGGTCTTCGACCAGCGTGATGGTGCGATCGATGCCGATATGAAAAAAATTGCTATACACAATAAGCGTTTGCGCGCTGATCATCGGGACTTTGCGATTCATGCGGGCAATACCTCCATGACAGGTGGTTTTGAATATTTCACGATCCGCTGTACGACGGTCTTGTACTGATCGAAAAAGCTGCCGGTATTGTAGGGCAGGCCATGTTTCTCGCAGATTTCACGTACGCGAATCGACATTTCCGGGTAACGGCAGGCGGGGATGTCCGGGAAAAGATGGTGCTCGATCTGGTAACTCAAGTGGCCGCTCATCATGTGCAGCAGTTTGCTGCCCTCGAAATTCGAGGATCCCAGCAATTGGCGGTAATACCAGTGTCCGCGGGATTCGTTGCGGCATTCTTCTTCCGGGAAGGACTGCGCCGACTCGGTAAAGTGGCCGCAGAAAATGATGGTGGAAGCCCACAGATTGCGCGCCAGGTTGGCGATGGCGTTACCTGCCAACACCTTCAGGAAAAACGGGCCTGCCAACGCAGGAAAGAAAATGTAATCCTTGAACACCTGTTTGCTGCTCTTGCTGAAAAATTCCTTGAGGAATTTTTTCTTGTCCTTGAGCTTGATTTCGCCGCTGCGGAGTTTTTCAGTCTCCAGTTCGTGCAGGCCAACACCCCATTGAAAAAATACGCTCAGCAGCACGTAGTAAATGAACTGGAAGCGGTAGCCGAAATGCCAGGGCGTGTCATCGGAAAGTCGCAGCAAGGCATAACCGTAATCACGATCCTTGCCGAGAATATTGGTGTAGGTGTGATGCTCGTAATTGTGCGTGCGTTTCCAGCTTTCTGCATCGCACACGGTGTCCCATTCCCAGGTGCTGGAATGAATGCGTGAATCGTTCATCCAGTCATATTGGCCATGCATGACGTTATGGCCGATTTCCATGTTTTCCATGATTTTGGCCACACTCAGGGCAGCCACGCCGGCGCCGAAACCAATCGGCGTGAAACTGAAATGTAGCAACGCGCGACCGGCGACTTCCAGTGTGCGTTGTTGGCGAATGATCTTGCGGATGTAGTCGGCATCCTTTTCACCCAGATCTGCTCGCACGGCATCGCGCAATGCGTCGAATTCCACGGCAATCTGGTCGAGGGTTTCCTTGGCTGGTTTTTTCATAGGGTTTTCTCCTGTGCTTGCGCTCGTCAAATATCGAGCGTGAGATCCGTTTCCGGGGTGCTGATGCAGAGTTGGATGATTTCTTCGCCGGCGTCAGACACTTCGCCGGTGATCAGGTTGCGGACGCGCCCTTCCGTCTTTTTGCACTTGCAGGTATGGCAGATGCCCATCCGGCAGCCCGCTTGTGGGCGCAAGCCGTTGGCCTCGGCCGTGGCCAGTAACGTCTGTTGTGCGCTGCCACTGAGGACGAGCTCCGTGTGCTGCAGGCGGATTTCATGTGTCGCCTGACTGTCGTGCCGGACGGCGATACCACCGAAATGTTCGCTGATCACTGGAATGCCTGCCGCACGGGAAGCTTCCAGCAAGCCCTTCGTGGTTTCGGTAAAACCTGCGGGGCCGCACACATAAATCTGTTTGGGAATGCGCTTTTCGAGCGCTTTTTCCAGTTGGGTGGCATCTATGCGTCCCTGGAACGTGGCACGTGACTGCTCGTCGCGGGTAGCCGTGGTGAGCAGTTTGAAGCGCGGGCAAGCCTTGGCAATTGCCAACAGTTCCTGCAGGAAAATGAAATCGTTCTGCGTTCGGGCGGAGTAGAGCAGGGTGACCGGTACGGGAAATTCCTGTTCGACCAGTGCCCTCAGATGCGACATGACCGGTGTAATGCCAGAACCCGCCGCGATGTAGAGCAGGGTGCCATCCAGTGTGTCAGGTAGCAGGAACTTGCCCGTTGCTGGCGACAGGCTCATGCGGGTGCCGACGCGCGCATGCTGGTGCAGGAACGGGCTGACGCGTCCGTCGGGGGTTTGCTTGATCGTGAGATCCACGGTGCCGTTCTTGGCAAGGTGGTTCGGTGTGCTGGCGATCGTGAACGTGCGTATCAGCGTGCGACCATTGACCTCGATCTCCAGCGCCACATGTTGTCCCGCTTGAAACCCTTTCCAGCGGCGTTGCGGCCGCAGGGTGAAGGTTTGCGTGTCGGCTGTTTCGCGGTGGAGGGCCTCGAGGGTTGCCAGGCTGCGGCCCGGCGCCCAGTCAGGATCGACGGCTTGCAGCAGCGGGGAAAAGTAGTCTGCGGCGCTGCGGCCTGTGAACAGTGCGTCGTTCAGCCAGTGGCGCAGCTTCATGGCGGGCGTGGTGTTGCCAGTGTTTGTCTTCATGGGTGCCTCCCTGTTTCATGTGTACAGTTGTACACTTTGGTGTGAACGGGTGTCAATAATATGGAGCTTGAAAATTTTATTAAGTTTAAAAAACACAATAAAAACAACGCATTAAATAATATTGAAATGTGTACAACTGGACACATTTACTTGGGTGTGTTGTAGTGGGTCATGTTTTGAGCGGTCTTGCGGAGGCGGGCAGGTATGCCCCAATGCGACCGTCACCCGGGTTTTTGTGTACAATCGCGTTCTTACAGGTGGCAGTGATGGGGTTGGCGGTGAGACGAATCGAAAAAAAGGTGCACACGCGTCAGGCGATGATGATGGCCGCCTTGCAGTTGGTGGAGTCAGGCCAGCACTTTTCCAGCCTGAGCATTCGTGAGGTCACCCGGCAAACCGGAGTGGTGCCAACGTCGTTCTATCGCCATTTTCGGGACATGGATGATCTTGGCCTCAATCTGGTGGATGAACTCAGCCTGATCCTGCGTCAATTGATGCGGCAGGCGCGTGAGAACACTACCGACCCGACGTTGATGATTCGTAATTCCATGGATTTTTACATCTCGCAGCTCGACGAGAATCGTCCGTTCCTGGTGTTTCTGACGCAGGAATTGACGGGAGGTTCTCAGGCTGTTCGGCAAGCCATTCGCGGGGAACTGAACTTCTTCGCGCATGAGCTGGTGTCTGACCTCAACCGTTACCGGTTGTTGCCGCACATGTCGCGCGAGATGCTGGAAATCGCCGCTCAACTGACGATCCAGATCGTGGTGATGTCAACGGTCGAATTGCTCGACACGCCGAAAACGCTGACGGCGCAGCGCGATGCCCTGCGCCAGCGTATGGTTCGGCAGATTCAGCTGGTCTTTCTTGGGGCTGCGCATTGGCAAGAGGGTGGCCCGAAGGCAGAGACTCCCGTCGCCAGTTAAGGGCCACCGGGAGTTGGCGTTACTCGTTCATGGGCCGTTCGTCGAGCGGAAAGCAGCAGGGAGATACCCCCGGCCAACAAGCCGATCATTACGCCGTACAGATGGGCGTCTTCTGCAACGGCGCCGCCAATGAAGGTTTCAATGTCGCGGTCAGGCCCCGCCAGAAATTGTTCGTAAATCACCTTGCCCACCACAAACACCAGAAACCCGCCTGCAATGACGGGTGTGCGACGCGCGCCGACCATCAAGTGGTGAACCAGCACACCATAAATCGCCCCCGATAGTCCCACATACCAGCCGATTTCCGGGTTGAACGCATAGATACCCAGCCCGACACACAGCATGCTTGCCAGCAAGACCGTGACCTCCCGCAGAGCGGACACATCCTGTCGAAACGCTACACTGACGATGGTGAAGCCGGCGGCATTCAGCAGGGCATGATTCACGCTCAAATGCACGATCTGGCTGGTCAGCAATCGCCACCATTCCCCTTGGCTGATACCTGTCTGGGTGAGTGAGAGCAACGCTACCAGGGAGGCCGGGGAAAAACTGAACAGCAAGACGAGCCCCACCACCAGCGCGGTGGACCAGTGGCTTTTTTCGGTCTGCAAAAAGCGGGAGAGAGCGAAGGGCATGGGGTGTTGTCCGTCGAGTCTCTTGAAGTGGGAGGGGGATAACGCCGAGCCTTGCGGGTCGGCGTTATGGCTGACATCAGATGGCGCGGATCTTCTCGGCTTGCTCTTGCAGGGTGCGAATGGCCGCGCGGGTTTCCTCGACTTTCTCCCGCACTTTGGCGACCACGTCGGCCGGAGCCTTGTCGGCAAACGCAGGATTGCCGAGCTTGGCTTCACCCGAGCGAATTTCATTCTCGAGCTTGCCGATTTCCTTCGCCAGACGCGCGAGCTCGGCTTCCTTGTCGATGAGGCCGGCCATCGGAATCCGCACTTCCAGCACGCCGACGAGTTGCGTGGCAGACATCGGAGGCTCGGCGTTATCGTCGAGCCACTGCAGGCTTTCCACTTTTGCGAGCGCCCGCAGGAAGTCGGCATTGCGGGTGGTTCGCTCACGATCCTGTGCATCGCCTTTCTGCATGAGCACGGGCACCAGTTTTGCGGGGGAAATATTCATTTCGCCGCGAATATTGCGGATCGCCACGATGACCTGCTTCAGCCATTCGATATCTTCGACAGCTTGTGCGTCGACGTTGCCGTCGTTGCCCAGCGGGTACGCCTGCAACATGATGGTATCGCCTTGCTTGCCGGCCAGCGGTGCAATGTTCTGCCAGATGGCTTCGGTGATATACGGCATCATCGGGTGGGCCATACGCAGAATCTGTTCCAGCACCTGCAGCAGCGTACGGCGCGTGCCGCGTTTGGCGGCATCACTGGCCGTGGCAGAATTCAATACCGGCTTCGACAGTTCGAGGTACCAGTCGCAGTACTCGTTCCAGATGAAGTCGTATAACGCCTGTGATGCGTGGTCAAAACGGTATTCATCGAGCGCCTTGCAGATCTGCTGTTGCGCCAGTTGCAGTTTGCCCAGAATCCAGTGTTCCGCCGACGACAGCTCAACCGGGTCGTTACCGAGTCCGCAATCCTGGCCTTCGGTGTTCATCATCACGTAACGTGCTGCGTTCCAGATCTTGTTGCAGAAGTTGCGATACCCTTCAAGACGACCCACGTCAAACTTGATGTCGCGACCGGTGGAGGCCAGCGACAAGAACGTAAAGCGCAGCGCATCGGTGCCGTACGACGCAATTCCGTTGGGGAATTCCTTGCGGGTGCGGTTTTCGATCTTGGGCGCATCTTTGGGCTGCATCAGGCCGGTAGTGCGCTTCTGCACCAGCGTTTCCAGCTCGATGCCGTCGATGATGTCGAGCGGGTCGAGCACGTTGCCCTTCGACTTCGACATTTTCTGGCCTTCGGAATCACGTACCAGGCCGTGCACGTAGACCGTTTTGAACGGTACTTGCGGCGTGCCGTCTTCGTTCTTGATGAAATGCATGGTCATCATGATCATGCGTGCCACCCAGAAGAAAATGATGTCGAAACCGGTGACCAGCACATCAGTGGGGTGGAAGGCTTTCAGTTCCGCCGTGTTTTCAGGCCAGCCCAGCGTCGAGAACGTCCACAGCGCGGAGCTGAACCAGGTGTCGAGCACATCGTCGTCCTGACGCAGTACAACGTCGGCGCCCAGCGAATATTTCGCGCGCACTTCGGCTTCGTCGCGACCGACATAAACGCCGCCACGATTGTCGTACCAGGCCGGAATCCGGTGACCCCACCACAGCTGACGTGAAATACACCAGTCCTGAATATTGCGCATCCAGGCGTAATACATGTTTTCGTATTGCTTGGGCACGAACTCGATGCGGCCATCTTCTACCGCTTTGATCGCTTCGTCGGCGAGGGGGGCGGTTTTGACGTACCACTGATCGGTGAGCCAGGGTTCGACAACAACGCCCGAGCGATCGCCGCGAGGTACTTTCAATGTGTGCGGATCGATTTTTTCCAGCCAGCCTTCGGCTTCGGCCTGGGCGACGATTTTCTTGCGCGCGGCAAACCGGTCGAGACCGGCGTAGCCTTCGGGGCATTTTTCGCCGTGCAGGGCTTCATAAGTGCCGAAGGTGAGTACGGTGAAATCACCGAGGATTTTAGCGTCGCGGTCGAGCACGTTGATCAGTGGCAGGCTGTGACGCTTGCCCACTTCGTAGTCGTTGAAGTCATGCGCCGGCGTGATTTTCACGCAGCCGGTACCGAATTCCTTGTCGACGTATTCGTCGGCAACGATGGGAATTTCACGGCCCGTCACGGGAAGCGTGAGTGTCTTGCCGATCAGGTGGCTGTAACGCTCGTCGTCGGGGCTCACGGCAACTGCAGTGTCACCCAGCATGGTTTCGGGGCGCGTGGTGGCCACGACCAAATGCCCGCTGCCATCGGCCAGTGGATAGCGGAAGTGCCACATGGAGCCTTTTTCTTCTTCGCTCAATACTTCGAGGTCAGAAATGGCGGTGTGCAGCTTCGGGTCCCAGTTGACCAGGCGTTTGCCACGGTAAATCAGGCCGTCTTCGTACAGGCGCACAAACACTTCCTGTACCGCATTCGACAGGCCCGGATCCATGGTGAAGCGCTCGCGGGTCCAGTCGACCGACGAACCCAGGCGGCGGATCTGACGGGTGATGGTGCCACCGGAGTGTTCCTTCCATTCCCAGACTTTTTCGAGGAATTTTTCGCGGCCGAGATCGTGGCGCGTGACGTTTTGTGCCGCCAGTTGGCGTTCGACAACCATTTGCGTGGCGATGCCCGCGTGGTCGGTGCCGACCTGCCACAGGGTGTTGTGGCCTTTCATGCGGTGATAGCGCACGAGCGTGTCCATCACGGCATTGTTGAAACCGTGGCCCATGTGCAGGCTGCCCGTGACGTTGGGCGGCGGAATCATGATGCAGTAGGGCGTGCCGGTGCCCGAGGGCTTGAAGTAACCCTGGTTCTCCCAGGTGGTGTACCAGGTTTTCTCGATGTCTTGCGGATTGAACGTCTTATCCATGGTGTGGGTCGGTATCCAGCAGTAAGGTGGGGAAGCAGAATTCGGCGGCCCGTGGGCCAAAATGCGTCACGGAAACGGACAATTATAAAGGCTGGGTGCAGGCGTGGTCACGCGGGAATGTGAACGTCCCGGTGCAATGCCGTGCAGGAGCAATACCCTGCAGGAGCAATAACGTTTAGGGGGCGTTTGCCCTGGGTGTGGGGGCCTGTGGATCAGCGACTACCGAAACGTGGAAATGGTCTTACCTTGTGCTGCGAGGACAGTGCGGTTGGCAGATCGTGACGCAGGCTTTCCAGCGCTGCAGGCCGCGCATAATGAAATCCCTGAAAGAGCTGGAAGGGCAGGGTTTCGCAAACCGCCGCTTCACAGGCTTCGCCCACGCCTTCTGCCAGCGATTGAATACCCATGTGATTCAGCATGTTGGCCAGCATGCGCAGCAGCTCGACCTGTTGCGGGGGGGCCTTGTCGATACCCCGAATGAACGCGATATCAAATTTGACGACATCCGGCGTGGCGTGGGCGAGTTCCAGCAGGCGTGCCTGTCCGGCCCCGAAATCGTCGTAGGCCAGGCCAATATGTAATTGCTTCAGTTCACGCTGGATGTCACGCATCAGTCCCAGATCCGTCACTGCCCCTTCATGCATTTCCATCACCAGGGTGATCTCGGGAAAAGTTTTGCGTAGCAGGGCAAAATCCTGCATGAGTGCATCGGGCGCTCTTACCTCATCGGGATGCGTATTGAGATAAATGGGCTCGGTGGCGCCACAGGTTCGGGCCGTTTTCAAGGCGGCGCGCCGAAACGCCTGGCTCAGGGCGACGGTTTTGCCGATGTCTGCCGCAATGGCGAACAACTGTAGTGGGCTCGCCGGCAGCGATGGATGACAGCCCCGCCCAAGCGCCTCGTAGGCCACGGTCAGACCGCCCCGGCGTACGATGGGTTGAAACACGGCCATGACCTGCTCCTGTTCCAGCAATTCACGCAGCTCTCGGGTGCCGGTGGCCAATCGCTGCGGCAGAGCGGCTTGTTGCAACATGGTCATGTCGGGATCGCCGGGTAGGGTGGCCAGCAGCTCGTCGATCACCCGAAACTCGAATTCACCAATGTGGATGATGTCGCCGTCGCTGATCGGGGTTGGCTGGTCAATGCGCTTGCGATTCAGGTACGTACCGTTGGTGGAACCCAGGTCTTGCAAAATCAGCTGGTCGCCTTGTTCGACAAACTGCACATGGCGTCGGGAGATGGTGGCACCGTGCAGTGTAAGCGGGAGGCCCTCCATGCGCCCGGCCACAAAGGGGAAGACGGTGAGGGTAATGCGGTTGAGTGTGCGTGTGGGGTCGAGAAAACCCTCTAAAAACCAACGGGCCATAACAGCTCGGATGCCAGATTTGGTTGCTAATTGATCAAGTGTAGACCGGGTTTGGTGGGGTGGCGAATGTTTGAACTGGTTGGCATTTGTCGGCGAACGGCGCCCGGAATAGCGGCTGACGCTTTTCATCTCATGCCAAACCACGTATTTTCTCAGCACTTATGCCAGCCATAGAATGAATAAGAATATAAGGCTTGATTATGCAAGATGTAGTACGTGCCATTTCCCTTGGGTTTGTTTTCGCTTCCGTTGCCGTGTTGCAAGCCTGTGGCGGCGGAGCGCTTCCACAAAATACCAACACTACTTGTGTGGCGCCGGCGCAAGTCGTTCAAGATGAATTGAATACGCAATTGGTGGCGGCATTTCCGCAATTACCCGCACTTTCAACACTGGTGGAATTGATTCAGGCTCCTGGCAGTGATCGCTGGTATGCGGTCACGCAGACGGGGCGAATTTACTGGTTCGAGAATTCCGCCAGTGCCAGCCGTCTCAACTTGTTGATGGATCTGAGTTCGGTCGTGCAATACAGCGGCGAAATGGGTTTGTTGGGCTTGGCGTTCCACCCGGATTTTGTCAACAACCGTCAGTTATTCGTTTCCTACAACGACAGTCGCCAAAATGGGCGTTCGACGATTTCACGTTTTGTGGCCAATGGCACCAATACGATCGACATCAGTACCGAGCGCATGATCCTCACCGTGAATCAACCTGCTGCCAATCATAATGGTGGGCACATTGCCTTTGGTCCCGATGGCATGCTTTACATCGGTTTCGGTGATGGTGGCGGTTCCGGCGATCCCTATGGCAACGGTCAGAACATGGGAACCCTGTTGGGCAAATTGTTACGCATCAACGTGACCAACACCACGACTTATTCGATTCCGGCGGATAACCCGTTTGTCGGCAATGCGTCGATCAGGCCGGAAATTTACGCGTCGGGATTGCGCAACCCCTGGCGTTTCAGCTTCGACAAGCAAACCGGGCAAATGTGGTTGGCCGATGTGGGCCAGAACAAACTCGAAGAGGTAGATATCATCGTCAAAGGCGGCAATTACGGCTGGCCGATCATGGAAGGCACCGAATGCTACAAGCCGGCGAATTGCAATCGCAGTGGGCTGCAATTGCCGGTTGTCGAATACAACCATGACGGTGGCGATTGTTCGGTGTCGGGTGGTTTTGTCTATCGTGGCACGCAAAGCACGGCATTGGCGGGGCGCTATCTTTACAGCGATTTTTGTACCGGTCGCGTCCGTGCGAGCGTACTGGATACGTCGCAGGAATATGTCACACAAGAATTGCTGTTGAGCGGAATGAATCATTCAGGTTTCGCGCAGGATCAGCAAGGGGAAGTCTACGCGCTCAATTATTCCGGCGGCAGGGGCGAAGGCATTTATCGTGTCAGCACCGTGAACAACGGTAGCACGAGCACCATTCCCGAACGTCTTTCCGATTCAGGTTGCTATGACAACACTGCACAAAAGACCATGAGCAAAGGCGTGGCGCCTTATGAAGGGCGTGCCGCGTTGTGGTCTGACGGTGCCAAGAAATCGCGTTATCTCGCCATTCCCAAGGGTACCAAAATCGACGTGCTGGATGACGGTGATTTCGAATTTCCGGTGGGAACGGTGCTGATCAAGAATTTCATGAGCGGCGAGCGTTACCTCGAAACGCGTCTGTTCATGCGCCACCAAACCGGGTGGGGTGGCTACAGTTATGAGTGGCTTGACGATCAATCGGATGCGTTGCTGGTGGAAGGCGGCAATACCATTGATGCCGGCGATTTCGTGCACACCATTCCAACGCGGGGTCAATGTTTTGAGTGTCATAGCAGCGCCTCACGGGTGTCGTTAGGCGTTGAGGCCAGTCAGCTCAACTTCACCTATACCTATCCTTCGAAAAAGGCGGAACTGCAAAACGCGGCCTTGTATAAAGCCGGGTACTTGAAGATCAATCCTGAGGCACGTCACATGACGGCGATGGCCGATATCAACGATCAGAGTGCGACGCTGGCCACGCGTGCGCGCAGCTATTTGCATGCGAATTGCAGCGGCTGCCACCGCCCTGGGGGGCCGATGGCCCGTATCGATTTGCGGGTGCAGACGCCATTGGCGCAAACCGGCACCTGTAACGCCACGCCTACGGCGGGCAATATGGGGATTCCTGATGCGCGCCTGCTCGTGCCCGGGGATGCCACACGCTCGCTGGTGTTGCAGCGCATGTTGAACACGGGGGAATTCCGTATGCCGCCGCTGGGGACACATGTGGTCGATGAGGTGGCGACGGGCGTGATTGGTGCGTGGATTGAGGGGTTGGAGGGGTGTTTGTGATGGGGTGGTGATATGGCGCCCTGTTCACGAAGCAATCCAGGCATCTAGGGGCGTTCATCTTTCAGCATCAGTTTGCACCGAACAATTGACGACCCCATTTCTCGAAGGCATTTGGTTCTGAAAATTGAAATGCCTTTTATCGGAACGGTTTCCAGCCACACAATGCGAAAGGGGCTTCTTTCGACGGTCTTTTCAAAGGTGGAAATAGTCAATTGATTTAATCCACCAGCTACTTCTGAAAATTTCGTGGCGCCATCGAATTTGAAATCGGATCTCCATCTTATTTGCGCTTGCTCGCTGAATATCAGGTGTGACCAAGGGAAGATGGAAAACAGATGTCCTCCATACGGGTGCAGCCACGTCGGCCCAAACGACGCCAGGACGCATCCATTGGGTTTGATCTGCGAACTCATGAGATCAAGGATGGCTGATGGATCCGAGAAATGTTCGAAAGCGTCCTTGCTGACAATGATGTCAGCTAACTCGCTTGTGCTCGTGACAAAGCTGCAGCGATCTGCCACGCCTTGTTGTTCGGCCATCTGTCTGCCATTCGCCAAAAAATGCTCCTGGATATCGATCCCAATGACCCGTAATGCTCCTTTTTGAGCCATTTCTACAGTCTCGTGACCACTGCCACAGCCAAAATCAATGATGGTTGTCCCTCTGATAAGGTCAAAGAAGTCGTTTCCGAAGTGCTGTTCTAGCTTCGTCTCCGCGACACCTTCATCTGAGGGTGGCGATGAGATGTTATGTCTTGGTGCCAGCAGTTTCAGTAATGCGTATCCAAGTCTTCCGCCAATGATTCCCATGCTCTACCGGATCCTGTCGTAGTCGTTTTGTGGTTCTGTGTAATCTCAGGGTTTGCTCAAACTATCGTTTTCTAGCGCATGCTACCGGGTTTGTCCCTTCCTCTTGTCGGGGTTGTATCGCATTAAAGATCGGGCCTTTGCGCTCAATTTCATTATTCTGGCTTCGAGTGCGGAGGTTTTTGAAAAATGAAGTATCCATGCCTTCCTCGTTGCCAGTGAATTGTTTGGGCCAGTGAAATGTGGCGTCAGTTCAGTGTGGACGGATACATCCCCCCGTTTTAACCTGCATATGACCGGGTTTAGTGGCGCGAACTTAGGGATGCTCAATAGGGTGGAATCTGGTTTTACTGGTTCATGCGCCAGCAGCTCGTGATGCTGACCAGATGCCATTATCATGGTTCCATTATTTTCGTCAGAATCCTGTAGCGGTATCCAGAATATGAGTGTTTTGATTGCGGGTTGTGCGCCAATGTAGGCTTGGTCCTGGTGCCAATCGGTAATGGTTTTGGTGCCAGCCGTTTTGATGATTGCGTGGTCAAACAGGTGGTGGCAAGGTGTCTCGAAATATACCTCTGCTATTTCCTTGCAAAGCCTGAAGGCAACGGTCTTTGATAGATCCCTGCATAGTGTTGTCGGTCTGAGTATTTCTAATTGCTGCCCTTCCGCGTTAGGTGACTGCGTGGACATGTTTTTGGTAAAGCAACGAGTTAGCCAGTTTTTGTCTGCCACCAGCGAATCTATTTCTCTCTCAATGACATCAATGTCTTCATTTTTGAAAATGCATTCAAGCTGAAGAAATCCTTGTTTTCTTAATTCGCCTATTATCTCACCTGGGAGCATTGTTTATTTCTCTGGCAAGGTAGAAATCTTCGGTTTTGCGTGCAATCGTATCCCATCCATATTCAGCGATCAGCGTCTTGCATGCGTCTTTTCCGATTCTATCCAGTGCATCTGCAGACATGCGGGATGCGCTTTCTATTTTTGCTTTGAGGTCATGTGAATTGTTAGCCTGGAACGTCCAGCCGGCGTTCAGTTTGCGTGTTGCCTCACCGATTTCTCCTATGTCTGAAACAATAACTGGCCTACAGTTGCTTATCGCTGTGAGAAGGATGCCGCTTTGGGAAATTCGCTTGTAGGGAAGCGTGACGCAATCAGCGGCAGTGAAGTATCGTGAAAAATCCTCATCGGGAATGTATGTCGTGTTGATAATCGATTTTATTGGGAGGTTCTCAATTTTGTTGAGCAGGGGATGCATCTCATCGTCCTCTACCTTTCCAGCCACAATCAGCGTTATAGCATTTTTGTAAGAATCGTTCGTCAACTCGATGGCCTCTATGAGGATGTCAAGCCCTTTGTAGGCTTTTAGCTCTCCGATAAATAGAAGAACAAAGTCTTTGTGGCAGATTCCCAGGTCCTGCCTTGCTTTTGTCTTGTCCTCTGATGTCGATCCCGATGGCGAAAGGTAGAGAGGTCCGTGCGGTATTTCGCAGGTGGTTTTGTTTGATAGCGTTGGATGGTTCTTGATGAGTCTTTCTTTCGACCATTGTCCGTGAACGATCAGGCCGTCAAATAGGCTTAGCGATTTTCTGAGAATGGTTTTGCTTACTATAGGAAACGCTGGGTCGGCATCATGGATTGTACAGAACATCTTGAGGCCTGGCTGGTAGCGTTTCAGTATAAAAATGAACAAATAATCAAATATCGGGAATGGAAGCCACTGAAAATGAACCGCGTTTGGCGGGTTTCTGTTGATATGTATAAAGAGCTTTATGTAGAAAAAAGGCAGTGTAATAAGTTTCTTTAATCGTCGTGCAGCTCTTGATTTCGGGTTTGACTTGAAATTGAAAAACATCGCGATGGTGGAAAAGCTTTTGTTGAATTCAAAACTGTTGTCATTCTGGTGTGGGGCAGTGATTAGCGATATGTTTATGCCTCTGGCGGAAAGCGCATTGCAAAGTTCATTGTTGTAAGCCGGGGTGAAGCAGCCTGGATCAATCATTGTTACTCGCATTTTTCCTCCTTTGAACTGGTTAGCCCGTAAGCGACGCCAGTACCCAAGCCTGCGTAAATTACCAGAAGTGAAAATGGGGCGATGAAGAAAGGCAACCATTCCATTCGGTCCATTGTCTTCAATGCTACACCCGAAACACAGAGCCAGTAGGTCAGAAAAAGGCCTGCGCCAAGCAAGTGCATGCCCCAGAATGAACAAACCATACAAAGTGACAGGAACATGGTGAAGCCGAGAGGGGCAAGAATTTCGATGCTATTACGTTCAGGATGTTTTTTTGAAAATCGTGCTCTGCCAAGGCCGTAGCGGAACATTTGCCTGAATAGCTGACGAGGACTTTCCCGAGGGTAATAAAAAACCAGGAATGAGGGGGATATGTAGGCGCTCAAGCCAGCTTTTTCAAGTCGATAGTTGAATTCAACGTCTTCTGCTGCGTCGAATTTCTCATCGAATAGCCCATGTTTTTCGAAAACGGAACGGTGATACATGACGCCAATGCTGATCGGGCTCACCCATTTTTTATCGTTCGAGTAGATGTGGGATTCTTGTGAGTGACCAATGGGAAGCGATCTTGCAAGTGCAATGGATTTCTGAAAAGTGGATAGGCCGGGTGGGTCAAGAAACTGTGGCCTTCCAAGTACCAGAGCCTCGTGTTGAGTCGCAGCCTCGATCATGTCTTTTAGTATGTGGTTTGACGAGAGAAATACGTGGGCATCAATAAAGACGATATACTCGCCGGTAGCGGCGTGTACACCCAGGTTTCGCGCAGCACTTGATATTTTTTTGGGGTTGCTCAGCAACTTGAGTGGAACGGGCGATGAGGGTTGCAGAGAGGTGATTATATCCTGCGTATTGTCTGTTGAGCCCCCGTCAACCACCAGTACCTCGATGCGATCGTGCGGGTATGTCTGCTGAAAAATCTGCAGTAATGTTTGTCGAATGTATTTCTTCTCGTTCAGCGAGGGAATGATTACGCTTAGGCGAGGCAGTTCATTTTCACTGCAAGCGCTGCCCGACAGGAAGAGAGCTGTTGAATTAATTTCATCCATGTTGTTAATCGATGACCGGCATTTGTTCATCACATCTCCTTTTATGATGGTTGGAAACAAGCAGTACCGGGCGTTTGCCTATAACGCTTCTTTTAGGGGGATTTAATGAGTTGTGGGCCTCCCAGAAAGCATTATGTGTGCCACTGATTGTAAGGTGTTGATATTAAAGGGAATGATATGTTTCTTTTGTAGGCGGGGGTGAGTCTGTGTAAGGCAATTCGACACTTGTAGACGTATCGATTGATTGAGAGGCTGGTTTCGAATTCAGGCGAAATTGATTGTTCGGGTAGTCATTTGCCGTAGATGGGGGAATCCTTACATGGGCGCTAATGAGTCTTGCGTCCAATAAATGTACAGGTCATGAAGGGCCACCAAATAGTATGGTCGCGCCCCTCGCCTCACAAATTCCGATCGCAGAACAACGATACCGGATGCCCCTAGAAGTGCGCTTTCACCAGAAGATTCAGGTTTTTCTCGGTGGTTTCGAAAGGTAGCGTGCCGTCTTCCAGGCCAAACTTGTTGCGCCAGTAAACGTATTCAACGCCGATATACAAGGTTTTTTCCTGGTTCATGAGTGTTTTGCCTGCATCCCACTTCAGCTGTGACGTAAAGTTGGTTTCTGCATGGGCGTCTTCCGTGCCTGATCGCCAGTCGATGAACCCATCATAGAGAAACCCGGCTGAACCCAGCGAGAAGGGCATGCCCCACACCGGGGTCAATTGCCAGTTGCTCTGCTTGCCTTCATCGTTATCGCGGTGATAGGCGTTGACCTGAAAGTATGTAAACCCCGGAAGCTTTAAATCCACCGCC
>JBPOHS010000120.1:0-14666 GCA_052035295.1 Pseudomonadota bacterium
CCCGGCATCAACACTGATGGCCAACTGCACCCACTCATAATGGGCGAGTTCACGCCAGGCCGGTAATTCATCGTCGTGACCTTCACGTTCGCCGTTAAGGTATTCAACGAATTCACCGGCGATCTCCATGAAATAAGGAGTGGAATGTGGATACTGCGAGTAAAACGATGAGACCCAGTGGCGCCACACCGGTTCGGGCACCTGCGCGCGCGTCACCGGCAAGGTAGATGCGAGCAGCTCCGCGATATTATTGAGGAACAACTGGCGATAAATCTGTGCTCGTTCCGGCGCCAGCCCTTCGGGGAGTGAGGCACGATCGGGTGAACGCGCGAAACTCGCCAACTGCAACATTTGCCGTTGGAATGCCGCAGTGCCTTCCGTCATGTCGACCGCCATGCCTTCCATCAAAGCCTTTGCGCCGTCATCCACCTTTTTGTCAGCCATGACACCCGTCCCTGCCACTGACCCGGTGCGGAACAAGGGAGCGCGACTGCGCCGCACGAATACCATCGATCTCTGCCATCAGGTCAGCAAACGGCGGCAGATGGGATTCCCGCTCCAGCACGGTGGGTTTGACGCCGATCGTGTCATAGGCCTGGTCCAGCAATTGCCAAACCGGATCGATAACGGCTTGACCATGGGTATCAATACACAACGTATCGCTTACCCGCTTATGCCCGGCCACATGGTAATAGAGCACCCGCTCAGCGGGCATGGCACGAAGGAACGCACCTGCATCATAGTGTTGATTGACACTGTTGACGTAGAGGTTGTTGACGTCGAGTAACAACAGGCAGTCAGCCTCTTGCACTACCGCATTGATGAATTCCGCCTCAGTCAGGACGTTATTGAGCGTGATGTAGTAGGAAATGTTTTCAACCGCTATTTTGCGCTCGAGAACATCTTGCGCGGTGCGGATACGCTGGGCGACGTAATGCACTGCTTCGTCGGTGAAGGGCATGGGTAGCAAGTCATACAGGGGGCGGCCATCATCGGCGGCACTCAAGTGCTCCGAGTAATACAACGCATCCATCGCATCGAGGAACCGACGAATGGCTTTCAGCAATGTCGTATTGAGGGGGGCCAAACCACCCAATGACAGGGACAAGCCGTGGCAGCCGATGCGATAACGTTCACCACAGGCTTTTAACGCCTTGCCGTAGCGGCCACCAATGCCGATCCAGTTTTCCGGCGCCAGCTCCAGAAAATCCGGTGCAGACGCCCCTGCTCCGGCAAGGGGGGCCAACAGCGCCCGACGCAAGCTCAACCCGGCAGACGCAGATCCCGGCGAGGGGGCAAGCACGGGTGCCGCCGCGCGTTCTGCTTCAGGTATTGAAAAATCGCTCAAGGCTTTTTGGGTTCTTCTTCGTCAGTGCTCTTGCAGGAGCCTTCCCCTTGACTGCCGCAGCTGCCTTCGCCGCAGCCACCTTCTCCGCAACCGCCCTCGCCACCACAGCCACCTTCGCCCGAGCACGATCCCTCAGCACCGATAATATCGGTTCCCGTGGGCACCCATTGCGCGCTGAACGGATTGGACGCGCTTACTGGCATACTGGCGGCCGAGGCAATAACGGCAGCGCCAACGGCGGCGGCCACAGGTTTGAGTGATTTAAACGTTGCCATGGATTGTCCTTGCGAGGGAAATGAACGGAGGTATTGGTCGCGCGACCGGCGTCGTGGAACATAGCATCACACAAGGTGAAATTCCACGGCAAGCACCCAGGAAAAACCCGATGCTTTCACCGACATGAAACAGGCAGGAATGCAGCAGAACGCAGGGGCAACGGTGAAAACCGATTGCCCCGCAAAAAAGAAATCAGAGCTTGCGGACGATGATGCTGCCCGCCGAATACCCGGCACCAAACGAGCAAATGACACCGACGTCACCGGCCGCCATATCTTCGCGGTACTTGTGGAACGCGATGATTGAACCAGCAGACGAGGTGTTGGCGTATTCGTCGAGGATGACCGGCGCTTCCTGCAACTCGGCATCGCGACCCAGCACTTTCTTGGCGATGAGCTGGTTCATGCCCAGGTTGGCCTGATGCAGCCACATGCGCTTGAGCAGCTCGGGTGTCAGCGACTGGTCCTGCAAGTGGGTCGAAATGAGCTCCGACACCATGGGTACGACTTCCTTGAACACCTTGCGGCCGTTCTGACGGAACAGTTTGTCGCGGGCACCGATGCCCGATTCGTCACAACGGTTGAGGAAACCGAAGTTGTTGCGGATATTGTTGGAGAATTCCGTGATCAAACGGGTGTTGATGATTTCCCACTTGTCAGCGCCGATGGCGTCTTCAACGCGCTCGATCACCAATGCCGTGCAGACATCACCGAAGATGAAATGACAATCACGATCCTGCCAGGCAAGGTGCGCGGAACAGATTTCCGGGTTGACCACCAGCACACGGCGAGCCGACCCCGAGAGGATGGCGTCACGTGCAGTCTGAATGCCGAAAGTGGCCGACGAACAGGCAACGTTCATGTCAAAGGCAAAGCCTTTGGCACCGATGGCCGCCTGCACTTCAATGGCCATGGCCGGATATGGGCGCTGCATGTTCGAGCAAGCCACGATCACGGCATCGATATCAGCCCCGCTGCGACCAGCCATTTCCAGCGCCTGGCGTGAGGCGGCCACCGCCATCTCGCACTGCACTGACGGCTCCTCGTCGGAGCGTTCCTTGATGTGTGGCGCCAGACGGCTGGGGTCCAGCACGCCGGACTTGTTCAATACATAGCGCTGTTTGATGCCCGACGCCTTGACGATAAACTCTTCGCTGGACGGTTGCAGGGCATCGACCTGACCATCCGCAATGGCCGCGGCATGCTTCTCGTTGTAATCGGCGACATAGGCATTGAACGCGACCACCAGCTCGGCATTCGAAATGGATTCCACCGGCGTAAACAAACCGGTGCCACTGATACATACCTGTGGGGCTAACCTATTTTGGCTCACTCGTGCCTCCGCCTTTAATTATTTTGCTACGACTGGATCGTTTTGCTACGAAATGGCGCACATGATCTCACAGCACGCTGTCGCGTTGGAATGTCGATGCCCCGGTTTTGTAACGATGTGTTTCACAATTCAGCACGGTTCCACCAACACCTGTTCCCAGGCCTGCGCGATCCGCTTCTCGGATACCGGCACCGCCGTTTTCAACCCCTGCGCGAACAGGGCTACCCGGAATTCTTCGAGCAGCCACCGGAAGCGTTGCAAACCGAATGGCAGACGCGTTTCGTTCCTCAGGTTCTGACAACGTTGCTCGTAGCGCCGCCACCAGTGCTGAACCAGGTCCGTCGCCTGCTCATCACGATCGATGTTTCCTTGCAGCCGCGACATGCGTATTTCGATCGCTTCCAGATAACGAGGGAAATGTACCAACTCGTCGGCATCGGTCACGACAATCCAGTGCGGCACCAACAGATGCTGCAGTTGTTGCCGGATATCGGCATAGGCGCGTTTGCGGGCAGGCGTTTCCGTCTTGCCCAGCTGTATCACAATGCGGTGATAACGTTCGAGGATATCGGCCACCGACTTCTGGGTGCGTTCGCCGCAAGCAATCACGCTTCCCCGCAGTGATTCCAGTCGCTCGTCAAACGCCTGCTGTGTCCACGGTGTGCTTTGTTTGTAGAGAAAATTCTGGTAGAACGCGGCATTGCACAAACCCGTACCGAGATCCTCGCGGTTACCAAAATGCGCGTATTTTATCGCCACCCCTTCCTTGATGCCCGGCACCTTCGACAATTGTTTTGCTTGCTGTGGTAATGCCAGCAGGAACAGGCGCAAAACACCGTGACGCATCACGTGTTCCGCCAATTCCGGACTGTCGAAGATCTCGATCTCGACGCCATCTCCCTTGTCTACCAGCGCCGGATAGGACTTGACGATCAGCGCACCTTTGGCCGTGCTTTGCTCGCGGGGTACATCGCCGAAGTTCCAGCGCACATAACGCTCCGAAGAGATGCGCGATTTCTGCAGCTCGCTGACCGCGATACGGAATTCGCCACGCAGTTCATGCTGTAACGCCTCGACGTCGTGGCCCTCCTTCACCGCGCCGCCCTGGTCATCCACAATGCGTATCTTGGCGCGCAGGTATTCGGGCAGTTCCTGTTCCTGCCAATGTTCCGGTTGCAGATCGACCCGCGATTTCTGACGCAAAAATCGTGTCAACTGCAGTTTCAAGGATTGGGAGCGATCGGGATTTGATGCCAGAAAAGCATCGGCATATTGCGGCGCGGGCACAAAATGCTTACGCAGTGCTTTCGGCAATGATTTGATCAAGGCGACACATTTTTCTTTTTCCAGCGCGGGCACCAGCCACTCGAGGGCGCCGGCATTGAGCTGATTGATCAGTGTCAGGGGCACCTCGACGGTAATACCGTCCTGGGATTGACCGGGTTCGAACTGGTAGTCGATGCGCAGCGGGGCGCCCGACACTTCAATCTCATCCGGAAACTCCTGCCAGACCGATTCGTCGGTATCGGCTCGCAACACATCCTTTTCCCCGAGAAAAAGGACATCCGCCTGCTTGCGTTCAGCCTGCTTGCGCCAGTGTTCGAAACTGACGCCATTGACTACCTGGGCCGGAATCCGCGCATCAAACCAGTCATAAAGCGCGACATCGTCCACCAGTAAATCGCGTCGCCGCGATTTTTCCTCCAGGTAAGCGACATCGGCCATTATTTTCTGGTTATGCAGGTGATACGGGGCTCGGGTGGCATATTCGCCCGCCACCAGTGCGTGCCGAATAAACAGCTCCCGACACATCACCGGATCAATGCGACTGTAATTGATGCGTTTTTTCGGATGGATGACCAGACCATACAAGGTGCTCTGTTCGTAGGCCATCGCCGTTGCCTGCTTTTTCTCCCAGTGCGGTTCGAAATAGCTGCGACGGATCAGGTGCTGGCCGACTTCTTCGATCCATTCGGGCTCTATCGCGGCAACACAACGCGCAAACAGGCGTTGCGTTTCCACCATCTCGGCAGCGACGACCCATTTGGGCTTGCGATTGGTCAACGCAGAACCCCGCTGTATGACAAAACGGCGGCTGCGTGTTCCGGTATATTCGCGTTCGTCGTCGCGACACCCGACATTGGTAATGAACCCGCTCAGAATGGCCTTGTGGAACAGAGCGTAATCCGCAGGCTGTTCATTTTCCTTCCACCCGAATTCCTGTATCAACAATTTGAGTTGACGATGCACATCACGCCATTCCCGATAGCGCAGGAATGACACGAAATTTTCCAGCAGCCACTGACGAAACGCGTTACCCGATGCATCGCCGCGCTGCGTTTCGCAGGCATCCCAAAGATTCACATAGCCGAGAAAATCCGACGTATCATGCTGGAAGCGACGCTTGGCCTCGTCGGCGGCCTGCTGCTGATCGTGAGGACGCACCCACACATCCTGCACGGTAAGCGCTGCCGCCACGATCAGCATTTCCCGCAAGCAACCAAAATGCTGCGCGGCCACGATCATGCGTCCGACACTGGGGTCCACCGGCAATCGCAAGAGTTGCCTGCCGGTTTCCGTCAATTGGGTTCTTTCAGTCAACGCCCCCAACTCTTCCAACAGCCGATAGCCATCGTTGATCTGCCGTTGGTCAGGAGGTTCGACAAACGGGAACCGTGCCACTTCGCCCAGCCGCAAACCGGTCATCTGTAAAATGACTGCCGCGAGATTGGTGCGCAGGATTTCCGGCTCGGTGTAATCCGGGCGCCGATTGAAATCGAGTTCACTGTAAAGACGAATACAGACACCGGGCGCGACACGACCGCAACGCCCTGCCCGCTGCCGGGCACTGGCTTTGGAAATTCCTTCAATCGGCAATCGCTGCACTTTGGTGCGCACACTGTAACGACTGATGCGGGCAAGGCCGGTGTCGATGACGTAACCGATATTCGGCACGGTAATCGAGGTTTCCGCCACGTTGGTGGAAAGCACGATACGACGCCCGCCATGAGGGGCAAACACCTTGTTTTGCTCGGCATTGCTTAACCGGGAATATAACGGCAGGATGTCGGTGTGTTTCGGCCCATGACGTCGCAAGCGGGTGGCCACGCGGCGAATCTCGCCTTCCCCCGGCAGGAATACCAGAATATCCTTGGGCCGCGCATGCCCCGACTCTCGATCAATGCGGTCGATTTCTTCTACAGCCTTGACGATGGCGTGCTCGATTTCGAATTCGTCGTCAACCGGCTCTTCGTTGTCATCCTCATTTTGCGCTTGCTGTTGCAAGGGGCGATAAAGCACGTCGACCGGAAAGGTCCGGCCACTGACTTCAATGATCGGCGCGCCACGAAAGTGCTGTGAAAAACGCTCCTGATCGATCGTCGCCGACGTAATGATGACTTTGAGATCGGGGCGTTTCGGCAAGATGCGATGCACGTAACCCAACAGGAAATCGATATTCAGACTGCGTTCGTGCGCCTCATCGATGATCAGTGTGTCGTACTGATCCAGAAACCGGTCATGCTGGATTTCGGCGAGCAAAATGCCGTCGGTCATCAATTTGACGTAAGCGCCCTCCTCCAGCGTGTCCTGAAAGCGCACCTTGTAACCGACGTATTTTCCCAAGGGTGACTGCAGTTCTTCGGCGATACGCGTTGCAACGGTGCGCGCAGCGAGGCGACGAGGCTGGGTATGAGCGATCAATCCACCGACACCACGCCCGAGCTCAAGACACATTTTGGGCAACTGGGTAGTTTTGCCGGAGCCGGTCTCCCCCGCGATGATGACCACCTGATGATCACGTATGGCTTGCAGGATTTCATCCTTCGCCTCGGATACCGGCAGGGTCGGGGGATAATGCAAGACCGGGCGCGCCGCTTCACGCGCTGCCCGCCGTGCGACCGATTGGCCCACGGCCGTCTGTGCTTTTCGCCAGGCCTGGGCATTGTCGGGGGTCGGCATTTTGCCCAAATGCTCGAGTGAACGGGAAAGGCGAAAGCGATCACGCAACATGGTGTGCTGCAACTGCTGACGCAGTTGCGCCAGAGACAACAGATCATCGGCGGATTCGCCCACCGGGGGCAGCACATCGGACATGACAGGCAATACACTCACAACGAGACGGGGACGCTACTTTACACAGTTTGCCCCCTTCCCTGAAGCCAAACAAAAAGCCCCCCGCAAACGCGGAGGGCTTTGGTTGAACCGTTGACGAAGACGCTGACGATGTGCGGCGTCATGCCAGACAGATCAGGCGTTGCGCAGCTCGCGACGCAAGATCTTGCCCACGTTGGTTTTGGGCAGATCGGTGCGGAACTCGACGTACTTCGGCAGTTTGTAACCGGTGAGGTTGGCTCGGCAATGGGCCATGACTTCATCCTTGGTGAGGTTGGGGTCGGCCTTGACCACAAACACCTTCACGGCCTCGCCGCTCTTCTCATCGGGCACACCCACGGCGGCGCACTCAAGTACGCCAGGATGCGACGCCACCACCTCTTCAACCTCGTTCGGGTACACGTTGAAGCCCGATACCAGGATCATGTCTTTCTTGCGATCGACGATGCGCAGGAACCCATCGGGCTGCAATACAGCAACGTCACCCGTTTTGAGGAAGCCATCTTCGGTCATGACATCGGCGGTGGCTTCAGGACGTTGCCAGTAGCCTTTCATGACCTGCGGACCTTTGACGCAAAGTTCGCCGGGCTCGCCGACACCGAGTTCCTTGCCTTCTTCATCGAGCAGCTTGATGTCGGTAGAAGGCACCGGAATACCGATGGTACCGATCTGGATGGCATGCGGCGGGTTCACACACACTACCGGCGAGGTTTCGGTCATGCCGAAGCCTTCGCATACACGGCAGCCAGTCATCTCTTCCCACTTCTCGGCCACATGGACCTGCATGGCCATGCCACCGGCAATGGTGAACTTGAGGGCACTGAAATCGATATTCTTGAACTCCGGATTGTTCATCATGGCGACGAACAAGGTGTTCAGACCGCACATTGCAGTGAACTTGGTGTTGGCCATTTCCTTGAGGAAGGCCGGAATGTCGCGCGGGTTGGTGATCAGGTAGCTGTGGCAGCCGGTGTTCATCATGGCCATGCAGCACACGGTGAACGAGAAAATGTGATACATCGGCAACGGCGCGATGATGGTTTCCTGACCATCACGCCAGTTGGTGAGCAGGGTTTTGACCTGCAGCATGTTGGCGACCAGGTTACCGTGGGTGAGCATGGCGCCCTTGGCAACGCCGGTGGTACCACCGGTGTATTGCAGTACTGCGACATCTTCCGGCTTGGCGGCATGGTTGCCCTTGAAGGTGGCACGCGCGCCTTGCTTCATGGCCTTGATGAAAGAAATCGATCCGGGAATGCTGAATTCCGGCACCATTTTCTTTACGCGCTTGATCACGAAATTCATGATCTGACGCTTGGGTGTTTTCTGCATGTCAGCCACTTCAGTGATGATGACATGCTTGATTTGTGTCTTCGGCAGGACTTCCTGCAACAGGTTGCCGAAATTCGCCAGCGCGACAATCGCTTTGGCACCTGAGTCGTTGAACTGATGTTCCATTTCCCGTGCGGTATACATCGGGTTGGTGTTGACCACGATCATGCCGGCACGCATGGCACCGAAGACCGCGACCGGGAACTGGATCAGGTTGGGCATTTGCACCGCGATGCGATCACCGGGCTTGAGCGTCGTATGATTCTGTAAAAACGCCGCAAATTGCGCAGAAAGGCGATTGAGATCCGCGTAGGTAATAGTGGCGCCCATGTTGCTGTACGCGGGACGATCAGCGTAACGACGGCAACTTTCCTCAAATACATCGAGAATCGAATTGTACTTGCCGGTGTCTACTTCCAGTGGTGTCCCGATGGCATATTTGTCTGCCCAAATCTTCTCTAGCATGTTCTCACCCTTCTCCTTGTAAGCATTAAAGCCGACTGACCAGTCAGCAATTCGGACCTCAAAAAACACAGCAAAACCCAACATTCAATGGCGGCGAAGGTTAGCAGGTTTGACCGCTTCGGACTAGCAGCGCCCCGCGATCGAAGGCCAATCTGTGACTGACGCAGCAAGCCATGGGGACACGCTGCCCGTTAAAAATGTTTACACGATCAAACACAAAACCGCATACTCCCAGCGAAACGCGCTACAAAGACTTACTTGACCGGATTTGAACTTGTATTAATCTTCGGACATCTTCCAAAACGAAAACAATCACAACAAATTCGCGCCAGGAAATCGGCATCCAGGCCTAGGGACTCCTCATGCAGCAACAAGAGTTCACGCTCAAAAACAACGATGGTCACGACATATTCGTCCGATTGTGGATGCCGGAAAAGGGCGTCTCCCAGGCACGCAACGTCATTCACATCAATCACGGCATGGCCGAACATTCTGCACGCTATGCACCCATCGCCGAACGGCTGACCCGCGCCGGTGCCATCGTCTATGCACACGATACGCGTGGCCATGGTCGTTCCGTTCAGGGTCACGACCTGCTGGGACACTACGCCGACCAGGATGGCTGGAACAAGGTCATCTCCGACGTCAAGTGCGTCAACGAACATATCCGCGAGCAGCATCCGACGCTTCCCCTGGTCATTTTCGGACACAGCATGGGGTCTTTCGTCGTGCGCTGTTTCATGAAGCGCAATCCGGACGCAGCCACCGCCATGATCCTGTCCGGCACCGCCAGTCACTCCCTTGTCGATATCATCAAGGCCCGTGCAGGCATTACGCTGGAAACCTTCCGCCACGGTCCCAAAGGTCGCAGCGAACTGCTGGACGCCCTCTCCTTCGCGACATACAACAAGGTCTTCGCTCCGAACCGCACTGTCGCAGACTGGCTCTCACGCGACCCGCGCGAAGTCGACAAATACGTCAACGACCCCCTGTGCGGTTACTTGTGCACCAACCAGTTCTGGAGCGACCTGATTGGCGGTATCGAAGAGATCCGCCTGCCCAGCGCCATTCGCCCCCTCAAGAAAACCATGCCGGTATTGATGTTTTCGGGTGAGCGCGACCCGCTCAGTTTCCATCCGACAGAACACGGCATCAGGAAGCTCGCCAACATGTATGAAACGGCGGGCATGCAGAACGTCGCCGTCAAACTGTTCCCGAACGGCCGTCATGAAATCCTGAACGAGACCAATCGTCAGGAAGTCATCGATTTCCTGATCGAGTGGATGGAGCTGCAGCAGTTATTCTTACCAGCACCGACCAGCAAAAAGCGTAGCAGTAAAAAGACCGCTGCTCACGGTTGATGTTGGGCTGACCATAGCTTCCGCTTCACTCATAAAGATTTACAATCTTTGACTCCGCAGTCGCAGACCTCTCATGTCAGAATGTGCGCACTTTTGACATGAGACGGGATCGATATGGAATTCCTCGAAAACCGCACCTACGATGAGCTGCAAGTGGGTGACAGCGCCATATTTGCGCGCACGATTACGCAGGAAGACATCTGGTTGTATGCCTATGTGTCGCACGACTATAACCCGGTGCACCTGGACGAAGACTACGCAAAAACCACCATTTTCAATGGTACGGTATGCCATGGCATGTTCTATACCGCGATGCTTTCGTCAGCGGTTGCCAATCAATTACCAGGGCCTGGTTCAATTTTTCTCTCACAGGAATTCAAGCTGCGTAATCCCGCCCGCGTCGGCGACGTGCTCACGGGCGAAATAAAACTTGCCGAGAAAAAGCGCTTGCGGAATATCGTGATTATCGAAAGCATCATCAAGAATCAAGAAGACAAGACAGTATTCAGTGGCACCACGACGGTGATCGCGCCATCCGAGAAGATAAAGGTGCCCAAACCCAAACTGCCCACGGTGACCGTCAGCTACGAAAAATAAGTAGCAGTTGCTTTATGCAAAATAAAAAGGGGCTCAAGGCCCCTTTTTATTTTGCGAGAACACAAGCCTGCCATCAGCGCGACAAAAAGCGCATGCCGTCTTCGAGCCCTTTCAGGGTCAGCGGGTACATGTGACCGTTGACCAACTTGCGCGTCCATTGTACGGACGTGGTGTATTCCCAACTGCTTTCCGGTTCGGGATTCAGCCAGATCAACCGCTCGTATGTGTCGGCGAAACGACGCATCCAGGCTTCGCCTGCTTCTTCGTTCCAGTGTTCCACGCTGCCACCGACTGAACTGATTTCGTAGGGTGACATGGTGGCATCACCCACGAAAATCACGCGGTAATCGTTGCCATAAGTGCGCAGGATATCGAACGTACTGCTGCGATCGCTCCACCGGCGCTGATTGTCTTTCCAGACACCTTCATAAATGAAATTGTGGAAATAGAAATACTCCATGTGCTTGAACTCGGTGCGTGCGGCCGAGAACAGCTCTTCGCACATCCGCACATACGGATCCATCGACCCGCCCACGTCGAAGAAAATCAACACTTTCACACCATTGCGTCGCTCGGGCACCAGCTTGATGTCGAGCATGCCCGCATTGCGCGCCGTGCTGCGAATGGTGTCATCGAGATCGAGCTGGTCGGGCATGCCCTGGCGCGTAAATCGGCGCAAACGACGCAACGCCATCTTGATATTGCGCACGCCGATTTCAACGGAATCATCGAGATTGCGGAAATCACGTTTTTCCCAGACTTTCACCGCCTTGCCATTGCGCCCTTTGCCCGCCATACGAAAACCTGCCGGATTGGCGCCGTGAGCGCCGTAGGGTGAGGTGCCGCCAGTGCCGATCCACTTGTTGCCGCCCTGATGCCGTTTCTTCTGTTCCTGAAGGCGCTTGTAGAATTCCTCGATGAGTTTTTCGAGATCGCCGAGCGCCTGGAGTTTTTCCATCTCCTCCTTGCTCAGCATTTTCTCCATTTCCTTGCGCAGCCAATCCTCGGGAATCATGGCTTCCATCAACTCGTTCAGATCTTCGAGCCCTTCGAAGTATTTCTTGAACGCGAGATCGAACTTGTCGTAATGCTTTTCATCCTTGACCAGAATCGTGCGTGACAAGTAGTAGAATTCCTCCATGTCGGCGAACACGAGACGCTGCCGGATCGCCTCGATCAGGTCGAGCTGTTCGCGGATGCTGACGGGCACCTTGCCTTCGTGCAGCTCCAGAAAGAATCGGATCAACATCGGGAGACTCCTGCCTCAGGGGGCGCGTTATGAACGCTCGCGACGGTTCATGAATGCCAATCGTTCCAGCAGGTGTACGTCTTGCTCGTTCTTCACCAGCGCACCGTACAGCGGTGGAATCGCTTTCGTCGTATCGCGGTTGCGCAGGATTTCCTCTGGGATATCGTCAGCCAGCAACAGCTTGAGCCAGTCGATCAATTCCGAAGTGGAAGGCTTTTTCTTGAGACCAGGCACCTTGCGCAAATCGAAGAAAATCTCCATCGCTTCCTTGATCAGCGATTTCTTCAGATCGGGGAAATGCACCTCGACGATTTTTTCCATCGTGTTCTGATCAGGGAAAGTGATGTAGTGGAAAAAGCAGCGACGCAGGAACGCATCGGGCAATTCCTTTTCGTTGTTCGACGTGATGATCACGATCGGGCGTTTGACCGCCTTGATGGTTTGCTGCAGCTCATAAACGTAGAATTCCATCTTGTCGAGTTCAAGCAACAAGTCATTGGGAAATTCAATGTCGGCCTTGTCGATTTCATCGATCAGCAAAACCACCTGCTCGTCTGCATCAAAGGCTTCCCACAGTTTGCCTTTCTTGATGTAGTTGCGGATATCGTGGACCTTGTCATCACCGAGCTGTGAATCACGCAGACGCGACACGGCATCGTATTCATACAGGCCCTGCTGTGCCTTGGTGGTCGACTTGATGTGCCACTGCAGCAGCTTCAACCCGAGGGCGTTGGCGACCTCTTCTGCCAGCATGGTCTTGCCGGTACCCGGCTCACCCTTGATCAGCAGGGGGCGCTTGAGGGCGATGGCGGCGTTAACGGCCAGTTTCAGGTCTTCGGTGGCGACGTAGCTGTCAGAGCCTTGAAATTGCATGTAAACCTCAGTGGTATTGAATACAGAATGCCGGCGATCAGCGAAGTAGTATAACCAATGGGGCCGGGGGTGACAGCCTGCGAAAATGGCCAAGTTGCACTCTGGTTTTGAATCACTCGAGCAGGGAACGTGACGGATTCTGTGGCGAAACACGCCGTGAATACGTCCCTGTAGGCTCGACGCCGGCATCCCTGCCGGCGACGGTTTCTCCACCGAATCCGCCACGCTCCCTCTGACCATTTCATCCGCCACCCCCGCCTGTTTCCACCGTGCCGGCAAAGGTGTATAAACCTCTGTTCTCACCCACTTTTCGCGGAGCCCCGAACATGGCCAGGATTTTTGAAGACAACTCACAAACCATTGGCAACACGCCGCTGGTCCGTCTCAAACACCTTACTCCCCATAATGTGATTGCCAAGATTGAATCACGCAATCCGGCGTTCTCGGTAAAGTGCCGGATTGGTGCCAACATGATCTGGGACGCGGAACAACAAGGCAAACTCAAGCCTGGCATGGCACTGGTCGAGCCCACCAGCGGCAACACCGGCATTGCTCTGGCGTTCGTGGCGGCGGCGCGCGGCTACAAGCTCACGCTGACCATGCCAGCCACCATGAGTCTGGAACGACGCAAGGTACTGCGCGCCCTCGGCGCCGAACTGGTGCTGACTGAAGGCCCCAAGGGCATGAAAGGCGCCATTGAAAAAGCGCAGGAAATTGCCGACCAGAGTCACGGCCAGACACTGCTGTTGCAGCAATTCGAGAACCCCGCCAACCCGGCGATCCATGAACAAACCACCGGCCCGGAAATCTGGAACGACACCGATGGCGCGATTGATATTCTGGTCGCAGGTGTGGGTACGGGCGGAACGATCACAGGCATTTCCCGCTACATCAAGCAGACCCAAGGCAAAGCCATCACCTCGATTGCGGTGGAACCGACAGCATCGCCAGTGATCAGCCAGACGCTCGCCGGCCAGCCGGTGCAACCGTCTCCACACAAAATTCAGGGCATTGGCGCCGGTTTTGTGCCCAAAAATCTCGACCTGTCCATCGTTGACAAAGTCGAACAGGTGACCAATGAAGAAGCCCTGGAATATGCCCGTCTACTGATGGAAAAAGAAGGCATCATGGCGGGAATATCTTGCGGTGCAGCCGTTGCAGCCGCCATTCGCGTGGCCAATCAGCCGGATAACGCCGGCAAAACCATCGTCGTGATACTGCCGGATTCGGGCGAGCGTTATTTGTCGACGGTGTTGTTCGACGGAATGTTCAGCGAAAAGGAAAACATTCAATAAGTACGACACCCGGCGGATACACATCCGCCGGAACGCCCCGGCGTTACATCGAGCGCCGGGACAACCAAAAAAAACAGTCTAACGACTCATTCTGGCGGCAAATTCGCGCCAGGCATCGCAATCCGTCAGTTCGCTTTCATAGATTTCGAAACCCGCCAAAAACCAACCCGGATCAGATGCAGGCTGTATCCAGCGCAGCTCCGTGGTGAGATTGAATTTGCGCTGCGGTTCGCCTGCAAGAATGCACAAATTCATGATGGTGCCCACCGGCGCGGCATGATCCATGAACAGTTTCAATCCACCCACCGACAAATCCACGGATTTGCAGTTGATGATTTTCTGTATGATGTCGCCGGCAGTGCCCTCGGTAATGATTTCGAGGTAAACATCTTCGTAACTGCTATTGCGATGTTCCCGTCTTTGCT
>JBPOHS010000207.1:0-6414 GCA_052035295.1 Pseudomonadota bacterium
GCCGGCAATTCCGTCAGCAGTGGTTGCCAGTGCTGGCCATCGTCCGACGTTTGGACACTCACGCGTTGCGCCATGGCGCCCGCTTCCCAGCAGAGGCGCAACCCCGCAAACGCACGCGGCTCCAGAAAATCCAGCACCAGCCACGCCGGCACCCCAGCACTGCGCCATGCGCCGTGCAGGAGATCCGTTGTAAATCCGGGGGCAGTATCCGACGCGCTGATGACACACCGCTCGCGAGCCGACAGGTCTTCCACCTGCAGATCCGCCAGCCACAAACAGCCCGCGCCACCAGCCTCCGCCACCAAGGCTATCTCGACGGCACTGATCTCACGAGGCTGGCTTCCACCCGCCGGCCCCCAGGCGAATTCGATGTCGCGGCTTTCGATGCACCAGTCTTCCCACTCGCCAGACCACTCCACCGCCGCGCGCCGATGCCACCAGACGTTATCGCCGGTAGGATCGACCAGTTTGAGTTCGAAACGATTGGGTTGGCCGTTACCGCGCAAACGAAGACGCAGCCGGAAGCGCTCAGGCAGGTGCATGGGAAACAAACGCCGCGCCACGACAAAACCACCGGCGCCACCAAAATCATGATGCATGGCCAGCGCCGCATCCTCGCTGGCCAATTGCACTTTGACCAATCCGGAAGAAAAAGGCTGCCACTCCGACAAGGCCGCGAAATCACTCACCCGGTGTCCCCCTTATCCCTAATAAAAAGCTTATTAAAAAGAAAGCCTTTTTAAAAAAGCTTATTGAAACGAACGCTTATTGAAACGAAAGGCGTCTATCGAAACCAAAGGCTTTGACTGGCATGCAAGCGCCCATCCGCCGCCGTTACAATTCAACAGCGGGCAGACATCGTGGGAAGACGGGCACACTGCCGGTACCGGGGTGCCGACAGACATATCCCTAATGATAGACGGTTTTAGCTGCGAAACAGCTTGGTTTTCGGCAGCTTGTCGATGATGGCGAAGGGATTGACGGTGGGCAGATACACGTTGCGGACGCTACGCTGCAGGATGTCGAGGTGTCGCACTACATCCTTGGCGTTACGGGGCGGGCTCATTTGCAGCACGCCCATGGTGAACAGCACTTCCTTGGCGGCACCCAGCAGTGAGGACGAAATGGCAAAGCCATCGAAAATCATGAAGGCGTCCATGTCGCCGAAGGTGACCAGCTGCGGCCGGTTGGAAGGCTTGTAAGCTTTGAGCGGGCGACCATCAAGCAAGCGCTCGACATTTTCGGCCGCCATCCGCCCCATCTCGATGGCATGGAACGCCTGTTTGATGACCTTGTCATCAAATTGCGCCGCATCTCCCACCACAAACACGTTCTGATGCTGACTCTGCAGGAAGGCATTGACCTTGCCCCACTCGGAGGCCTCTGCGGGCACCTCACCCATGGCGGGACGCGGTTTGACGCCTCCGGTCCAGATCGTGATGTCGCTTTCGAGCTCACGGCCGTTGGCGAGGACCAGGCCTTCCTTGACGACCGACTCCACCTGCTGCCCCATGTGATAGTCGACCTGCAGCTTGCGGGTATGACGACGGATGGCAGCGTCGATGTCACCAGGGGCCGTCGACAGGATTTTGTCAGACGTATCAATGACCTGGAATTCGAACTGGGGACGATAACGATAGGTGCGCAGCATTTCGCCCAGTGCCTCGACACCCCCGAGGCCACCACCTACGACCGTGACGCGCGTGGTGCGGCTGGACAGGGTGCCACGATGCAGGCGCTTGGCAATTTGCTGGCAGTTTTCGACCGACTTGAACGGAAACGTGTACTGGTTGGCGCCCGGAATCTTGCCCAGATCCGTGTTGCTGCCGGTACAGACGATGCAGGCATCAAACGGAATCACCTTGCCCCATTCGGTCGTGATCGCGTTGGCGCTGATATCGGTCACTTTTTCCATGCGGAAGCTGTGACCAAGGCGTTCTATGATGGGTTGCCGGGGCAGGCGCAGTTCATCGCCCTTTTTTACCCCGGACAAAATTTCGTGGATATTGGGCAACCACTCGATGAATGGCTGCGGATCGACCACGGTAACCTCGAATTTCTCGGGCTTCAGATACTGCGCTGCATGCAGTCCGGAGAAACCTCCCCCGACGATGCAGACCCGGAACTTCTTTTTTGGATTACTACGAAATAACGCCATGGTGCGACCTGCGCGAACGCAAACTATTGCCAAATAACGGAAACCCTCAAGGCCGAGCCTGGCGCCACGCCAGTGTCGGCGCGTTGCTCCGCGAAGTGCTGCCGCCCCTCGGGTTGGGTCGTGTAGAATAGGCAGCGATTATATAGGATTTACTCCCCTTCCGAGAAAAAACAGGCGCACTCTACAATGCCAGCACTTTTTGTTGATCATCTTACCGTCATGGATTTCACCTATCTCGACGCCGAGCGTGGACTGGTGGGAGAAAGCTGGATCGTCGATGTCATTCTCGAGGGCGCGCTCGATGATCAAGGAATGGTGTTTGATTTCGGTGATGTCAAAAAACAGATCAAACGCGCCATCGACGACGCGTTCGATCACAAGTTTGTCGTACCATCGGCGCTCGCAGGCCTTGAGTCCGACGAAGACGACGACTTGCTCACGCTGCGCTGGCGCGACACCCAGGACAGACAATGGCAGCACATTTCCCCCGTGGATGCCGTCACCCTGCTCCCCACTGACAGCGTGACACAAGAGGCCACCTGCCTCTGGCTCGCCGAGTTGCTGCGCCGCTTCCTACCGCACAATGTCGAGGCCATCAAGATCTCGCTGCGCACCGAGCACATTGAAGGCGCCTACTACCACTACAGCCACGGCCTGAAAAAACACCTGGGGAATTGCCAGCGCATTGCACATGGCCACCGTTCCCGCATCGAAATACACAAGGATGGCAAACGCTCGCCCGAACTGGAGCAACAGTGGGCGGAACGCTGGCGCGATATTTATCTGGGCACCGTGGAAGACATGATCGAGCAATTCCGTGAGGGCCCGCATGATTACGTCAGCTTTGCCTACCAGAGCGGACAGGGGCATTTTGCACTGACGCTGCCGGCCGAACGGGTGTACTTCATTGACTGTGATTCCACGGTCGAATTGCTGGCCGATCACCTGGCCGCACAGCTGGCCACGGCGCATCCGGGCCATGCCATCCAGGTCAAGGCGTTTGAAGGCGTATGGAAAGGCGCGATCGCTTCGCGTTAGTTTCCAGATGCTTGTGGCCGCTCCGGACGCCACGACCATGCCCCAGGTTGACTAGCGACTTGAAGGATTGGAGACCCCTCCTATCATTGATAGATAGGTATCCTTGATAGGCGGGATCCTCGGTTGATTCCGCCCGTCCTCCACCCGTCAGGTACAAGATGTCGACTGTCACTCCAGATCAAGCCTGCGTTCTCATTGTCGATGACTCCCCCATCGAGCTCGACCTGATGACGGAGGCGCTTGCCGAACATTACCGCGTCAAGGCTGCCACCAACGGTGCCAAGGCACTGACCCTGGCCGAACTGGGCGACGTTCCTGATGTCGTCCTGCTGGATCTTTGCATGCCCGACATGGATGGTTTCGAAACCTGCCGACGCATCAAGGAAAACCCGGTCACCCGCGACGCCGTGGTGATTTTCGTGTCAGGTCAGGACACAACCGAGGACAAGCTCAAAGGCTACTCGATGGGTGCCCACGATTTCCTGGTCAAACCCGTCGAGCTCAACATCCTGCGCAAAAAAATCGAGCTGGCGATCCAAAGCCGGCGCGATGCCGCAGAATTGCTGGATCAAAAGCAGCGGGCCACTCAGGCCGCGATGCTGGCGCTGTCCAGCGCCGGGGATCTGAGCGTTGTCATCGACTTCATGCGCCAGAGCTTCTCGATGATGCACCAGGAGGCCGTCGCCAAGCTGCTGGTGACCGCCGTCGAGCGCTATGGACTCGACAGCACCCTGCAAGTACGTACCACACAATCCACGTTTCATGTCAGCAATCAGGTCACGTCGTCACCACTTGAGATCGACATGATCAATCGGATGCGCGAGCGCGGTCGCATGCAGGAACGCAACCGCACCCTGATCATCAACTACCCCACCTGTTCGCTGCTGATCAAGAACCTGCCGCAGGATGAGATCGCGGTCGGCCGGATGCGCGACAGCCTTTGCCTTTTGCTTGAAGCAGCCGATGCCCGTATCAAGGCCATGGAACTGGAACAGCGCAACGATCACTTGCTGCGCGCTGTCATTGACATGGTGAACAACGCGAAAGAACAACTCGCGACGATCCATCGACTCAACGTGCAGCGCAAAGGCTTGCGTGAAACCAGCAGTGTCCTGATCGAGAAACACAAGGCTCACATGGTGCGCTTTCTGAAGGACAGCGGTATCGCAGATGAGAGCATCAACGAGATGGCTCAAGGCATCGACGCCAGCCTGCGTTACCTGCAAGAGAACTACGACCTGGGCCTCGCCACCGACGTGGAAATACTGAAGCTGGTTGAGCATCTCAACGAGAACCTGCAGAACGTCATTCCCGACTGAGTGCGGTCCGGCAGTTCAACACCCAGCAGCCGAACGGCCGCATTCCACGTTTGAGCTCCGGCAGACAACAACTGCCCCGCACCGGCCTCAAACCAGCCCTCACGCCAAACTGACGCTAGTGATACCCCGCCCATTTGGGTTAACATTAATCCTTTTGCGGGTGGGCGTTTGCGCCCTTTTATTGGTTTTGCGACACAGCGAAAACACACTCATGTCGATAGCAATCACTCTTCCTGACGGCAGTGTCCGTCAATTCGAAAACCCGGTCAGCGGCCTTGAAGTCGCCGCCAGCATCGGCCCCGGTCTGGCCAAGGCCAGCCTCGCCATGATCGTCGACGGCGAAGAATGGGATCTCTCTCGCACTATCGACCGGGACGTGAAACTCGCTTTCCTCACCCGTGACAAAGAGGACGCCCTCGACCTGCTGCGCCACGATGCCGCGCACGTGATGGCTCAGGCGGTGAAAGAGCTCTACCCGGAAACGCAGGTCACTATCGGCCCCTCGATTGAAAACGGCTACTACTACGATTTCTTCCGCCCGACGTCTTTCACGCCTGAAGATCTCGAAAAAATCGAACAGCGCATGATGGAGATTGTCGATCGCGACACGCCCATCGTGCGTGAAGTCTGGGATCGCAACGAAGCCATTGCGTTCTTCGAAGGCCTGGGCGAAAAATTCAAAGCCGAGATCATCCGCGATTTGCCGGAAGATCAAACCATCACGCTGTACCGTCAGGGCGAGTTCATCGACCTCTGCCGTGGCCCTCACCTGCCCTCTACCGGCAAGTTGGGTAAAGCCTTCAAGATCATGAAGCTGGCCGGTGCCTACTGGCGCGGCGACGCCAAGAACCCGCAGCTGCAACGCATCTACGGCACCGCCTGGCGCGACGTGAAAGAGCTCAAAGCCTACCTGCTGCGCCTCGAAGAAGCCGAAAAACGCGACCACCGTCGCCTCGGCAAAGAGATGCAACTCTTCCACTTCCAGGAAGAAGCCCAGGGCAGCGTGTTCTGGCACCCGCGTGGCTGGCGTCTGCGCAAGAACCTCGAAAACTATATCCGTCACAAGATGGAGCGCACCGGTTATCAAGAGGTGTGCACCCCGCAGCTGATGGATCGTAAACTCTGGGAAGCCTCGGGCCACTGGGACAAATACGCAGAAGACATGTTCACGACCTGCACCGAGAACAAGGACATGGCGATCAAGCCCATGAACTGCCCCGGTCACGTGCAGATCTTCAATCAAGGCCTCAAAAGCTACCGCGATCTGCCGTTGCGTTTCTGCGAGTTCCACACGCTGCACCGTAACGAGGCCCATGGGGCGCTCCACGGTTTGATGCGCGCCCGTTCGTTCAGCCAGGACGATGCGCACATCTTTTGCACCGAGGAACAGATCAACGAAGAAACGCGCAATTTCTGCGACCTGCTGAAAGAGGTGTATGCCGACTTTGGCTTCCATGAAATTCGCGTGAAATTCTCGGATCGCCCAGCGAATCGCGCCGGTTCCGACGAGACCTGGGACAAGGCCGAAGGCGCGCTGCGCACCGCTATTGAATCAGTCGGCATGGATTACGTGATGAACCCGGGTGAAGGCGCGTTCTACGGCCCGAAACTGGAGTTCGTGTTGAAAGACGCGATCGGCCGCGACTGGCAGTGCGGCACGCTGCAGGTGGATTTCGTGTTGCCTGAGCGTCTGGACGCCCAGTACGTGGGCGCTGATTCCGAGCGTCATAAACCGGTCATGCTGCACCGCGCGATTCTGGGAAGCCTTGAGCGGTTCCTGGGCATTCTGATCGAGAGCACAGCGGGTCACATGCCGATGTGGCTGTCCCCGATGCCGGTCGTTATTGCGACGATCACCGACGATGCGCGTGATTGGGCGCTGGAAGTCTCGAAGCAGCT
>JBPOHS010000126.1:0-3113 GCA_052035295.1 Pseudomonadota bacterium
TTCACTGAGCAGCATGCTTACGAGCCCAACAGCCCTTATTCGGCGAGCAAGGCAGCGTCTGATCATCTGGTGCGCGCTTACCACCATACCTACGGCATTCCCGTCCTTACCACCAACTGTTCAAACAACTATGGGCCGTATCATTTCCCCGAGAAATTGATTCCTCTCATGATTGTCAATGCCCTGGCAGGCAAGCCGTTACCAGTTTACGGTGATGGTCAGCAAATTCGTGACTGGTTGTATGTGAAGGATCATTGCAGCGCTATCCGCCGTGTGCTTGAGGCGGGGGTTCCGGGCGAAACGTACAATGTGGGTGGCTGGAACGAAAAACCCAATATCGACATCGTACAGATGATCTGTGCGTTGCTGGATGAGCTACGGCCGCGCGCCGATGGAAAATCCTATCGCGAACAGGTCACGTTCGTGACGGACAGGCCCGGTCATGACCGGCGTTATGCCATCGATGCCCGTAAGATCGAGCGTGAACTCGGCTGGAAACCGGCCGAAACGTTCGATACAGGTATCCGCAAAACGGTGCAGTGGTATCTGGATAACGCCGAATGGGTGCAACATGTGCAGAGCGGTGCCTACCGGGAATGGGTGAGCAGAAATTACGAAGGCCGTCACGCATGAAAATCCTGTTACTGGGTAAAAATGGGCAGGTCGGCTGGGAACTCCAGAGGAGCCTGGCCCCCCTTGGTGAATTGATTGCCCTTGATCGTGATGACACCGAGTTTTGCGGCGATCTGGAAAATCTGGAGGGCATCGCTCAAACGGTTCAGCACGTAAAGCCGGACGTTATTGTCAATGCTGCTGCCTATACTGCAGTCGACAAGGCAGAATCCGACCTTGAACGGGCTTATGCCATCAATGCGGCGGCGCCAGGGGTTCTGGCCCGCGAAGCAAAAAAAATAGACGCTCTCCTGGTGCATTATTCGACCGATTATGTGTTCGACGGCCAGGGCGATCATTCGTGGCAGGAAACGGATACCGTCGCGCCACTCAATGCCTATGGCAAAAGCAAATTGGAAGGCGAACAGGCGATTGCCGCCAGTGGGTGCACGTACTTGGTCTTGCGAACCTGCTGGGTTTATGCCGTGCGCGGCAACAATTTCGCCAAAACCATGCTGCGCCTGGCAAAGCAGCGCGAATCGCTCTCGGTCGTGTGCGATCAGTTCGGCGCGCCGACCGGTGCAGAGCTTATCGCTGACGTTACCGCGCAGATCGTTGTTCAGGCGCGCCAGGATGCTTCCAAAGCCGGTCTTTACCATCTTGCGGCGGCGGGAGTGACCTCCTGGTTTGATTATGCACAGTTCATTTTTGCTTGTGCCAGGAAACAGGGCGCGGTACTTGCGCTGCCCGAAAACGGGGTGACACCCGTTCCCGGTTCCTCCTATCCGACACCGGCCAAACGCCCATCCAATTCAAGAATATCCACGCACTTGCTGGAAAACACCTTCCAGCTTACATTGCCTGCCTGGCAGTCGGGCGTTGAACGCATGCTGACAGAATTATTGGAGGCTCCCCTTTGAAAAAACGCAAAGGCATTATCCTGGCGGGCGGGTCCGGCACCCGCTTGTACCCGGTGACCAAGGCGGTCAGCAAACAATTGCTTCCCATCTACGACAAACCCATGATTTATTACCCGCTCAGTACGCTGATGCTGGCAGGTATCCAGGATATCCTGATCATTTCCACGCCGATGGATACACCGCGCTTCGAACAGTTGTTGGGAGATGGCAGTGATTGGGGACTCAACCTGCAATACGCGGTGCAACCAAGTCCGGATGGGTTGGCGCAGGCGTTCATTATCGGCAAGCCCTTCATCGGCAGGGATCTGCCCGCGCTTGTGCTGGGTGACAATATTTTCTATGGCCATGATCTGCAATTGCAGTTGGAACGTGCCGCAGGCAAGACGGATGGCGCCACGGTATTCGCCTATCACGTCAGTGATCCCGAGCGTTATGGTGTGGTTGCTTTTGACCAGCATGGCAAAGCCACCTCGCTCGAAGAAAAGCCCAAGGTCCCGAAGAGCAATTACGCCGTGACAGGCCTGTATTTCTACGATAACGATGTGCTTGATATTGCGGCCAATCTCAAACCCTCGGCGCGTGGCGAGCTTGAAATTACCGATGTGAACAGTATTTATCTGGAGCGCGGAAGCCTTAACGTGGAAATGATGGGGCGTGGTTATGCCTGGCTCGATACCGGTACTCACGAGAGCATGATACAGGCGACCAATTTCATTGAAACCATTGAAAATCGCCAAGGTCTGAAAGTCGCCTGCCCCGAAGAAATTGCCTATCGCCAGGGCTTCATTACCGCAGAGCAAGTCGCCAAACTGGCGGAACCACTCGCGAAGAGTGGTTACGGAAAATACCTGCAAAAACTCATCAGGGAATAGAACGCCAATGAACGTGATTGCGACCGCATTGCCCGAAGTATTGATTCTCGAGCCCAAAGTGTTCGGTGATTCACGGGGATTTTTTTTCGAAAGTTTCAACGCCAAGCGATTCAGCGACGCGACCGGCTTGAACGTTGAATTCGTGCAGGATAATCATAGCCGTTCCGCCAAAGGAGTGCTGCGCGGTTTGCACTACCAGTTGCAACAGGCACAAGGCAAGCTTGTTCGTGTGGTGCGTGGCGCTGTTTTCGATGTGGCGGTGGATTTGCGCAAGTCCTCGCCCAATTTCGGCCAGTGGGTGGGGGTCGAACTCACCGAGGAAAATAATCGCCAATTGTGGGTGCCGCCGGGTTTTGGTCACGGATTTCTGGTCACCAGCGAGAGCGCGGATTTTCTCTACAAGACTACCGATTATTATGCCCCTGAGCATGAGCGTTCCATCGCCTGGAATGATCCTGCGATAGGCGTCGATTGGCCGCTGGAAGGTGCACCCATGCTTTCCCAGAAAGATTTGGCGGGGGTACCGTTGGCGGAGGCAGAGGTTTATCCGTAGTGGTAGCAATAACAAAAAGGGCGCCCTTTCAGACTGTGTAAAAACACTTTTCTGGCCTGTCCGATTTTTCCCTGCTTTATTGTGACGCTATCACGTTCCTGGACGGCCAGATCGTCCTTGCTTTTTGCGCCATCATTTCCATCAAACCAGGCACAC
>JBPOHS010000072.1:0-50097 GCA_052035295.1 Pseudomonadota bacterium
CGGCGCATAGTCTACACAATCCATGAATCCGTGTCATGTCCCTGCGCAATGGTCGCTTTGCCCGGGCCCCAGGAGAAGGTATGCGCATACCCGATGCGGGGATCGACCGGGGAGCGGGTCATGGGCGAGGGCGTCTCAGTGATCTTGTGCCGATGGGGAAGCCACGGACCGGTAGCGCAGTGTCCGGTGGGGCATGCCAGTTCCAGCGACATGCAGGAGCCTGTATTCCGATGTGGCTGTCCGAATGCTGCCCCAATGACTCCACTGAAAAATACGGTGAAGTTTCCACAAAAAAATTTTGGTGCCTTATGCAAAAGAGCCAGAGTTTGAAGAGCTTTTTGATTTTTTGGGTGATTTGCTTAACGAGTGAAGCATGACAATGAACGACCCCTTGATTATTGATACCTCCTTTTGGCGTCCCGGCGACAAAGCATGGGCGCAGGCGCGCAAAGAAAAATGGCCAGACATTGAGCGGTCTATATGCATTCCCAAAACCAAAAAGGCGATGAACATCATCAAACGCTATTATTTGAAAGGCGAATTACCTGATTGGGCTGCTATCAATAAAGAATGGGATCACGGTGATATCTGGGATCGACATCTGGATATTGCGACTTTATTGTGGTTGCACCCATCTGCGGATGTCGCTGTACTAAAGCCACTGCGTGATGCTTACTTCGCGGGGCATGGGCGTACACATCAAGATGTATTGGCGGGTATGTTTTTTATTATGCGATGGGGGATTTATGTGCCATCAATGAATGACGCCGCTTTCATTGATTGCCAACCGGCGTTTCCTCCATTTGAGGGAAAGGCAAGGCTGTTGTTTGATTTGATCTATGCTGGCATGGAAGATTTAACCTTCGAGTTTGGAACAGATAAACGTAAAAACAACTGTAGAGCCCTTGGGCTTGCTGAATTTGATTTTTCCTGCAAATGGCTTTGTTTCAAGAAACTTACGGAGCACGGCGGGCATATGTTGCTGCAACACGACTTTCCCTTGGAGATGTTGTTTCGAAACCTCAATTCTGATCCCAAAGAAATTTATAGGGAAATCCGTTTATGGCGCGGTGGATTGGAAAATAACTTCTACCGAATTTGCCATTTCAACACCAAAAAAGAAGGCGATACGCCACGCACCACCTTTGTCACCAAGATCCGCAAAATTCTGGATGAAGGTGATCATCTCCCCGAGTTCAAGGCACTGTGGGAACAAGTAAAGCGCGGCGAAGTCACCGTCGATAAACCCTGGAAACTATAAAAATGGGAAGAGATGCCTTCAGCGGGGCCTCCCGTTTGGTATGCAGGATGAAGACGGCCGCAGCTATCACGGCGTATTGGTTGGAACAGTAGAAAAAAGCCATCTGATCCGCCGTTGCTATGAAATGGTTAAAAATAAAAAATGCGAAAACACTCGCCGTTTGGTCGAGGTGTTCGACCGGGACCTGGAAAACGACTAACGTTCGCGCCCCCCACAAAAGTCTCGCATTGCCAGGTAACGCTTACGAAAAAGCCTCATGCATTTTCAAGCTCGTCTTGTAGCGTCAATGAGACGAACTCTCGAAACCAGATGTGGGCAGCACTGTTCTTGGAGCGCTCATGCCAGAAAATGCCAAACGACGGCATGGGAATTTGAAAGGGCAGCGGATAGTAATCCAGATCGTAATGAGCTTGCGCACGTTCGGCCAATCCTCGGTGGGCCATCATCACGAGATCGCAACGGCTGACCATGGCAACGCCCGACATGCAATAAGGCGTTCGTACCACAACGTTGCGGCTCAATCCTTGCGACGACAACCATTCATCCACCGGGTTGCTACCTTTGCCAGTCAGATCCAGTGCGATATGGCCGACATTGAGATAGCGTTCGAGAGTAAAGCCTTCGGCGAACGCTGGATGCTGCTTGCGAGTGATGCAGCCATGTTCCGGTTTGCTGAGAATTTTACGGTAAACCCCGGGCGGGGCGTTCATCAGTCCGCCTAACATGAAATCCAGCTCGCCGGATTCAAGCTGTGAAAAGGTGTGTTCCGACCAGTTCACAAGTTTTAGCCGGACCTGCGGCGCTCGTTTTAGCAGCGCAGGTAAGAAATCCGGGATGTAAAGCTGCATCAGAAAATCGGAGGCGGCGATGGTGAATTGCAGGGACGCTTTCGCGGGATCGAACTTATCGTCGGCTAGCATGCTCTCAAGGGAATTCAGAAGGGTTTTGACTTCATTAGCCAAGCACTCTGCCTTGGGGGTGAGGATCATGCGGTTGCCGGATCGCACCAATAATTCGTCATTAAAGTGATGGCGCAATTTGGCGAGATTGCGACTCATGCCGGATTGGGTGAGCGACAGCGCGTCAGCGGCCTGGCTGACATGGCGGTAGGTGAGCAGTGCATCCAGTGACACCAGAAGATTCAGATCAAAATCGTTCCATCGCGATCGTTCCATGATTTTCAGTCATATCCGTTATTAGCTTCTAGGCATGGCAATCATAGTCTTGGCGAATGACAATGTGAACCAGAAACAAGGACGATTTTCCTTGGAAGCCCCGAGCAGCAAATCAAGTGCTGATTTTTATGTCAGCCCAAAGGAGTCACATCATCATGCTGAATCGAAAAATCATTATTCCCCGCACAGGTCGAAATGCCAGTATTGAACTGATAAAAAGCGAACTGCCGCCACTGGCGCCCGGCCAGATCCTGGTGAAAACCGAAGCCTGTGGCGTGGCGTTCGCCGACATTCTGATGCGCGAGGGGCTTTACCCCAATGTCGAGCGCCGCAATCTGACGCCTGGCTATGACATTGTAGGCCGAGTAGCGCAGGTGGGCAGTGACGTCAGCAGAGTGGCGGTGGGCGACAGGGTGGCGAGCCTGACGCAAACCGGTGGCTATGCCGATTATGTGATTGCCGAGGAAAAATTCACTGTGACGTGTCCGGAGCACTTGGCCGCTGATCATGTCATCGCATTGATATTGAATTACACCACGGCTTATCAAATGTTGACGCGAGTGGCGAAAGCAAGTGCAGGTGATCGGGTTCTGGTGCACGGCGTCGCCGGTGGTGTCGGCAGTGCCTTGTTGGAGTTGGGGCTGCAAATCGGGGTGCAGGTTTATGGAACGCTATCGCAACGTAAATGGAATGCATTGCCACCTCGCTTGAACGAGCACCCACGTTTTCACAAATTGGATTATCAGGCTGTACCTTTTGAGAAGACGCTGGCAGAGATGTTACCCCGTGGAGTTGATATGGTGTTCGATGCCATAGGCGGTGCACATTTCAAGCGTTCTTATCGGTCATTGCGGGTTGGCGGCACGGTGATTACTTATGGATTTTCAGCGGTGATTAAAGCGGGCCGGCGCAGTTGGATGGCAGCCATCAAGGGCATTTTCAAAAGTATGCTGTTTCCGGTGCAGTTGATCAGTGATAACAAAACCGTCGCCGGCTATGGCATCTGGGTTTACGCCAACGCCCATCCGGAATGGTTTCGTGAAGATCTGGCGCAGTTAATTACATGGCTCGATGAGGGCAAATTGCAACCGATGATTTCGAAACGCTATCCGCTGGCGGAAACGGAGCGGGCGCATGAGAGAGTATCGCGCTCTGATCTGCCGGGAAAAGTGGTGTTGGAAATGGCATAGTCTACACTTGGGAATCCAAACGAATCACGTCACAACGGGTGATTTCAGACTTTGAGGTTGAGGAAGTCATTCTTGATGCCTATGGTAATAGGCTTGCCAACCGGCGTATGGACATTAAGACTGCTGATGGCACGCTATTCGAGGTTAAAGGCTGGCGAAACCGGGAACGATCACTGGAGTATTTGCTGGGTAAAGTAGAGGATGAGGGCGGTCTGTAATTTCCCCGTTTTTTCGTTCAGTTTGAATCAGGTGAATGGGGGCGACTCGTTGCCATCAACCGTGCGACGGGGCTACGTCGGATCGCAGCGGGTCGTGCTAAAAACCAATACGGCTTATCTGAGAGAAATTATGGAGCCTTATGCCCAACAGCTGGGTATAGAGGATTTTTTGATGCTGGCAAGAGACTTGATTCAAGAGTGATGTATGCAAGATGATCCACTGGTAATTGATCTGTCCTTCTGGAAAAAAGGCGATAAGGTGTGGGAAAAGATGCGCAAAGATGCTTGGCCAGAAGTGGAGAGCGCCTTGACCTAGTGTACGTATAAAACGAAAAAAGCCGTCAACGTCATCAAGCGTTATTATTTCAAGGGTGAGCTGCCGGATTGGGAAAAACTCAATGAGAGTTGGGACACCGACAACTAGTCTGACGCGGGGAGCACGAGGGCAGGCAGCGGTTGGTGACCCGCATGGGGCGCTGTGGGGCGATTGTCGCCTCGTGCCAGCCAGACCTCGCTTTCCGACGTTGCATGGCTCTGGAGTCAATGCCGACGCTCATGGCGCTTTGTCGCTACGTTTCCGGCACCACCAGATAGACACCCTGTTCGCGCCGCCCGGCATTCTTTGCATTCGCTTCTACCCGCTCACTGCAGCTGTCCATGTTCGTGTCTTCTCTGCGGCCAGCTTAACTTCTAGGTGAAAGTTTTTTTGTGCCCAAATTGAATCAGGCGCAGGTGTTTGAATGGACATTTCTTTCGCTGGGTTCGAACGTAATTGCAGTTAACTGTATGTTTTAGATATCTTGTTTTTTTGAATCCGCGTTGAGCGAATGTTTATTTTGAATAAGCATTATTCATCATCCACACTGTATGTCAGATGCGTCCTTGCTTCGCACTGTAAATCGCTGCCCTTATTTTGTTAGGTCTGTTGGCTTCTCGATGAGCTATCGTGCGTGGGATGCGACATGTTTGCCCTCAACAATCTGATAGATGTGTTGAGCGTCGTGTTGTTTTGTAGGTTTTTTACGGTGGTTTAACCCTTCTTGTTTGGCTGTTGGGGCAGGGAAATAGATGTTCATCGTTCGGCGATTTTGGGGCGCTCTTTTTCTCTCGATGTTTTTTTTGGCTGGCTTATCAAAAGCTTGGTCTGCCGATACCGATATACGTGTTGCGTCGTCTATTTCACCGAATGATCTGGTTGTTCAGTATCAGGCCAGCGTTTCCAACTGTCATTCCTTGGCACAATTGCAGGCTGGACAACCTGGAAACCTCAAGACATTTTCCAATGAAAATATTGTTCGTGATTTGGTTAACCCAAATGTCTGTCTGCTAAATTTTGTCGCGGAGGGCGAAGGGCGGTGGAACCCAGAGTTGAGGCTGATTAATCTCGATGGTGGTATTGAAAATTATTCGGAATCATTCAGTTATGAGGATGTGCCGCCCAGTCTGACATTCAGGCAAGCGACTATTACGGGAGCGGCCGCAAGACAGGCATTGGTGGTCACTGTTGAAACCAGGGATAATCAGGATCTTCAGTATGTTGCTTTCCGCGTAAGTGGCTTGCGCGCGTCGGATATTCGGGCGGCGGGTGGCGTCATTGCTGACGCAAAACGCAAGGCGTTTGCCCAGACTAGGGAATTTCAACGCGTCTACCCTGTGAATGATGGTCAGACGTCGTTTTCAATCTCGTTGCCTGTAGATCAATCGCTTTCTGACGAGGCGATCGGTTATGACGTGGTGGTGCTGGTAGACGCCATGGCGGTCGATGCTTCCGGCAATTTCGCAAGCCTTTCCAAAGTTGCCTTTACGGGCGACAGTATTCAGGAACAGGCAAAAGCGCTCATTCTCCAGAATAACAAGATTTTAATAAATACGGCATTGCAAACACCGGTTCTAAAACCTTCAGTGGATTTCCAGTTTCGTGGTGTGGTTGATATGTCAGGCTTGGGGAATGGCATTCAGTACGAATCGTCTCACCCCGCGCTGGTAGGCGTGACTCCGGGTGGTGTCATATACGCCTTACAGGAGACAGGGACCACCGATGTGCGAATACGTGTGATGTATCCCGGACTCGACCCGGTTGAGGTTCCGGTCGAGGTAGACTTCAGTAAAGAAATCATTGGTCTGGAGTTAAAGGGGTACGAATCAGGTACTCCTTTCGTGCTTGAAAGTCTTAATCGTTTTTATGCGCTTCCGGAAATCGTTGGGGTTTTCGATGATGGTACGCGGGCGCAGGTCTCCAGTAGCTGGACCCCCGTCATTTCGCTGAATGCTCCGTTTGATGCGGTTTTGCAAAAAAATCGTCTCAATCAGCTCAAGGCTACGGCCGTTATTCCCACGACGTCGCCTGCGACGATTACTATGAGTTTGCGCGAACTGCCAACGCTTTCTGCGTCTGTGGCGATCTCGGCAAATGACGCTGCGCCGAGCATAAAGCTTGATGTGCCCAGTTTGGTGGAGGCGCCAAACGAACTGGCGGTGAAGGCTTTGGTGCTAGACGATGTTGGTATCAAGGATGTGCAATTTTTGCTGGATGGTGCGGTTATTGGTACACGGCCTGCCTTACCCTTTGAGCTGGCATTGCCGGTGGCAGAGGAGATGGAGGGTAGAACCCTGCTTTTCTCCGCCGTGGCAACCGATACGGCAGGGCAGAAACAGCGCAGCGCCGATTATCCTGTGATTGTGCGTGCAAAGCGCAAGATATCAGTTCCTCCATATGAGTTCGAGCAGCCGGTTGATAACCAGCGCGTAGTTGAAAAAGCCCCTTTCAACATGCAAATTGCCACAACATTGGGGATCCTGCCGGATGTGGTCCCGCGCAGCGAAATTCGCTATGTAGAATATTTTTTCGATGGAACAAAAATTGGTGAAGCGAGCTACCCGGTTGTAGAAGTCCGCAAAATATTTGTTGATGGAAAGGAAAAGGAAGAGCTGTTTGAGCTGTGGAGGTTCCGCGCAAATGCGCCGGATGTTTCAACCAACGAAACCAGTATGTCTGTCTCGGCACGTGTTCACGTTGGCGCAGACACCATCTCGAATGCGCCCACCAAACTCGTGCGTTTGATTAAAAATTCTGACCCCACGGCAAAATTTTTGTCGCCCAATCCGGGTTCAGCGGCAACGGTTGGGCAAACGATCAGTCTTGTCGGTGAGGTCTCGGATGACACACTGAAGCTCGGGACGATTGTCGAGCTCTATGTGAATGAAAAATTTGTCGAGCGACGCACGTTGGCCGACGAAGATGCTTCGCCCAACAGTCTTGGGCGGCAGACCGAACGGGTCAATTTCAGCTACACCCCGGGCGAGGCGGAGTTAGGCGATAGCTTACGATTTAAAATCAAGGTGCTGGATTTTCATCAGGGACTTGCATACTCGGACGTATTAAAGATTGCAGTCAAGAGCGATCAACCACCTACAGTTGCAGTCGCGTATCCAATTGAGGGCGCATCGTTTGTATCCGGTCTGCCTATCAGTTTGCGCGCCAATGCAACCGATGACATCAATGTGGCACGTGTCGATTTTTATGTAAACGGACAACTCGCCGGCTCGGATAGTACGGCACCTTTTGCATACAGCTATGAAACGCCTAAGGTGCTGGATAAGGAGCAAGCGCTTTCCGTTGATGCGATTGCGACGGATAGCGCCGGTCAGCAAGGCAAGAGTAATACCGTCGTTGTGACCCTTGGCCACGATGAGGAGTCGCCGGTAATCAATCTCGCGTCTCCGGTAGTGACAGCGCCTGCTAATGGTGCTGGTAAAGATATTGCCGATGTCATCGAGAATAGCGAGTTCGTGGTCAAGGTGGCGGGCTACGATAATGTCGCGACCACGCGTGTTACGTTATCAGGCGTTCGTAAGGAAGGTGTCGGCTATGTTCTTACTGGGCAGTCGTCAGATATTCTGGCCGATGAAGCATTTTCACTTCAGAAAATTCCTGGTGATCTCAATGCATATTCCGCATTGAGATTAGTCAGTGCGCCTGATCACGTCGAAGATAATGAGGCGCTCAATCTCTATCCAGTAACGGTCACCGCGTTTGATGATACTGGCAATTTCTCCAAGGTCGACGTTATGGTCAGGGTTGGAGCAGATTCCCCGCCGGTGGTGACGGAATTGGCGGCTGATCGTGCAAGTTATTTCGCCCTTGATACCGTCAAGGTGAGTACGCTCGCGAAGGATGATCGTGCCATCACTCGCATGGAAATACGCTATTCCATCGGTGGTACCGTGTTAAGAACGCGGGTTCTCGATAATGAGTCGGGTCTTGCACCGATGGCGACAACGCAGGTTTCCGATCAGATTGCTCTTTCAGATCATGGTTTGAGCAATATTGCGCAAACGCTCACAGTTGCTGTTCAAGCCTTCGACAAGCTTGGTCAGGAGTCTGATACAAAAATCATTCATATTCCTATAGCGAAGGATGTTACTCCGCCGCTAGCTGGCATTACAGAACCAGTTCAAGGCACAACGTTGTTTGGTGGTGATCGAATCACATTTCATTGGAATGCCATCGACGAGAGCCAGATCAACCGGGTCGTACTCAGAATCGGTGAGCACACCGAAGAGTATAATGCACTAGCTCAGGCGCGTGTTTCTCGAAGTTACGGGTGGGAGGTTCCGCAAACAAAGTCTTCGACTACTGTAACTCTCACTGCTACTGATGTCTTCGGTAACAGCGGAACGACGCACTGGTATTACGATACGGTTCAAGATCAGGTTCCGCAGATTTCTTTGCGTCAACCAGCGGCGGGATCTCGCTATGTCGAGGGCGAGTCGTTCAATATCAATGCCTTGGTAACAGATGATCGTGGTCTGCACGAGGTCGTGTTCTTTGTTCGGACGAACGGTATAGAAACCATAGTCAAGGATTACACCGGTCGTGACCTGGATGGTGTCGTCACGGCCAACGGTTATTTTTCAGCAAGCTTGCGCGTTCCGCATCGACCGGAAACGGGTAGCGTTATCATCGGCGTTCGTGCAACGGATTCAGGTAATCAGGTGTCAGAACAGCTACTTGATCTTATTATTCTCGATGATCAGGAAGCGCCAGTGGTCGGCATGAGCAAGCCTGAAAAGGATCTTCAGCTCTACCCGGCTGACAGTTTCGACGTATCCGGTACCGCGAGTGACAACCTTTATGTCGGCGAATTATTGCCTTATTTTGTTGCTGCCAGCGGAGAGGAAATAAAAGTTGAATGGGAAGTGATGAGTAGAAAAGATCGTCTGGAGCAAATTCGTATTCCGAATCCGGCGAGTCTGGGTTCTGTAATTGCTGCCGAGCGCTTCTTTACGGATTACGGCGGTCGCGTGCGAATTCCACAGGCGTTCGCGGCTTACGAGGGGCAGACCTTTCAGTTCAAGATAAAGGGCCGTGACCACGGAGTTAATGCGTCTGACTCCCCTTCGGTGAATGTAACTATAAAAGCAGATGACGAACCGCCAAAAATTCAGATCGTAAGTCCTGTTCAGACAGTCTACGACCGTCAGACTTTGCCTCTCAAACTGTCTCTGATCGACAACGTTGACATCAAGGATTACAAGGTAAGCGCTATTGATCACGAGACACGCGTTTTGCTAGCCAAGACCGGTGTCAATCAGGCATCGGTATCGTTGGTTGACGATGCACTGCTGGATCTGGAGCGGTACGTGCCGGTATTGGCAGAGGGCAAGGAATTTTCTGTTGTCGTGGAAGCGACTGACACGAGCGGAAATCGTGCCATTGAAACACGTACTGTTCGGGTGATGCCGGATTTGCCGCCGGTCGCTCTCATCGTCGAAAAAACACCTGCCAAACCGTTACAGGGTGGATTGATTTTTCATCAGTTCGAAGTCAAGGATGAGTCCACATCAGAATTGACTGGTCCTATGGCATTTTTTCCTGTTTACAGTTCGTTGGGTGGATTGAGCGATAGGGCTACGGTTGGTGGTCGTGAATTGCTGGGTGGCAAGGTTGAGGTGGCGCCGGCAGCCGATGCAATAGCGCGCTTCGGTCAGATCAGGTTTGCATATCCCGAGGCTGGGGACTGGCAAGGGACCTTGAGCCTCAATGGGCAGGATTACTGGCGCTTTGACGCTGGCCAAATAACAGCGATGCAGCATCCTTCCCGGATTGAGTCGCTCAAACTCTCGTTTGCCGGTGTGACAACGAACTATCGTCTTGACTTCCGTACTGAAGATCAATGCTCAGGTGGTTTGCAAACCTTGCTGGTTAAGGCCAACGATCTTGCCGTAGCCCAGGGGTATTTATACATTGAACGCTGGTTACCGAAAAATACCACCGACGTGACGATTACGCCTGAATTTGTTGACGTAGGGGCAGGCCGTGTTCCTGATTTCATCAAATCATTGGATCTTGAATTGCAGAGTCTTGCAGGAATGCAGTCGTACGAAAAAAATGGCCGGGTGATCAGGGTGTCTGGCAGTACAGCATTGACGTTACATCTGTCGGATGCAAAACGCAGTGACGGCAATCCAGCATTCATTCACGTTCAGGCGCAAGCGGAATCCCGTTCTGGCAAGATGGAAATTGATCGAGTGATGGTGGTGCCAGCGGCATCTGCCTCACAAACAATGCAGGTATTTGCGGTAACGCTGGACAGGCTGTCCTCCGAGAGGGGGCTTCTTCCGCTGGTGCCACTGACAAGCGATGTTATCAACTTTGACGAGGCAGATCCAGTTGTCGATATTACGGCGCCGAGTTCTGGTACTGCGGTGACTCGAAAGCAACGTTTGCCGATTGACGTTATTCTCTCTGATAACAGTAGAGGGCTCGAGAGTCTTAAATTGCTCGACAATGAAGGTCAGGCTATTGAACTGGGTGGCATTTTCAGTAGAGAAAAATACAGTTTCTTCTTCGATATTCCAGACGATTATCGTGGAGGTGAATTGAACCTGTCCGTGTTGGCGCAAGATCGGGGCGGTCGTACACTCAGCAAGGTAATATCCCTGCCTGTCAATGGCAATGAGCCTCCCGCTCTTGGTTTCAACGAATTTGCGTCCTACAAGCAGAATGGCAGTTATCGCAAATTCATCAATCAGGCTGATCGCCTTAACTATGGTGAATTCTGGCTTCGCGTCGGTGAGACGTTCCGTTTGGGAGCTGAATTGGTTGATGACGCAGGTTTGCGTCGTTACCAGATCATCCGCTTGGAGAGGGATGGTTCACGCGTAATCGAGTACAGCGAAGAAATGGACAAGCAGTGTCCCGATCCGCTTGTCACCAGGCTTGAAAAGAAAGTTGAAGTTGTTTTCAATCAAGCTGAGCCGACGGAGTATGAGGTTTTGCTTGAGGATAACACTGGGCAAATTGCTCGGCGCTCGTTCCTTGTTCATCCTCTGAATAACGTGGCACCTGAAATACGTATTACCGTACCTGCGGAAGATCAGTACATTGTTGCAGGCACGTTTTTTATCAAAGTCGGCATCGTTGCAGCCGACGATCGTTTGCTGAGTTACAACAAGCTCCAGGTGCTCGCGAACGGTACGCCATTGACACCCGAAGGTATCGCGACCGAAGAGCCTGGTGGTTCCGGTGCTATAAGACAAGCTTTCGACGAAATATACGATGCTTTCGACAGAAAATATTCCACACAGATTGCTGATGAGTACGGCAAGGAGACGAGTCCGTACGCGATCAAACGAACTTTACTTTACGCAATGCCGTCGGCACTGGTGCGTGCGAATGAGCGTATCACTCTGACGGCACAGGTAGAAGATGTAGATGCTGCTGTGGGGCGTGATCAAATTGACTTTATTGGCGCGGTAGATGAAATCCGGCCTGAAGTAGCGTTTATCAATCCTGCGGTAGGTTTTGGTCCACCTGAGTTTTCGGATTTTGAGGCTTCATTCCGGGGCTACGATAACGTCAAGGTGGAACGACTTGAGCTGTTCACGACGTATGGCGTCAAGAAATCTGATGGCTCCTATGCGATGCTGGATTATCCGGCGGCACGCCGAGTTATTACTGGTACGCCGAATAAAGACATGGAACCGGTGACGACCAACAACATCGACACGCCGATCTATCTCGAGCGTATTCATGTTGACCGGATTCCTGATATTGCATCGAGATTCTCGGGTTTGACCGTGGCTGATGGCACTCGATTCGATATTTGGCTTAAGGTCGTGGCCTATGATCCTGCCGGAAATCAGCGTGTCAAGGAAGTTAGCTATCCCGTGAAGGTGGATGAACGGCCTGTGGTTGATTTCGTTCAGCCGCTGGATGGCAGCAAGCAAGTCGAAAGCACGCAGCTGTATGTGAATGTCAAAGCCTACGACGATGTTGGAATCGACTCTTTGCGACTGGTCGCCTATCGCGGCCCTGAAGGGGCTGAGGTGGAGAGTTTCAATTTGCTCTTGAGGCAGCCGCCTTACAATTTCAGTGTCCCTTTGCCAGTTTACGATAGTAGCGTGCCAGCCAATAACCGTGTGCGTTTGGCGGTGGAGGCGATTGATACATACGGCGCAAAGTTTGGCGATCTTGACAAGCACCGCGCTGAAGAATCTATCAGCGTTAAAATCGTGGGCGATCAACCACCCACCATTGCGATTGGAAAGCCGACCACGGGTACTCGAGTCATGGAAGGCGATTATATGCTGGTGCAGCTCAATGCCATCGATGACGTTGCGATCGACAAAGTTGCGCTGAATGTGGCGGGCCTGTTGGGTGGCGACAGAAGTTTTACGGATACCAGCTTCCCATATGAATTTCTCGTGGAAATTCCCTATGGTCAGGCCGGCAAGGATCTTGTGCTGTCGGGTGCGGTTACCGAGATACGTCGTAACGGCTTGCCGCGCTCTACAGAAACGGCGCAGTCTGTGGTGGTCGGTGTCGACAAGGATCTGGTCGCACCTGAAATCCTGATTTCGCTTCCTGCAGCGAATGGAGCAACGGTTGCCGAACTCCGTCCTTTGCCGTATGACATGCAAGTACGCGACAACGTTCGGGTGAGTTCGGTACGCACGCAGCTTTTTGCTGACAAAAATCAGGATGGCCAGTTCGCCGCCAGCGAAGAAGTGAGGCAGGCGTTTTTGTTGGCGCCACCGTACAGCGGTAGCTTGGCAATCGAAAAAATCGGAAGCTATCTGACCGGCGTTGCGGCAAATGATCTTCCTTCATCTTTGCCGTTGCTCTTCAAGGCGACTGCGCGTGATGGCGCAGGCAATGAGGCGGTTGATGAACGTGCCGTGTTGTTGGTGCGAAACGAAAAACCTGAGGTGCAAGAGATCCAGATTCTCGATGCACGTGGTCGAAATCTTGGTAGTAATCTGAACGAAATTCCCGCCGGCCGCGAAATCGTTGTCAATGTGGTTGCGAATGACCCTGAAGCAGGGGTCTCGCAGGTTGGTTTGCAGCAGGCGCTTGGGCCTGACACGCAAGCTCTGACGTTTCAGTCGGCGGTTACGGATTCCGCAGCGCCGTTCCAGTTCCATATTCAAGTGCCCACTGGCCACGTTGGCGAGGTGATCAGCTTCCGTGCCACCGCAACCGATGTCGATGGCAATTCCTCATTGGCGTCGGCGCCACGAACACTGAGAATCGTCGCCGACAAGCCGCCCACAGCGCGCATCGTTCAGCCGGATAACGATCAGAGTGCGTTGATTGATGGTCAGATGCTCGATATTGCTGTAGATGCCACGGATGATCTCGGCGAAGCGGGTATCGATCGCGTTGTCTTTTATGTCAATGACAAACCGCTTTTCACCGCTACCGCGAGCGAGGCCACCAGGAGCGGTATGTCGGGTCAGGAAACGATTTATCGCGCACAAGTAGAGCCACCACAAGGTGTCAGTGGGTTTGCCTTGCAGGCAGTTGCGTATGATGTGTTAGGGCAAAGCGGTGCATCGCAAGTGGTACATGTGGGGCGGGTCGAAGATACCGTGGCGCCCAAATTGAGTGTCCTGTCACCGTTTGATCGTGAGATTCTGACATCGGGCGAGCCGCTTGTAGCTGTCGCGTCGGTAACAGATATTGGTGTCGAGGCTGATCGGGCTGTCTTTATGACGTGGACTCGCGAGTATCAGTCGATGGCGGGTGAATGGGTGCCGCTGAATTCCACTCGCATCCCACTTGCGCGTGACGACAATGACGCTACGCGCCCGGTCGGAATCGCGAAGAGCGCGCCTGACCAGCACTACTTCATTTATTGGGTGTCTTTTGCAGATGGAAAAATATTGCAGCGTGGTCCTCACCGTAACGAGCGGGTTCGTTTGAAAACGGAAGTCGTCACTCCGAACCATACCATTAGCAATGAAACTTTTTACGAAGTTGGCATGGGCATTAGTGAGAAACGCTACTTGCAACCAGAGGCCCACCCAGACACCCGGGTGCTCGGCGATGATGTGTATTACAGTGCCGTTTCGCAATATAAAGGCAGGGAGCGCACAGGTGCCATGGTCGCGGCATGGTCGAGCGCTGATCCTGCCAAGTTTGAAGACGGGCTCGGATTCCAATATCCGAACGTAGTGCCTGAGGATTGTCCGGCCTGTACGGGTATTTATCTGGCCGACGTTAGCGACGAGCAAAGTGAACGTGGTGAAATCTTTCTGTATTCCGCGCTATTGAATGGTGCGTCGGAAGTTTTCGCCGGATCGATTTCCGAATTGCACGCGGATGCCAATGTCGTTCTGGCGAGCAAGCAGGGTGTTCCTTCGCTGCTACAAACGCAACCACAAAGTGTGCAGTTGCCTACGACAAGGCGTTGGTCAAGCTTCTATGGTGCGCTCAAGCAAGAGATCGACAAGGATTCAGAAACAGGGGCGCTGCACTTCGAAAATACCGATGGTGAACTGCTGATTTTCTCGATCCAGAATGGTGATGGTCAGTTCGGCTTGCCCTACCTGTTGGCGGGACGTATCGATTTGCCGTACCCGCAAGTCTATGGGCTCGACAAACAGGATAATCTGGTGCTTGTTGCCAATGGTAACGGTGGCGTACAGGTGATTGATGTCAGCCAGTACGCCGCGCCGTTTCATGCAGGCTACATCAAACCCAATGGCTATGCGCGTGACGTAAAGATCAAGGGTGGCTTCGCATTCATTGCCGCGTCACATGAAGGGCTTGTGGTTGCGGATCTAAGGGACCCGTCACTGCCCATAGTTGCCAAGCTCGACACATTGGGTGTGGCGAATCGTTTGCAGATCGTTGGTGATACTGCCTATGTGACCGATATGGCGGGTGAGGGGCGTATTTCGCAGCTTAATCAGATCGATATCAGCGACCCATACAGGCCCGCGATGAAGCGGGTGATAGAACTCAAGCCTACCCGTCCGGATCGCGTGTCTGACGGCGCGTATGATGTGCGTGTTACCGGTAATTTGGCCTATGTTTCGGTTCATTACTCGGATCAGAAGGATATACCGGCACAGTCGGTAGTTGAAATTATAGATCTCGAGAAGATCGATGATCCTACATTGGACGCCACGGTGCCGGTGGTCGTGCACCGAAATGCCACGCAAAATGATTTTGCCGTGCGCGATCTCAGCTTCGCTCGTGGAGCCATGCAGATTGCTGCGGGCAAGCATGGGATTGATCGTATCGAATTGTCTGAATTGGTTGTCGCGGATCATGTGCCGGCCGCTGACCAATCGAATGTGCCGACCGATCTGTCGCCCGTCGAAATCGAGTTGTCTGCAGTGCTCCCTGCCGAAACTGATCTAACGCGTTACGTGCGGGTCTATCGCGGCGCCGTGATACCCGATGCTACCCACGAAGGCGAGTACGCGCTGGGTAAGGACGTGACAGAGCAGTTTGCGATAGCGTTTGCACAACGTAATGATCAACCGGCCTATCGCTTCGTCGAACTGAGGTCTAAGCAAGCACTGGAGGCGGACGTCGAGTACGTGGTGGTCGTGCGCAAGGGGTTGCAACCCTTGTCGGGCAATGCCCTTGCGCGGGATTACCGCTTCTCGTTCTTTACTACGGCGGCTGGTGCTGCATCTGCCCCGGATGTGATGACCATTGCACCGTCGTCGGGTGGTATCGATGGCGGAACTAAAGTGGAGATCCGTGGCCGTCATTTCAGTGAGTCGCCGCAGGTGTGGATTGGTGGTCAGGCTGTCGTCATAGACAAGGTCACGACGGCGAGCGATCAGGATCCCTTCGACAGGATCACAATCACGACCTTGCCACATTATGCTGGTCCGGCGGCCGTCGAGGTCAGGAATGGCTCGGGTCTGAGCGATGTAGTTATCGGTGGATTTACCTATCTGGATTTGCTGCAGATTTCTTATGTCACACCCTCGGTGGTGCGAGTAAATCAGTCGGGTGCGAACGATGTTGTCGAAATTGTTGGCTATGGCTTCAACAAAAGTATCACGTTGAAGGTGTACCCATCGGGGCGCCCAGAGTTGGCGGTAAGTCAGACGGTTGATCAGCGCCGTTTGTCTATTCAAAGTGCACAGAAGTTCATTTGGCACGTAACGGACTTTGGTGGCGGATTCCGCGGCTTTGTTGACCTTGAAATGCGTGATGCGCTTGGGCGGATTGCGGTGCTGCCGAAGGCTTTGTTCCTTGGTCGACTGGGCGTTGATCGGGAATTGCAGAGCAAGCTGCCCCTCAGTGTGTCCGATATCAAGAAGCGGCTCGCCCGTGTAGAGGCCGTAGCACTTGATCCTTTAATGTTGCCACCGGGAAAAATTGTTGACGTGACGTCGGATTCTTCGCTAGGGCTGGTCTACGTTTTAGGTGAAGGGCAGCCCGTCACTGGTGAGGTGTACAATCCCAAAACCATCAGGGACGATACCGATTTCCGTAGCTTCATGTCACCGGGTTGGATCAGCCTCGTGCACTATGACAGGCAGCAAGTCAGTGAAGCGGCGCCTATGCATGGTCTCGGTTATTATGATTTGCCCCAGGATTTAATGGCATCGACGCTGGTGTTGGGTGACAAACATCTGTATGTCGCGGCGCGGGGTATGCATTTCCCGTTCATCAAAACACCTTACGAAGACCGGTCGTGGCTGCTCGTCTATGACCGGGAGGATCGACTGCCCGGGGATGTCGATTCTGATCAATCAGCGAAGGATCGCGATGTCCTTTATCGTCTGCCCTTGCCGGTAACAGTCTCGCCGCGCGCACTTTATGTGAAAGACGGGTTGATGATCGTGGATGCAGACAATGAAGGTTTTGTCATCGTAAGCCTTGCGAATCCTCGTAAGCCGACCATCGTCAAACATGTCAAGACAGCCATTGTCGATGGCGTCACCCACGCCCTGAATATGTCTGACGTTGCCATTCTTGATACCAAATTGCACGTGACTGTTGAAATAGGGCAAGGGCTCGGGTTTCGTTTCTACAATCTCGTGTTCGATTTGTCTCAACCGAGCATTCCGCAGCTCGGTGCCCAGTTGCTTGGCATGAAGAGTAACGGCACACATTCTTTGGTGATTAGGTCTGAAATGCTCGCGTTCAGTGGCGATGACTTCGGCTTGTGGGATGTATCACACCCGAATTTCGCAAAAATGCTTGGTCGCTATGAAGACAATGGGTTCCCGCTAAGGGGCAATGTTTCAGCCGGAATTGAAGGAAAAGGTACCCTTGTCGCTCAGGTAAGAATTGAGGATTGCGGAGGGCAAACCAATGCACAATATCTCAATATCCTTGATGTCAGTCAGCCGGACCAGATTGATGTGCTGGATGCGGTGCAATTTAAAGCCTGCGCGCCGTCACGCGCGGGAGCGTCTTATGAGTCCGTTTCCTATTCGCCGATGAGCCAAGAGCCGTTGCATTACAGCGATGACGGGTTGGTGATGATCGTGGCGGATGGCCGCACTCTGACCATGGTGGATACGCTCACCCCGGATCTTGTGCGTCATGTCCCTGCACAGAATTCGAGAGGTGTTGCGCGTGACAGTGCCATGCAACTGGAATTCACGCATCCGATTCCTGTTCCCGAGGGCCAGTCGGTACAGGAGTACTTGGCGCCATATGTCGCGTTGGTGCGTGAGGATGGCACTGCAGAGGGCGTGTCGCAACAGGTGAGCATGGAAGTCTCGCAAGATAACTCGCGGATACTGATCGTTCGTCCGAATGCGCCCTTGCAGGCCAACACCCGCTTCCGTCTGGTGCTGAAACCAGAGACCGGGTCGCGTCGCACCTTGGGCTTGTTCCATCATGCCATCACGTTCACGACAGGCGAGGGTAGTGGCCCGAATCCCGATATTCTGGCAGTGACCCCGTCCAACCTGAATGTGGAGGGCGGAACACTTTTCGTGACTGTACGCAATGATGACAACCCCAACTTCCTGGTGGGTGGAAAAAATGCAGTCATTACTAGCCAGGAGAATCTTGGTGAGAGTGGCACTCGATACCGGTTGACTGCACCGGCCCATTATCCCGGCATTGCTGATGTGTTCGTAGAGAATAGCGATGGCCGTTCTGATCGGTACATCGGCGCAGTGCAGTATGCAGAACCGTTGATTTTGCAAGGCATGTCGCCCGATGCAGGCAGTGTGAACGGTGGCACCAAGGTAACCATTGCAGGGAAGGGGTTCCAGGCCGGTATCGAACGTACCCGCGTGTACGTCAACGATGAAGAAGTGCCAGAGGAACAGGTTAGGGTAATCAGCCCCGAGCTGCTCGAGTTCATCACCCCGCCTGGCCAGCTGGGGTGGAATCCGGTGCGTGTCGAACTCGATAACGGCCAGACTGGGTCGCTGGCGCCAGGATTCGAGTACTTGCAGCCGGTGAAATCAAATATTGAAGGTAAGACAGGAGAGCGTTTCTATGATCTCACGCTCGACCCGACGGGTACATACCTGATTGGTGCAGCAGGGAGCGACGGTATTGTCATATACAATATCGATTCGTCAACGTTGATTGGCGACGCGAACAATGTTACCAATCCGGATAATCTTCTCCAACTGGTCGATCGCAATGGCGATAATCGTGATGATCGAATTCTCGCACGTATTACGCTGCCATCAGGATACGCGGCGCTTGGAGTAGAAGCTTTCTTTGAGCGCAATCAGGATCGATTGTTTGTCACGGCGGCCAAGATTTCGGGCGGCGCCGCGTCGGACGGACGTTTGTTTATTCTGGCGCTTGATAGCGATAATCTGAATGACTTTACGATTGTCAGGGAGCTTCCGCTGGATGTCAGCTATGCGAAAGGCTTGGTGGTAGAAAACAATCAAGCCGTCCTTGCAATGGCCGAGAAGGGCATAGGTTTCGTTGACACGTTTTCACATACCAAAGCTTACTTGACTGATGCCTTGCCGATGCCCAACGACAAGAAGGCGCTGGATATCGCGCGCATTCCGGCAATGGCACAACAAAATTCTGCTTATGTTGTCGTCGGTGGCAACTTCAACTTTGCGACGCAACAGCTGACCGATCAAGAAACGGTTGGTTCCGGTGGCTTCCAGATTGTGGAGCGCTCCGCGGCAACTGGGTTAGTTTTGCGTGGCGGTCTGGATATACCGGCAGCTCGTGTGGCGGTTAAGCAAAAAATTGCCTTTCTGGCAGCGGGCAGCTCAGGTTTGGTCATTGTCGATATTTCGGATCTTGACCATCCACGCATCATTTCTCGTGTCAATAACGTCGGTTATGTGTATGACGTGGCCGTTAATGGTCATATGGTGTACCTCGCCCTGGGTGCGAGGGGACTGTTGACTGTTGACATCACGGATCCTGCTACCCCTGCCGTACTCGGTGGTTTTGCGTCTGGAGGCGGAAATTTCCTGCCGGTGGTTGTTGCCACTGAATATTCTGCGATTGGTGCCGGTTATAACGGTTTCGGTGCAAGTGTTGTGCAGGAATCGCCCGATGTTGCGCTCAAATTACACTCCGTGGATCCTGCCAACCGAATTCTTGATCGCGATGCCGATGGCCGGTTGAAAGTGAGGATGCGCTTCAACAAGGCTATCGATCTCAAGCCGGGCAACGAGCGGTTCTTTTATATCCTTGACTCCGCTGGCAAGTTGCAGAACACGACTGTTTCGATCATCAACAACGATGCACTGATAACACTCGCGGAACCGGTGTCGCATGCGGCGGGTGATATGCTGACTGCAGTTGTGGAGGCAGGGCTTGTCGCCGCCAAACCGATTCAGCAGGCGAGCGGTACCGCCTATCTGACACTGTATAAATTACTGCGTGAACAACGCGTGCCTTTGACGTTCAGAGGCAAGCAGGCCGAATCGCTGAAAATTGATGCACTGGTGCCGCGTCGAATTCCTGCAGGTCAGACAGGGGAAATAACGCTATCGGTGCTGGGTGTTCCTTTCGCCAAGGAGGCTGTACAGGTCTTCATCGGTGATCAGAAAGTGGCGATCGATTCTCTCGTTCGTAGCGAAGACGACAGTCGGGTTGCGATTATCAAGGGTACGGTGCCAGCAATTCCTACTGCAGGTCTCTATGATCTGTCGCTCGCAGTCATGCGAGATGGCGTTGCGGAAGAGGCGACACTCTATGGCGCATTACAAGTAGATGCCCCGATCCGTCTGACCCGCATCGAGCCGCAATGGGGGCCGCTGGCAGGGGGGACTCGGGTAACGCTTTACGGGGACGGCTTCGAGCCGGGCAATACGGTAATGTCTAGCCCCGCGTTGATGTTGGGCTCGTCGCAGGCCACCAATGTGAGCGTGGTATCGAGCAACAAACTGACCTTTGTGACACCTCGCGGCACGCCGGGACAAAAATCCGTGCTTGCCAAAGATCGATACGGGCGTACGGCCGAGTTGGTTGCGAAAAATGGTTTCGGTTACGGCATAAAACCCTTGGCGCGCACAACGGCGGCGCAAGCCAAGCCCATCGATATCCAGATCGATCAGGAAACGGGGGTTGCGTTCACGACTGCCGGATATTTCGCTGAAACGTTCAGCGTGGCGAAACTGGCAGAATCAGCGGCATCCTTGGGTTACCCAGTGCCCGAATCCTGGCGTGCTTTGAGCTTCAATGTGCAAGAAGCCAATAACCCGCTATTGGTGGGCGGCGTCAGCAATATTGCCAGCGATTCTGTGGGGCAACGTGACGTCATACGATTTGCGAAAATGCATGCACTTCAGGCGAAGCAGAGCGCATCGGATTATTTGATCAATCAGCCCGAAATGAGTCCGTCAGATCGGCGCGAACTCGCGCGAGTTAGTGGCAGCTATCTTTCAACGTCGATTGATTCGTTGCGCCTCCAAGCGCATCGCGAATTCGAATCTGACGGCTGGCACAAGCGACTTTATGTTGCCAACGGTCAGGGCGGTGTATCCCGATTGAATATTGATGAGCAGAATGGCCTACAAGTACTGAGCGAGGCTTTGACCGAGCAGGGCATGGTTCAGGATCTTGAAAAACAGGGTTATGCACTTTTTGGTGCTACTTCTACTGCGTCGAGCGACGATACTCCGCAGGATTGCTCATCAACGATTGAAGAAGGTCGTGCTTCGGGAGTGGTAGGGGCCAACCTGACGGATCCGGCAGATCCAATCGCCTTGGGTCCTATTGGTGAGCTAGGTGGCGGTGCTACTTTGCATTATCACAAAGGGTGGCTTTTCAGCGGTCAAAGTGGCGCTGGTGCAATCTGGGGGCCTTGCCCGAGTACCATGAAGGATCTGACATCGGCGCCTCTGCAAGGCAACAATCCGGATACCATTACAGCCACTGATTTGTTTGACCCCTTCCTGTCGCTGCGCATCGAGGTCGGTGGCCCCGTGCATGATGTGCTGGTGTACGGTGATTATGTTGTTGCTGCTGTTGGGCGTCACGGAGTTGAGATCTTCCATCGATCTCGAACGGAACAGCGTGTTCGCATATCTCTCGATGGCAAGTTGCAATCGACTGCAGGCAGTGCGCAGCGCTTGAAACTGTTCGGCAATCTTTTGTTTGTATCGGCTCGTAATGGCCTCGTTGTGGTGGATATCAGCAAACCGCTCGAACCTCGCATCGTCTCGGCCGGAAACGAGGAAGACATCGATTCCGTTGACTATTTCAAAGATCGGGTGGTCGCCGTCGGTGGTAGCAATGGCCTGCAAAGCTTGCAGTTGCCCGCCGCCATCGTGGTCGGTAGCAATGTTGCGGAGCGCGGCGCTCTCGCTGCGAGTGAGTCATTGATCGTGCGATTCAATGAGCCCGTTACACTCGCATCATTGCAGGCGACTGGCGCCGTCTTGGTCAAACGTCTAGATAGTCAGGTCGATGTTGGTGTGTCGGTGGAAGCGACAGTCGGAGATAGCGGTGGTGCTACCGACTTTAATTTGAGTTTCGACCGAGAGCAGGGTGTGGAATACCAGGTTACGGTCGATGGGGCACGTAATATGCGTGGATCCGGTCAGTGGGCACCTTACGTGTTACACCTGGTCGCAGCGCACTCGCAATCGTTGCGTCCATCCATTCATGCCATTACTGGTGGTGCCTATCATCGCGGTGAGCAGGCGCCCATACATATTCAGGGCAGTGGTTTTCGTGCAACTGGCGATTTGCAGGTGTTTGTCGACCAGTATCCGGTGAGCTACGAGTGGGTCAGTGAAAATGTGCTCGAAATTTCGGCCCATGCGCTCGATATGTTGCCGTTGAATGCCGGTCAGCACCATGTGCGAGTGATCGACAATGAATTCACGGCGGAATTCCTCGGGGCCATTGTCACGGCAGATTCGATGCAAGGCGTCAGCTTTACCCTCAGTCCGAATACCGCAGATATAGCCGGTGGACATCAGGTCAAGATACGTGCTTCTGCAAACGTCATTCTGCCAGGTGCCAAGGTGTTGATGCGCGCGGCGGATGGAGAGGTGATACATACGCTTCGTTCGGATGACGGTATCATCACCACGGATCTCAAGGATGACGTTAAATCGCTGAAAGAATTTACGTTCCGCTTGCCTGCGGTGTTAAAACCCAAGGTCTTTGATGTTTATTTGCTTATGGGCGATACCGAAGTCCAGGTCGGATCGGTGTCGTTCACTCTGCCGGATGGTCGCGAAATCAATTTGCCGAATTATCCGCCTCACGTGATGGGCGGCGCGAAGACCATGGACGACATGCTGTTCGTTGGTGTTGCGGCAGGAGCGCTGCCCTCTGCGCAAAATCGCTTCTTGATGCCAAGTGGTCTTGAAATCTTTGATATCAGTATCTGGGAGAACCCGATCCGCGTCGCACAGCTTGTAACTGAAAGCCCCGTATTTGGAGTGGAGGTCGTCGGCAATACAGCCTTCCTTGCGGCAGATACAGGTGGTTTGTTGGTAGTAGATGTCACCAAACGCTATGAGCCGCTGTTGCTTGGTAGTTATCCGGTGCCGGGGCACCACGCCACCGACGTTGCCTTCGATGAAACGCGCAATATGCTGGCCATGGCGGTAGCCGATGATCTGGGCGGCGGTTTTATTCGCTTCTACAATCTTGCCGATGATGAGTTGAATCCTCCGGCCGGATTTCCGTCGCTGGTGTTTGCCGGTGATCAGCTTCGTGGTCAACCGTTGGATGTGCAGTGGCTAGAAGGTAAGCTGTACGTGTTGCTCAAACGTGACAGTCAGCTCTTCCTCGCAGTGTTCGATGCCTTGCCAGAAGCGTCACGTTATCGGCTGAGTCTGCTACAACGTGCCTACATCAATGGCCTGACAGCCTCGATGATTGTGCAGCACGGGTTGGTTACCGTAACGAGCGCAACCGAACAAGTGAGTTATCAAGTAGGCGCCGATGGCGCGGTCACGCCAGTATATTGGGCTGAGATCAGTCAATCAGGTGCCGAGCTGGTTCAGAACCAGGGTGGTGTATTTCTTGGTAATCACGGTGGCGTCTCGGAAACGGCTAGCCCGTACTTCAATGTCAGTTCGATGATTCCTGCTTCCGGTACGCCGCTGTCGGCAACCGAACAGATCCACATTCGCTTCAATCAGTTGATCAATACGGATCCTGCGCATTTACAGGCCGCAATTCGCCTGACCAATGCAGATGGTGAAATCGTGCCGGATGGTCAATGGACCCTCGAGGGCGCCAATACACTGGCGGGTGGTTTCGTCACGATCAGGCAGAGCGAAGGCTCTTACGTCACAGGTGAGTTGCGTGTCCTCGTGTCCAGCACGATGCGTGCGCTTTCAGGTGTTGCGCTCGAGACCCCTGTGTCTGCGGTTTATCCGGTCAAGGTCGGAGAGCGCCCCAACATCAAGGTGGTCACACGCGTATTCAGCGGCAAACCCGGTGGTCACTATTTTCATGGCGACGGCACCGAACAGGCGGTCATTACGGGCAGTGGTTTCGGTAACGACACATCTACGCTGCGTATTTTTATCGGCGAAACGCCGGTGCATGCCGCTTCCATTAAGCAAGTACAAGATGAAAGGATTGAATTTGACGTACCTTCATTGTTCTTGAACAACACGGCAACGACCTTGCCTGTGCGTATCGCACGAGGTGATTTGAGCACCATCAGGCAGGGCGCAATCGTGGTGTTGCCGCGCGTCGCCATTGAAGATGTGAACCCATTGACCGGTCCTCCGCAAGGCGGCAATGTCATTGACCTGTATGGCCGTGGTTTCAGTTATGCAACAGTCGTGAAAATAGGTGGTCAGGTTGCGGCGGATCTGCGTGTGCTGGCTGGTCATCACGTGCAGGTACGTGCACCGTCAGGTAATTTTGGTTTTGCAAACATCACGGCAGAAAGCCGCTTGTTCCCGGGTGAGATTGCGGCCGCCGCGAACGACTATTTTTATGCAGGACGTGAAACCGGCTCGGTTGATCTGAACACCGACAAGCCCAGCCCCATTGCGGCCATTTTGTTGCGTGATCAAGTGCTGTATGCGGTCACGGGCGGCAAATACGATGTCATTTCGCGTGAGGGCAAACTGGTCAAGAAGCTCAGCTCGAATGTTGCACGTCTGGTAATTTCGAATGTGTCTGATCCGGTAAATCCGGTGTTGCTTGAAAAAACCTTTGCTAATCAGGCGCAACCGTACCACTTCGATGTCACGGGCGGATTGGGTACCGGTGGCTTTGTCGCTCTGGCGGATTCCGGCAACAATCTGTTCGCCGCAGGAGGCAACTCGCTTTACCATTTCGATGTCACTCTTGCAACAGATCCATTGCTGATCAGCCAGATTACGTTACCCAACAGCGTGCGCGATGTCGAGGCCAGAGGAAATCTGCTTTTCGTTTCGCATGCAGGTGGTGTCACGGTCTATCGCTTGACCAATGAGCGCCGATTGTTGCAATTGGCCACGATCGACCGCGTCCAGCTTCAAGGTACGCCATACGCGATTACGGCAGCGGATGACAGCCTGTGGATTGCGATGACCGATTCCCGTCGTGTGATCGAAGTCGAATTGCTTTCCGGTCACTATCGAATGGTTAGCAGCGTCAATACCGATGACCTTGCGGGCAATCGCTTCAAACCGCGTGACCTAATGGTGCGGGGTGAGTTCATATTCGTGTCGTCAGGTGCGTTGGGCACCGTGCAGCTCTATCAAAAGAATGGTCAGGGTGGAGCTACACCGGTGGCCGCGCTGAATTTGGCAACTCTGGTACGTAGTGGCGATATCTTCGCTGGTCAACTGCAACTGCATGGGCAAACACTGTACGTGGCAAGCGGGCAAGGTGACCTGCAATTGTTCGATGTATCCCCTTGGTTGGAGGGGCGGTACAAGGCAAATATCGCCATGCGGCATTATTTTTCGGTAACGGGTGATGTGGGGGCCTTTGCGTTCCATCCGCGGGCTTTGTATGCGGGTTCTACGTTCCCCTATGTTAATGGCCAGCCCGTTGAAAACCCCCTTGCCGAGCCGACGCTGGCCAACCATCTCGGTGGGCGTCTGAATACCATCGTCAATGACTTGTTGGTGATCACAGGTCACACACCTTCGGCAGAAGGGCGTCTGCCCTTGAATGTGCCCGTGACGGTACAGTTCAATCGTCTGCTCGATCCGCAGCAATGGCAAGTGAACAAAGAGGGGTTGTTCACAGTGAGTCTGGATGGAGCTCCTGTGTCTGGCTCGCTCAGCACGCGCGTTAATAATGTCGGTACGCAATTGATCTTCCGGCCAGGCAATGCCTTTGTCAGCGGAATGCGTTACCGGGTGACGCTGTCGGGCGCGTTGCGTGATCTGCATGGCAAGGTGTTGGGTCAGGATTACAGTTTCCGCTTTGTTGCAAGCGATCAGGCGCAACCGACACTGAGCGACATTCAGCCGCCTTTCGCAAGCTGGCGTGGTGGCAGCGACTTGCGACTCTATGGCGAGAATTTCTCTTCAGTAACGCGCGTCGTTATAGGCGAAAGCGCTGTGGATCCAAGTCAGATTCAAGTGGTGAGCGAGAATGAATTGAGGGTTCGTGTGCCCCCGTTGGTATCGTCGCCGCGCGATAACCTGGTCGTCGGAATCCAGGTGAAAAATGGTGATCTATTCGCGAGCCAGCCTGGTGCTTTCACTTATGTGGCGGATCCGGTCATCGAAGCGATCGGTGCTTTCGATGAGTCACTGCAACAGGTTGACGCCACGCGCAAGCAATTCGTGTTCAACAGTGGAAGCATGCTGGCACTGCAAGGGCGCGGGTTGAGCGCACTCACTCGGCTGACCGTCAACGGCAAGGCCGCGCAGGATGCACTCCTGGTCTCACCCAGCGTGCTGCGTTTCCGTCAGCCCAGCGACACACTGGGAACCCTCGTTGTGAGTGCCAGTAATGTGGCAACTGAAGTGGATGGCAGCAACAATGATGAACTCCAGGTTGAATTGACCGCTACCCGACAGTTAAGCGACGTATCGGGCGTGACGCGTTCGGGACATTTGTTGTTGACTACAACCAACGCTGCCACACAGGCAGGATGGCAGCTATCGGGTACGCTCGAAAGTGATCTGCCGTTAACGTTGTCAAAGGGGAGTGTCACTCAGCGAATCCTCGGCGCCGGGCTGAACGAACGCTATATGGCTTTGATCCTCGATGAAGGCAAACCTGTGCTGCAGTTCTTCGACCTGGGCAACATCTACGTGCCGAAGGAAGTGAATCGTTTCGATAATCCAAACAACCTTTCGCTGACGAAGATTTTTCTGCATGAGGATATGTGGGTTGCCTTCGGCGGCAACCAGTTACAGACAGGAGGCGTTCGCGGAAGCAATACACAGTCGGTAAATCTTGGGCCGCAAATTGCCCGTGACGTGGTGTCCGACGCCGATGGTGTGTATGTCCTCTATGATGATCGTGTCGACTTTCGCTCGTTTGCACAGGTGGATCAAGTGTTGCGTCGCGTCGATCATTCGGTGATTGGGCCGCAATCAATGTCACTTGCTGATCAACAATTGTTGTTGCGTTCATCGAGTGAGCTTGAATTGTTCAACACAATTCAATTCAAACGTGGCCAACCTGCGTTCATTGGTAAAGGTCTTCTACCGCAGGATGACGCTGTTATCCATGGGGAACTGCTGGCTGTCTGGGAAAAATTCCGTGCACGTTTGAGCGTCTATGACATTAACCGTCAGGGCTCGTTGCTCGCGCTGGCCCACTTGAGTTCGATTCGGGCGCCATCTTTGGAGCGGATGCAAAAACCTAATTTCAATGCGGATCTGCTGGAGTGGATAGATGGCGCGCATTATTACAATGTTCGTCTGCCGTTTAACAACGTCTGGTCGGTTGCGCCTGAACGCTTGGCTAGTGAAAATTCGCCGCTGAGCCTAGGCATTGCCGGAGCGGCGGTTAACTGGCGTGATGTACTCCTGGATGTTCGCCGCCTCAGCGACGACAGGCGCGTGGCAGGTAGCACCTATCAGGTGGGTGATACGTTGTCGTTCAACATTTTCGGCGACAATTATTCTCTGGGTGAAACCTATCGGATTGCGTTGTTCAATGCACCCCGCAACGCCGTCGACGGTGCGTCGGTCGATGTGGATCTACCTAGGTTCATTGAGACCGATCCGCTTTTCGGCCTCGCGCCGATGCGTCTGCTCGCCGTACAACCTGGCAGCACAATCACAGGAAGACCAACAAGGTACACATTGAGTGGTCAACAGCTCCAGGCGATCGATAGCTTGCGCTTGGGTGATGTTGATCTGGACATGAGCGGCATCAGCGTTAATAACGCCGGTACAGAACTGCAGTTTGCCAGCGTCCAGGCAATTCCAGGCGTGAAGCCATTGCGTGCCACTCAGCAGGGTGGGGCGCAAGTAAAAGTATTGCCGGCGGCAGTGTTGGTCACACAGGCGCTGCAAGTCAGTGACGTCATTACCGATAATGTGAAAGGTGGCAGCAGGTCTCTGAGTGATAGCGGTGGTAACCGCATTACCGTGAAAGGCCTGGGGCTGGCGGGGAATATTTCGGTACACCTCCTTCGTTATGCTGAAGGTTTCCGGCCTGAAGCCAGTAACCGTGTATTACACCGGTTTGAGGCTGGTGACCTGGTTGTCGATCGGTCGCCCATCACGCTGCCAGGCAAGCGTTATCAGGTGGTTATCATGCGCGCCGATACCAATGAGGTCGTTAGCGCACCCGATGATTTGCTGCTGACATCTATTGATGACACGGCACCACAGCAGATCAAGTCCACGCCGTTGGACAAAGCCAATGGTTTGTCTTTGACCTACAGTGAGCCCGTTACCGCTGGTGGCTTTAACGTCGTGAAGGCGTTCAAGGACTATAGCTTGCTTCCAGACCAAGACGTATCGGCACGTTTTGAGCTCGTCAACGTCGCCCCGCAAACGCTTGTGCTGCGCCTGCGGCCCGGCCAGACTCTGGAAAACAATGCGGCATATCGTGTCGAGGTAAACGGTATTCAGGACGCTGCGGCTAATGCTCCGAAGCCAATGGCTGCTGTCAACCTGGTAGCAGTTGGCCGCCATCAATCCATTTTCACAGCTGCTGATACGCTGGCACCTCAGAATTTGCGTCTCGTTCGTACCAGCGATAACGCCGACGTTAATGAAGCCATGTTGTTGACGCGGGGCCGCACCTATAGATTTTCCGTAGGTGCCCTCGATAACTATGACCTCAAACTGGGTTATCGATACCGCGTATCGACCGCATTCGGTGCTCCTGCAAGCGGTTGGATCGACGCGAAGGGTGAGTTTACATATTCTGTGCAGCCGGGCGACAGCTACCTGGAAATCCTGATGCAGGCCGTCGATGACACCGGTAATTTTGCGCAGAAAGCATTCCGCGCGGCACTCCGTGACCCGATCATCGAACTCGAAAGCTTTAGTACTACACCGGCCGAGCCCGAAGAATCGGTGCGCTCTGCAGTCAATTTTGACTTGATGGGCGATATAGACATGGTGAACGGTGCGGAAATCAGCATCGAGAAGATTCAGGCGGGCAAACCCAAAGATGTCTTCGATCATTACAACGCATTGACGGGTACCGTATCCGGATCGTTCATCAATCCGAAAATTCGTGACCTGTTGCCTGAAGGCGCAAGCATTTCACCAGTGGAAATGAAGACGCGCTTGCGTATCGCCTATGGTTTCGGTTCTTCGAAAATATTCGATAATGCCTATACGCTTTATCTCGATCGAACACCTCCGACGCTGGAAATCGTGTCGCCGAAACAAGGCGATTTTGTGGCCATCGGCGAGCGCACTGACGTGGTGTTGAAGGCCTTCGATAAATACGGTATCGATCGTGTGGAGGTGCGACGCAATGGAGGAGCGTGGGAAGCTCTTGCAGATCCCACCCGTTACAGTTTTACTGCGACCGAAGCAGATATCGAGAGTGGAATCAGGATAGAGGCACGAGCGTTTGATCCCAATGCGAATGTCAGCCCAACGGCAATTGTCACACTCTATCCTTATGACGCCGAGGCTGGTGCCCCCCGCGTCGACATTCTGTCGCCAGCCAACGGATCACAGTTCCAGGAAGGCGAGACCGTTCGATTTGAGGTGCTGATGCGGAACGTCGTGGATGCAGAGCTTTACTTCGATATCGGAGGTGTTGAAGCAGCGGCGGAAACCGCTATTCGTTTGTCACGCGCAATAAATGGGCCGGAACGTCAATTCGTCACAGCAACACTGCCAGCTGTCGATCAGAATATCGTTGTGCTGGCTCGTCTGCAAAAGGCCAATCTGAAAGCGTATCGCTTCCTCAATGTCAACGACGATACAGGTATTGCTGAGACAGCCGATCCCGGGTTGCTACCGGCCCAAAAAATACTGGGTGGTTCCGAGTTGTGGATACGTCCCTCGGTTCCGGTTGCCATGAAAGACTATGCCGACGATTCGGAAGTCGTGTTCAGGGATGTCGTGGGTGGCCCTGAAACGGCTCGCGCTCCACTGACTTCACGCTTGACAGTGGAAGTGTCCGGCCGTGGGGCAGAGGCAGAAGTTGAAACCTTTCTGCGCGACAGATCCGGAAACGAAAAACGTACGACACAAATGCTCGACAAACTTGCATATTTCTCTGATACCGAAGCCGACTTGCTTGTGTCGGCTCGTGAGGCCGGGGACAAGTTGGTGTCAATGTCGGATATCGCCGGGCTGACGTCGTCTGGTACGGTGATTTCCGCATGGAATAAGAATGCCGGTGGTTACCGTATACTGAATGGTGTAGATACACTCGTGGATAACGCCACTGGTGAGCTGATGTCACAACATTTCAGCGGTACCGGGTTGGTATTGCAGATCAATGAAAAAGGTCAGCGCTACCTCAAGCGTCATCCGCTGATCAGCGGTTCGTTCACCGTGGCTGATATCAATCAGGCGATAGCGGGTGAGATCATTGGTGCAAGCGGCGATACGGTGTGGATTCGTCACGGGCAGACGGTCACGGCAGAAATTTTTGCGGGACATCGTACCTTACCTGTAATAGGCGAGGCCATCAGTGAACCTGTTGTTGCCACGCAGGTTGACCGGGATCACCTTTATGTGATGAGCGAATCTGGCCTCTACCGCTATTCATTGAAGCTTGATGCACAATCCGAAGATCGCATGCCTCATGTTGTGCGTGATTTTTACATTAGCCTGGCGGGACAGAGTGGCTTCCATGTCGATGGCAGTCGATTGGCGACTTGGGGTGGCGACGGTGTCCAGCAATATGAATTGCTGGACGATGGCAGCCTGATTGCAATCGCAACGCTTGTTCGTATGCCCGGCGTCATTGATGCATCTGAACAGGATGGCAGCATCCTTTGGCTGCGGGCGAATGTCGAAGGCGTAATGAAATGGTTCGCGCTCGATCAATCGCGTGTTGTCGGAATTCTGCCCGTGACGTCAGAATTTCTGAACGTCTCGCCGGGGCGTGCCTATTACAGCATCAGCAATGACGCCGTGACGAAAATTTATTACCGGGAAATTGTCTCCGGTGCCGCGTCGCCCGACCTGACGGTAACGAGTCAATCGTTACCCCATGTCATTTCTTTGTGCGCGATGACTTCGTTTGAAACACTCGGTGGTTTTGCGTTTTATGCGACGTCTATGGGTGGCGAATTGCTGGCAGCGTCGAGTGTGGATGGCAATGGCAACCAGTGCATTCAGGTACCGAGGAGCCGTATTGCCGAAGATGGTGTGCGCGTGCACGTCAAAGGGCATGGTTTTGATGTGGCCGAAGATGTCAGCATCGACAATCGTCAGGCGATGACTGTTGCTGATTTGAACCCAATGGAGGATAAAACGCTGTCGTTGGGGGCGCAGGTGCCTGTAGTGAGTTTCGCTGACGAAAATGCTCGCATCAATCGAGAGATGTTGTTTGCCAGCGGTGTCACCTCCGAATTTGCACTGTTGCCGAACGTCGCGTACCACTGGATGACCTTGCCCGAAGAGGGCACATCCTTGGCATGGGAGCACCAGTTACAGGGTGTTCCGCAGGTGGTACGCACGTTAACGTTGCAGCCGAACAATGCGGAATTGGCGGATGTCACAGTGTTGTCACCGCAAAACAATGAATCAGTCAAGGCCACCGACGATGTCGTCGTTCAGTACAAGCTCCATGACACAACTGGCGAAGCGTTCCATTACGCAGAGATCTCCCTCCTAAACTTTGACAGGGCTAAGTTGAATCAGGTGTTATTGCGTCAATCCTCTGGGTTGATGACGCTCAAAATGCCTGCGGTCAGTAGCAAAGACACGTTTTATATCCGTGTACGTGGATATTGGGGGGATACCTTCCGCTACAGTCAAAGCGAAGTGGCTCTGCAAGTGTACCCGCGTCTTGTCGTGCCGACCCCCGTTCTTTCCGGCGTAAGCTCAACGGTAATGACGGGGGCGTCGACGCACTATGCGATTGAAAACGCCAGTGACGGCCAGTACATCCCGCGTATCGATATTCGTAACGAAAGTGGTGAGCTGCTTGCGACAGGCGGACAGGCGCTCGACTTCAGCGCGCCTGCCGGGCTTGATGTATACACAATTACCGCAACGCTTTCCGACAAGCAGGGGAATGCAGAGTCGACGACTGCGCGCGTCGTCGTGTTCTCTGGCTTCGAACTGCAAAAACGAGTCGATTCAAGACGTTTTGATGTGCTGTTACCGGATGCGGATAAAGCGTGGTTCGCTTACGAACGTGAGTTGCGTACGGATGAGGGTACGCTGGCCACAACAATGGAAGCGCGCATAACAGACATGATTCGCCTGGGCGACCGGTTATTGTTGGGTGTTCGCGGTCAAGGGGTGGCGATTGTTGATCCTGACGAAAGTTTCATGGTGTTGAGTCGCTATGGCATAGGCGGTGACATCACGTCGATGGTGCTAAGGGGTAGCCATTTGATGCTTGTCGTCGATGGCAAATTGCGTGGTTTCAAGGTAAGCGGCAATGAACTCACTGAGACCATTCTCAAGACAAGAAACGCGCAAGGAAAAGACGCTGTCTATGTGAACGAGCAATCGGTCATCGATCTCAAGGCGGATCAGCAAGGTTTTATGGTCCTGCGTGAAGATGGCATGGCCTACTTTGATGCTGATTTCGTAAATATTCCGTCCAGCGATGTGCAGATCACTGACCCAAGCGCTATCGCGTTTGCCAGCGATCACTGGTTTGTCACCACCGCCAAAGGCGAATTGCTGAGTATCGATATCACTGGGCGTACTGTGGGACAACTTACGGCGCGTATGTCGGCCGAAAAACTGGTTGCCAATGATCGCTACCTTTTCGCGCTGGATGCCACGAATAATCAAATTCATGTGTTCGATGTGGCCAATCCTTACGAGCCTGAATTCCGTGGTGCATTCAGCCAAAGGTTCGACACCTCTCTGGAAAACGCTCAGTGGTTCAAGGGCGAGTTGTGGTTGGGTGATAACGCCGGTACTGTGCTGCGCTGGGCCTTGATGTCTAGTGGGCCTGTTACGACACATAAGACGGAAAACCCACGTGGACGCATCGTGGATGTGAGCCTCTCGCGTGGGCGCCTGCTGGCTGCGGCCAGTCACTACGGCGCTATTTATGAGAGTCGTAAAGGCGGCGCGTGGCATACGAAGAGCTACCCCGAGAAAGGCTGGGGGCTGTCTGTGGATCACGTACTGCTAGACAAGCAAACCGCATACCTTGCCCATAACGACAAGCGTGAAGTCGTTGCCATCGATGCGTTTGCACTTCACAGGCATAATTCTCCCATGCCAACGGTCGTGTTCAAAGATGTGGTAGTGAATGAGTTGGCGGTTACTCGCACACAGGTTGTCGCCAGTGTCGGTCATCAGCTTTATTTGTCGCAGAAGAATAAACCGAGCCTGAACGGCAAGATTGAATTGCCGCTCGGCGAAGAAATTGTCAGCATGACGGCGCATGCAGACAATATTTATGTCAGCACGCGTAATGGTCGGTTGTATCGTGTAGCCCCGGGTGCGTTGCCGATCGATAACTATACCGTGAAGGTAGAAAGTCTGATTGATGGTGCCGATGGCATCATGGAGCACCTCAAAGTTTCTGGCGATTATCTGTTTTTCAGTGTGGGAACTCGGGTTCACCGCATGGACCTGTCAACCTTTGAAGACAGAACCCTGGATATGTCTACAGAAGCCAATAGCCAAGGCATCAATGCTCTGTCCTATGGGGATGGCATGCTTTGGGTGGCACATCGCACGCCGATTGGAAGCGAGTTGCGAGCGATAGACGCCGTAGAGTGGACCTTACAGTCTGTCAATGTGAGTCTTGATTATCAGGCAACCTCACTTGCGGTTGATCAGGGAATGGTGGGCGTCGGCCTTGGCGACTTTGGGGTTCGTATTATCGACGCTAGCGGCGGCCTGAATGGTGCCAATGCGGCTTTGCTGTCGCCCAATTCCGGCACGGTGTTTGTTCAGGGCAATCAGTTGCAGCTTGCTTTGACGGACCCAGAAGATATCAATTCGGTCAAATACCTGGTCAACAACACCTTGGTAGGTGGCAACGCAGAAATGCCCCTGAATTTTGAAACCCTGGTACCGCCCAATTTGCGCAACGGTCAGCCGTTTACGCTGCAGGCCTACATTGAAACGAAAGACGGTAACCTGCTGTGGTCTCGACCACGCAAAGTTGTACTTCAGGGTGAGGACTTACCTGCCAACGCGTTCAAGGTCGTGATAACGTCCCCGAGGGAAGGCGTTAATACCTATGTGCCAAAACCGCTCGAAATCCGTGCTGAAGTGAAGGACAGTTCGCAACCGATTCATCAGGTTGAATACTATGAGGCGGATAATCCGTTCGGGCCGTTCAGGATCATCGGCAAGCATTATGGTCCCGAGTACGTCATTTATCGCGCCTATGATGTTACTGATAGTGGCAAATATATCAAAGTGCGTGCTGTCGATGCGTTCGGGAATATTACAGAATCCGCACCTTTGCAGTTCACTCGTGTGCGTGATGATAACGCGCCGCAGGTGGGCCCGTTTGTATTGCTAGGTGCGATTCGCCAGGTGAACGAGATCATTGAGAAGCAGGCTTATCGCGTATCGGTCAATGTCGTGGATTCGGAGAGCGGGCTGGAATCCGCGATCTTGCGTCGCAACGGATTAATCGTCGCGGCCATGTTCGAAGACGGCAAGTTAGAGGTGATCGAACCCCCTGCGTTGAGCGGCCAGACCCTTGATTACCGCCTTGAAACCCTCGACAAGGCCGGAAACCGTCGTGTCGTAAGCCAGGCCTACCAAGTCGTTGAAGACATGGCCCCGCAAGTGTCGGAGTTCTCCGTTGACGCGGCACAGGTCATTGAACGTGGCGCGTTCAATGCTCGGATTGCTGTTCAAGACGATGTCACGCTGGGTAAAGTTGAGTTGATCTGGAATGGCTTCACTTATCCCGTGCCGCTGGGCACCAACAAAAAAGTGTTGAACACATCAATCAATACACGTGACAAACGCACCGAGCGTTTGTCCGCTGATCGGTTCGAGCCGCTCACCCTGCGTGTGACAGATAATCTCGGCCAAATCACTGAACAGCAACTATCCATCAATGTGGTCGCAGACACCATTCCTGATGCGTCGAAGCTATTACTTTCTTATCCAGCCACATCGTTCTACGGTGAGCGGTTTGGGTTGGGTATTTCGCAATTTGCGGCGGCCAATGATGGTGTCGATCCTGTGGTCGTCGCGATAATCGAAACGAATCCACCGACAGGAAAAGAGATCCGCCTGGAACATGCGGCGCTTTCGAAAGAGCTGCGAACCGTACTTGCAGTGCCCACTACCGATCTCGGAGATAATGCGTATCGATTCAAGGTTCGCCTCACCGATCATTTGGGGCAGTCGAGTGAAACGGCCGAACAAACCGTGCAGCTCTGGCATAGACCCAATGAGTTACGCTTCTTCACGCAAAACGGCCAAAGCCAGGTCAATGCGCCTTATGTGAACGCAGGCGAAACCATGGCCTATCAGGTAGAAGTGCTTGATCGCACTGGTCGCCGTGTGCCATATCAGCGCGTTTCATGGACACTGGAGCCGATGTTGCCAGATGGCAGATTCGGAGCGTCCAGCGCATTGGGTGACGCCACCTCGATGCAGTCAGGACTCGCCCTGTTTAACTTCAATTCGGCGAAGCAGGCTGGCCGATACAGGTTGACTGCAAGACTTGCTGACAACCAGGAAATTGGCGTGTCAATGGGCATACGTGTATATGCCGGTGAGACCCAGGAACTGCAATTCAAGCATGTCGGACGTCTTGAAGCCGGTCAGACCTTCTGGCTTGATATCAGCGGACGTGATGCGGGCAACAACGTGACTGATGGGGATTCCGTCACGCAGGTGAATGTACGAATGCCGTATAGCGGTTTCCACTTTGGATTCGCCAATGGCATGACGACGCGCGTGCTCGAAGGGGGGGGGGAAGAGGCCACGATCCGTCTGCAAAATGGATACGCGAGAGTGCCAGTGGTGGCTTCAACGGTTGCAGGCAATTATTCCGCGCAACTAGGTGTGCCAACCGAGTTTCTGAAAGTACGCACCAGCTATGATGCGTCTGGCAACGGTTCGATGATGACTGCGAGCAGTATCGGCTTGACCGTGGTGGCGGGAGCGCCGTTCCAGATACGACTCGAACAGCAATCGCGTACGAATCTTGCGCTGGGTGACCCTGAGCGACTCGAAGCAGGTGAAACAGTGACGGTAGCCGCTACATTGCTGGATCGTTACTACAATCGTGTGCTGGAACTCGATCCTCTGGGAAGTCGTCAACCGGCGAACGTCGATCTTTCATTGAGTGCCTCTGGCCAAGCGATTCTCAACGAACAATCGGCCGAATCGCAGGCGCGTTTGACGCATGGTTACGCGACTTTCACGGTTTCGGATTCAGTGATAGAGAAGGTCAGTGTGTCTAGTGTGAATGTATCGCCCACCTTGGCAAGCCTGAATAAGCTCGATCCTCTGAGTCTTGATTTTCTTAAACCATATCCGGCTGCCGAATATGTAGACATTGAAGGGGTTGTCGACAGTGCGATAAATCCGATCGTGCTGGCATATACTGAGGCCGTTCGTATTGACGACGCGGCAGAAACGCCTGTCGTGGGCGTTACCTTGGGTGAGGATAACGTAGAAGGTAATGTTCAGATCGACGGTGCGAAGGTGATGTTCGAGCCGGAGCAACCGCTCCAACTCGGTGCGTGTTATGCCGTATCGACAATAGATTCGAGTCTGCGTGGTGTCGCCGCGAATGACCCCGTACTAAAACAGACGTTCGAACTGTGTGCGGCGCGCGCCCGCATGATGGTACCGGAATACAAATATGTGCTCGAAGGCACATCGTATTCACTGGAGATCGAACTTGCCGCAGAGCTCGACGCATCCACGATTGCCGATGGTCGTGCCTACCTCGGTACCCCTGAGGAAGAGATAAGCTCGCAATCCTTCGATTGGGTGGTGCGCAGCCTTGATATTCCTGAATTCACCGGGCGCTATCCTGATGGTCAAACGATAGAAATTGAAATCACCGGTGAGGAATGTTCAGGCGATTGTCAACTCTTGTATGCCGCGAATCTCATTACACTGCGAGTGCTTCATGTCGACGGTGACTACGACGGTGATGGCATCACCAATGGTCTGGAATTTGCGCTTCCCGGTCTTGACCCCGCCAATGAAGATACAGATGGCGACGGAATATTGGATGGTGATGAAGACCTGGATGGTGACGGTCTGTCCAACGCCCAGGAGGTCGCTGCAGGCACCGCCCTCGATAACGCTGACTCTGATGGTGATGGCATCAATGATGGCGATGAAGTTAACCTGCATCACTCAAATCCGCTTTCTACTGATACCGACGGTGATGGTGTATCCGATTATGTTGAGGTGATTTCAGAGTCGGATCCCACCAACCCGGATGAAACTGCGGTGGATCCATTTTACGTGACGGATATAACAGTGAGTCCGGCGACGATCAGTCGAGTGCTTGGCCAGGCCAATGCAGCCTTCCGGCTCTCTGTCACGGCGACGGTAGAATTCGAAGGACGCGTCATAACCGGCGTACGTCTCGACAAAAACACCGAGCTGCTCGAATTTGGTGTAGTGAATGCAGCGGTCGCGTCTGTCTCCAGTGATGGGTTGTTCACACCGATTGCAGAGGGCAATACAGCGCTTACCGTCACGTTCATTGAACGTAACATCACGCGAACTGTACAACTCGATGTGTCGCCGCAACCAACGATATCTCTAGATCCGAAGAATGCTATTGCAGCCGGTGCAAGACACGTTTGTGTCATTTCGGATCAAGGGGTGCGTTGTTGGAATCGATATGGCGACGCGATGTCGGTACCCGATGGCATCAATAACCCAACCGCCGTGGCTGCTTATGACAATGCAACCTGTGCCATTGCTGATGAGAAGCTGCATTGTTGGGGATGGTTCCTCAGGCTTGAGAGTGATCTCGACAACTACGTACCTGCGAATCTGGAAAATGTCTCTGCGGTTGCAGTTGGAGCGACACATGTGTGCGCAATCGTTGATGGCAACGTGAATTGCTATGGTGTAGGTGCGGCGGTTGATTCAGTGCCCGACAATCTCAATGCCCCGACTGCATTGTCGGCCGGCGATGGGTTTAGTTGTGCCAATACGCTGGATGGCGTGCGGTGTTGGGGAAATTACGGGTCGCAAGAGCAAATTCCTGAACCCATTGTCGATGCTACTCATATTTCGGCGCATGGTGGTCGCTCGTGCACCGTCAGCGAAAGCAAATTGTATTGCAGCAACGTCGCAGATGGCGTCTATTGGAATGAATATGTGCCAGAGGATCTCGATGATGTCGTCAGCGTGTCTGTGGGTCAAAACCAAATATGTGCCGTTACAGCGACAGGCTTGCGCTGCTGGGGTGGCAACAATGATGGTCAGCTGAACGCACCGGAGTTCGATGCACCACCATTGGCTGTGGCGACCGGAGATCGGTTCACGTGTGCCTTGACCAGCCAGGGAATGAAGTGCTGGGGTGATTTCAATGAGCCGTATTCTGAATATCCAAGCATTGTGGATGCGTCTACTGTATTCCAGGGACGGTACACCATGTGTGCTACCACCGACGCTGGCTTTCAGTGTTGGAACGATGAAGACGGCATCCGACCGGTTTATGTCCCACAAGGAATAGTGGCCCCGTCAGCCATGGCTTTTGGCAACGGATTTATTTGCGCAATAGTGCAGGGTATTGCCAGATGCTGGTGGGATTACGGTGGCGACGGTGAGGGCGAGTGGGAAACAACGTCAGAGACGCCGCCGGGTAACGCTGTTCCTGCGGATCTTTCCGAACCTTATGCCTTGGCTGCTAACGCTGGCAGTGTGTGTGCGCTGACCAAAACAGGTGTTCGTTGCTGGGGCGATGGAAGCATTCAGGCGCCAGAATACGAGCTGAATAATCCGCGTGCTATTGCCATGACGGATACGTTTGCCTGCGTGATCACTGGCGAGGCCACCTTAAGTTGCTGGGGTGACGGTCCTAGGCAAGAGCTGATCGAAAGCTGGCAAAACGTAACGGAGATTGCATTGCATGCTGATGGAAGCTTGTGTGCAGTCGCTGATAGCGTTTTGAAGTGCGTATGGGATGTCTTTAATGACGGATGGTCTGAAAATTTCGATGCATTAGCAAACCCGAGAATGCTATCTATTGCCGGTGACCGGATGTGCGTTTTCACAGATGAAGGGATACGCTGTTACTGGCTGCCTCAAACAGGTATTTATTACCCCATCTGGAGTCCTGAAAATATAGTGCCGAGTAGTGTGATCAACTTATTCGTCAAACCCTCCGGCGAAATGTGTGCGCTGACCCAGTCGTATATCCGCTGCTGGTACCCTAATAGGGAGACCGATGAAACATACTATTTCACCACCTACAACTGGCTGGAAGACTACACGCCTCCACCTGCACCCACGGTCATTCCGCCACCGGCGCAGCGTGGAATGCAGTTCTCCCCGCTGGCTGCCGGTATGAATCACACCTGTGCGATTACTGATACAGAGGTACGTTGCTGGGGTGAGAATTTCCGTGGGCAAACAGAGGTCCCGGCATCAGTCGAGTCTGCACAGGCCATTGCTGCAGGAGGCAGCTCGACCTGCGCCATTGCACAGGGCAGGGTGCACTGTTGGGGCTTCATCAATGCGGCACCAGCAGATCTCGTTAACCCCACCGCTATTGCGGTCGGTGTCGAGCATGCGTGCGCGTTGACCGACACAGGCGTGCGTTGCTGGGCTGTCGTTGAAAACTCTGACGGTATCGTTACAGGCATCCGAGAGATGTCCGTACCCCGTCTTGATGCACCCACGGCCATTTCGGCTGGCTACGAATTTTCGTGTGCAATCACCCAGCGTGGTGTGCGCTGCTGGGGTGGTCGTAACGAATATGGTGAGCGTAACGTTCCACAGAACTTGAGTAGCCCGCACACGCTGTTCTCAGGTGAGCAGACCAGTTGCGTCATTGACGATAACGGCGTGCATTGTTGGGGCAAGTATCTCAATACAGACGAAATAGGCATTCACCCGGGCTTTGCATCCAGCATTGCGTTAGGCGCCCAGCACGGTTGCGCTGTGACAGATGATGGCGTGATCTGTTTTGGTACAGGCGGGAATGGTGAAACCTTCGTGCCCGAAGACGTTGTAAATGCGATCGCGGTTGCCGTGGGTGATGACTTCAGCTGCGCGTTGCTCAAGGACGGTGTCCGTTGTTGGGACGCCGATTCAAGTGCGACAGCGCATCAGGTGAATACTGCGAATGCCAATGTGCAGATCAACCAACCACAAAACATGGCACTCGGCGACTACCGTACGTGTGTACTCTCTGCTACCGGCACTCAGTGTTGGGGCTGGATCGAAGATAGCCAGTACATGTCGGTGCCAGAAGATATTGTAAATCCTCTCTCCATATCGCTCGGCTATGCGGGGGGGTGTGTGGTAACACAGGATCGGACAGTGAGGTGTTGGGGGTGGGCATCGCATGTCAGCGCGATACCTGAAAACCTTGGTTACGCTCGGTCGGTCAGCATTGGTTGGGATCATGCCTGTGTGCTTGCAGACAGTGGCGTTCGTTGCTGGGGTGACAATTATGCGCAGCAAATCAATGTCCCGCCGGATTTGCTCAATCCCCGCGAGGTTGTGTCCGGCGGGAATTTCTCGTGCGCACTGACGGACTCCGGCGTGCGTTGCTGGGGTAATGAGGGTAACCCGATTGGCTTGGCTGAATCCGTTCAAAACGTAACGGATATTGGTGCCAACGATGGCACGCTCTGTGTGGTCTCGGATGCCGGTGTCAGCTGTTGGAATACCTCGAATAATGAGCCTATTCAAATGTCGGGTCTCAATAATCCACGCAGCCTTGCCGTGGGATGGAATCATGCTTGTGTACTGACTGACTCTGGAGTGGTTTGTGCGGGCTCCAACGATGACCATCAAACCAGTGTGCCGCCAGATCTTACTAATCCGTCAAAGGTCTTCGCTGGTGGTCGTCACTCCTGTGCCTTGGTACAAGAGGGGGTCCGTTGCTGGGGATCGAATGAGTACGGTCAGTCTCGTACTCCCTACAAGTCTACGTTTGATTGGTTGCGTGATCGGAGCAGACCGCACCCTGATCAGCTGTTGCCGACACCGAATTTCGTTGCGGAACGTCAATTCTCCGCCGCAAATCCAATGGTCATTCCTTTCAGGGTTGGGGTGTCGAGTGCGCTTGCAATCAACATTGCCTATCGTGAACAAAACCTCAATCTATACGTGGTTGATGAAGATGACCATCTAATAAATGAGGCCTCCCTCAACGAGGAATTCGGTATTGAGTTTGAGAATATGCTTGCGCGTGGTTCTTATCGTTTGCTGATCGGAAGCGCGTCAATGACCCTGCAGGATGCGCTGTCTGGCGTCGATCCTGAGTCTGGGATGAGTAACGAGATCCGCGTAAGAGTTACACGCAATCCTGATCCCGAGGCGGAGTGGTCGGGGTGCAACCGGTTGCGAGAGTGTCCTATGTAAGGTGTTTGGGTATTTAGTCGACACCCCCTTTGAAAACGAAAGTTCAGCTACGCTTAAAGCTGGAAAAAAATACTTAACGATCAGGGGTTGAGTTCCGCTATGCAAATATCAAGGTTACGGTTCGCCGGTCTTCTTTTCGCCGCATTACTGGTCGGTTGCAGTGACGAACCCAATGTCATCGCCTCGGTGGATGGTAAACCCGTTACCGAACAAGAGTTTAAGACCTACCTCAAGTTCAAGCGCATTCCCGAGCAGGACAAACCGCTGGTAGAGCGGGCGTTAGAGGATTACCTCAAACGATCTGCGATGGCAGCTGCCATCGTCAAGAGTGAAAAGCTTGATAATCAATTGGTTAATGCCGAACTCGAGGATTTCAAGCGGGAAATGCTGCTGAGCCGATACTTTGAGAGCTATCTCAAAGACACCGTTACCGATGAGGGCGTTCGCAATTTTTACGCGAGCAATGCCGACAAGTATCAAGCCAAGAGTGTTCATGCGGCTCATATCCTGCTGCGTGTCGACCCCAAAATGAGCGAATCCGAGCGGCAGGTTAAGCTCAGCACAGCCCATGAAGCCTATAGCAAACTCCAGAAAGGTGACGACTTCGCTGAGGTGGCCAAGGCGTACTCTGAAGACACCGTCTCTGCCAAGAATGGGGGCGACCTTGGGTGGCTGAAAGAGGGGGCGGTTGGCCCAGAATTCTCGAAAAAGCTGTTTGATCTGAAGCCTGGCGAGCTGTCAGAGCCGTTTCTGACGCCGTTCGGATTCCACGTAGTGAAGCTGATCGAAGGGCCCCAGGTGTTGAAAAAGCCCCTTGAGGCTGTCGAGGGCGACATTCGTTACCAACTTCGCAATGAAGCCAAAGTGACCGAAGTTGAAAGGCTTTTGAAAACCGTCAACGTGTCCAGGAATGAAAAATGATGCTTCATTCCTCTCATGCAATGGAGCGGGCTGACAGGCGTCGTTACCCAATGACGAAATTTTTTCGTCTGGCGTTGGTGGGATCTCTAAGCGTTGTTCTGTTAGCTTGCGACGCTTCTGGTGAGAAACAGAAGACGCAGACCGCTGTGCCCGCCACAGACCAGGCGTTGGTCAGCGTCAACGGGGAGCCCATTACCCGACAGGACGTGGATTTCCTGGTGGAGCGCATGTTCAGCGAAGCCGATATCCTTATGGGCAATGAGGCGCTCAGGGACAAGGTGATCGAGAGTCTTATTACCAGTCGTGCCATCAAGCAAAAGGCATCGCAAGAGCTTGACGACTCGGAGATTGAGCGCATACGGCAGCAAACACGCGTATATGAAGAAGAATTGTTTGTAAAAGCCTATTTGATTAACAACGCGTCGCCGGAACCCGTGACCAGCGAGATGGTGCAACAGTATTACGAAAAACATCCGGAAAATTTTGGCGAAGAAAAAATACGCTCGTTTGAATTGCTGAAAGCACCGGCAAAAATTGATGAGCAGGTGCGTGACAATATCATCAAATCATTGGCATCGATCAAGCAGGTAGCCGATTGGTCGGGAGCTGCCAATAAATGGAGCGAGACCTACCAGCTTCAGTATCAAAGAGGCCAGGTGAAAAAGGGGCTTCTTGAGCCACAGCTCGATGGCGTCCTTGGCAAACTTGATAAAGGAGCCACCTCCGACATCTTCTACATCGATGGTCAACTCCATATCGCGCGCGTTATCGATATACAAACGATTCCACCAAAGGCACTTGCTGAGGTGAGTGCTGATATAAGGCGCCAATTGGCTCCTCTGCAATTGAAGAAAGCAATAAAGCAGGCATCAGAGGCTGTGCGTGCGCAAGCCAGAATCGAATGGACCAAGCAGGATAATTAACGCCATATGTCGCCCCGGGGCGATCAGGACACGGTCAATATTTTTGCTGGGGATGGTTTCAGTTGAGTATTGCAAATGAGCAGTAATTTTTGGGCAAGGTGTCTTCAGTCGACTTCAGCCGGTGCAATGTTCCCTGTGCATATCGTCAAAGGGTGCGCAAAGGGCGTGCTTGTGTTGTTCGCCGTGCTTTTTCTCGCGGGTTGCGGTGAACCCACTGTTACTGTAGATGCGACACCTGCAACGGTAGAATCCGCAACGGTCACGATTACTGGCACGGTGACACCCGTCAAGGATACAACCATATCGTCCGTGATCGCGCGCACAGCGGCAGGTGATATCAATGTGCCGCTGAGCGGCACGCGTTTTTCAGTCCAGGTGCCCCTCGCCTTGGGCGCGAACACGATCTCCGTTATCGCGACGGCGACGGCTTCTGGGCAAACCCGCTCAACCACGGTCTCTGTGTCAGTTAAAAGAATTTCTTTGCCAAAATTTTCGACTATTGCACCAGCCGAAGGGGTAGCTTTGACTACCGCTGACACTGTTATTTCGGGTGAAATTCTCACTGTTTGGCCACTGTCTGGCGTACAGTTCTTTTTAAACGGGTCCGTAAAAACGCTCAGCGAAGCAAGCCCTGGAATTTATCGATTCAACGAGCCTGTCACATTGGTGGCGGGAGCGAATGCGATTCAGCTACGTGCAACCACGGCTGACGGTGTAGACAATCGTGTCCTTAACCTCACTTATAACGCTCCGAAAGATACAGCTCCGCCATTGCTGAGTATTGACAATCCGCAAGATCAGTCGTTAGAGGCTGCGACAGTATCGATCACCGGTGCAGTAAGCGATCCTGAGCAAGTCGGTAGTGGTATTTCGGCTATTTCAGTAGTGTCTAATCGTACCGGCGCTACGCAGTACAGCCCAACGCTGGCCGGGAACGCTTACAGTGTCGTCGTACCCTTGTCGTTAGGCCAAAATATTGTCAGTGTTCTTGCGCGAGATCGTTCAGGGAATGAAACCTCTGCGCAGTTGACAGTTACGCGTATTTCACCGCCTCGTTTTGTCAACGTATCACCTGCAGATGGCACTTTATTTAATGATCAACCGATAGCCAACGTCAGTGGCGAATTCACCACAGAATGGCCGCTATCCGAAATACACTTCTTTTTCGGTGATGACGAAAGCCCGCTTTCCCTGATTCAGCCGGGCCGGTACGCCTTTGCCGTTAACAATGTGGCGCTCAAAGTGGGCACCAACATCTTCCCTATGCGCATTACGACACCCGATGGTGCTGCGACGAGGAATGTCAGTTTAGTGTACCGGGATGAGCGCGACATCACTGCGCCGGTGATAACGCTGGATATAGAAGACAACAGCAAAATTGATGCGGCGCAAGTCAATCTGACGGGGCAGGTGGTCGATCCCGCCCAGGCGGGTTCGGGCGTGGCGAATATTACTCTGACCTCGAATCGTACCGGATCGACCCAACACCCAATCCAACGAAACGGCGATACGATCCAGGCCGTTGTGCCACTCACTCTCGGTGAAAACACCCTGACGGTGAGCGCGACTGACCTGCGAGGCAATGCGTCTACGCTTTCGGTGACCATCGTGCGCATTTCACCACCGAAAATCGAGTCTGTTCAGCCTGCCAATGGCACCAGCGTAACAACGGCTACCACCCGCATTAGCGGGCAGGTCAAATCCGACTGGCCATTAGCGCAGGTGGAGTTTTTCTTCAATGGCAGCCCGTCTGGGTTGACGCAGCAATCCCCAGGCGTTTATGGCTTTGACATGTCAAGTGTGGCGCTTTCTGTTGGTCAAAATACTTTTCAACTACGTGCAACTACACCGGATGGTGAGTATGCCACGCCCATTACCATCATTCGTACTGTGGACCCCGACACAACACCCCCCACGTTAACGGTTGAAACCCAGGACAATCAATCGATTGAGGCCGCAACAATACGCATTACCGGTACGGTTCAGGACCCGGCACAGTATGGTAGCGGTGTCGCCTCTGTGATTGTGGCGGTGGGAGGAAAAGAAACCAACGGTGCAATGAATGCCGATCATTTCGAAGCCGACATCCCGATCGATCTTGGTGAAAATTTGATTACCATCACGGCCACAGATCTCGAAGGCAATTCCACCACACTCACGCGTCACGTGAAGCGCATTTCCCTGCCGCGCATTGGTGCGTTACAACCGCTCGATGGTTCAGTCTTCAATGTGCCCAGCACTGCGATTGCTGGAGAAGTGACGACAGATTGGCCTGTTACAAGTCTTGTTGTGAGGGTTAATGGCAATCAGGCCGATGTTTCTGCGCTGAATGCGGGTGGTTATAGGTTTTCACTTGCAGACGCTGGATTGACACAGGGCGAGAATGGGTTTGACATTAGCGCACAGACGCCCGATGGTACCGATACCAAGCGCCTTAACGTGGTATTTCAGCCAGACCCCGATACGGTACCTCCAACACTGGTCGTGCTGGGTGCAACGGAGCTGGTGACTGAAAACGCTTCAATAGAATTCATGGGCACGGTAACCGATTCGGAGAATTACTTCGCAGGCGTTGATGCCGTCGACGCAGTCTCCGATCGGTTTGCTAGTGCCTCATTCGCTGCCATCGTGTCCGAAGACAAGTTCAGAGTAGAAGTGCCTCTGGCCGTCGGTGAAAACCGCATCGTGATAGTTGCGACAGATACCACCGGAAATCGCGCCGAAGTTACGCGACAGGTAAGGCGCTTGTCGCGTCCGCAGTTGTTCAATGTAACTCCTGCCAACGGAACATTAGTAAAGAACGAGAATCTGACACTATCCGGGGAAATCCGCACGTTGCAGCCGATTGACGCCGTGAGAGTGGCGATCAATGAATGGGTCGTAACGCCCACTGCGACAAACATCGAAGGTGTATATCATTTTGAATCGCCAGGCATAGAGCTGTCGATCGGCGAGAATGAGTTTCAGGTCGTTGTGCAAACCCCCGACGGAAACGCCATTGAAAATTTGAGCATTACGCATCGCCCCCAGGATGAGGCCACCATCCCTGCACCCGTGCTCTCGATTGTGGCGCCACAACCCAACCAGATCATCAATGAGCAAACCTTCAGGGTGAAGGCGCGTGTCGTCAGCGAAGGTGGGGCTGCGCATGTCAAGATAAATGGCGTTGCTTACCCGGCCGGTGGTGCAAACCAATCGGATTATTATGTCGATACGCTGGTGTCCTTCACTGAAGATGAAGACACCACTGAGGTGAACTTTGAAGCCACCGATTCGCTAGGAAAAACGAGTACCTTGAGTGCCCGCTACTATCGTGATCGCGTGATGCCGGTTATCACGTTGAATAACGCACTGGTTGCTTCCACGGCGATTAACCCGGTGATCGAATCTGAACTAACCCTCGCGGGCGTGGTGACTGACGCGAATTTGGCAAGTCTTACGCTCAACGACCAGCCTGTGCGCGTCAGAACCGGTGACCAGCCGGGCCTGTATTTCTTTGGTGTAGTGGTGAGGGTGCCGGTCGGTGGCGAAAGCACAGTGCAATTTGTGGCGCGTGATATCGCAGGCAATCAGTCTGCAGTAGAGTACATTCTTAAGTCCGAAGCAGAAACCGGATTGGTGGTGTTGTTGCCAGAGGAAGGCGCAGAATTTCTCGCCGACAACGCAGGCGTACCCGTACAAGTGGCCGCGCGCATGGCGGGCCTGGCAGAAGGGGCTACCGTCAAGGTTCGCACTAATGCAGATACTGCGGTGGATCTTGCCGTCAGCGGCACGCTTGCCAGTGGAACCATTACCTTGCCCGCACAGCCGGGTATTTATTCACTCGTGTATGAAGTCTTCAACGCCAACGGCCATCTTGTTGCAACAACGGCGCGCGCCGTAAAGGTCAGTACTCTTGCTCAGGTTGATCTCGCGTTGTCGCGTCAGGAGCCGGAAAATGGCGCAGTCCACGTTGAACCCAATCAGCCAATCGAAATTTATTTTAATAAAACGATTGATCCGGCACGATTGGCCATCCATGTCACGGAGACATTGCATGGCGCTACGTATGTCAATATTGATCCCTTGGGCGCTGATTTCCTTACGGCCAAGGGCTATCAACTGCAAGAAGTTCACCGAGATGGTGAGCCTGTTCCTGGTACCTTGTCCGTCTTGCCAGAAAAGCAGGGGGTTGCCTTTTACCCAGCGCGTTATTTTGGCTTTGGCAGCACGATCAATGTCGACGTGACCTACGATAGCAAGGAACTCTCCAGGTTTACATTCAATGTCCGCAAGCTGCCAACATTCGTGGTGGGTGGTGTGGTTGATCAATTCGGGCAACCATTGAAAGGTGTCACCATAAGCTTGCCGGGGCTGCAGCGCACAACGGTTACCAACAACGATGGTGCTTTTGCCTTTGGTTTCCAGGAACCTGCAGGCAAGGAAATTCCCGGTGGGCGTTACCAATTGTTGGTCAACCCTGGGTTTGCCGCGCCTGGTTATGGCACCCAATCGATAACCATCAATCTGCAAGAGAGCAGACGCAACAACCTGTCGTTGGTGCGGTTGCAAGAGTTGCACCCCGAAATCCCTTTCCAGCTGATTGGCAGTGGCCAGGCCAGAGTCAGCCTTGCGAACAATGAACTCAACCTTGATCTGACGGAAGCGCGTTTGCTGTTCCCTGATGGGCGAACCAGTGGAGACGTTCAGATGCAGTTTTTCCCCTATGAACATTTTGATGTCGCCACACTCCCGGGAGCGTTGCCACACTGGGCTTATGCTTCTCAGCCTCGCGGAATCCGGGTAGAAGGCAGAATAAGCGTCACGTTAAAAATGCCACCGCTGAATGGTGGATATGACTATTTACTCCCAGAAACCGAATATGTGGCGATGGTCGCCTACGACAGCGACGAAGGCGTTATGAAACCGGTCGGTGTTGGCCAGGTGCATGATTACACCGTCTCGAGTGTAGGCAAAATTGAAATAAGCAGTCTGGATTACCTGGGCTACGCCCTGATTGATCCACGCCATCAGGAATTGCTGCGAGATATTGCAGCGGGTCGTAAGTCCTTACGCGAACTGCTTTCAGTTCTGCAGTGATAGCAGCAGGTCAATAAATGCTTTTCAGCAAGCGAAAAGAACCAACTAGAAGATCTGACATGAATATCTCCCATGTTCTTACTGTGGTGATTGGCGTGGTCGTTCTGTTCGCAACAGAAATGGCCAGCGCAATTACAACAAACAACGGAATGGGGTTCCCATCTGCATTCAAGCACGGCGTTGTGATGGCGCGCGCAGTGATTCTTGATGATAACGACCAGCCGATTTTGGTTGAGTTCAATGAAGATGGTACAGAGGCAGGTGTGGTTTCGATCCCGTCACCCTACAACACTGAAACCAAGACCTTAACGATTATCAGTGGATACGAATATCTGTCGCAAAAGCTGAGACTTGCTGCTTATCGTGAAATGCATGCCGATAACCTGGCGCGTGATGCGCAGTTAATGGATCGTCAGCAGTTCTTGAGCCAGGCGTCGTTCCCGTTGGCAGATCCAAATGCCGCCCCCATTGCTCCTCCGTCGCTACCTGAATCCGTCAAAAGTGTACTCGTTCGTGGCCAAAGCAATCGTATTTTGCCCGACCCAAACCAACTGGTGTTGTTGACGTTCAGCGTCGATCTCACTCAGGAGTATTCGGTAAGCGAGAGCACCAAGAGCATGGTGTTATCGCCCGAGGGTCGGGTATTGGCTTCGTCGAATAACCATATCGGGTTGAGGGCCGGATTTTTCGGTGACCCGAACCAAGCGCAACCTTTCTATCGCGGTATCCGCCGGCCTCAAGACCAGGTATTTGGGCCGGTGAAAGGTGTGCGCGTTTATGTAAGCGAGTTGGTATACCCGGGCGGAGTTGATTACACCGACGACAATGGCAAGTACATGCTTCGCTATCGCTTGCCGCCGTGCCCGGGCTTTACAATGGACTATTCGACTGATGCTTGGGCCGATTTGTATTACACCAACTTCAGCCCAATTGGTGCTCCCGCATTACCTTATGTGCTGAGACGGCAGGACTGGGATCTATGCAATGGATTGCTGGCGCATCCACCCAGCTATTCGATAGGTGGAATGATGGCTTATACAAATGCCATTGCCGCCATGGCGACGTCCTCCATTCCTTCTTATTCGGTAGACCTGGCTGTCGACGTTATGTTCCTGACGGGGCGCATTGGTATTTTTAACGGTGCGAATCAGCCGGTCGCCATTGGCGATACAACCGAGATTGAACTCGCCAGTGCTGCCACCGCTGCCGACACCGTTGCTCAGCAATATTACGATTTCGATGGCGATGGTCAGCGCGACACCGCGATTCTCGGCAAGGTCATCACTGAAACGGGACTTGATGGCAAGCCAGTGAAAAACTTTTACCCCAAAGGGCATCAACTGGTTGGTAACGAGGCAGATGTTCAAGGCATCTATTTCAGTTCTGAAGAATTGACCGGGCAACCCGATATCATTCGTCGCGCCGACACAAAAAAGAATCTTGAAAATAACGGTCTTCTAAAATCCATCAGCGAAGAGGATTTCAAAAATACCGATCTTTTGGTCTTTCGCGAATCCACGGGGCAGTTGGTGTTGAGCCGTCGCGGTATCGCCGATGCTGAGATCGATGGCCGCCAACAGATGGGAATCGGGCAGGGCGGCAACAATGTTTTTT
>JBPOHS010000068.1:0-53065 GCA_052035295.1 Pseudomonadota bacterium
ACTTGCGGCCCTGCTCGGCTGGGCGTTATCAGTGAATGCCGGGGCAGCCACTGTTTACAGCGCCCTGGATAACGCCCTCAGTCAGGATCATCTGCTGCAGGATGCCGCCATGCAGCAGCAATCGCACACACCGCTCGTACGCATGCCACGTCACGATGCCAGCGGACGCAATGCCGTTGCCGATCCGGATGCGATTTATGTGCAGTACGACCAAGGCGATAGCGAACACGCAGGCGTGGCTGGCGAAGCAGACATCGCGTCGCGCAATCCACTGATGCTCACGGGCGGCGAATACCAGGTGTCCTCGCAGTGGCTGTTGGGCGCCAACCTGGGCCAACTGGAACAATCCCTGACGTTTGCCGACAGTGATGACAGCATCGATACCCGTCTCGATCTGGCAACGGTTTATGCCCGCTGGGGAAAAAACGGTTTTACCGCAACGACACTGGCGGGTTACCAGCAGGGTGAACTTGAAAGCACGCGCGCGAACGGGAACGGTCACGTGGCGCAGAGTGAAGCGGACGTTCACCAACGCCTGTTCAGTCTGGGCGGACGTTATTCCTTCGAGGATGGCGGCTGGCGTTATGGTCCGTTTTCACGTCTCGACATCAGCGAAGGCACAATAAAAGGCTACGAAGAGGTCGCCAATGACGCCCTCACTGCATGGCAGACCCACCGCAATGAGTCGCGCATTTTTTCGATGGGTGTCCACGGGACCTTTCTGGTGCATGCCGACGCCGGCACTATCGCCCCCTATTTCACCCTGACCACGCGCAAAGAACTGCATAACAAGCGAGACACGCTGAACGGTCGCACCATCATCGAAGACGTGATCACCGACCTGTCCATCGACCCGGCAGAGCGCGATGAACGTTGGCACGAAGCGACGCTTGGTTTGCGATTTACGGTCGAGGATCAACTACTGGTCAACGCCGAATTCGCCCAGGCGCTGGACCTGCATCATCAGGACCTGCAATCCCTGTCGGTGCGCGCCGACTGGATTTTCAAGGGCTTGTAGCATCCCGTGGCAGGCGCTTTTCCGGCGGCTTGATTATTTCGCGTTTCAAGGCTAATCCTCAAAGTTACTCCCATTTTGTTTGAGGCTTCGCATGGAAACGCCGGAACTCCAGCCGCGCGAGTATCACTACTACAACTGTGATGGTGTCTTCATCGGTAAGAGTGAGGGCGATACGCCCGATCCCGTCCTGTTCAATAACGCCCACTATGTCTTTGACAACCAGAACGAAATCCTGAAAAACATGGACATTCTGGGCGGCATGAAAAAACGCCTGACCCAACTGAGACGAAAACTGATACAAACGTCGGTGCGGGATGTCGAGTTGCTTATGTCGATCAACCGCGACATCCAGGCGCTCGAGCAGAATATCGAACGCCTGGAACTGGGCATCGCCACGAACGGGCAAATGGCAGCGCTGGGGGCTGTTGCCTCCTGAGGAGCAAGTGCCTCTTGAGGAGCAAGTGCCTCTTGATGAGCAAGTGCCTCTTGATGAGCAAGTGCCTGTTGAGGATCTAGTGTCTGTTGAGGATCAGGCCGCTGCGCCCGCCGAACGGGCGTAACGGTTGAGGTGATAGTCGACATTGCCCAGCAGGGCATCAATCGCAGTCAGACGCTTGAAGTAATACCCCACGTTCAGCTCATCGGTCATGCCCATGCCACCATGCAACTGGATGGCTTCCTGCCCCACATGGCGACCGGCCTTGCCAATATAAACCTTGCACGCGGAAATCGCCTTGCGGGCCGCATCGCGACCTTCGAGGCTGCGCAGGGCCGCCATGTATATCATCGACTTGCTTTGTTCGTGCGCCATGAACATGTCGGCCATGCGGAATTGCAAGACCTGGAACTTCCCGATCGGTACGCCGAATTGCTTGCGCGTCTTGCAATAATCCACCGTGGTTTTGTACAGCACTTCCATCGCGCCCACGGCTTCTGCACACAGCGCCAGCGTGGCCTCGTCGAGCACTGTTTCAAGCACCGGGAAAGCCGTTCCCTCTTCGCCCAACAGATCGCCCGATGACACTTCGACATTGTTGAAGGTGATGTCTGCCGCACGCAGACCGTCGACGGTTTGATAGCATTTGCGCTCGACCCCGTTGGCGCCGATATCCACCACCAACACGCTGATGCCGTCTTCCGAACGCACATCACCGCGAGTGCGCGCCGTCACCAGCAGCTTGTTGGCGGCATGGCCGTTCAATACCACGATCTTTTCGCCGTTGAGTACATACTTGTCGCCCTGGCGCGTGGCAGTGCACCCCACGACCGCCGGGTTGTTACGTGCAATGCGCTCGTTATAGGCCAGTGCCAGTTGCAGTTCACCTTGCATGACACCCGCCAGCAAATTCTGCTGCTGTGGCGTATTGCCCAGCAATTCGATCAGGCGCCCCCCCATGACCACGGTCGGAATCAGGGGTTCGGTTACCAGCGCCGTTCCGAGGGCTTCATGCATGAGCATGACGTCGACGCTGTTACCACCAAATCCGCCGAGATCGGCAGAAAAAGGCACGCTCAACCAACCCAGCTCGGCGAAGGTCTTCCAGTGTTGCGCGCTGAAACCCGAGGCAGAATCTGCCTCTTTGCGGCGCACATCAAAGCCATAATCGTTCTTGAGAAATTTGTGGATGCTGTCGACCAGCATCTGCTGTTCTTCGCTGAGATCAAAATTCATTTCTACCGTTCCTTACACTGCGCTGCCGCGCCTTAGAGTCCGAGTACCATTTTGGCGATGATGCCGCGCTGCACTTCGTTCGAGCCCCCATAAATGGAGGTCGCCCGCGTATTGAGATAGCGCGGCATGGCAGTAAGCGCATAGTCTGGCCCCACGAATGGCAGGTTCGCTCCCGGCTGGATGGCATCCACCTGTAACGGCAGGCCATAGACGCCGACCGCTTCGATCGCCAGCTCCGTAACGCGCTGGCTCAGCTCGGTGCCGAGAATCTTGGTCATGGAGGCCAGCGCCCCCGGATTCTGGCCACTGCCCAACGCGGACTTGATGCGGTTTTCGGTGAATTCGAGGGCGATAACATCGATTTCGGCTTCATGTACCTTGCGCATGAACGCCACGTCATCGCTCAACCGACCGCCAATACCGTTGTATTCTTCGGCAGCGATGGCCTTGATTTTCTCCAGCCCGTGGAAAAGCGCCGGCGCGTATTCCTGACCGCCCCGTTCGAATTGCAACAGATACTTGGCAACGGTCCAGCCATCGTTTTCGGCGCCGATGCGATTGGCCTTGGGAACGCGGACATTGTCGAAGAAGACCGTGTTCTGCTCACGCACCAGATCCAGGCCAATGATGGGCTCGACGGTAATTCCCGGCGTGTTCATGTCAATCAGCAGGAACGTTATGCCTTCCTGCGGTTTGCAGTCCTTGCGGGTGCGCACCAGACAGAAAATCTTGTTGGCATAATGGGCGTAGGTCGTCCAGATCTTGGTGCCGTTGATGATGTAGTCATCGCCATCGGATTCGGCAGAGGTTTGGAGTGATGCTAGATCCGACCCCGCCCCCGGCTCGGAATAGCCCTGGCACCAGAAATCCTCACCCGACAACAAGCGCGGCAGGTAATAGGCTTTCTGCTCATCGGTGCCACAGCCGATAATGCAAGGCCCGCACATCTGCAACCCCATCGGAATCATGGCCGGCGCATCCGCCTGCAGGCATTCCTCGGCGAATATGGCGCGCTGCACTACATCCCAACCGGTGCCACCGTATTTTTTCGGCCAATGCGGCGCCGCCCAGCCTTTCTTGTGCAGAATTTTCTGCCAGGCCATGGAGCGCTCGACATCATGAAAAACACTGGTCGCCAGACGCCCTGCTTCACGCAGGTTATCGGTCAGGTGTTCCTGAAGAAAAGTCCGCACTTCTTCGCGGAATTGCCGGTATTCCGGCTTGATGGTCAGATCCATGAGAGCCCCTCAGACGAGAAAGACTCGATGGTCACATGCTGCAGGGGGTTTTTGAATGGCTTAAATTGACAAGGTTTCTGCCCAACGCGGTCAGTGCGGGCAGCGCCCTCCTTTCACCCGCGCTGCAAGGCCTTGAGCAGGCGTTCCAGCGCCATGGCAAGTTCGCTGGCACCGCGCTCGTCATAGGCTACCCGTATCCAATCCTCATCGCTGACCGGGTGCTTGATGAAGCAACTGTCCGCGGGCTTGCTGCAGCGATAGCTGACAAACGGGCTGACACCGAACGCATTGAGCGGCAGCACTTCGATCTGGTTCTGCGAGGTGCCCGTCGCCGTTTTGATACGACGTGTCTCGGTCAGCAACAACTCGCCGCGCCCCCGCACCGAGACGCCGTAGCGGATACCGTCATCACGCGACAGGTTCTTGATCTTGCCTTCCACATGGGCGTATGTGCGCAGCAAACCGTTGATATGCGTGACCAGCGCTTCTGCCAAGGGAGCCCCCAGATACAGGGATTGCACCCGGGCATCGTAGGCCTCGCCTCGGCGCCCGTCCTCGCTCACGGTCGAGCTGACGGCAGATTCGATACCCGCCTGCGTGGCGACGGCATTCTGCTGATCGCGGGCGTGTTCCTGCGCCTGCTGCTCGATGCGCGTCAACATTTGCAGCGCCGCCTGATAATGCTCGCCGTTACGCCCGGCCATTTCGACGTGGCGTTCCAGCATGGGTTTGGCGGCCGCCATGTCGCCCGTCTCAAAGCGGGCCTTTCCTTCGAGAAAATAATACTGGGCAGGCGGCGTCACCTTGAGAGGAGGCACGCGTTCCAGAAAGCCGATGGCATGAACGTAATCACCTTGCCCGATGCTTTCCTGGGCGGCCAACAGCAAGCGATCCATTTCGATGTCCGGTGCCAGAGCCCAGGCGCCTCCCTGACAGATCAACGAGGACAGCAAGACGCCCGCCACCAGGCGACGCAGGGAGCGAACAATAATAGCAGGGGCAAGAATAGACATGGATAGGTATCGAACGGTCAGCGAGGAGATGACCCGATTCTGACAACGGAGAGCAGATCACGCAACCACCGCCCGCAGTTCCCCACGGACGGCATCACAAAAACAGGGGTTACTCTTCTTGTCCGCTGGCGACGACGCCAAACGTGAAGTACTGGGTAAGAGATTCCACCAGATCCAGCAGCGCCTTGGGAGCATCGATCAGCTTGAACCCCGTGTCAAAGCAGTCCGGGCTGACGTCCGGGCGGCACCAACACGAAAGCGCATCAAAATCGATATTGCGCTCGCCCTCGATTTCGCGCGGCAGCTTGATGCGAAACTGGAACACACTGTGCGTCAGCAACGGGATATGGCTCACCAGGCGCATGCCTTCGGTGGATATATTGACAATATATCCAATAGGTTTGCCTGTCTTCCTGTTGTAGACCTTCAGGTAGTAGCGCAGTTGGTGGCGTTTGATAACGCGTTTTTCGTGGATTCTTTTTTCCATAGAAGACGGCATAACGGAGTTGGACTCGAATATGCGATAAAAGTAGGTGAGTAATGATCTTAGTGTAGTTGTTCTTTGCCGGTGCTCAACCAAAGTAGCCCGGATGTGGTGCATTTATTTTTTGCCTCTATCGGTTTTGTTGGCATGGAACTTCCAGTCGCACGCATAAAAAACCATCACCTGCTGCAGAAAAATCTCGGATCTACAACGCCTTGTCGCTACAAATGGATTAGATTTAGGTGATATCCTGAATTTTCCTTTGCCGATGACAGCTTTAGTCCGTTGAATAACCATACCCGAATCAAGCCCATGTTGCGCCTGAGCAGAATCCTTGCCCTTCCACTGCTGGGGTTGACCTTCAGTACATCTGCCTTCAGTGCACCCACCCAGGCCGCGAATAGTTCACAGGCTTCTGCCGCGACCTATACCCAGCAACGCGCGCTCTACAAGCAGGCGCTCGCGGCGCGGAAAGCCAATCGCATCGAGGAGTTCAAGTCGCTCACCCGACGCCTGCAGGACTACCCACTGTACCCTTACCTGAAACTGCAGGAATACGCACTTCATCTGGGCCCCGTGTCATTTGATGAAGTAAAGCGCTTTGCCGAGAAGTACAAGAGCTCTCCTGCGGGGCTGAGAATGAGCCACGCGTGGCTGCGCGCACAGGCGGCAGAGGGCGACTGGCCCATGATTCTCAAGCATTCGGCGCCCGGGCAATTTGGCGAGGAATTCGACTGCATTTACTACCGCGCCAAGTATCAGACAGGCGACAGCGCCACTGCGTTCAAGAATGCCGAAAAACTCTGGTCGGTCGGCTACCCGCAATCCAGCGCCTGCGATGAACTGTTCAATGCCTGGAAGGCCAGGTATCCGATTACAGAAAAACAGGCACTGGCGCGGATGGAGAAGGCACTGCGCAACAACAAGCCGCAGCTTGCCTCGTATCTCGAACGTTATATCAGCGCGCCACGGCTCGGGGTGGTGAAAGAATGGCGTGAGGTTTACAACGATCCAGCGCGCGTCAACAAGGTCGATCGTTATATTGGCTGGGGCAGTTCGGCGGCGCCAGTTCTCACCACCGGGCTTGAGAAACTCGCTCAGCGTGACCCGGTCAGAGCGGGGCAACTCTGGCATATCTACAAACAAAAAGTGCCCTTCACCCGCGAACAGCAGCAGCGCATTCTGTTGAATATCGCGCGCTTCATGATGGTCAACTTTTCCGGCGACGCGGAATACTGGCTCAATGCCGCACTGGCCGCAGGAGCCCCCGACGTGATGCCTATTGGCTTGCGCAGCGCCTTGCGGGGCCAGGATTGGGAACGCGCGGAACGCTGGCTCTCAGCCGCCAACGAAACCGAACGCAACCAGTTGATGTGGCAATACTGGCGGGCACGCACCGATCAATGGCTGGAAAGCTATTACGCCAGCCGCCAACTGTCTCAGCCGCAGCCTTACCTGCCGGAACGCACCTATACCGTGCTGGAGACCCACAAGGCGTTCATGTCGGCATTGCGCGACCCTTACCGCTTGCGCGAAACCTTCCCCGCCCGGGTGAAAGCGCTGATCGAGGATTCCGCGCCACCAGCCACGGCGTTTGAACTGTTGGCCCAGAACCGCAGCTTCTATGGGTTCCTCGCCAGCACGCGCATTGGCAAGCCACTGACACTCAACAACACCAAATACAGCCTGGAAGGCTCCATGCGCGACACCGTGCGGAAAAGCGCCTCGCTCAACCGGGTGCTCGAATTCCAGGCGCTGGGGCAGGACGCCGACGCCCGTCGTGAGCTTTTCCACGCAGTGAAATACGTAACAGAGAAAGAAAAGATCGCCGGCGCCCTGATCGCGCATAACGCCGGCTGGCATCTGCACGCAATCCTGCTGGCACAGCAATCCTCGGCGCAGAATGACCTGAGCATTCGTTTCCCCGTACTCTATACCAACACGGTGAAACAACGCGCCAGCGAAGCCGGCATCACGCCCGACTGGGCTTATGCCATCATTCGCCAGGAAAGCGCCTTCTGGCAGGAAGCAAAATCCCCGGTGGGCGCCTTGGGCTACATGCAGCTGATGCCGGCCACGGCCCGCGAAGTCGCGAAATCCCTGGGCATACGTTTGAACAACAATATGCAAATCATGCAGCCCGACACCAACATCCGCCTGGGCACTACCTATCTTGGCAAATTGCAGCGACAGCTGGAAGGGAATGCCGTGCTCGCGACCGCCGCTTATAACGCCGGGGCTGGACGGGCGCGCAAGTGGCAGCCGCGCGACACCCCCATGCCAGGCGATATCTGGATCGAGACCATTCCCTTCACCGAGACACGGGAATACGTCAAAAACGTGATGACCTACCAGGCCATCTACAAGCACCACCTGGGCAAGACGCCCATGCTGGCCAGCGATGTTGCCTATATTCCGCCCATTCCGGCCAAGCGCATTCCCCTGAACTGACCGCCCCCAAAGCAGCAAGGCCCCGACCCATGACGTTATCATGGATCAGGGCCTTGTTAAGCCAGCCTTGACGTGCGCGCCGCCAATGTATCAACGACGCTCGAAATCAATGGCGCTCGAAATCAATGGCGCTCGGCATCAATGGCGCTCGGCCTCAGTGGCCGCGGAATACCCGCTTGCAACGTTTTGACACTGCGGTCAGGAACATCAGCAGCGACGGCATGTGTGTGCCGACCACGGGGTTACCCGAGGTGAACAGTGATACCGAGATGGCGCGCTCCGGATCGGCCCAGCAGAAATTGTTGGTCAACCCGAGATGGCCGAAGGCCCTCGGCGTCGATGGCCCATACAAACCGACAGGATAATCGCCCAACATCATGCCCGCGGAATAGCGCATCGGCATGAACAGCACGCGATCCATCTGCATTTTGCCGACTTCCATGATGGCACGTTCGATCGTCACCGGCTGAAAGATGCGTTTGCCGTTCAATTCGCCGCCATTCAACAGACACTGGAAGAAACGCGATGCCTCATCGGCCGTCGCCACGATATTCGCTGCCGGAATGACCTGGTCATAGAAACGCGGGTCATTGGAGACCTCGATGGCCGTTTCCAGCGACGCGCCCAGAATGCGTTCGATCGCCAGGCTGAATGGAAACACCAGCGGGAAACCGGTAAAATAATTGCGCGCCACCTGCGGATACAACTCCCGCGACACGCCGTAGTTGAAGTACTTGAAGCCCAAGGGCTCCTGCACATTCACCCGCATGAATTCCTTGATATCAGCTCCCGTCACGCGCTTGACCAGCTCGCCGAGCACATAGCCCCCGGTGAGCGCATGGTAGGCCTGCTCACGACCATGCACGCTGGTGGGGCGCGCGTCGTAAAGCATGTTCATGATGAAGTCCTGATCGAACAACTTCTCGACATCGACTTCCTGCGGAATGGTGGCAATGCCCGCCCGATGCGCAAGAATCTGTTGGATCGTGATGTTCTTCTTGCCGTTGCGGGCAAATTCCGGGATGTAGTAGGACACCGGGTTCAGCAGGTTGATCAGGCCCTTTTCTTCGAGCAGGTGCACCATCATTGCCGAAATGGCCTTGGATGCCGAGAACAGGCAAAACGGGGTTTCCGTGGTCGCCAGCACGCGATCACCGACATCATTGGGACCGTTGCCACGCACATGGCCGATGGTACGATTGATCAGCACTTCGCCATGGCGACGGATACACAACTGCAAGGCAGGGTAAACCCCGGTGCGATACATGCGCTCGGCAGCGCCCCAGATGGCATCCCGGTCGCCTTCGGTCATGCCCAGCCACTCCGGATTGACCTCTTGCGCGGTATCGATGGAGGTGATGGCAGACAAATCCTTGGGGACGGAAATATTGCGCTCGATGAGGGAGAGAGGATTCAAGTTCACGAACTGCTTACCTGTCAATTTTGCTATTCCAGACGTACACTTACCCGACACCACCCAAAACACGGACGGGTAGTCACGGTGTTACCTTCAAGCCTAAGCCAGTTACTACCCCCTGTCATCCTCCCAATGGACGATATCCCCGCATCTGTCCAGCTGCCACATTCCATGGCGCGCCTTCACATTAAATGCCTTGGCGGTGGCCCCTCTGAGTCCTCTGTAACACCTTGAAACGAACACCCGGGCATCGCTTTTACGACAACTCAAGGTAGAATGCGCGCAACGACGTCGACAGGATATCCGACCATGAGCCACAACGATTCGAACAACGTGCCCACATCGCCCTTGGAAAGGTTGGCGGTGGGCATCAAGGGAGCCTTCCGCATTGGTCAAACTGCCCGGATACTGGCGACCACCGGCGCAGAGTGGCTGATGGGCAAACGTCCGCCGGCGCCCAAGCTGCTGCGGCAGACGTTCGAGCGCCTCGGAACGACCTACATCAAACTCGGCCAGTTCATCGCCAGCTCGCCCTCGGTGTTCCCGGATGCCTACGTCGAAGAGTTCCAGATGCTGCTCGACAGAACGACGCCCGTGCCGTTCCACGTCATGCGTGAAGTCATGGAGAACGAATTTGGCCGCTCACTGGAAACGATATTCGCCAGCATCGATCCGGTTCCCCTCGCCTCTGCGTCCATTGCCCAGGTCTATTCCGCCCGTCTGACCACCGGCGAAGATGTCGTCATCAAGGTGCAAAAACCCGGCGTAAAAGACATCCTGCTGACCGACCTGAATTTCCTTTTCGTCGGCGCCAAGGTACTGGAATATTTCGTACCCAACCTCAGCATGGCGTCACTGTCGGATATCGTCGATGAAATCCAGAAAGGCATGTTGGCCGAATGCGATTTCTTCCAGGAAGCCTCCAATATCGAGGCCTTCCAGAAATTCCTCACCAGCACGGGGAACGATCAGGCCATGGCACCCATGGTCTACAAACACGCCAGCACCATGCGCGTACTGACGATGGAACGCTTGCACGGCGTGTCTTTCACCGACCTGAATGCCGTGCGCAAATACACCGCCAACCCGGAAGCCACCCTGATCACGGCGATGAACACGTGGTTCGCGAGCCTGCTGTTCTGCGAGTCTTTCCATGCCGACGTGCACGCGGGCAATCTGCTGGTATTGAAAGACGGCCGCATCGGTTTTATCGATTTCGGCATTGTCGGCAAGATCAAGCCGGCGACCTGGGATTCGATGTCAAAGTTCATCTGGGCGATTGGCCAGGAAGATTATCGCGGCATGGCCGAAGCGATGGTGGGCATTGGTCTCACCAAGGAAGCGGTCGACGTGGATCGCTTCACCCGCGACATCGAGAACCTGTATTCTTCATTCGACAAGGTGATGCCAACGGAAAACCTCGACATGGCTTATGTGAACGAGCATGAGGTGAATCGTTTGATGGTCGATCTGGTCGGGCTGGGCAAGCGTCACGGGATTCATTTTCCGCGCGAGTTTGCGCTGCTGCTGAAGCAGCTACTGTACTTTGACCGTTATGTCAGATTGCTGGCGCTGGATGGCAACATTTACATGGATGAGCGTTTGAGCATTCAGCCGGACAAGAACTGGGTCTCCATTCACTGAACCCAGATTCATAAACATCCGCGCTTGATTCTTCGACGTGAGCAGCTTGAAGGCGATGATTGCTGGAAACGCCGTACATACTCCATGTAGGCTCGACGCCGGCATCCCTGTAAGCTCGACGCCGGCATCCCTGCCGGCGACGTTCCATCAATCATCGCCTTCAAGCTCCCTGAAAACATCAACGGCAGTATCTTGCCAGCCTACAAAATTCCCATCTCTTTCTTTTCGCGATAGTGCGCAAAAATATCATCTAGACTGCGGCGCGGCTTGAAGCCAAACGTTTCACGGAACAACGAACTGTCAAGAATCACCGGATATTTGTAGTAATTCAGCAAATACGCCGGCCAGCCCTTCCATCCCAAGGTTTTACTGATGCGATGGGGCAAACGCTCCGGCACCGACGGAATCGGCAACGGCGTGCAGCCGCATTGCAGCAACGCCTCGCGGAAGCTCACCCAATCGTCGGTCGCCACGTTGTAAATACCCGGTTTGTTCTTTTCGAATGACAACACGATGGCATCGGCCATGTCTTCGACATGAATAAACTGCATCATCGGCGAAAAGCCCATCATCAGCGGCGCCAGCTTGCTCGACAGCATGAGACTCAGGCTGTTGAGAACGCCCGGACCGGCAATATTGGTCGGTCGCAGGATGGTGATATTGAGTTCCGGGTATTTCCACAAATAAATGGAGGCCAGGTTCTCAAGTTCCACCGAATCCACAAGGTCCATGGTCAGTTCGGATGCTTTCAGCGGCGCGTCTTCGGTCAGTAACGCCGGATTGTAGGGGCTGGCACCGTAAACGAAATATGTCGACAGCACCACTACTTGATGCACGCCATATTTCAGACACAAATCCATCAGGCGCTGCGTTCCCAGCACGTTGTGGTTGTAACGGTTACGGTGCGTGGATTCATAAAGCCCCATGCGTCCCAGATGAATGACGCCTTTGATCTTGTGCTGGCGAAAGATGTCTTCAAAGCCACGCTTGTTGTATTCGACCTGATACGACGCCATGCCTTCATCAACACGCACACGACGGCGGAAATCCACCAATACCAGCCGGTAGTGGTCTTTCAAGCGGGCAATCACGGTTTGTGCCAGCGCGCCGCCGGCACCGGTGATCAGCACTTCGGGCTTGGCCGAATCTGGTGTAACCGTTTCCGGTTTGAGAGCTTCTGTCATTCGAACCACCCTTTACGATCGCTGAGTCCTTTCTGGATGAGGGCACGAATCTCGTCCTTTACCCGCTCCACTTTAATCGCCGTGTCATCTTCGTTCTTGACCGGGCCTTCAAACACCATGGGCTTGCCGAAGTACAAGCGCACCTTGGCGGGCAGAGGCACCGGCGTGGTCACAGGCACGTAAGGAATTCCCAGCATTTTCGCCAACCCGTTGAGGTGGAAAGGCGTCGGCATGGTTTCCTCGCAACCGACGATGCCGACCGGAACGATGGGGGTGTTTTCGGTCATGGCCAGATGCATGAAGCCGAGCCCGAAACGTTGCAGTTTGTAGCGCTCACTCCACGGTTTGCCGGCACCGCGCACGCCTTCCGGGAACACGATGACGCATTCCTCGTTGCGCAGCATCTTGACGCAGTTTTCCGGGTCACCAAGGACCGCGCCCAGCTCGTTGACCAGATTGCCGACAAAGGGCATGGTCGGGAAAAAACGCTCGATCATGGCCCGCACGGCGCGCGGCGCATGAGGGTTGGTGGCCAGCGCATAGCCCACCAGGGCACCATCGATGGGTAACTGCCCACTGTGGTTGGCAATGACCAGCACGCGCCCGTCTTTCGGAATGTTTTCCAGACCGTAGGCTTCGACGCGAAAGTATTTTTCGTAAATCGGTTTGAACAAGCCCAGACCGACTTTGAAGGACTCGCTGTTGTATCCCCATGGGTCATATCCGAACGACCCGACAGGTTTTGGAATCCGGTTGACGATTGCGTCGGTTTCCTTTGAAACCAGATATTTTTTCAGCACTTCCCTTAACGCCATTTGATACCGCCTTAGCAAAAAACATGCACCCCTGACGGGTATGCTTCCCAAAACACTAGCGCAAACCATGGAAAAGACGAAAGCAACGCCGACAAGCGTCTGAAATTCAGTCACTTGCTGCGAGACATCTGGAGAATAATGAGGATGGCGAGCGGTCTGATGCCACTCTGCCTTGCCAGCAAGCGCGGAATAATCACTGTGCAGGCGACGACATTCTACCAAAAACGCGCCCCGAGAACATGCGGACAGGCGCCATATTGCGGCGCGTTTTCGCAATCGCGGGCTTTAGTTTGTCGCCCATCTGGGTTAGTTTCTGTGAGCCGGTTTCAGCGTGAAACCGGATATGCTGCAACATGCCTACAATATTCGAGAAATTTGCACCTGATTGAGACCACGCATGATGCGAATGGCTCTCAACAGAAACGTTTTCATGATGGGATGCGCTGTCGCGGCAGCAATCAGAGGGTTAAAACATGACAGACGATGACAAAAAAAACGAAAAGCGTTTCAAAGCCACTACCCCTGCCAAGCGTTTTTTCAAACTGGCAGGCATGTCGGCGTCCATTACCGGTAACATCGCTGCGCAAAAGGTCAAGGGGCTGTTCTCTGACGAAGCAGCGAAACAAAAATCGCAGGAACAACTTTACGCGGACATCGGCAAGCAAATCGCGCAAACCCTTGGGGAAATGAAAGGCGCGGTCATGAAAGTCGGTCAGATCGCTTCCCAAGTGAAAGACATCCTTCCCGAAGAAGTGTCGCAAGCGCTGGAAGTGTTACAAAAAGCATCCCCTCCGATGCCCTACTCGCTGATCCGCAAACAAATCATCAAAGCGCTTGGGGAACCTCCCGAAGCCCTGTTTGCGGAATTCAACGAAACTCCGTTTGCGGCTGCGTCCATTGGTCAGGTGCATCGCGCCGTCACCAAGGATGGCCGGGACGTGGTGGTTAAAATCCAGTACCCGGGCGTCAAGGAATCCTGCGATTCCGATCTGCGCCACCTCAAACGGTTATTGAAACTGGCCGGGTTGGTCAAGGTCAGCGCCGAAGTCATTGACGCCACCTTCAACGAAATCCGCCGCACCTTGCATGAAGAACTTGATTATGTTCACGAGGGCGAAAACCTGTTGTTTTTTGCCGAGCATTATCGCCATCACCCCAAGGTGATCGTGCCGGAGCTCATCAAGGAACTATCGACCGAGACGGTGCTGACACTGAGCTATGTGCCCGGGGATTCCGTGGCCGACGTGAAGCCACCCCGCTACACGCAGGAAACCATCAACGAACTGGGTTACCTGATTTTTGAAACGTTCGGCAAGCAGATTTATGAGCTGCATGCCGTGCACTCTGATCCGCACCCCGGGAATTTTGCCTTCCGCCCCGATGGCACGTTGATCATTTATGATTTTGGCGCCGTCAAACGCGTCCAGCCCGAAACCATCGAAAAACTGCGCGCCCTTATCAAGGACGTTATGGATGGCAAGGTGGAGACAATCGACGATCACCTCCGCAATATCGGTGCCCGCACGCCGGGCTCTGACGTCATTCCTGCGAGCTACTATGGCGAATGGCTCGACATCATCATGGAACCCTTCCGTGACAACAAGCCTTTCGATTTCGGCAGTTCGCGGATTCACAAACGGGCGGCCCGCAAGGCGCAAGCGGATGCCATGAAGTATATCGGCCAATTCCAGCCTTCCCCCGATACGATGTACGTGGATCGGGTGCTGACAGGACATTACTGGACGTTGATCGAGATGGGCGTGCAGGCCGCCTTCCGCCCGCTGATCGAAAAAATCGTATTGCAGCGTACCACCGAAGAAACACACTGAGCATGGCGGGGGATTCGCCTTCAATGGGAATTCCCCGCCACCGTTTCACCGCCGCTGGTCATGACACAGCCAATGGCCATGACACCACTACTAGCCGTAACACCAACACCGGCCGCACAGCATTTCAAAGCGTTTTGTAAGCGGCCTGCAACTGTTGCACTTGCGCAAAATAATCGCGCAACGGAACCTTGGCATCCTGACGTGTCAGCCGCTGCAATACCTGCGTTGGCTGCAATGTATTGATGGCCGCGACGGCTTTATCCCTGTCGGCACCAGCGTCGAAATTCCTGGCCGCTTCTGTCATGCCGATTTTGTAGGCAGCCTGCACAAAATACCAACGACTCTGTGGATTCGTAATACCCGCAGCTTGTTCGTTATAGAGTTCCCCCAAATACGCCGTGGCCACTTCGATATTGCGATCGGCGTCAGCAAGATAACGGGGGGAAAGAAGGCGGGCGTCATGGAAGAGCACAATCGCGGCTTCCTTGCCCATAGTCGACGGAACCACCTGCATCAGGCCGAAAGCAGGCGTATGCGAACGCGCCAATGGGTTGAAGTGGCTTTCCGCGTGCATCATTGCCAACACACCTTCCACCGGAAGCCCTGCGCGTTCCGCATGTCGCTTCACCAAAGGATGATATTGTCTGGCCTTCAAGTGCGCGCGATTGGCCGGTAGCGGCACAACATAAGTCACTTGGCGCCGATCGATGACTGGCAAACTTCCTACCGACGCGGATAACGCCTGAAATCGGATGCGCGAGCCCTGCATGAGACGCTCAGCCACCGCTGCAACTTCTGAGGCATCTGGAGCTGTACCGGCAAACAATTCAGGGAATACCAAGGGGTCTTCGGTGTCACTGCCCTCCAAGGCACCCCGTTCTTCGAACACATCGTTCAAGGCAAGCGCCACCGGATCGTGCTGCTCCGCGTCGCTCAGGCGTGATGCCAGCAATTCCACGACGGCGGCCTGGGCACCAGCGCGCACCGCCGCCACGTCTGGTTGACCGTTTTTGTAGAGGTTTTCAAGAGAAATCTCCATGAGATTGCTTTTGAAATCCACCACTTTCCTGACTGAATAATCTTCGCTGTAGCTCACCCATCGTGTTGCGTTGGACACCTCGGCATTTGGCCATTGTCGTCGGATGCGTGACTGGTAGTCGTGCAACGCCGCCGCGTAACGCTCGGCGATATAGCCCTGCTCAACGGCAGGTGCCATTTCCTGGTGGGCAATCATGGGACGCTGCTTGAAAATGGGGCTGTCTATCTTGTCTTCGCGCTTGATCACCCAGTTGGCGCCACCACCATGCGCAAAGCTCACGGTGATTGCACCCAGCAACGCGGCTGCAGCCAATTGTTTGAGGGGCAGTTTTCTTTGCATCGGTTTCACAGCCAGGCATCCTTCTATGACAGACATCAATCGTCAGCACTTTCTTGTCACCAAAGTAATAGAAGAGGAACGCACCTAATGTGAGTCGGCCATTAGACCTAATACTCGCTCGACAGGGCCCGCTTATAACTCTGGCCATGAGCATCTGGATAAGCCGACCGTGACAGTTAGCAAACACTCACATTTTTGCCCGCCAAAGGAAATAAAGATAGGCAACAGCAACAGCCTCTGTTCCCGCGCCGACTGTCCCGACGCCCCCGCCCAGCTCGCGGAACTTGCAGGTTTCGACAGACCGGCAAGTCCATCTCAAGCCTTCCGTCAGTCAAAACCATACACTGATTAATTGTTAAGCACAAAAACGTTCAAAGTCCGATTTACATGTCTAGCCGCAGGAACCCAACGGTACTAAGATAGAGTCAAAATTCGGGCTGCGTAATGCCGCTCCGTCTCACAATAAAAACAACGCCGCTACGGAATTGGCCATGAAAAATAATAATTTGCCGCGCAATCTCGCGGCCGCCTGCGCCCTGCTCCTCGCCTCAACCTCACTACATGCCGAAACAGCCCGCTACGTGGGAGAGCGCGACACCGAGAACCGGTTTCATGGCTGGGGGGTTTACACCTACCTCGCCGGGGGCAAATACGAAGGCGAATGGCAATACGGTCAGAAGGACGGCATGGGCCGCCGCGACTGGCCGGATGGCTCCCGATATGAAGGCGAATGGAAAGACAACCAACCCCACGGTAAGGGCATCAAGACCTACAAGGATGGCGCCCAGTACACCGGTGATTTCCGGCAAGGCCTGCGCGCCGGCAAAGGCAAGATGAGCTGGCCGAATGGCGCCCAGTACAGCGGCGAATGGAAAGACGACCAGATCAACGGGGAAGGCAGCAAGCGCCTCGCCGATGGCAGCCAGTACGATGGGCATTTCAGCAAGGGCCAGCGCGATGGCTGGGGCACCTACGTCTACACCGACAAAACCCGTTATGAAGGCAACTGGAAAAACGATCTACAGGATGGCAAAGGCACCCTGAAGTTTCCCGATGGCGGTGTCTACCTCGGTGAGTTCCGTCAGGGCCACCCGCATGGCAAGGGTGAACTGACCTATGCCAACGGGGATCGCTATCAGGGTCAATGGGAAAAGGGAACGCTGTCGGGCACTGGCATGCTGCGTTATGCCAAGGGTGGCATTTACGACGGCGAATGGAAACGCGGTCTGCGTAACGGCACAGGCAAGTGGACCAGTGCCACCGGCAGCGTCTATTCCGGGCCTTTCGTCAACGACAAGCCGCATGGCACCGGCACCTGCATCGATGCGGGCGCCACGACTGCGTGCCGTTATGAGTTCGGGCGTCGCATTGAAAATACCAGCGTTGCTGCGGTGGCAGCGCCGACGCCTGCCGCGACAGCCAAGCTTGCTTCAGCACCCGACGCCATCAAGGCGCCCAAGTCTACAGTAGCGCCCCTGCCCGCCGCAGCAGTGAAACCCGCGGTGACCGCAGCAAAAGTGGCTGCGGCGCCAGTGACGGCAGCGGCAAAAGCTACAGCTACAGCTACAGCACCAACTAAAGCAGCCGCGCCCGTGACGGCAACACCTGTGAAGGCCGCCGTCGCCACCCCGGTAAGTACGTCTGCCGCCGCCGTCAATGCGGTTATCAGCGCCGATCCTTCGGCTGCAGGCAAAAAATTCATTGCATCGGCCAAACCGACCGCCGAACAGACGGCCGTCAAGGTTCCAGCCCCGCAAGAGACCTTCATCCAAAGCGTTACGTCAGCCAAGGTTATCCTTTCGCCCGATGAGCAGCTGGCCAAGGTCGGTTCGGGGATTTATTTCAAGCATCCCTTTGAGAAGCTGGCGCTGGCACAACCGCCCAGCTTCAGCTGGTGGACCAAGGACACCGCCATGTTCAGTGAAAACATGCGGCTTCATCTGGTGCGCGGACGCGACCAGATGCAGATCGACATCATTTCCTATGATGGCCCGGGCACTTATGACAGCGACGATTTCAAGGTCGAGCTGCTGAAGGACGGCAAACTGTACTCCCTCGCCCCCAACTCTGCTGACAAGATCAAGATCGAGGAAGACAAGGACGGCTGGATCAAAGGCCAGTTCACCGCAACGTTGACGGACGCAAAAGGCGGCCAGGTTTCACGACTGGAAAATGGAGTGTTCCGCCTGTCTGGAAAACGACCCGCTGCGGCAGCGGCACTAACCGACGTGCAAATGCCACGCAAGCCCCTGCTGGAAGCTGCCGTTCCCATGCTGAAAGAGCTTCCGCTGGTGAAGGATCTGGTGTCGGAATAAGCCACACAAGGCGTGCCGAACTGACGCTCGGAAAGACAGGAAGTAAAAGGGAGGGAACCGGAAACGGGGAATCCTTCCCCGAAACGACATCTGCTAGCCTGGCAGATCAGAAAAAAATGGGCGCAGCGGAAAGACAGAGTATGCTGCGCCCTTTCTCCAAGAAGGGGCCTTACCGGCAACGCAGCTGCGTCACCGGCATGGAACAACTCACACTTACCAGTGAATGCCTCGCATCAGGTAAGCAAACGCCACCTGCTCGCTCGACACCGCCGGTGCCTTGTCATCGGTTTTACCTTGCGCTGCCGCCGAATCCCCGAACATGCGGAAACCGGTGTTCATGATGATTTCCGTCATTTTCGGTGCCACCGCGTTCAACACCTGCGCAAAAACGCCCAGTCGCGTTGCAATGCGCTTCGGCTTGTAAATGACCGCTTCGCAAATCATGTCGGCTGCTTCTTCCGGACTGATGGTCGGCACGTTGTCATAGATCTTGGTCGGCGCGATCATCGGCGTCCGCACGAGCGGCATGTTGATCGTGGTGAATTTCACGCCCAGATCCGAAAACTCTGACGCCGCGCAACGCGAGAATGCATCCAGCGCCGCTTTCGATGCCACGTAGGCCGAGAAGCGTGGCGCATTGGTGAGCACACCGATCGACGAAATGTTGATGATCTGACCGCTGCGACGCTTTTCCATTTCCGGCAGGAAATTCACCATCAAACGCAATGCGCCGAAATAGTTGAGCTGCATGGTACGCGTGTAGTCGTGGAAGCGGTCGTAAGACAGCGAGATCGAACGACGGATCGAACGGCCGGCGTTATTGACCAGGATGTCGACATGACCGAAGTCTTCCAGCACTTTCTTGGCGAAGCGATCGCAGTCGTCCATGTCGGCAATGTCCACGGTGTACATATACGCCGTACCGCCTTTTGCCACGATTTCGTCGTAAGCTTCCTGCAGTTTTTCGATCGTTCTGGCGGCCAGAATCACCTTGCCACCCGCTTCTGCCAAACGCTTTGCGGTGGCCAGACCAATCCCTGAAGAGCCGCCGGTCACGATGACGACCTTGTCCTTCACGCAGCCTTCCAGCGTACGATCAATGAAGTTTTCCGGGTCGAGATTACGAGACCAGAAGTCCCAGATCACGTTCGAATAGCTTTCGAGTTTCGGGCAGGTAATACCGGAACCTTCCAGCGCCTTGCGGGTTTCGCGATTGTCGAACTTGGTGTGGTAATCAACGAAATTCATCACCTCGCGCGGAATTCCCAGATCCGACAGCAGCATGTTGCTGATCCGGCGCACCGGCGGCAGCGACGTCACGGCCTGACGCATGAAGGGAGGAACGAAGTTGAACATGCGAGTGTCAACGCGCATGGTAAGCTGCGGCGCACTGGCGGCACGGGCGAAAATATTGAGTACTTCGCCAACCTTATGGTGGTCGTTATCCGTCAGGTGGAAGCACTTGCCATCCAGACCATCCTGATGTGCGATACAGTCCATCGCGTTGACCACGAAATCTACCGGCACGATATTCAGACGCCCGCCTTCAATGCCGACCACAGGCACCCAGGGCGGCAGCATTTGACGCAACTTTTTCAGCAGAGTGAAGAAATAATACGGTCCGTCGATCTTGTCGATCTCACCGGTTTTCGAATGTCCCACCACCATGGCCGGGCGATAGATGCGCCACGGAATCTTGCACTCGCTGCGAACCAGCCCTTCGGAATCATGCTTGGTGCGCAGATACGCGTCGGCCAGTTTGCCGGCTTCCTCGAACATGTCTTCACGGAAAGTGCCTTGATAAAGGCCTGCAGCTGCAATCGAACTGGTGTGATGGAAGCAACTGGCTTGCACGGCCTCGGCTGCGCGCATCGCGTTGATGGTGCCATCAATATTGGCTTTGACCTGGGTGTCTTCCTTGGCGGTCAGGTCGTAAATGGCGGCAAGATGGAAGAAATGTTTGACCTTGCCTTTCAGCATGGCCAGATCGGCATCACTGATACCCAGCTTAGGCTGTGTCAGGTCACCCTTGATGGCAACAATACGGCCTTCCGGCGCATTCCATTTGTTCGCCAGCGCCTGCACCTTGTCGAGCGATGATTCGCGCGCCAGCACATAGATAGTGCCCTCGCGCTTCAGCAAGTTACCTACCAGAAAACGCCCGATAAAGCCGGTTGCGCCCGTCACGAAATAAGTCATCTCAATATCCTCTTTCAGGTTCCCTTAGCCCACACAGAAAAGAAAAGTGTAGAAGTGAATCTCAAACCGCGCAGGATTTGGCACCCTGCAGCTCTTGCGTCGCCAACCCTTGCCGCAGTGCCTCAAATTCCGCGACAAAGCCATCCACCAGCACTTGTGGATCCTTGACCAACGACGTATCGGCCACCACCCCGAACTCCACTTTGTGTGCGTAGCTCAGAATGCTGATCCCAATGCCGATTCCTCCGGATTGCGGCACCCAGAACATCGACCGTTTGACCTTGGCTCCCATCAGGCTGACCTGTTCGGTCGGGCCTGGCACATTGGTCATTACGGCAGACGCCTTGCTGCTGAAAAAATTCAGCGCCAGCCGCTGCACTGCCGTCGGGAAAAACCCGAGAATCGACAGCACGCCATAGCTCATCATGGCTTGAGCGCCATTTTTGAGACTCTTCATCGACTTCTGTACTGCCTGTACACGAGCTTCCGCCGTCGCCTGCGCCACCGGCAGGGACAAGTAAACCAGCCCGAAACAGTTGCCCAAGTCCATGGCTTCCGACAGCGGCCGCAGATTCACCGGCACTGTTGCCCGCACACAAACGCCATCCACCCGCTGACCGGCGCTGGCCAGGAAACGGCGCAAGCTGCCCGCCGCGCACGCCATCACGACGTCGTTGACGGTCCCGCCCATCGCACGCCCCACCCGCTTCACCTCATCAATCGGCAGCGATGGCGCCCACGCCACCCGTTTTTCAGCAGAGAGCGCCTGTTTGAAGGCCGTTTTGGTATCGGCAGGCATCAGTGCCACACGCATTGCCTCAAACAGCCAGGCAGCCGCAAACCCCGTGTAAAACACACTCTGCGTCAAGGCATGCTGGACACGGTGGTGCCACGCTTCACCCTTCGCCGCCGGCGCCTTGAAGCCTGCACGCGCAGCAGGAGAGCTGTGCAATACCGACTGATCGGCAATCGCATCCAGGGTTGAAATGAGCGCAATGCCATCCGCGTAGCTGTGATGCACCTTGAACACCAAAGCACTGCCACCACGAAAGGATTCGATCAGATAAAACCGCCAGAGGGGACGGCCCTGCTCCAGCGTTTCCGCCACCACACGACCGCAGATTTCCTGCAGTTGCTGGTCGGAATGCTGTTCACCAGGCGCGCCCTCAGGCAACGACAGGATGGATGCGTGGTACTCCCAATCCAGGGCAGGCATTTTTTCCCAGAAATACTGCCCCTGATCGCAGACCGGACGCATACCGAAACGGGGTGCCTTGACCACCAGCCTGTCAGCCAGCAGTCGCACCAGATCAGCATGAGAGAGGGTGTTTTCGAACTCCATTACCCCGTTGATAACCATCAGGTTATCCGCGGTATCCATACGCAACCAGGCCGTATCGACCACTGACATGGGCTGGCGCGCTGTTTCCAGTAATGACCTCATAGTTTTTCCCTTAGCCCGACAAACGTCCCAAACGCTTGTCTTTTTTTCCACACGCCGCAGAGCGGCAACCTTTACAGGAATCGGTTAGCTGCTTTCTATTCAGCTAACACATGTACGCCATAATAACGAGGGAGATAAACATTGCAAACAGTTTTGTGCGACCACCGCGTCACCAAAAGGCCTACACGTCACGTATACCGCCCATTTCAGGCCTGGACGACCCCCGTTACACAATGTCACTTGAATTTTCAGCGAACACCTGTACGCTTAAAAGAATACCACTGCAGCATTGCACTTCCATGAAGCCTAGAAGCGGAATAAACAAAGTGTTAGCCCTGCATTTACATCAAACAAACAAGACCCCGGCATCGGCCCATACTCCAGACCCACACCATGACTGAACCCAACGAACCCAAGACGTCGCGCCAGGAACAAAAGGCTCAAACCCGTCAGAACATCATCACTGCCGCCCTGACCATCATGAGCGAAGACAGAGGCATCGCCAGCATGAGCCTGCGCGAGGTCGCCAAAGAAGCCGGCATCGCACCTGCGTCGTTCTATCGTCACTTTGAAAATCTCGAAGCGCTGGGATTGGCGCTGGTGAAAGATGCAGGCGAAGCCCTGCTGAAAATCGTGAAGGATGTGCGCCATGCGCGCGGTCAAAGCGATGACATCGTCCAGCATGCGGTGCACGTCTGCATGGAGCATTTTCATGAACACGGAAAACTGTTTCGTTTGCTGGCGCACGAAGTCACCGGCAGCTCGTCATTGATGCGACGCGCGATTCAAATGCAATTGGCGGTGATCAATCGCGAACTGGCCCGTGCCATCAAGCGGGAAAGCCGAATCACGCATCGGCGTCTGACCGATCCGGCGCTCGTGGCCGAGGCGATCAGCACGATAACGTTCTACATGGGTGTCGCGAGTATAGATTTGCCTTATGCGGCGCAGCGCGAGGCAGAGAAGCGGCTGATGCATCACATCCGCGCCATTTTTGTTGGGGCGGAAACGATTGCGCGTACGCAGCATGTGGAGCGGCAGTTGATGCTGGTTTAGGTGGGACTCGACGATCGATTCGGTTAAACCGTTCTTGATATATGTGTCTGATTTGTGTTCCGACAAAAGGGCTTTGGTGGGACAGAGTTGCAGGAAACGCCGTTAATACATCCCTGTAGGCTCGACGGCGGCATCCATGCCGCCGACGTTCCTGCAACTCTGTCTCACCAAATCCCTCATGTAGATCCTACCGCAGAAATATTTCAACCACGGGCAAACACGCACTACGGACGAATCCCCACCCCAGAAATCACCGGCGCAACCAAAGTCACTGCCTTCTCGTGATTCCACTCCCGCAACGCCTCAAACCGGAAACCGGCCTTCTCAAACAAGCCCCGCGTATCGCGCGTTATTTCGCAACCACAGGCCACTTTCTTCCAGAGCGGGTTCAGTCGATGCTGCCAGCGCGCCGTACCGTGATGCGAAGCGACCACATGCTCGAAAAATACCAATTTGCCCCCCGGCTTCAACACGCGAAAGGCTTCTGCCGCCGCCAGTTCCGGATCGGGGATCGTGCAGAAAACCAGTATGGCCACAACACTGTCAAAGCTTGCATCATCAAACGGAAGCTGTCGTGCATCGGCCTGCTGCAAATGCCAGCGAAACGCAGGCGAGTTCTTCTGCAATCGGGAGCGTGCTGTTTCCAACATGGATTCCACAGGCTCGATACCGACCACGTCGGTAACGGCCGGGGTGTAGTACTGCATGTTCGCACCCGTGCCCACGCCGATTTCCAGCACCTTGCCGTGCGCATGGGCGAGCGCCTGTTCGCAGGAGCGCCGGAAGGGGCGCGTTCCCCACTCCATCACATACGGGAAGATCCGGTCTTCATAAAACGCCATGTTTTACCTCGCCATTGCGAATGATCACTTTCCAGGTCAGGTTTCCGCCCCAGTAGTAAAGGGCGAGTGCGCCGATGATGCAGGCAGCGCCTGCCAGCTCACCACGTGTCAGTGTTTCAGCGTTCAACCAACGGCCAAGCGCGAGTGCCATGATCGGTGTGATCAAGGTCGCCAACGCGACCGTGCTGGCCTTGAGGTGCGTCAGCGCGTGGAAATAACACATCACCCCCAGCAACGAGCCGAATACGCCCAGATACAATATGGCGTACAGCGAACGATCGCTGATATCCGCCACCGACGATGTCATCTGCTGCAAGGGAGCATGCAGAATCACATCAAAAGCGCCGGGAATACTGATACTTCCGGCAATCAGGGCCAACACAAGGTAAAGCGGAATTCCCAGCACCAGCGACCCCGTAGTCTGCGCCAGTGCAGACATTTGCCCCGGCCAGCGCTTCAGAAAAACATTGCTCGCGCAGAAACACATTACAGCGCAAAGCACGTATAAAACCGCCTTCAGATGCTCAGGGGAAATCTGCAATTGTTCGCGAAACACCAGCATCAAACCACCCAACCCCAATAACGCCGCCAACCACTGCACTTTCGTCAATGGCTGCTCCTTCAGAAAAATACGCGCAAAAATGGGGGATAGCACCGGCGACAATCCGAACAACACCGACACCATTCCAGAGGGAAGGTGCTGCGCGCCCTTGAAGGTGAAAAACACGCCGACGAAGATGTTGATATTGCCGATAAAATAGGTGCGCCACGCTATACGATCCCATGGCACGCGCACCTTCAACAAGGCCGCAATCACGACGCCCAGTAAGGCACCGATAGCGACGCGTGACAGTGCTGCAATCACGACATCGACCGATTCCGTACTCATTTTTATGGTCAATGGCGTGGTTGCCCACACCAGGATCATCATGGCGTAAGCCACGGGCACACTCATGTTCATATCCATCTCCGCGTTATACCAGCCCCTTGCCGGTGAATGTCTGCAGGGCACAGCGTTTCTGCGGCACAAACAAAAAAGGCCGCAGTTGCAAGCTGCGGCCTTTTTTCAAGGAAAGTGAGCGCTACCCCACCGCCGCCATGCCCGCCACGCGAGAAATTCGCGCGCACCACACCTTGCAGACCTTATGCAGGCCCGGCACGGCGGGAACATGGGAGACGAAGAAGTTTTGCGTTATCATTCCCCAACTATAGGCAAGCCCATGACCATGGGTCAATAGCGCATTTGTGATTTAGTTGGGGGATGCGACCAAAATGAAAATCTATCTGGTCGGTGGTGCCGTGCGGGACAAGTTGCTGGGCAAGCCCACCAAGGATCGCGATTGGGTTGTGGTTGGCGCGACACCCGAGTGTTTGCTGGAGAGCGGCTATCAACAGGTCGGGCGTGACTTTCCTGTTTTTTTGCACCCGCAAACGAAAGAGGAATACGCCCTCGCCCGCACCGAACGAAAAACCGGAAAGGGATACGCGGGCTTTACCTGTCATGCCGGCCAGGACGTCACCCTCGAAGAGGATTTACAGCGTCGCGACCTCACCATCAATGCCATGGCAGAAGATTCCGACGGTACCGTAATCGATCCTTACGGTGGGCTCTCTGATTTGCAGCAGAAAATCCTGCGACACGTCTCCCCCGCCTTCAGCGAAGATCCTTTGCGCGTATTGCGCGTGGCCCGTTTCCATGCACGTTACGGCGGTGACGGCTTTCGCGTCGCAGGGGAGACGTTATCACTGATGCAACAGATCGTGGTGGATGGTGAAATCGCCCACCTGACACCCGAACGCGTCTGGCTGGAAACGGAAAAGGCGTTTTCAGAACCGGCGCCCCACCTGTATTTCGAAACACTTCGGCAGTGCGGTGCGCTAAACGTATTGCTGCCCGAACTGGATGCGCTGTGGGGTGTACCGCAACCGCCCAAACACCATCCGGAAATCGATACCGGCGTGCACACAATGATGGCGTTACAACAGGCGGTGCGTTTGCGGGATCAGCTGCATGATATTTTTGACGCAAAGAGTGATCTCTCGTTCGCACAGGCCAATACGGCGCTGATGTATGCCGTACTGACCCACGACCTGGGCAAGGCACTTACCCCGCCGCAAGACTGGCCCACCCACCACGGGCACGAAGCGCTCTCCGCCTACCTGTGCAACAAGGTCAGCGAGCGGCTGCGTGTTCCGGGCTTGTGCAAGCAACTGGCCGCCAAAACGGCAGAATACCATACTCACTGCCATCGGGCATTCGAGCTGCGTCCAGCCACCGTGATGCGGACGCTCGAAGCACTTGATTTCCTGCGACGCCCACAACAGCTCAGCCTTTACCTGTTGGCTTGCGAAGCTGACGCTCGTGGTCGCACCCATTTCGAAGAGCGCCCCTATCCACAAGCAGACTATTTTTCGACGGCCGCCGAAGCCTGTCGCCGCGTGAAAGCCGAGGAATTGCAGAATGCGTTTGGCTACAACGGCAAGACGCTGGGCGAGGAACTGCGCAAACGCCGAATTCGCGCCATCGAGCAGGTAAAAAAGGATTTTGTTGTGGATTTGCCGCACATGGCAAATCCTGATGCCATGAGATCAAAATCAGGCATCCCTGACATTGATGAGTAAGCCGCCGATCAACAGAGGCACGCATTAAACGCATCAGGCTATCCAACCGCGATCTGCCTACATCAACCCATTGAATTGCTGCGCTTCATCCATAAGCGGCTTGCTGTTTATGGCATGAACAAGCTTGAGTAAACGGGCTTTCTCCCGGCGGTATTCGCCCAATTCGGGCGGTCTAAAAAGGAATTTCCCTCGCGCGAATACATAATCCCACTCCAATCCGACGACACTCGGATACTTTTGTGGTTTCTTATCAAAGCGTTCCTGAAACGCTGTGCCTGGAATGGCTTTGAACTTCGACAGTTTGACGCGATCAATGAACGCCTGATGCTTTTCCAGAAAAGCAATCGTTACACGGACATCTTCCGCCGTTTCCCCCGGATATCCCAGAATAAGCGTTGTCCGGACACTGATCCCGGAACGAGTGGCATCCATGACAAACCGGGAGGTGCGCTCGATGTCCGTACCCTTGAGCATCAGCTTGTTCAAGCGTTGGCTTCCCGTCTCCAAACCAAAGCTGATACGCCGCAATCCTGATGCATAGGCCGATTTCAGCGTGTCAAATTCCAGGCCGTTAATCCCCTTGCCATCGACATGCACCGATGCCACCCAGCGACCACCCGGAACGACTGACTGAAAATTTTTAATGAGACCATTCCACATCGAAAGATCAGAATTCAGCTTGCTGTCAAAAAAAATGAAATTTTTTGCACTATATCGCTCTGACTGAATTTTCAACTCATTCAGAACAGCCGATAAAGATCGTGACCTGAACGTCCGTGTACTGGCGGTAATAACATCACTGCAGAACAAACAATGTCCCCAGCCACATCCACGCCCGGTCATCAGGGGAATGACGCGATGCGCATAACGGTTCCACTGAAAGTGATCAAAGTTGGGTATCGGTAAATCATCTGTCAGCGGCAAAGGCGGAGCAGCCTGACCCAGCACGGTAATTTCTCGCCTGAACACGCCCGCTCGCCGCTTCAGGTCACCCCCATCAATCAGATCGTTAACAAGATCCGGCAAGGTAAAATCAGCTTCTCCACCAAAGACGGCAGTAACACCTTCAATATCAATCCACTGCTCCACGACCTTTTTTTGATTAAAAAAAGGTCCGCCCAACAGCAGCGGAATCTGATGGTGCTTCGCTTCTTGAGCGAGGCTCACAAGCATGGGCCGATATTGCAGGTAGGAGGATACCAGTATCGCATCATATTTTCCTGACACGAGAACAGAATTGAATACGGAAATCAGCCGTTTTGTCGGCCTGAACCTTAGCTTGTAATACGTTTGATAAATAAACTCCATTGCCCATTCAAGCAACGGCGTGCCCGCAAACTGAATTCTTGCAGCAATATAGTCTAGAAAACTCTCCTGCTGATCTCTCGCAAATGGCTTGATGCCGTGCGCTAATGGAGAAAAAACATCGACCCGAAAGCCTGCATTTACGAGGGGGGCCGCAAGACACCCGATTGCAAGCGTGGGATAAGGGGCTTCATTGTTGAGGTCAACCAAAAGGATTGATTTCCGAGCGCTCGGATCAGCCAAAAGAGAAGTCATTTCCATACATTATTTGATTTTCAATGGTCAGTTGCGGGAGCAATTACACCTGCACCCATCGGCACAGCAGTAACAAGCCCCCAAGCGGCACAAGGTACGCAACTATATATCCAGCTGACCGCCTGTTGCGACAAAAGAATGAAAATCAAGAAACCCGCAACCCATCAACGACTGCCAATTTCTGCCGCGACTTGTCATACGCTTCCCATAACGCGGCATAGCGCTTCATCTCAACAGGATGAACGCTATCCGGCGCCAGACAAGCCAACGGCCACAAGACGAAAGCATTTTCGAGAATTTCGGCGCGGGGCAACAGCACGCCATCCACATTTCCTACGGAATCGCCAAACGTGAGAATATCGATATCCAGTGTGCGTGGGCTGTATTTGCGCTGATCAGGCATGCGCCCGTGTGAAAATTCAATCGCTCGCAATTGCTGCTGCAGCTCACCGACCGTAAACGACGTCTCAACCTGCACCACCAGGTTGTAGAACGGAGACCCTGCAAACCCCACGGACTCACTTTCAAACACCGGTGATACGCGTATCTCGCCAAACAATATGCGCAGCGCAGCGACACCAGCTCGCAGATTTTCTTCCCGATCGATATTGGAGCCGATACCCAAAAAGACCACGGTCATGTGCGGACACCGCGTTCAATGGTAACGCCAACCCTGCGCGCCTGCGGCACCGCGCCGGGCTTCCAGATGCTGACTTTCACCCATGCGACACCAAAGCGGGTCATCAGCAATAACGCCACGCCCTCGGCAAGGGTTTCAATGAGCTGGGCCTTGCGGGCAACAATCCAGTCACTCACTTCGGTCGAAACGGCACTGTAATCGAGGGCATCCGCCAACGCATCTGTCTGTGCGGGCACCGTCACTGGCGCAGCAAAATCCAGATCCACCCATAGTGTCTGCTGTATCGTGCGCTCCCACGCGTGAGCACCCACCACTGTGGAAACCTTCAGTTCATGAATCGAGACGATATCCATTGGACCTGCAACTCATCGGAAAAGGTTGTATTATCAAAACGCGCATGATACCTCGTTGCATGACCAGCGACGACCAAACAAAACAAAAAGGCCACATAATTCATAGCGCTATCCACTCAAAGGCCTGACCGAGCACGGAGCATTCCTTATTCTGCATCCCTACGTCGATACTGCTTTGCTTTTGTTGCTGGGCTATCTGGTCGGCTCGATTTCAACGGCTGTGCTGGTGGCACGACTTTTCGGATTCATCGATCCCCGCGAAGCAGGCTCCCATAATGCCGGTGCCACCAACGTGCTTCGTCTTGGCGGACGCTGGGCGGGATTGTTAACCCTGCTCGGGGATACCGCGAAAGGAGTAGCAACACCCGCACTCTGCCTTTACTACGACAAGCCGGATTATGTCGTTGCCGGCGTCGGGCTTGCCGCCGTACTGGGGCATTTGCTACCGCTTTACTTCAATTTTCAGGGCGGAAAAGGGGTTGCGACCGGCATTGGGGTACTTGCCGTGTGGCACTGGCCGTCGTGTGTGGTCTTGCTGGGAAGCTGGGCCACCGTCGCAGCACTGACCCGCTACGCATCCCTCGCCAGCATGTTGAGTTTTCTGGTTGCCGCCGTTTACACCGCTATTTTTACCCCCAACTGGGCAGAACCGGCCATGTTGCTCACGGCGCTCATTCTTTTCAAACATCGGGCAAACCTGCAAAACCTGAAGGAAGGCAAGGAACCCCGCCTCGGCTCGCCCTCACCCCATTGAATCCGGAAGGCCTCAACCAACGTCTACCAGCGGCCAGCGCGCGCGCGTGGTCACACGCAGATCACCCTGCACACCAAGTTTGATGCGCTCGTAACCTGCCAGCGCAATCATGGCCCCATTATCCGTACAAAACGCCGCGCGTGGATAAAACACCTGCAATCCCCGCCGGTCCGCGTACTCATGCAGGCGACGGCGCAGCTCCAGATTGGCACTTACTCCACCGGCCATGACCAGACGCTTCATTCCCGTCTGCTCGATCGCGCGTTTGCACTTTATCAGCAGGGTATCAACCACCGCATCCTGGAAAGCCCAGGCCACATCGGCCTTGTCCTGATCCGTCACCTGCCCGTTCTCACGCTGCAAGCGCTCGATGGCCGTCAAACAAGCTGTTTTCAAACCACTGAAACTGAAATCAAGGCCGGGGCGGTCGACCATCGGCCTTGGAAACTGAAAACGCTTGGCCACACCACGCAGCGCCCATTCCGCAATACGCGGCCCACCGGGATACCCCAGCCCCATCATTTTGGCGGCCTTGTCGAAGGCTTCGCCCGCAGCATCGTCGATGGATTCGCCCAGCAGTTGATACCGTCCGACGCCCTCGACTGCCATCAGCTGGGTATGACCGCCGCTTACCAGCAAGGCCACAAAAGGAAATGCCGGGCAGGGATCTTCCAGCATGGGGGCCAGCAAATGGCCTTCCATATGATGAACAGGCACGGCGGGGATCCCCCAGGCGAATGCCAGCCCCTGTGCAAAGCAGGCCCCCACCAGCAGCGCGCCCATCAAGCCGGGGCCAGCGGTATAAGCGACGGCACCTATTTGCTCACGCACCACGCCCGACTCCCCCAGCAGCTGATTCAGAAGAGGAATCAGGCGGCTGACATGATCCCGCGACGCCAACTCGGGCACGACCCCACCGTATTGGGCGTGCAGCGCGATCTGGCTGTGCAGGACATGGCCCAACAGCCGGTGTGCGGCGCCGTCATAGAGCGCCAGCCCGGTTTCGTCGCAAGAAGTCTCAATTCCGAGTACAATCATCGGTCAATCCTCTGGTGGTGCCGGCATCATAGCGCCCCCTCCCCAGTTTGCAATCCCGAAGGTGGCCTTTGGAATCAACGAGCCATCGTCAAAAGCCCGACTTTTCGCTTTGCAATCCTGAACTTTAGACAGTACAATTGCGGCCCTCCGAAGGGGTTTCATCAGTTACTCCTTGCCGACCCGGCTCGAGGCGCTACACTTTTCGCTCTGTTCGCCCGATATCAGCCCGGTCGCTTTAAGCGCCGGCGATCCTCGCAGTTTCTTCGGCAACGGTTCGGTTCACTGAAAATTGTTAAAGGTAAGTTGAATGCCGCAGGTAAAAGTTAAAGAAAACGAGCCATTTGACGTGGCTCTTCGTCGCTTCAAGCGTTCTTGCGAGAAAGCGGGTGTATTGGCTGAAGTTCGTCGTCGCGAATTTTATGAAAAGCCCACCCAGGAGCGTAAGCGCAAGATGGCCGCTGCCGTCAAGCGTCATGCGAAGAAGCTGGCTCGCGAGTCGCTGCGCCGCAAGCGTTCCGCTTAACTTTTCCGCATTCCGCGTAAAAGATTGAAGACGCCGACCGGGCGACCGGCCTCGGCGTTTTTCTGTTTCCGGTCGATCGCCCGCCACGGGCATGACATGCCCCCAAGGGGCCGAGGATAGTCACCATGAGTTCCGCCATCAAAGAAAGACTCAATGATGCAGTCAAAGAGGCCATGAGAGCCAAGGACAAGGATCGGCTCAACGTGCTGCGCATGGCCACTTCTGCATTGAAACAGATTGAAGTCGACGAACGCATCGAGCTGGATGACACGCGCGTGCTCGCCGTCATCGAGAAGCTGATCAAGCAACGCAAGGAATCTGCCGAGCAATTCACCAAGGGTGCCCGGGAAGATCTCGCCAGCAAGGAACGCAACGAAATCGTGGTGCTGCAGGAGTTCCTGCCGGCTGCCTTGTCGACCGAAGAGCTCGAACAGATCATTCGCGACACCATCGCCGAGACCGGCGCCCAATCCGCCAAGGACATGGGCAAGGTCATGACGGCGATCAAGCCCAAGGTGCAAGGCCGCGCCGACATGAGCGTGCTGAGCCAACAGATCAAATCCCTGCTGTCCTGACAGCGGCTCAAGCCCCATGGCTGGCCGGATTCCTGATCACTTCATCGAAGATCTGCTCTCCCGGGTTGACCTGGTAGAGCTGATAGACCGTCACGTTCCGCTCAAGCGGGCCGGCAAGAATTACACCTGCTGCTGCCCGTTCCATCAGGAAAAATCGCCCTCTTTCACGGTCAGCCCCGAGAAGCAGTTCTATTACTGCTTTGGCTGCGGCGCCAGTGGCAACGCTGTCAGCTTCCTGATGGATCATTCGCACCTCAGCTTTGTCGAGGCCATCGAATCACTGGCCAAGACCGCGGGAGTGGAAGTTCAGCGCGAGGGCAACGATCAGCCGAAGGGGCCGGATCGGCGGCCACTGTATGACACGCTTGCCGCCGCGCAACAATTCTATGCGACCCAACTGAAAAATCCGCGCGTCCGCGAACGGGCCCAGGCCTACCTGCGCAAGCGCCAGCTCAGCCCCGAGATCATCGAAAGGTTCGGGCTCGGGTTTGCGCCCCCGGGCTGGGACAACCTGGTATCGCAGCTCGGGCAGGACGGCAAGGGCATGCAGCTGCTGCAGAAAACCGGCATGGTGGTCCAGTCCGAACAGGGGCGCATCTATGACCGTTTTCGCGATCGCATCATGTTCCCGATCCGCGACAACAAGGGTCGCACGGTCGCCTTCGGCGGGCGCGTTCTTGGTGATGAGAAGCCGAAATACCTGAACTCGCCCGAAACCGACGTCTTTCACAAGGGCGAGACGCTTTACGGTTTTCATGAAGCGCGTCAGGCCACCAGCAAGCTCGATCGCATCCTGGTGGTCGAAGGCTATATGGATGTCATCGCGCTCGCCCAGCACGGGATTTCCTTTGCCGTGGCCACGCTGGGAACGGCTTGTACGCGCGAACATGTGGAAACGCTGTTCCGCACGGTCAACGAGGTGGTGTTCTGCTTTGACGGTGACAGGGCCGGTCGCGCCGCGGCTTGGCGTGCCCTTGAAAATGCCCTGCCGGCCATGCGCGAAGCCCGCACCGTGCGCTTCCATTTTTTGCCTGACGGTGAAGACCCTGACACCCAGGTGCGCAAACACGGGCCGGAGTTGTTTCTGGCGGGTATACAAAAAGCCCGGCCGCTACCGGAGTACCTGTTTGACCATCTGATGGCACAGGTCGACATGGAAACACTCGATGGGCGCGCGCGCCTGGTGGGACTTGCCCTGCCGTTGATCGAGCGACTTCCCAAAGGGATCCTGCAGGAGCTGATGATCAACCGGCTGGCCGAACTCACCCGCCTGGAAAAGGCCAGCCTCTGGAATATTGCCAACGCCATTACGTCGGCCACCAGTCGCCCGACGACCTCCAGCTCCAGCGCCAGCTCCAGCGCCAGCTCCAGCGCCACCACCACGGCCAGCCATGCAGGCGCCCCGGACGCCGGCACCCCGACCACCGGGGGCGCATCCGCACAGACCGCTCCAGCAGCACCCAATGCAGCAATTTCAGTACCCAAAGCAACATCAGCACCCAAAGCAACATCAGGAATAGTGACTGCAGCGCCTGCCGCAGGTGAATACCCCGACTACCCGATTCCGCCGGATGACGCCTGGTACGGGCATGACATGACCGGCATGCCGCCCTTTGGTGCCGAGGGTTTTCCCCCTGACGAAGGCATGGCGAGACCTGCCGGGAAAACCTACGAGCAGCCCCCGGCAGCTCAGCGCCAGAAACCGGCCGCACAGCCGCAATACGATTATGAAGAACGCACGCCACCCGCGTGGGGCGTTGACGACAAGAAGAAGCGCAAGTTCGAACCGCGCAATGGCAACGGCTTCCAACCCCGAAGGCCGCCGCCACCGCCTGCCCCGGTGACCTCCCTGGTGGACGCCACCATCCGCAGCTTGCTGCAGAGCCCCCGGCAGGCCGCGGAAACCCAAGTTCCACGCGAGGTCTATGAACTAACCTTGCCGCATATGGGTCTATTAATTGAACTGCTGGAGTATCTGTCAGCCCACCCGAATGCGTCGACCGCCGCCCTGTTGGGCCGCTGGCACGCCACCGAAGAGGGTGAACATCTCGCAGCGTTGGCTGCAAAGGAATTCCTGCAGGCGGTTGGACCCCTGCAAAACGAATTGGGCGATGCCCTTAGAAAACTCCACCTGATGCGAGTGGAGCAAGAACTGGACGCACTTATCAGTGCCAACATCCCGGACAAGACGCGATTTAGAGAGCTACTACACTTGAAACAGGAATTGTCACGCTTGAAACACTGACACCACACCTTTTCTGATAACGAACTTCATCCGGCACCGGGCTTTATGTGGCTTGGGGCCGGTCTTATTTGTATAATGCGCGGTTTCTTGCGCGCACCCTGATTGAGGAATGGGCATTCCATGAGCGATACCGAGCAACAGAAGTCCCAGCTAAAGCAGCTGATTGCCCGCGGTAAGGAACAGGGGTTCCTGACGTTTGCAGATGTGAATGATCATCTGCCACCCGACATTACTGATCCCGAGCAGATCGAAGACATCATTGCGATGATCAACGACATGGGGATTCCGGTGCATGAAACCGCGCCCGGCGTTGAAGACCTGCTGCGTGGTGAAGCGGCTGCTTCCCCCGAGGAAGCCGTCGACGACGAAGGCCCCAGTAATGCCGTGCTCGATGCCGAGCCAGGCCGCACAACCGACCCGGTGCGCATGTACATGCGTGAGATGGGCTCGGTCGAGCTGCTGACCCGTGAAGGCGAGATCGTCATCGCCAAACGCATCGAGGAAGGTATCCGCGAAGTCATGAGCGCCCTCGCCTACTGGCCTGGCTCTGTCGAGTTTGTTCTCGGCGAATATGACAAGGTCGGCACCCAGGAAAGACGTCTTGGCGACATCATCAGCGGTTACCTTGACCTCGTCGAGGCCGAAGTGATCGCCGAAGTGCCGGTTGAATTTGTGGCTGAGGCCCCCGAAGCCGAAGCGGCCGTCAAAGATGAAGATCTGGCCGAAGGCGCCGAGGAAGAAGAAGCCACTGCCGAAACTGCCGAAACCACCGACGACGAAGAGGACGGCAACCTCGACCCGGAAGAAGCGCGTATGCGCTTTACCGCCCTGCGCGAGCTTTTGAGCGAACTCAACAAGGTGCGCGGACGCGAAGGTCGCGAGTCTAAGAACACCGACAAGGCGCTCGAAGATCTCGCCAACAATTTCGTAACGTTCAAGCTGGTTCCCCGCTTGTTTGATGGTCTGGTCGAAAACGTTCGCCTCACGCTCGAAAGCATTCGCGAGAATGAGCGCGCGATCATGACACAGTGCATCCGTATCGCCAAAATGCCGCGCAAGGATTTCATCAAGCTGTTCCCGGGCAATGAAACCAATCTGGGCTGGGTCGATGAGATTTCCGGTCGCAAAGCCGCCTACGCAGAACGCGTTGGCAGCCTGAAAGCAGAAGTTCTGAAGTCGCAGCAAAAATTGGTGCAACTGGAGCAAGCCTTGTTCCTGTCGATCCCCGAGATCAAGGAGATCAACCGCCGCATCTCGATCGGCGAAGCCAAGGCCCGCCGCGCCAAGAAAGAAATGGTCGAGGCCAACCTGCGTCTGGTTATCTCGATCGCCAAAAAATATACCAACCGTGGTCTGCAGTTCCTCGACCTGATTCAGGAAGGCAACATCGGTTTGATGAAGGCCGTCGACAAGTTCGAATATCGTCGTGGTTACAAGTTCTCGACCTATGCCACGTGGTGGATACGTCAGGCCATTACGCGTTCGATCGCGGATCAGGCGCGCACGATTCGTATTCCGGTCCACATGATCGAGACCATCAACAAGCTCAACCGTGTGTCACGGCAAATGCTGCAGGAGATGGGGCGCGAACCGACCCCGGAAGAACTGGGCGTGCGCCTGGAGATGCCGGAAGACAAGGTACGCAAGGTGCTCAAGATCGCGAAGGAGCCCATCTCGATGGAAACCCCCATCGGTGATGATGAAGATTCGCATTTGGGAGATTTCATCGAAGATACCACCATGCAATCGCCCGTGGATGCCGCAACAGCAGAAAGCCTGCGCGAAGCCACCCGCGAAGTGCTCGCCAGCCTGACCGCCCGTGAAGCGAAGGTGTTGGCGATGCGTTTCGGTATCGACATGAACACCGACCACACGCTGGAAGAAGTCGGCAAGCAATTCGACGTAACGCGTGAGCGTATTCGTCAGATTGAAGCCAAAGCCCTGCGCAAGCTGCGTCACCCGAGCCGTTCGGAGCATTTGCGCAGCTTTTTGGATAATGATAGCGGCGCGTAATTGCAAAAGCCGCTACCCAGAAGGGAGTTATCGAGAAATCGAAACTCCCTTTTTTGTGCCTGAAAATTCGTGCCAATAACGGCATGATGCCGGTGCAGGGCGACCCCTTCAAACCTGGAACCTGACAGCGACCACGGACGAACACTGCCATGACTTTGCGTTTCCTGCTGACCTTACTCGTTATATTTTCAATGGCCCGACCAGCCATCGCCGAACAGCCCCCGACGGTCGACAGCGTGCAACGTCGCTGGGTTCAGGATCCCGCCAATGCGCTGTCACCCGAGGCGCGGACCCGGCTGGAAGCCTTGTTGACCCAGGTCGAGTCGGCGACCAGCGCGGAGGTTATGGTGTTTACCCTGGCCGACCTGGGTGGCTACGACATTGATCCCATCGCCACCCAACTGTTCAACCATCTTGGGATAGGCAAAGCCAACGTCAATAACGGCATTTTGTTCCTGATCGCCCCCAAAGATCGACGTACCCGCATCGAAGTCGGCTATGGGCTTGAACCCTTGTTCACCGACGCGCTCGCGGGTGAGATCCTGGACACCCAGGTGATCCCACGTTTCAAAGAGGGAGACATGGCAGGCGGCATCATTGCCGGCACTGAAGAAATTGCCCGTATCCTGCAACGCTATCCCGAGGCCGCCCGCGGTGTGGCCGGCTCGACACCCTGGTATGTGCGCACGACGCTGAGTGATTACACCAACAGTTTATGGGTTGCCGCCGGCGTGTCATTACTGATGTTGGGAACGGGTTGGTTCGCCCGCCGCAAGCGTCATTATCCGGCGACACTGATGTTTGTCGTTATTGGACTGGCCGTGATCAGCGTCGGGCTTTCTTTCTCTGCCTTTGCCGTCATCGGCAATCTCGACATACTCCCGGCCTTCCCGACGTCTGTCGCCGCCATCGGTTTGTTGGCCGGGACATGGATGAATCGCCGCCAGTTTCGACGTTATGGCCCGCACAAATGCGAAAAATGTGGCGGGCCCATGCACCTGCTTTCGGAGCAAGAGGACGACAAACGCCTTGGCAAAACGCAACAGCTCGAAGAGCAACTGGGCAGCATCGATTATGATGTTTGGGAATGCCCTGCCTGCATGCACCACGGTATTGAAGCACATACGGCGCTTGCGACCGAATACGGTGAATGCCCCGAATGCCATGCCCTGACCCTGAAAGAAGACGTTACAACACTGGTGGAAGCCACCACAAGCCACGGGGGCTCTGAGCGTATCGACGCACATTGCCTCGCCTGCCAGCATCGATTTAAAACGACGCGCGATACACCGAGACTTTCCGATAGCTCCTCATCGAGCGGAGGCAGCAGCGGAGGAGGAAGTAGCGGCGGCGGCAGTAGTGGCGGTGGTGGTGCATCGAGGAGTTGGTGATGATGATATTGACCGCATTATCGGTACTGGCCTGGATCGGATTTTATGTCTGGTATTTGTTGACCTATAACCAGCTGGTGGCCACTGTCAAAACCTGCACGCAAGCCTGGGCGCATGTCGATGTGGAATTACAGCGTCGCCATGACCTGATCGGCAATCTGGTCAATATCGTCAAGGCGTATGCCCAACACGAGGCAAGTGTTCTGCTGCAAACCACGCAGGTGCGCGGCGGCATCGCATTGACAGGCGCCCCAGGGATTAACAGCCGCAATGTTGTCGCCAACGTAGAGGAAGCCACGCGCGCCAGCCATGAAGATACACGTCGCCTTACTGGATTGCTGGCCTTGGTAGAGCAGTATCCGAATTTGAAGGCCGATGCCCAGTTTACCCAACTGCAACAGGCGCTGGTCGATACCGAAAATCGCATCGCTGAACGCCGCAGCAACTACAACCAGTGCGTTAACCGTTTTGAAACACTGCGCACTACCATTCCCTCGTTATTGATCGCGTGGGCCGGCCGCTTTGGGCCGCAGGCATTTTTCGATGCACAAGACGAAACGGCGGCTGCCGTACAGGTGAAGCTGACATGAGACATGCTGTGGTATTGCTCTTGGCCAGCCTCTTCTTTGCCCTCATGACGGCCGTTACCTGGCAACATGACACTGCACGCGCCCTGCAGGACAAGCGTGAAAGGCAGCAGGCCATGGACACGCGCCTGTTGGCACTGGAAACGGATTATCTTCGGGGAGCACGCAGCCTGCTGGCGCTGGTGCCTGCTGGCCTGTCACCGGCTCAGGCATCAATGGGCCCCCTGTTGGAAGAAATTGACACGGCGCTGGTCGACTTTGCGTCTACGTCGGATATCGACGCACGGGAAGTGGCCTTTGACTCTCTGGTAACGCGCATTGGTGAGGTGCTGTTGCGCGTTGAGCCGGAGACGTTCGGGAATAGCATTGCCCAGGAGTGGCGACGCCAGAACGACCGCATGAACGGTGCATTACACCGACGCAGCCTGTTGTTGGAACAGGGGCGGGAGAGTAGATAGACGGGGCGGTTAATGGTCGGTAACCATCGAGTGGCCTCCACGCGCTGCATCTTTGAAAGGCCCATAGCTCAGCTGGTCAGAGCGACCGGCACTTGCCCGCTGTACTGCGTAACATTGACAATTTTGACAAGCATCCGCCCGCACCAAAAATGATGCATCATTACACCACCACTGATGAGGTGCACGCGATGAGAACAACGGTATCCATTGACGACGAGCTTTACCAACAGGCGCTGGATGTGGCTGACCCCGGCATGGACAAGGCGGACTTGTTCCGGGAAGCAGTACGAACTTTTGTCCGCGTACAATCGGCCAAGCGTCTTGCCGCACTCGGGGGTGCCGCACCGGAAATGAAGGATATCTCCCGTCGTCGCGGAGACACGCAGGAGTGATTGTGCTGGTCGACACATCAGTGTGGGTCGATCACTTCAAGCATGGCAACAGCAGCCTTGTTTCACTGCTGGCTGCGGATTGTGTAAGCATCCACCCCCTGATCATTGGCGACGCGTGCGGGACACCCCCAAACCGGCAAGACACTCTCGGCCACATTGGTAACTTTAATCAAGTCAAACAGGCGACGATTGGCGAAGCCATGGCATTCATCGAGCGCGAAAGGCTCTACGGGCTTGGGTGTGGACTGATTGACATACTCTTGCTCACTTCGACTTTGCTCACCACTGGGGCCACCCTCTGGACGCTGGACAAGCGCTTGGCGGCACTGGCAGAGCGGCTCGGTGTTTTGTACCAGACGTCAGCGCATTGAGCGGGTAGAAGATACCAACAGCATGGCGTAACTAACCGTGTTGAGGAGCCTGAGGGCATGGCACGGAAGATAGCATTGGCCACCCTGCCCCATGCCCATCTGTTGACGGCCATCAATCTCTGCATCGGCAAGCCCGCGACGGCTCAACACCAATTCACCGGTAGATTCGCGAAAGACCAAAAGATCGGTATTTTTGAAATCCTCTTCGCTGATGGATTTGAGCAGACCATTATTTTCAAAATTCTTTTTGGTGTCGGCGCGACGAATGACATCGGGCTGCCCGGTCAATTCTTCAGAACGAAATAGATGCCTTGTCGATAGGGCTGGCAACGCTGGCGACGACATGCACGGTCATATCGCCTATAGCGACTCCCCGATTGTCACCACTAATCTTTTACTTTAACCCTGATCCTGCCGCTTTTGTTAAGCGAATAGGTCACGTCAAAACCTTCACCACAGCATTCCATCCGGGCCTCAGGCACACCCAAATCCTTCAGCAGTTTCAAAAGTGCTTCACCGAACAACGGGCTTGCATTCGCAATCGCGTACAAGACGATTAGGCTCCCATTTTCTTGCCACGCTTGGTAAAGACTGAAAAATTCTCTATCAAAGTCGTCTAAAAATTTTTCAAATCGCTCGGCCATTGCCTCCCCGAATGCGCTGGCAAATGCCTCTTCAGCTTCCATGCCGCGCATTGAACGATTGCCCACAAGCAATTCAAAATAGTTGAAAACAGCTTCCGTATTTTTGTCTTCTTTGATTTCAAGTCTGCAATCGATTTGCATATTAGCCCGTGACCACATAATTGTCTTTGGAAGCCGCCTCGTATAGGACTGCGGCCCGTGGGTCATTGGCCAGCAAGACGGCGAATTCTGCCAGAAATAATTTTCTTTCTGTGAGATCGCCCAAGGATTGAAGGTCGGCTGAATCTTCAATCCCGACACTTTCGTAGCGATTTTCGAAATCAAATGACAAGAACAATAGTTTTTGCAATATTTTTCTTATTCTTGCATGAGCAATTTTTATGTGAATATCAGGAAAGTCAGATTCACTAATGTTCAACCTGAAAATAAGCTCTGGAGAGATATCAAGAAGCTTTCCCAGCAAATGGTTGAGTTTAGCCCATTTGTTTCCATCCTTGATAAATTCACCCTGACATTCCAACCCAAAAGCCCAGGCAACAATTGGCTGAAGATATTCATTTAAGAACATCAAAATATCAGAAAATGGAGAAATTTCTTTTACGCCAAAGGGGGCATACTGGTCTTTATCTAATTGTTCAGTAACCAATAAATCTGTCCATTCAACCGCTGTTTCGGTGTCCCATCCGTAATATCGATGATCAATATTGATTCCTAACAGCCAACTCAAATCGTTGTAAAACTGCAGATGCCCATACGGCTCTGGCCTCATATCGCGCATCCATGCGGCCGAATTCTGATGAGGGCTGAGCAACAACAAGGTTGTATGCCCATCACCATTACGCTTATCACGATATTCTTGAAAATAAGGCGATTTTCTATCGAAAGGCTCCCCCCAATAAATACGCTCGAGATATTTTAGCTCTTTTCGTCGGGCAAATTTTTTGAGATGCGGAAACACCCACTCCGACCAACGCGTCTGGCGCTCGTCTTTCCACGCTTGACTTTCAAAATCTGGATACATCATTGGTTAATCACCTGGCAACGCAAGGGCTTCTTGCTCCAATTTTTGGATAACATCATCTGGAAAATCAATAGCGCCAGACGAAACCATGCTTTGAATCATATTTTTTACCGAAGCCAGATTGATCTTTGAGCTTCGCTGGCTCGCGTTTGATGCACCTAACATGAATTTGAGCATTTTTTCTGAATCCGCGCGTGCATCCTTAGCATCCAGATTTGGCAGAGGCTCCCTGGTCAATCGATATCGGATGGATGAAGTGGTGCCGAGCCCCCCATTTTAGGGTTCTGTTCAATCCGGCCTTGCGAATTTCTGGCTTTAAATTGTTGGAACCACCACTCATAATCTGCCACTGCAATCGGGCGTTCCGCTCCATTAGTTACGCGAAAGACACTTTGTGGTGAGGCTGCCGCAGCGCGATCAAGGGTAAACTGTTTATGATATTTAAAGCTTGCGGGTCTAACCTGGCCAACATTTGCGCCGGCTCTCCTTTTGTATCCCCACTGGGAAAAGCCGTCTGAAACGACACTAAAACTAGAGCCCGCTTGCGACGATCCGGATTTTAGAGATTTCAATTCAAGCCACCTTTCCTTATCGTTGTCTAATAGCACGATATCTACATTTCGATCAAAAATATAGATGGGCTTCTGGATACGAAGTAATTCAGCGGTATAAAATTTAACGCGTTTGTGTGCCTCAATCTGTTCCACGTTGAGGCCAAGGAGCCTGCAAAAAGCCACCATCTGCAAATGAAACAATGCCCCATGCGCCCCATTATTCGTAAATGTTGTCGCTGCCTTTGTTATGGGGTCACCAGTTTCTGAACCGACAGGCTGCTCCTCGTCGAGATCGCCCGTTAAAACATCGCCAAATGCAAGCGCATATTTTTTAATAACCTGCTCGTATACATCGCCAGAAATCTGATTGCCTCGGTATTGCTCTTCAAGGAACGCTATAATGGCCATCACCATCAAAGGCGACAGTCTCGCGTCTGATTTTCCTTTCAAAAACGCTCTCAGGTGATTGGCGCCTGCCCGAACCCCTAAGGTCGCTACCGCTGCAATAAATTTCGGGTTAAATACTAAACGACGAAATTGCTTGCCTTCACCACGATTCAGTACCTCAACCGTTGCCCTGAGCGCCTGAGAAACTTCAGGTGCTCGCGAAACCAAATCAGCACCCACCTTTGAGAGCACCGTTTTGAAACGCCTGACAAAAAAGGCGGGATTGATCGCAGAGAGACGGCGTCCAGAATCAGCATATGCTACAGGAATGAATCCACTGAAATCCGGCAGCCACTCAGTTTCGTCAGCATCCGGGTGCAGTTTTTCGTTAATTGCAACGTTCACCCTCGGCGCCGCGCCCTCACCCTCCCAGCCATCCGCAGGTAAATTTAGATAATCAATCCAGGCCATCAAATCATCGGCACTCGCGATGCTATTGATCATGAACCCAATCACCTCGGGTTCCTTGATCATTTCAGCGACAACCAAAAAGAACGGCAACAATTCTGTGACCTTATCAAAATCCCTCTTTTTTATATGCTCCCCATAGCGCGAAATCACCCCAGCCATAGCTTTCACAAAGGGCCGATTGCCAACACTGCGATAGAACTTTCTCAACGGACCCAAGACGACCTTCAATGGCTTCGCTACCGGTATCGCCGACAATACCCCAAGTCCCGCCAACACGGTTTCGACAGCATCGAAACGGGCCATGTCACCTGTGGCCAAATAACCGATCTGCTCAAACAGGATCTTGATGTCATTAAAGGGTACTACCCAGTCGAGTGCTGCGCCGGCCCAATCGGGCAGCATGTCGAACACACCTGCGTGGGCAGGGCTAATCACATAATCGGGAGGATTGGGTAGCGTTAGACCATTCAGCGCCAGTGGGTATTGTTGCTCCACTTGGGTCGACTCCACATTCGTGGCGTACTCGCCTGCCACCTCTGCATAAGTCGATTTACTGAAGACATTTGCCGACTGCGCAAAGCCATCGGCGACAACATTGATAGACTGTGTTTTTACTGAAGCGTTCGGGAGGTTTTTGTTCAACGCTCCTTGGCTAAGCAGGGTTATCTCTTGTTGCCCGGCATCATCGAGGGATACCGTCATCGTCTCTTGGCCGTTCTCCAGTCGATAGAGCGGCTGCGACGCCCAGTCAAAGAACAGCAGATCTTTCATATAGCCGGTATACCCGCTGCCTACCTGTAAACGGGTATTGTTGTAACTGATATCGCCAGTGGCTGGCGTTTTTCGTGTGACATCCCCGACCTGAATCGCCAATTCACCCTCTGAATACCGACCCGCCACTTTGTACCATTGGCCCGGGACAAGCTCGTCGGAATCGACCTTGAAACTCCCTGCACTCGTCTGAAGAGAAAGCCTGAGACTATTACCAGCGAACTGCGCCTTGAAGCCATTGCCCAGGTCGAACACCTCACCGCCCAGCAAAGCCGGATTGATGCGCACAGAAAAGCCCAACTCCCCTGCTTTCTGCACATGCTGGGCGTCGCTGGCATCAAAAACTGATTTTGCTATCGATACACTTCGACCTTCAAAGTAAAAGCTGCTACCCGCACCAAAATGCGGGCCATCACTCGTTGACAGTACGTTTTTGACTTTAGCGGGTAGTAATCCGACTTCGTCTGTCGCTACGTAAAAGCCTGACGTTAAAGTCTCCTCGTCTTCTATAACGTCATTCATGAAATAAGCAGCAAGAAAATTACGATTAGGTGCAAACAAATCGCCTATCGTCACGTTTCGCGTTCCATTGGGCACACCGCGAACGGTTGCCTTGAGACGGGTTTCGTATGGAAGAGGAATATCGACACCATCGTAACGCGTAAAATTAACAGTGCCAGGCGCAGATTCATCCCCCACCACCAGCCGACGCTGAAGCTCAATGGCCGGTGGCTCAGTATTCGAGAAATAGGCGATACGCACAGGGTGGCTGGCGCCGCAGTTGCTGCACGCGCGGGCCAGCAAGGTGGTTTCGCCCGTACGGTTTGGCGTAACAAACCTGAATTCCGCTTCTCCTTGCCCATTGGTTGTGGCAAAGCTTTCGTCAAATAAGCCGACATTGGCATCGACCGTTACAGCGATATTCCAGGCTGGATTGCCATCGGAATCAGTCAGTTTTACCTTCAACCGTTCCTGCGAGTCGGGAGCAATTTGTGCGGGCGCACTTACCCACTCGACTGTAAGCGGGTGAATGGTCAGCGGTACTTCTTGCTTGATATCTCCAACGGTGATTGTCGCCGTTATATCTTCGGCACGCTCATAGCCTCTGATAGCGGCCCTGACTTCGCCAATACTTGTGCTGGCTTTTTCGTTGGACACCAGCGCGTCACCACTGACGTTAACAGAAACCGCGGTGCCATCACTGACGAAATTATTGTGGGCATCATAAACGTTGATCTTCAGATCGATTGCACCTACACCTTTGACATGGGCCTTTCCTGATGGAACCACCTCAATACGCGCAGGTTTGCCGGGAATAACAATGATGGGCGGAAGTTTATCTTGGATCGGAGGCTCGCCATCAAGCGTTGCCGTGACGTGGGCAGCTGCACCTTTTACAGGGGGCAACGTGACCTTATTAAAAAAGGCACCCAATTGGTCGTCGCGTGTCACGCCTGTTTCAAGGTGGCCTAAACCTGCCAGATCCCAGCGAACGGTCTTAAGTGTTTTTCTGTCTTCGGGGAGACTATAAAAGCCAACCAACAAGGCTTGTAAATCTACCACTGGGTCGTCGGCACTGATGTAGAGTGGGACATTTTGTGTGGGGTCATACTCCGCATTTTGAGTATCCAGAACAAATAGCTCGAATGCATACTCCCACAAAATATTCCCGGCATCCTGATTGGAATACAACCGCAGCGTTAAAAAATCTTCCACATCCAGCTTGGATAAATGATCCAAATTCTCAAACTTGAGTTTCTTATCCTCCCCTATCTCAACCTTCGCCTCCTCCTCCCCAAAGGCAAACACCAAATCCTGTGGGCCATCAATCGCCGTCAACCGATCAAACTCCGGCCCCATCAACGAATACAGCAACTCCACAAACTTGTCAGAAGCGCTAACGATTGGCTCACTCGCGGTATAAATATTCTGTGTCGCATCAGCGCCAGAGGCATCCGTATACGTCCGATTGACCTCCTGCATTTCTAAACTATAACGGCTGAACTGATATTCAGGCCGATACGACCAGGCATAATAAGGAATCGGTTTATCAGCATCGACATCGTTGTTGTTTCGTTTCAAATCACGATAGGCGTTATATTCGATCAGCGATTTATCTTCATCAAAGAGGGGCGTCAAAAAGGGTGTCATGCCCACCGGGCGCACATCAAGCGGAGCCTCTGCCGCGCCACCCGCCGCATCGAAGCTCGGGTTCTCGTTGACCTGTGTACCCGTGACATGAACGTAATAGTGTTCAGGGCGCGTCTGGTTATCGCGCAGCTGAATCACTTGCTTTTGCAGCCCCGGCGCAATCGGAAAGCTCGCCAGATCGCTACGGCTTTGGCCATCGCCCGAACCAGCGGCACCCAACTGATTGGGTGCCACGACTTTTGCGAGTCGGCCTGTCAGACCATATTGCTTGCCATCGTCGTCCCCGAGCCCCTCTGGCAAAGGGCGGCCGTCCTGGTCGAGCCATTCGCTATAAATCGTGACCATGGCATCAGAGGTTTGACTAGCACCTTCGGCACCAATCAAATAACGCCGCTCCTCACCTGAGGTCAAGCCCTTGTCGACATCGTAGGTACGTTCTGCCCAGATCTTCAGGTTGGGTGGCATTAGCTTGATATCGTCTACCGGGAAGCTAAGCATGCCCCCCGTGCGTGTACTGGCGTCAGTCAGCTGCACACGTTGAGTACCAACGTAACCGGTTGCACGGTTGATGGCGACGAGTCTGACCCATTCCCCTGATTTCAGGTGGTCGGCTTGTTGCTGCCGGAAGGGTTCAGCAAGTTGATTGCGCGTTGCCCAGGCTGTCCAACCACCGCTGCGATTGGTGCCACCGATGTTGATATTGCTATCACTGGGGCCACGCAACATGGCACGGTAAAAAACATTGTCGCCACCCTGCCCCATGCCCATTTGTTGGCGGCCATCGATCTCTGCATCGGCAAGGCCGCGACGGCTCAACACCAATTCACCGGTCGATTCACGAAACACCAAGAGGTCAGTGTTTTTGAAATCCTCCTCGCTGATGGATTTCAGTAAATTTTGTAGTTAACCAACGTACTGCGCATCAAGACGACACACGCGTTTACTATTGTCACCGGCATAGACAGAAGATTCCTCTACCCACTTTTTAAATCGTTTCTCCATCGTCTTCATTTTCTCTGTTGCCACTTCCGTTGGAAGAACGCTTCCAGAGTAGCGGAAGTGGACAATGCCGTTAAATTTTGGATTTGGTTCACAATGCGACGTTATTAATGTGTGTCCGTTTATGTATGCCTGGTTTTGCGTATGCAATTCACCGAATCGCAATGCATCGTCGATGCTAGGGCAGTTGATTTCCACCCAGACCTCTTGCTTAGCAGAATCATCGATGGATGGTTGTAGACTGATATGAACTTCGGGACCAGACTCCATTTTTACTGGCTGACCGAGCTCATCCGGATGAAGCTCTAGCACTGCATTGCGATGATAATCAGGCCCGCCCTTCGGACCAAGAATCAGATCAAAGTATAGGCGACCAGTGTTTTCATCTTTGAACTGAAAGTGCCATGAGCACCAGCCTTCTGGGAGCTCGAGTCGATACCGTAATTCCACGCTTTCTATATCGTAAACAAGTAAACAGGATTCTTTGCGGTAGCAGTAGTATAAAAATCCACCATCTACGTGTAAGGATGCCAACTCTCCTCCAGCACCACGGGAGACTTTGGCGTTAAACTCCGTATCAATTCGCTGGATTAATTCTCCAGTTTCAGGGTTTAATACCTCAATGAGATTTGAAGTAGCAACAAACAACCGATCACCATCAAGCAACGTATCCTCTACCGCATAATCGAACTCGCGTTGCCACTTGACTTCTGGCTTGTTTTTGTAGAAGCAATACAATAGGCCACGCTTATACAGCCGAATTCTTTCCCCATGTAAGTCGATCTGTTCATCAGCAACGTGCCCAAGATATAAAAAGAATAATTCTTTATACTCTGTTGGAACCCAAGACCTGTACGAGCCAGAATTCAAAACCATACATTCAGGCAACACCTTGAAAGACCAAACCTCAGTTAAGGCAAGGTTCCATCTCTTGACTTCACGATCAACAAGATTCCATCCGTAGACCGATTCGCCTATTATTTTCGATGACGTCATTCTTGGCTGGGTATAATTAAAGGTACCTGACTTAGTATCGCAAACCAGTAGGGAAGACTCCCCCTTCTCGGGATAATTCCTCTCATTTATAAGTACATGATCACCAATCAAATTGAATAAAGATTTTCTTGCGATGGCACAGGTCAACTCAGATAGCATTGAAAGCCTTAAACCATCGCCATCCTCGAAATAAACATTTCCCTTTTTTGACTCATTTACACTGAGAGCTCCATCAAGCTTGAGAAAATATTTTTTTCCCTCACGCTCAATTTCACCCCGCGGGTCCAATTTACACCTCTCATAATCGAAATACCTTAACCCCTCCGAATCAATGGAAAAATAATTACCCCCTTCGTCAAGCGAAAACAATTGGGAGGTATTTTTAACGACAAAAATCACAAATTGTCCTGCACAACGATAAATCATCATACCAATATCTTCCTCAAAACACCCCTATAAACCAATGACATTTTCAAAATCGTATATTTTTACAAACTTTACAGGGGGATTACCTCGTCCTTTTAGCGCAGAGGATAGCAAATCCATTTTCGATTCCCACTGATCAATTGATGCCTCCGTAGCACCTTTACCTTTGATAACCAAACCAAAATATCTTTTTGCTATATCTGCCTCATTCTCTGCGATTTCTTTCTCTATAAAACGAATAATCTCATCTTCTTTAGCAGCAATAATCGCCGCGCTCAAGGGCGCTGTCGCTGTGTTAGCACCCGGAATAACGTCTGGCGTAAACCACCACTGACGCCCTTTATTACCATTCTCAATATATTTTACAAGGTCTGACATCAACTGCCCCGCAACAACCTCCTCCACGGAATCATCGGCAGAATCCGAGACCTTATTTGACATCATCTTTTTTAAGTTATCTTGCCATGTTCTGGCGCTGAAGTTTTTTAACTCAACGCTAATTATTTCACCACTCTGCAGCTGAATTTTTAAATCTACCCTTCGACCCGATAGCATTGCTTCTGTCAGGTCAGCCTTTCGTGGCCCCTCCCAGACCTCTACGCCCTTTAATGTCATATCATTACGCTTCATGACATCGGCAATGACCAGGAGATGCGCCATATGCCCCTTTACGACATCCGGCCCAATGCTGTTATCAAGTTGAGATATTATCCTACGGAGCCCCTCCTGGGCGTTTTCGACATTGTCATCTACCATCTTTGCAACGTCTAGTCCAGCGATGGCCTTTAGCATGTGCTCATCTTTAACCAGTTGGCGCAATCCAATTGTCCAACCTTTGTTATAGGCAAGCTTTTTAACGGCATCTTCCTTTCCAATAAAGTGAACCGTTAAGAAAGTACGCAGAACATCCATGTCATTACGAACATTTTTTAATGCAAAATTGCTGTCATTTGCCGCATCTAGAAATATCGCCAGGGATTTGTTAAAGGCGTCCGCAACATCCCGCCGACTTGGATTCTGAGGCAGCCGCGGCACACCATCCAACAGTTCACCCAGCTGCCTTACAAAGCGCTCCTTTGCCCTGACAGTAACATCTGCGTATGCAGATGGAACTATAAAATCCAACCAATTTGAATTATCATCATTGCTAGCAAAACCTAGTTCTGTCCCAAGTCTTTCCAAATAATTTTTGGTCCATGAAATAAGATTTTCCACAGCGTTCTCGGAAGACATGGCTTCAGCCAAGAACGAAAATATTCTTGGGTCCTGCTGATAAATCAACGCAACCGAAGCCGTAATCTCCAAAAAAGGTACCATTACCTTAAGTGCTTCAATCTTTCTTTCGACAGGAAGATTACTGTCATTAACAATCTTGCCAAATCTCGTTCCAAGAAGTTTTGAAGCGCGCTGCCCCGCCTCACCAAGCAAGCGAAACCCCTTGACAATTTGCTTGCTACTAGCGGTCACTGCATTGATTATAACGCCTCCTTGAGCGCCTGGTATTAACTGAACCCCATCGGCAATCAATCCAATAGCAGCAAGGTTAGCCACAAGGGGGTCGTATTTTTTCTGATCACCAATATGGTAATGCCAAGCCTGAATGAGCAAATCCCGTATGTCACCAATTGCCAACATTCCGGTGATAAAGTCGCATGTCGCACCAACTGCACTTGCATTTTCACCAGTAGCAACTGCGTCCAAGCAATTGGCGAAAATTACAACTGATCGTTGCTGGGCTTTAAGAGTCTCGTACACGCCCTTGTATAGTTCTTGATTTACTAAAGCGACGGCTTTGTTTACATAACCTTCACTTGTCTGATATTTTATTCGCGCTTGTTCGACTCTTTTCTTGACAAAGCATTCAAGAGTGATTTTCATAAAGCGTTCTGCTTGTGCAACGCTTGGGTCCACGGCATCAGGGGGGACAGGGGAAAAACTATTGACGCATGCTTGGGTCGATGGATCACCTGCGTAAGCTGAAGGAATCAAGAAATCACCAACTGCAGCAATTAGCGTTCTATCCGGGATATGGTAAGCACGCGTATAGGCAACAAGGGCGGGCCGAGCTTTCAGTGCAATTTTAGCTTGACCGGTTGCGCCAACTGTAACGCTTGTATCAAAGCTGCCGTTCAAGAATGTGAGTTTGGCCTCCCCATGCCAGTCATATACTTTTATACCTGCTATATCTAAGCCAATTGGAGCCTGTATTTTCAGTGCATAATCTTGATTGTTGAACGCAGACAATTCTGACCCAACTTCAGAAGAATCGACTTGCCCGTCCAGACCCAAAAAAAGCTTTTCATTGTAAAAATGCGCCGCTACACGATGCCATTTTCCGGCCACGACGGTATTAGATGAGGTCACATTGTACTCAGTGTTTGCTACCTTTCCTTCCAGACGGAGCCGACCATCATCCGTGACCTTCATTAATACACCAAGGTCGTCCCATTCCAAAATGGTGGCACCACCCGGCTGAGCATCGAATTTAATCCAAAAATTAATACCAGCTTGCTTTAGACTCGCTGTTCGACTGTGATCGGGAATAGTGATGGATCCACTCCCACCCATGCGCCAAGCAATACCCGCTTGGGAAGGACCAGAAGTAATGGCAATGTCCTCTCCTCGCGCATCAATTCCGCCAGAAATATCAACTAAGGTCGCGCTATTCCCGCTCGTTGTGCCCAGCGCGTAATCTTGCAAGGCGTAGAGTGGTGGCTCAAAGATGTCGACCAATGTCGGCGATACGCCTTCACCAGGCGAGGCGCTCATCACGAGATTAGTGGTATCGCCATAGGTTAGCGTGGCTCCACCAACATCAATGCTGCCATTGCCATCAGTGACTAATACGTTTCGCTCTAAATAGTCGCCGACATTCTTAACAAAGAATTTCTCAGTCTGAACCTTGGTTGTTTTTGCAATTTTTACAGAAAGCTGAGCAAAACCAGGGAATTCTCCAGCTTCGAAATTGACGATTGCACGCCCCTCAGCATCCAGCACAACCTTTTTCTTATCCAGGTTCCCACGATGAACTGCCACATCCAACTCAAGTGTTTCAAGATTCCCGTAATCGCTAGTTGCCTTTATTTCAAATGGCGTAGTTGAATTTACATTAACGTTTGCCAAATTCGGGAGGGAAAGCTCAATGTCGTAAACTTGTATTTCTTCAAGTAACTTGGCCTGTCCCGCGCTAATAACTATTGGCAGGCTTCCAGATTCGACGTCACCTTTAACGCTGAGAGTTGCCTTACCATCCACGGTTGCCCCAACACCCTGCACATTTAAAGCACTACCAATCGCTGCCACCTGTGTACCATCAGCGACCGCGTTACCGTATTTATCTTTAACGCTGATTAAAAGATCTACCGCTCCCATCCCACCAATGGTCGTCTTTCCGGTTTTGTTTATAACGGTTATTGCGTGAGGGGCGCCGGCAATCGTCTTGAACGTAGGAGTATAAAAAGCGTTCGTAGCACTTCCAAAGAAAGCGTACGCCGCAGCAGAATCACCCGCCTTTGTACTTAAACGGAGTGATGTACCGAAAATACCCATACTACTTTCAGAAATTTGTGGGTCTACCGATCCTGAACCCAACGCGCGCCAGCCGATGATCTGAGAATTTGTGGTTCCATCGGTGTCACGATTTAGAAATGCGGAAATAGCTTTGGGTCCCAGTGCCACCTCATCTGACGAAATTTCGATAGTATTTTCGTTAACAGGAATATTTGGATTTCGACCTGGGAAGAGAGTCAAATAATCAAATGCATACTCCCACAAAATATTCCCGGCATCCTGATTGGAATACAACCGCAGCGTTAAAAAATCCTCCACATCCAGCTTGGATAAATGATCCAAATTCTCAAACTTGAGTTTCTTATCCTCCCCGATCTCAACCTTCGCCTCCTCCTCCCCAAAGGCAAACACCAAATCCTGCGGGCCATCAATCGCCGTCAACCGATCAAACTCCGGCCCCATCAACGAATACAGCAACTCCACAAACTTGTCGGAAGCGCTAACAATGGGCTCACTCGCGGTATAAATATTCTGTGTCGCATCAGTACCTGAGGCATCGGTATACGTCCGATTGACCTCCTGCATTTCGAGGCTGTAACGACTGAACTGATACTCTGGCCGATACGACCAGGCATAATAAGGAAGCGGTTTGTCAGCATCGACATCGTCGTTGTTTCGTTTCAAATCACGATAGGCGTTATATTCGATCAGCGATTTATCTTCATCAAAGAGGGGCGTCAAAAAGGGTGTCATGCCCACCGGACGCACATCAAGCGGAGCCTCTGCCGCGCCACCCGCGGCATCAAAGCTCGGGTTCTCGTTGACCTGTGTACCCGTGACATGCACGTAATAATGTTCGGGGCGGGTCTGGTTATCGCGCAGCTGAATCACTTGCTTTTGCAGCCCCGGTGCAATCGGAAAGCTCGCCAGATCGCTACGGCTTTGGCCATCGCCCGAACCAGCGGCACCCAACTGATTGGGTGCCACGACCTTGGCGAGTCGGCCTGTCAGACCATATTGCTTGCCATCGTCGTCCCCGAGCCCCTCTGGCAAAGGGCGGCCATCATGATCGAGCCATTCGCTATAAATCGAGACCATGGCATCAGAGGTTTGGCTGGCGCCTTCGGCACCGATCAAATAACGCCGCTCCTCACCTGAGGTCAGACCCTTGTCGACATCGTAGCTGCGTTCCGCCCAGATCTTCAGGTTGGGTGGCATCAGCTTGATATCGTCGACCGGGAAACTCAGCAGGCCACCGGCACGGGTGCTGGCATCAGCCAGCTGCACACGCTGCGACCCGACGTAGCCCGTCGCACGGTTGATGGCAACGAGTCGCACCCATTCACCTGATTTCAAGTGGTCTGCTTCGTGCTCGCGAAACGGTTCCGCCAGTTGATTGCGGGTGGCCCAGGCTGTCCAGCCGCCACTGCGGTTGGTTGCACCAATGTTGATATTGCTGTCACTGGGGCCACGCAGCATGGCACGGTAAAAAACATTGTTGCCGCCCTGCCCGATTCCCATCTGTTGGCGGCCATCGATCTCAGCATCGGCGATACCGCGACGGCTCAACACCAACTGCCCCGTGGATTCGCGAAAGACCAAAAGATCGGTATT
>JBPOHS010000144.1:0-12657 GCA_052035295.1 Pseudomonadota bacterium
GCGGTGCTTATTTGCGGCTGGTCACTTCCACCAGATGATAGCCAAAGGGGGTTTTTACCGGCCCCTGTACCGTGTTCAACTCGGCGCTGAATACCACCTGATCGAATTCCTTCACCATTTCGCCAGGGCCAAAGCTGCCGAGGTCGCCGCCACTGCGGCCCGACGGGCATTTGGAAAACTGGCGGGCGATGTCGGCAAAATCAGCCCCGGAGTTGATTTGTTGCTTCAGGTCCAGGCATTTTTCCTGGGAGTCGACCAGAATGTGTCGAGCAGTGGCGCGTGGCATGGGTTTCTCCTGTCAATGGCGTGGTTTGAATGAAAGCGTCGGATCGATTGATCAGCTTAACAGATCAGTCCGACGGTTGCGTATTGCAAGCTTGGGGAGGTTCAATTGTCGCTGAAAAACAGACTGGTTTGGCTTTACCAAGGGGATAGCGCCACGTCGCTCCATTTTCGTTTTGGCTTGCTTGTCTTTGATTTGCTGACGGTCGTCTTTTTTGTCGTATCGTCGCTTTTCGAGCCCACCACCTGGGTATATGCCGTTGATTACCTGATTGCAGTCGTTATGGGGGCGGATTTCATTGCCAGGGCCTCGCTGGAAAACAACCGGCGCAAGTGGCTGCTGCAGATCGATACCTGGCTCGATATTGTAGTAATCGCATCGTTGTTGGCGTCGATGTTCATTGATAACCTCAGCTTTCTGCGCGTCATTCGTACCCTGCGGTTGCTGCGCTCTTATCGCGTCATGCGTGACCTGCGGGAACGCTGGCGCTGGTTCCGCGCGCATCAGGACATCATCGAATCGTCGTTCAATCTGTTTGTCTTCATTTTTTTCATCACGGCGTTGGTTTATGTGTTGGAACATGGCGTCAACGACCAGATCAATAATTACGTCGATGCCCTTTACTTCACGGTAACAACGCTAACCACGACCGGCTTTGGCGACATCACCATGAAGGACACCGCCGGTCGCCTGTTGTCGGTGGTGGTGATGATCGTGGGAGTCAGTTTGTTCTTGCGCCTGGTCCAGACCATTTTTCGGCCGAGCAAAGTCGTCTTCAAGTGTCCGGATTGCGGTCTCATGCGCCACGACCACGACGCCGTGCACTGCAAGCATTGTGGTAGAGTGCTGCCGATCGAAAACGATGGCTTTTAAGGCAGGTGGTGGGTGAGAGGAGTGTCAAGCGGGCGTTATCTTTGTTTGCTGCTGTGGGTGCTGCTGGCCGGATGTGCGTCGTCACCGCCGCGGAATACGCAGGACCTCTGCGCCATTTTTACCGAAAAATCCGACTGGCATGAACCAGCCACCGCTGCGTCGGCGCGATGGGGCAGCTCGATTCCGGTCATGATGTCCATCATGCACCAGGAAAGCCAGTTCGTGGCCGACGCCCAACCGGCATTTCGCTGGTTCCTGTTCATTCCCCTGGGTCGTCCATCGTCGGCCTATGGATTTCCGCAAGCCAAGGATGAAACCTGGGACTGGTATGTCGACAAGAGCGGCAACAGCTTTGCCGAGCGCGACGAATTCGAGGATGCCATCGACTTCATTGGCTGGTATAACGCCCAGACACTGCAGCGCAACCGGGTGCGCCGCAACGATGCCTATAATCTTTATCTCGCGTATCATGAGGGGCAGGGCGGATATGAGCGTGGCACCTGGCGCAGTAAGCCATGGCTCAAGACTATCGCACAACGGGTTGCCTCACGGGCTGCCACTTACGACAGGCAGTATGCCCATTGCCGCCAGCGCCTGGTCGATGCCGACAAAGGCTGGTTTTAAAGGAGATTTGCGCTGATGTCTGAAGATCGGTTGATTGAAGTGCCCTGGGATGCCATCGATCCCGAGACCCTGCATCGGCTGGTGGAGGAGTTCGTTACCCGCGAAGGCACCGACTACGGCCAGGAAGAATACGCTCTCGACACCAAGGTCCGCCAAATCCTCAATGGCCTGAAGCGGCGCCAGTGGCTGATCGTGGTCGATACCGACATGGAAAACACCCACATCATTGACGCCGCAGAATGGCGGCGGCTATCCCGGTAACGTCCGACCTCGTATCTAATTGAGAAAATCCAGCTGATCCATCCACGGTTTACGGCGGATGTAATTGAGCAGGGCAGTGGCATCCAGGGCGGTGCTGAACAAAAAGCCCTGTATCATGTCGCAACGGTGGTCATACAGAAACTTCAATTCCTCTTCGACCTCCACACCCTCGGCCACGACCTCCAGGTTCAGGTTCTTGCATAACTGGATGATGGTATGCACGATCGCCGCAGACTGCCCGTGACGCACGCAATCCTTGATGAAACTGCGATCGATCTTCAATGCCGTGAAGGGGAAGCGCGTCAGGTAACTCAAGGAGGAGTAGCCGGTACCAAAGTCATCGAGCGCGACTTTCACGCCCAGTGAACGCAGCCCTTCAATGGTACGTATCATGGTGACGTTGTCTTCCATCAACACGCCTTCGGTGATTTCGATTTCCAGCTGGCTGGGCAGCAGACGGTATTTGTCGAGAGTGACACGCACTTTCTCGACAAAGTTGTTGGCGCGCAACTGCACGGCGGAAATGTTGACGGCGGTTCTGAGCGGCGCGATTCCCTCGGCGTTCCAGGCCTTGGTCTGGCGGCAGGCTTCATTGAGTAGCCAGGTGCCCAGTTCGTTGATCAACCCCAATTCTTCCGCCATGGGAATGAACAGCGCCGGCGAAATCATGCCTTTTTCCGGGTGACGCCAGCGGATCAGGGCTTCTACCGAGCGCACTTCACGTTGGCGCAGGTGCACCTTGGGTTGGTAGTGCAGTTCAAATTGCCCATGGGTGATCGCAAGGCGCAGGTCGTTTTCCATGGCCATGCGTTCGCGCGAGCGGGAGTCAATATCCTTGGTATAGAACTGTACCTGGTTGCGGCCGAACTGTTTGGCGGCCCGCATCGCAGCATCGGCGTTACGCAGCAGGTTTTCGGCAGTCTGGCCGTTGACCGGATGTAGTGCAACACCGAGGCTCACGGTGACGACGACATCCATGCCCTTGTAATGAAACGGTGCCGTCATGCGCTTGCTGATTTTTTGCAGCAACAACACCAGATCATCCAGCCGACCAAAGCGGAATTTCATGATCACGAACTGGTCGCCCTCCAACCGTGCCAACACATCATGGGGCACGTCAGGTGCAGCGTTAGGGTCGATGGCAGCCGGAATCAAGGTGGTGGCACACTCAGAACCCAGGGCCTCGTGCAGCCGGTGTGACACCTGCATCAGAATATTGTCGCCGGCGTCGGTGCCCATCGAAATATTGACCCGTGTGAACAGATCAAGATCCAACAGGATGATCGCCAGCGATGTGTCCGTGTCACGCGTTTCCCGCAGGGCGTAATCCAGGTGTGTCTTAAAGAACATCCGGTTGGGCAGAAGGGTGAGCGCGTCGTAATAAGCGAGTTTGAGCACCTGCTCCTTGACGGCGGTTTCTTCGGTGATGTCCTGCAGGGTGCCGGAAACGACATAGCTGTTGTCGGGGCGGTAAACGAATTCGGATTCCTGGCGCAGACGCTTGTGGCAGCCATCGAGCGCGCTGAGCGTGACTTCGGTGACCAGCTTGGGCACGCGGCGGCCCACCGACGCTTCGAAATTGGAACGCAGGCGTTTGCGTTCCTCGGCCGGAAACAAACGGGTGATGTCTTTTACCTGAATGGGAAAGTCTTCGGGATAGCCGAGGATGCGGTTGTATTCGCGTGATACGTTCAGCGATTTGCTGCGCGTGTCCCACTCCCAGCTGCCCAGCTTGGCGATGCGCTCGGCTGTTTCGAGGCGTTTTTCGCGCTGTTCGACGGTTTGCAGTAATCGATGTGTGCGCAGCATGTAACGCGTGCGCTGGGCGAGAATCAGGTGGTTGAGTGGCTTGGTGATGAAGTCGGTGGCGCCCATTTCGAACGCCTGATTGATCGATTCCTCGTCATTGAGACCGGTCATGATCATGATCGGGACCAGTTCCAGCCCCCCGGACAACCGGCGAATGCGGCGGCACACCTTGAAGCCGTCGATCTCGGGCATGATCAGATCCAGCAAGACCATATGCGGTTGGTGTTGCTCGAACAGGGCCAGCGCCTCGGCGCCATCGCGGGCTTCGACTACCTGGAAACCGGCATCGATCAGGGTGTCGCAGGCAAGAAAACGGATCGCATCGTCGTCATCGGCGACGAGGATGGTAACGTCTTCATTGCGCAGCGGAATGCGGGATGCCAAGCAAGCCCCTTTTTTCATCAGTCAGCAGGTCAGGAGAGCGGGCGCAGGTGCGTGTGCAATGTCAGCACCTGAACATGGCTTGAATAGAGTGTAGACCAGAAGCCACCGGAAAAGGGATGCGGGACGGATTACGTCACACCGGTTTCCGGCGTTTGAAATGGCGGATCAGAAAGCGTCCGGGATGCAGGGCATGCAGGGTTTCGCCATCGACGGGGGCGGGGTCGCCGAGCATCCAGTGGCAGATCACTTCAGCGGCCAGCAACGAGGAGGTGATTCCGCGTGAACCGTGGCCGGCGTTCACGTAAAGGTGCGGAAACACAGGCCCGGGCGGGTAGTCGCGCTTGAGCTGGCCCTTGCCCAGACCATTCTGGTAGGCCTCGCGGTAGGCCTCGGCAATGGGGGCCGGCCCGACATAGGGCAGGTAGTCGGGTGTGCCGGTGCGGAACGCGACCCTTCCACCCTCGCCGACACCTGCGTCGGGAAGTGCGGGAAACGCTGGCAAGGCATGGCGCAGCGCGGCCAGGTTGGCGGCATGATCCGCGTCGCAGGCCTCGGTATCCGTACGTTTGGGGTGGAAGGTGGCCCCCACCGTATGGAAGCCCTGCCAGGGGGGCGTGGCGTAGCCACTGTAATTGAGGGCATGTTGCAGGGCAGCACTGTGTTCCGTCGGCGCCAGGCGGGTGATCTGGCCGCGCACGGTGCGCAGGGTCAGGTGGCGGGTCTGCTCGAAATCAGCGGCAGCCGTGCTGTTGGCGATCACCACTGCGTCGGCGCGCAGGGTGCCTGCGCTGGCTTGTACCCGCCATGTCCCATCGGCTTCGCGTGCGAGCGCCGTCACGCCGGTCGCGACAAGGGTGTCAATCAGGGGCGATTGCAGCTGGGCCTCGCACAAACTGGCGGGGTTGAGCCAGCCACTGCCCGGTTGCAACAGCCCGGGTCGATCAATCGGGATCCCGGCGAGTGCTGACAGTGCCTCACCCGAAAGGGGGTGCGCCAACAAATGTGCCGCAGGTGTTTGCAGGAATTCCGCCACTTCAGCGGCGTCGGCGTCATCGTCAAACACCCGCAGAATGCCATTGAGGTGCCAGCGTTCACCCTCATCCATACCGGCCGCCGTCATGACCTGCCGAATCCGCGCCAACGCGTACAGATAGGCCATCAGGTAATAGCGGTTTTGCGGGCTGTCATGGGCGGTGAGCCTGACAAAGGTCAGCCCGATCGGGTTGCCCGAGGCCGCGCTGGCAATCTGTGGCGCTTGTTCCAGCACGGTGACCCGCACACCGCGCTGCGCCAGCGCCGCCGCCATGGCACACCCCGCGAGCCCGCTGCCAATAACGATGACCGAGGTGGGCGGCGGTGGGAGCGCATGCCTGAACCATGGGGCTGTGTCGGGCTTGCCGCCAGTCGCCTGCCCGATGGCCGAGCCGGTTGCCAGGTGGCCAAAACACAATTCTTCTTTCAGGTGGTATCCGGGGGCTTTGCTGACCGCGAACCCGGCCTCCGTCAAATCCTGGCGCACCTGGGTCGTACTGGTAAACGTCGCGAACGTGGTGCTGTCATGGCTGAGTGCTGCCAGTGCACGGAACATTCGCGGCGACCATAGGTCCGGGTTGCGGGTGGGCGCAAACCCGTCGAGAAACCACGCATCGACTCTTGCTATGAATCCTTCCAGGCATTCCACGGCGTTACCCTGTAGCAGGGTGAGCGTGACGCGGTCGGCCTCGAAGCACCGTCGATGCACTCCCGGATAGGGCAACGGCAAAGTGGCACACAATTGTGCCGACAGCGGGGCCAGCTCTGGCCAGGTGCTGTGGGCGCGTGCCAGTGCGGCAGGGCCGAGCGGGAATTTTTCCACGCCGACGAAATGCAGCCGCGCATGCCGGAATCCGAACGAGCGCCACAACGACCACGCTGCCAGAAAATTCAGCCCGGTGCCGAAGCCGGTTTCACCGAGGGTGAACGATGTTCCTGGCGCGTCGTCCAAGGCAGACCAGCGTTCCTGCAGTCGATTGTGTGTCAGGAAGACGTGACGGCACTCAGCCAGGTCGGGCTCGTGGGGTTCTTTTTTGGCGTCTGTGTTGTCGTTGCAATTCAAGAGTTTGCGAGGCCTCCTTCGGCCGGTCTCAGGCAAGCTTTAAGCGCGTTGTAACGGCAGTATCATAACGTTGGGGCTATAATCACGTCATCATTCATCAAACTCGTCACCTCTTGACGATGTCACCAGTCATCAAATGATGACGGATTCGGAGGTGTATCGTTTGCGGATCGCCCATCTAAGGATGTAATCATGCAGGCTCCCGAGGAACTGGCGCAGTCCATCAAAAATTACCGTGCCGACGAGACCTTGCTCGATGGTCGGGTCATGCACATTCGTTCGTTGCAGCCCAAAGACCGCGAAGCGATCATCGCCGGCCTTAAACGCATGTCAGCGGAATCCCTGTATTTTCGCTTCATGGCGATGCGCCATCAGCTGAGCGAAAAAGAAATCCGCTACTTCACCGAGCTGGATTTCATCCATCATGTTGGATTGGTGGCAACGCTGGACATCGATGGCGTCGATACGCCGGTGGGGGGTGGCCGTTATGTCATGGTCGATCCCGATGCCGAAATCAAACATGCCGAAGTGGCGTTTACGGTAGAGGACGCCTACCACGGATTGGGTATAGGCACGCATCTGTTTCATCATCTTGAAATTCTGGCAAAACGGCAGGGAATCACGTTTTTCGATGCCGATGTGCATCAGGCCAACAAGAAAATGATCGATGTATTCAATCATTTGGGCCTGCCCATCACCCAGTGTCGCCACGGCAATACACTGCATATCGAGTTGCATCTGTAAACGCTGCCGGTTCCTGCTTCCGGGCACCCTCGGCAGACGCGGGTTCGATGGGGTGCCCAGGCACTGCTAGACTGTCATGATCCTGTTTTTTTCTGGCAGGGCGGAACGCCTTTGAAATCCTCCATGTCCGGTTTGTTGAGCCTCGTGCGCGGTTTTGCCTTTGTGCGTGCACTTTTTTCCGCCCTGCACGTGCTATTGCGGTTCGTTCTGACGAAGCGGGCAGGTGTTTCCCGTTTTTGGCAGGGTGTTGGCCGCTGTCTGTGTTGTCTGGTAGCGGGTCTGACCATGGTGGCCAGTGCGCCGCCGTTCGTGCTGGCGGAGAGTGGTGTGGCGCAGCTGCCGACACATCTGTGGCAACCCGGCATAACCTCACTGGCACTGGATCGCCATTTTTTGTATTGGGTGGATGCCGGTGCCGACACGACACTGCCCGAACTGCTGGCGCAGCCGCCCCCGTGGACGGACTCGATGTCGGCGCCGTGGCGCGATTTCTATCGCCGCGAACCCGTGTGGATGCGTTTCGATGTGCAAGCGAAGGAATTGCAAGCGAATAAAGTGCCTGCAATGGACATGGAGGCTTCCCATTATGTGCTGGAAATACAGTCCACCATGTTGGACCGGGTAGACTTCTTTCAGGTGGAACAAGTGGCGGGTGGGGTTCCCCTCGTCATTCACCAGGAAACCGGCGGTGATCACTTTCCGGCGACCTCAAACACTCATGCCAGCCGTTATGTCACCTTTCTCGTGACCTTGCGCGCGGACACCGACACCACGCTGTACCTGCGCATTCACAGCGCCAGCACCACGGTCGCGGCCATTCGCCTGTGGGAAAAGCAGGCCCTCGACGCGCACGAACTGCTGCTGGCGCGTTATTACGGTGCCTTCTTCGGTATCATGACGGTGATGGCCATTTACAATCTGGTGTTGTGGCTGTTCATCCGTGAAAACGCCTACCTCTATTATGTGTGTTATGTGGTGGCCGCCATGTTCTTCCAGGCCGCCATGTGCGGTGACGGATACCGTTATCTCTGGGGCGATTCCTTGTGGTGGCGGGATCACGCCATGGTGGTGGGGGTGGCGCTCTGTTTCATTTTTGCGATTGCATTCGTGGTGCGGTTCCTGCGTCTGCAGGAGATCGACCCCAAGGCCTACCGTTATGCGGTCGCCGGGCTGGCCTGTTATGTGGCGTTGATCTGGCTTTCCCCGTGGGTGACAGAAGCCACCTTGAGCATGCTGGCGCAACCACTGGGGTTGTTGCTGTGCGCACTGGTCGTGTGGGTATCGATCCGCCAATGGCGTGACGGCAGCAACCAGGTAGCAACGTTTTTCATGATCGGCTGGACACTGCTGGTGCTCGGAACAGCGGTTTACACCCTGATGATGGCCGGATTCCTTCCACACAACCTGGTGACCCGCCATGTGCAGGAAATCGGCATGCTGGCCGAAGTCGTGTTGCTGTCATTCGCTTTGGCCGCCCGTATCAACGAAGAAAAACACGCGCGTCGGCTGGCGCTGGAAACCTCCCTGAATCTCGCCCAGCAGGTCAACACCATTTACCAGGAGCAGCTCGCCACCCAGGAAAACATGAATCGCGAGCTGGAACATCGCGTCGTCGAGCGTACCGCTGCCCTGCAGCAAGCGCTGGCCGATCTCAATGAGGCCAATGCGCGGTTGGAGCAACTCAGTCTCACCGACGGTCTCACTGGCCTCAATAACCGTCGTTATCTTGATCAGCATTTGCCTATTTGGATGGAATCTGCCAACAAGCAACGCGTGCCATTGGCGGCGCTCGTGATCGACGTCGATCATTTCAAACGCATTAATGACACGTACGGCCATCTTCTGGGCGACCAGTGCCTGAAAGCGGTGGCCGCCAGTATCCGCGCCACAGTGCATCGCCCCGACGATCTGGTGGTGCGCTATGGCGGCGAGGAATTTGTCGTTGTATTGCGTAATACCGACGCCACGGGTGCCCTGCAAGTGGCCGAGCGGGCACGGCTGGCGATCGAGAAAGCCCATTGGGAGTGGGAGGGCACCCACATTCCGGTGACCGTGAGTATCGGGGTAGCGATGATGCATTCGGGTATCGATCGTGATCCTGCTACCCTGTTGGCGCGTGCCGACACAGCGCTGTATGCTGCCAAGCACGCCGGCCGCAATCGTGTCATGACCGGGGAACACTGGCCACAGAATGCAACCGATCAGCCAGTGGACGTTTCCAGCCAGGTCAGATAGGCCATTGCGGCTGCGCTTGAGTCCCCACACATCTCCGGTCCCGGTTGCAGCGAACTGCACACCGCCGGCCGCGATGTATCCCCGAATATCCTGCAGCGATTGCCATCGTCCAGCTGAACGCAGCGAACCCCGGCAGGTTTGCCTGCAGGCATGCCCGGAATGGGCGACGAGATGGAGGGCGCGATACAACAGGCGCCACAGCCGTTCCGGCATTGCATGGGTGACCTCGGGAAACGATAAGCGGGAGGGTCCCGCAAGGGGTAAAAGGCGTCAGGGGTGAACTTTGACCGTCAGCGTGGTCCAATCGCGAAGCCCGTTCACTGGGAATCGTTGTATTTTACCCGCCATATTGATTTAATGCTGCCACATCTTTGCCCGGAGTTCCTGCATGTCCTTTTCCCGTCTAGTGTTTCCAGCGATCAAGCCGCTGTCGGTGTTGTCTATTGCCTTGGCGGCGGCCGCCATCGGGGGTTGCAACGAGCGGGAGGTGGAGCCGCGTGCGGAGCGGGGTGTGGTGGCGAAAGTCTTTTCGCTGGACTCAGGAAAGCGAACCGAATGGAAGCGGCCTGGGGTGGCGTTGGAGAAAGTAGAGCCTCATGGTTTACCCCAGGTCGATATCACTACCTGCGATTACGACTATCAAAGCTGGGACAATAGAATTCATGAAAATGAGACCGATGACGCTAAGTCTTATGTGCCTGGCCCTGACATAGACAGCGTTTGCTTTGTGACGGTAGGCAATGATGATCCGAGTGATGACTGCATCATTTCTTACGGACAGTCACGTTATGAGGCCATGCTCGGCGGTTTCGAGATCAATTTAATCAATGGATCGACGAGAAAAACTCAGCATATGGCGATTGACGGTATTGGGTTCAATGTCGTGATCAAGGATGCGGGCGGTGGTGTCGTGTGGGATATGGTGGCGAATAATCTAGATTATCTGGATCTGGTTGCTGAGTCTGCAAATTTGCTGGCTGCTGACGGTGGTGAGGCATGCCCAGGAAAAATTAAAGTTGGGAGCGGGAGCTCTGATTCTTTCAGTGGGTTGAGGTATTTCGGTGTTTTGGGTGCTCCGTATTTGTATGCACTCTCACCTGCGAACTCAACGGATTTCTATCATCGCGTTTATTGGAACGGAAAAGATTCCGAAGGTAACGATGTGCCTGCAGGTACCTACACGGCCGAAATCATCCTGACGGTGACCGATACCGACACAGGTCTGACCTGGGATTCACCGGCACCGATCGAATTCACCATTGCCGACGCCGATCCCGAGTCGGAGTAAGATTCTCCCCTTTCTGTCCTCCGCGATTTGACGCTGCCCTGTAGAATGATGTCCATCATCATCGTTCTACAGAGGCAGACCTGATTGAACCCGTCCTCTTTCCCCGTAGCGCGTGGCTTGTCCTCCAGCGACGCAGCAAAGGCGTTACAACACTTCGGCCCGAATGCCTTGCCAGTGAAGCCCCCGGTTTCGCTCTGGCAGCGCTGGCTCGCGCAATTCAAAAGTCCACTCATCTACATTCTCGTTGTGGCATTGCTCGCCGACGTCGCCAGCTGGGTCGCGGAAGGCGCCCATGGCCTGCCGGCGGAATCCATTGCCATTCTGTTGATCCTGCTGGTGAACGCCGGGCTGGGCGTTTGGCAGGAAAACAAATCCGAAACCGCGCTCGCCAAGCTGCGGGCGCTGGCGTCCCCGCAAAGCTGGGGGCTGCGTGATGGCGCATTACGGCAAATTCCCAGTTATCAGGTCGTGCCGGGTGACTTTCTGCGTCTGCAAGCCGGCGAACGCATCGCCGCCGACGGCAAACTCGTTCAGGCGGGAAGTGTCGAGATCGATGAGTCCATGTTGACCGGGGAATCACTGCCGGTGGGTAAAGTGAAATGTTGCGTATACAGTCAAATCTCGCCACTACTATAATCCGTTGTTAGCGGATCGTCCAACTCATTGAGAAGTCTCCAAGTGTTTTACTTTTTTGCTTTTGGAGTGGTATCCTCTCTGCGCTTGCACGCCGATTCAATGTGAGAAATTGAGTCGGCCCGTGACAATATCGTGCAGGTAAAGATTTTATTGTTTTGTGTGATTTTTTTAGATCGAAGGATGATGTGTTAAATGGACAGAAGAATTAAATATATTGTTATTTGTAGTGTCGTTGCTGCAGGGTGCCAGTTGGATGGCGAGGATAGGGGGGGCGACGGCAAAAAAAATGATTTGGTTTATTGGTGGGCAAGTACAGATGATGTGCAGCTAGAATGCTTAAGTGTCCCAGGAAAGAATGTGCGTATGACAAAGAGTGGTCAGCACATTGAAACAGGCGCTGACAATAGAAGCGTTTATTATAACTACGTTAATGATTATCTCGTTAAGCTCGATTGGGCTGGTTGTAAAAAGCCAACATCAGTGAAGTCATTCTGGTCTGTTCCAAAACTCTTTGTTGATGGTAAGTGGATTCGTCGGGATCCGGGACCTGCCAGAGAAATAAAACATTTGGTTGTCTACAGCGAATCGCGTTTCCGCTTTAAAATTGGATCCACAATCGGATATATTTTTTCCCCAGCAGAACATAACTGTTTCTCAGATACCTCTCAGCATCCCGATCTTGTTCAGCGCGCAATTGATTGTAATGTAAATCGAGATAACGACGTTTCAGGTTTGGTTTACAAGCAAGAGCCGCGTATATATGAATGTCTTGGGAACGGTACGGGCACGGCTGTGAATCCTCAAACTGGTGCTTATATAAATTCTGGAGTGGTTGCTAATAATATATATACGCCGCTTTGTGATGACTTTAGCCGGGCTCCAATTGGTTCAGGTATAAACGAAGGCTGTTCTTTTGCAAGTATTGCGAGTAATGATTGTGGTTACTCAACGCCGGAGCGCCCCATTTTTACGTTCTGATGCAGCAGATTTTAGTGAACCTCTAAACAAGACGCAAAATATTGCCAGCCCTTTTTAGTTTTCCGATAGGTTATAAATTTTTAAAGGTCGCGATCGAATTTTGTCCGGTTTTCGGGGTTTTCAGACGCGACTTTACCAAATGTGAGGCTCCTACCTCACATTTGTGCGGATTACACTCGCAACCCATGCTCGCGTTTCAAGAATAAATTGGTGAGTGCGCCCATCGATGTGTTTTTTAGCTGCGCGGTGCCCCCGATACGCTGGTCGCGGTTCTCACCGGCTGAACATCCGGTACGGCAGTGTTGCTGTCCAGCACCAGTAAGCCATCCTTGACCGGAATGCGATCGCCCGGGTCATGCTCCATTCTGACACGACCCTGCATGTCACCGAGCAGATAGGTCACGTTGTAGCCAACGGTGTTTTCCGACGTGTCGTAGACCGTTTTGC
>JBPOHS010000154.1:0-17197 GCA_052035295.1 Pseudomonadota bacterium
CATAACGTGGATGTGCATGGGCGCCGCGTAGCGGCGTCCCAGCTGCCGTAGGCAGCGAATGGCACGACTTGTTATGCAGTTTACAAAAATCTCTTGATTATCTCTGCATCGGGCAAGTCGTTTGAACTGGAAAACGTTGCACTTGCGATTTCGATCGGTTCTTCATCAAATCTGCATCCTTGCCAATATTTCATTTTTTCAGAGTGACAACTTGGACAAACCAAATTAGCAATTAATCTTTTACCGTCAACCAGATCAGCGAAGCTAGCGAGAAAATCCCAGTAATTTTTTTCATATTTTTCCGGAAGGAGCTGACTCAATCTCTGAGGGAAAGAGTCAAACGCAGAGACTTTTCGATACTCTTGACCATCTACAGTATTCAGAATTTTTTCACCATAGGCCAAATCGCCCAGACTAGGAGCAAAAAACGTATACGAGCATTTTGAACACTTTGCTTCGAATTTGTACATAATCACCCTAAACGCATAACGTCGAGCACATGGGCGCCGCGTAGCGGCGTCCCAGCAGCCAAAGGCTGCGAATGATGCGAGTTGTTATATACATACCAATAAAATGCAAAATGTCAGTTGCTTTGTAAACCACGCCAGACAACTCGAACCCCGTCATGCTCAACAATGCACACAGCATTTGATAAGAAGCTGCTATGAAAGTAAGCCAGTTGGTACGTCTTCCTGTTTGGATCGAAAGGTTTTGACTTATCAAAGCTATAGTCAGCTTCCTGCATTGCAACTGACCCCCAGTATAAGTTCTCTAACCTATGCAATTCTGCTACTGCATCGCCTATTGCGATTCCGTCGCATTTATTAATAACGTCCCTTGTCATTAATACACCAGCCATTCCCGCAACAAGTAGCAATAAGAGCGCCAAACCGAAAATTGAAGAAATCAACCGCATTCTTCTTTTTATTGCACTGCTCATTGGGTTTGATGCCTCATATGTATATAACGTGGATGTGCATGGGCGCCGCGTAGCGGCGTCCCAGCTGCCGTAGGCAGCGAATGGCACGACTTGTTATGGTGCAGCTTTTGAATTAAAAATAATAACTTATGGCACCTGCGTTCATTTGCTTTTATGAGCAAGAGAGGCTGCATTTGCCTCCCAATTATCACCATCAAATGCTACAACCTTAACATGAGTCGGCCTAGTCTTTAGGCAACGAAGATTGACATCAACCCCGTCTGGATTTGAGCGCGGAACATAAAAAGATTTGATTCCGCAAACACCACAAAATTTATGCTCAGCTACACCAGTATTAAATTTGTACGTCACCAGACTGTCTACGCCAGAGATCAATTTGAAGTTACGACGTGGAACAATTAAATGTAGAAACCCAGTCATTCGACAAATTGAACAGTTGCAATCTTCTATTTCCACTGAATCTGGCGCCTCAACTTCAAATTGCACTGCACCACAATGACACCCGCCTTGGTATATCACAAGATTACTCCTTATGCTTACTGCACTATAACGTGGAGCGCACGGGCGCCGCGTAGCGGCGTCCCAGCACCCTTTGGGGTGCGAGTGGCGCGACTGGTTAGGCAGACGACGCACGCTTAATTTTTTTCTCTACCTCTGCTCGTATCATAGGCCAGTCATTTTCTCTTTCAACAGCTTGCGGGTATCCCTGCGAAGCAGATGCCTTTAGCATTATTTCTGCCTTTCCAAGTGCTTCAGCATCACCATCAAAAAGCGCTCGCGCATGATATTCTATGAATAGTAAGAACTGCGCTGCCGGATCTCCATCACTTGCACCACTTTCCCATTGCGAAATGTCTAGCTGATGACTCTCATCAATCAGAGCCTCATAAGGTCTGATACCAGTCTTCCTTTCAGAGAAAGTATCGATTAAGGAAAATATTGTATCGCCAAGAGTTTGTTCAGCTTCTTCCGGCGGCATCTTTGCGAGAAATTTCATATCTAACCTTGCGCCATCAAACTCCTTCGCACGTATTCCTGATGTATCTTTCGTAGATACCGTATATATAATGATTTCGTTCTTCTCTTCATCAAAATGTAGAAGTATGTCTCTTTTACTTTTTTTCGTCATTTACGATTCTCCCAGAGTCGCCTAACAGTTTATTCTACGCCAACCCCAAGAAAATCCATGAAAAACCTTTTGTTATCTCACCCAAGTTAACCTCCAAAAAAACAAATGGTAAAAGTTCGTTAAATCCCAGACGTACCCCCCGTCAATCCTGCCTTTGAACTGATAGTCCGTACTTTTCAAGCCGGGAAAACCCTGATAAGCTATACATATATACAGTATCAGTTGGAGGCCCTCATGGAAGACATCCCACTCCCGGTTCCCGAAAATGCTACCCGTTTTCTCGACCAGTTACGCGGCTATATTCGTACTCAGGGTTTGGCCCTGAAAACGGAAAAGACTTACATTCACTGGATCCTGCGCTACATCCGTTTCCACAACCTCAAGCACCCCGCGACACTCGGGTCCACCGACGTCGAAGCCTTTCTCACTCATCTATCCTTACGACGCAACGTTGCGCAGGCCACCCAGCGTACGGCCCTCAACGCATTGGTTTTCCTTTACGATCGTTTTCTCGAGCGCCCGGTTGGAAAGCTCTCCTGGCAAGGCGCAAGCCCCAAGAAACGCATTCCCACCGTCTTTACCCATCATGAGGCGATGTCAGTTATCGGCAAACTCCGATCACCCTACGCGTTGATGGCGCGACTGATGTACGGAAGCGGGCTGCGCATTTCCGAATGTGCGCGTTTGCGTGTGCATGACATCGATTTCGAAATGGGTACCATTGTGGTGCGGGATGGCAAGGGTAGCAAGGATCGTACAACGGTACTTCCAGAATCCTTGCGACTGCAACTTCACGCCCAAATGGAAAGTGCGCTTGCCCTGCACAAGAAGGATTTGCTGGAAGGTTATGGCCATGTTTATTTGCCCAATGCACTCGCGCGCAAATATCCAAGTGCCGAGACTGATCCGGGCTGGCAGTACATTTTCCCGGCCAGTCGACTTGCCGAGGATCCGCGCTCGGGTGTGGTTCGACGACACCATGTACTCGATCGTTCCGTACAGAAGTTCGTCAAGCAAGCCATTCATGCGGCGGGTATCATGAAGAAAGCCGGGTGCCATACCTTTCGTCACAGCTTTGCCACGCGCTTGCTTGAACAAGGATACGACATTCGCACGATCCAGACATTGTTGGGTCATAGTGATGTAAGCACCACGCAGATCTATACTCACGTGGTCAAACGGGGTGCGCTGGGCGTAAGAAGCCCCATGGATGCAGGACTATCCGGGCAGTATCCACCGATGCCACCTTTTAATCGTGGCATCAAGGAATCGACAGCAAGTTATTCCTGTTTCATTGTGAACAATGCAAGCACAGTCGGCGGAGCCTGCTATCAGGGCTAGTTTTCAATCGTTGAGATATCTACATGCCAGCGAAAAAGCTATTGATCGTCGCACACGCACCTTCAGACAATACGCGTCGAATGATGGATGCACTTTTATGTGGTGCGCGTCATCCGGATATTGAAAATGTTGTCACGCAGCTCATCGCGCCCTTGCAGGCCACGCCGGAGGATGTACTTTCGGCTGATGCCATCATCCTGGGAACGCCTGAAAATCTCGGTTACATGAGTGGTGCCTTGAAGGATTTCTTCGATCGCGTTTTCTATCCCTGCCTCGATAAAAAACAAGGTTTGCCGTATGCGGTTCTGATACGCGCTGGCTCTGATGGCACAGGAACACGGCGGGCCATTGAAACCATTGTCACGGGATTACGCTGGCGAGCCGTGCAGGAACCGCTGATCTGCCGAGGTGAATTTCAGGAATCCTTTATCGCGCAGTGTGAGTCTCTCGGGCTCTATATGGCGGCGGGGTTGGATGCCGGAATACTCTGAAGGGACTGTCTCGAATCCACTGGATATTATCGGTGTATCCCGCATTGAACATCACACCGATTTTGTATGCTTTGCTTCATGGAAATAACAATCGGTGCAAGGCCTCGGTCAATGCGAGTGCATGTGCACCGTCTCCATGTACACAAACCGTATCTGCGAGAAGGGGAATTTTCTCGCCCGACCTTGCCTGCACGCTGGCATCTTTCCGTGCCGAAAACACCTGCGCGACTGCTTCCTCGATTTTTTCGATCATTGCGTCCGGGTGTGAACGTGGTGTCAGGTTTCCATCTGCCTCATAACGACGATCGGCAAACATTTCCGCTATAAACGGTAGTCCCGCCGATTCCGTTTCCCGTTGCAGGACGCTATCGGGCAATCCCATGATGGCACAGCGACCTAAACTGTCCATTACTGCTTGCACAAACGCGTGCGCCGCATCGGTGTCCTTCATTACCCGGTGATACAGCGCTCCGTGGGGTTTGACGTGGTTAACGCTGGCATTACAGATGTTTGCAATATCCTTGAAACAATCCAATTGGTGTCGGCAAAAGCTTTCTATTTCAGCGGGTGTCGCTCCCGTTTCAACACGACCGAAATGCTCACGGTCAGGATACGAGGGGTGCGCCCCAATGCTGACGTTATACTGCAGGGCCAATAGAATCGATTGGCGCATGTTTGTGTCATCCCCGGCATGGCCACCGCAGGCGATATTCGCACGTTGTATCAACGGCATCAGCACCCGGTCATCACTGCCTCCTTCTCCGAGGTCTGCATTCAAATCCATGCGATGAGAATGGTTTACCTGCATATGATCAGCTACCCCGCGTTATATTCGAAAGCATTGATTCTGGTTACCCCTTTTTTTTCCTTTGCGATGGTCATTCGCGCATTTTCCAGTGCAACATTTTTCGTATCAACTGTAGCCGTTGCTCCCTCACCCAAAGTGCGCAGTGGGCCTCTTCCAGCCGCATTCGTTGAAGCGTCAACCTGTCGCCAGGGCGTGCCTGAGCCAACGCAGAATGTGCCACGGTTGGCACCACCCCGGGCACCGGGTAACCACCTGTGGTTTGATGATCCGCCAACAATAGTATCGGTTGACCGTCCGGGGGAAGCTGCATCGTGCCGACACACACACCGGCTGACGGCTGACGGGGCAGCGTTGTGCCCATAGGTTCTCCCAGCAGGCGTAGCCCTTGTCGATCCGACGCCGTCGACACGACAAATGCAGTTGACTCGAGTTGAGCATAGATCGTGCCCATGTCCTCTCTCCCCATTGGAGCGGGCAGGAACGGCAAAGCCTGCAACGGGAAGGGCAGCCAATCACGCCAGCAGGAAACCTGCCACGCCGGGAAAACAAAACGGTCGTCGCTCTTCTGCAAACGGCGATACAACGACGGGTAACGGGTGTCTTGCGGTGCCACTGCGAGAGAATCCCCTGCGCTCAAGGCACGCCCAAATCCTCCGCCAAATCCGTTTCGTAAATCCGTACCAGCGCCCCCCAACACCCTCGGTACTTCGAAGCCACCTTGTACACAAAGGTAAGTGCGCGCGCCTTGCGGCATGGCCCCGAGATCAAGCGTTATCCCTGCTTTTACCCACAACGGCCTCCACAGTGGAGCCAGTTTTCCTTCCCACAAGATGGGTGCACCGGTCAACGCAATGAGGGTGTCGCAAGAGAACGTGATGGCGGCGCCCTGAAAGGTCATTTCCAGGGCCGCGTCGCCGGCAGGATTGCCGACCAGCGTGTTGCCAATCTGCATCGCGAACGTGTCCGCGGCACCGCCGGGACTCACACCCATTCCCTGGTATCCCGGTCTGCCGCCATCCTGTAGCGTGGTCAAGACACCCGAGCGTATGATTTTCAGCATGACCATGTCTCGAATTGCCGGGCACTGATCGGTTGAAAACAAACACTGTCCCCCGCGCTCAGAAGGCAAGGATCCATGCAGGACGCATCGAATAACGTGGTGGGTGTACGGCCTATGATAGTCCAGCCACCGGGAAGCGCTTTTGGATAGATGCCACACATCTGTTCGGCAATGGCGACACTGCCTGCTTCAACACGAGTGCGTGGATTGGCACGGCGTGGTACCTGCAATTCTGCGGGCAAGCCAGTCAGATAGGGAAATCCTGGCGCAAACCCGATCAGGCCTACCTGATATTCGGCGTTGGAGTGCAAAGCAATGATCGCGTCCACGGAGATGCCGAGCTGCTTCGCCAACGGCAACAGGTCTGGCGCACAGGAGGGCTCGTAGCATACAGGAATGCAAATCCGTCTTGCCGTACCGGGCGGCAAAGGCTGATAGGGCAGGGTGCGCATTCCTTGCATCCATGCGCAAGGATCGATTCCCCGGGCAAGCAGACGCAGCGGATCATAGTGAACGCAAATGCGCTGGAACGCCGGCACCACATCAGTCACGGCGTCTTGTGACTTGAGGGCCAGGCATAAACCACTTATATGAGCCGTTATATTGGCGGAATCGGCAGATGAATCGCTGAATGAATCGGCGATCGACAGGGTGATCATGAAAGCACGATCCCCCAGCGGTTCGATGACGATACTTACCACTGGAATGCCAACGCCCGCATTCCCAGCATGGCGTTATCAAAGACACAACGTGCTGGCTCGCGTGTAGCGCCAACGCAGACCATCAGGGGTAACAAGTGCTCTTCACGGGGATGACAAAAACGCGCATGAGGCGCTTCCTGCCAATGCGTCAGCTGCCGCTCGCGATATTGTTGATCATAGGCCGGATGGGTGCAGACATCACGCAACCAATCCTGGAATTCGTTGTTGCGCCGCTGGGCATCGGCGTTTATTCCGGTCCGGAGCAAGCCGAGGTTGTGAGTCGAAAATCCTGACCCCAGCACCAGCACGTTTTCCTTGCGCAGCTTATGCAGTGCGTTACCCAGAGCGATGTGGTCCGCTGCGTTCATGTTGGAAAGCAACGACAACTGCACACACGGAATATCGGCCTCGGGTCGCATCAACTTCATCGGAACAAACATGCCGTGATCGAAGCCTTGTTGTGCATCCTCATACACGGCAATGCCTTCTGCCTGCAGTAGCTGAGCGACTCGTCGTGCAAGCGATGGCTCGCCCGGCGCCGGATAACGGATGGAATAGGATTCCGGCGGAAAACCATAGTAGTCGTAAACGAGGGCAGGGTGATCACCGCTGGTAACCGTGGCTACCGGGGCTTCCCAGTGCGCGCTCACGACCAGCATGGCCCGCGGGCGGGGAACGGTTTTCAGAACATTCCGCAGAAAATCACTGAGAGCCGCGTGGGAAGGCTCCCCCAGCAGTGGCAGAGGGCCGCCACCGTGGGGAATATAGAGGACAGGTGCAAGAGTCGTGTTCATCGAAGATCCAACGGCAAATAGTCTCACCGCAAGACTTTACTGCAATTCCCCCTGGTCGCACAGACTTCTGCGACTGTCTCCTTACTGATACAGACCGGCCAACAATGGGCCAAACGCGACAACGATCAACACGGTCCCCATCACCATGAGGGGCAACAGCAAACGCTCGTGACGATAGAAGAAGGTATCGCCTTCCAGGGCTGCCTTGCTGCATTCGGCTTCACCAACCACTTGACGGGTAAAGATATGGCTCAGGTTCATCGGCGGGGTCAGGTAACCCAATTCCAGTGCAACCAGGCAAGTCATCCAGAAATGAACCGGGTGGATACCTGATTGGTAGGCATAGGGCGCAATCGCCAGCGAAATCAGGCCGACGGCCGCGATGGATTCCATGAACATTCCCACCGCCACAAACATCGCCATCAGGCACGCCATCATCTGCCACTTGCTGTCGATCTCTGTCAGGAACGTCGCCGAGATCATCTTGCCGCCCAGGCTGGTCATGATGATGAAGGTTGCCATCATGAACAACAGCGCCCCCACGTGTACCGACGCATCCGACATGGAGCGCGTCAACGCACCGGAAATGGTATCCATGCGTTCCGGGTCATGATAAATCGGTGCTGCCTTGGAAAATTTGCGCTCGTACAGAATCACCATGAACAGGATAACGGGCAAAATCACCGGCGCAGAGAACTGGTCGAGATGCGCTTCAAGGAAAATGTTGTAAGCCATCGACACCAGAATGAACACGATGACATACGGAATCAACGGGCGCATGTTGTTGAGGGATGGCTGCCACGCCAGGCTGAAGGGCGTCAATTTCAACGGATCGCGCTTGATCAGCATTGCATAACAGAAAAACGTGAATACCGTCAGCAGGAACACCTTGCTGCCCCAGTAGAACAGCGCATCCGTCGTCACCTGTTTGTTCAGGATCGAAATGATGATCACGATCAGACAGGGCTTGAGCACGACGCCTGAACTACCGCTCATCGCGGTAACGGCCAGAGCAAGCTGCCGCCGTGTGCCCACCTTGCGCAGTTCCCGGTAAACCACGGTGCCCGCGGCCAGCAAGATAATCGACGAGGCACCGGTATAGGCGGTGGGTACTGCCATGACCAGGATAGCCACGGTGGCAAGCAATTCGGGCGGCAATTTCCAGGGGGTGAAGATACTGAACACGCGCTCACCCAGCTGGGTTTGCTTGAGAAGCATCCCGCACCACAGATACAAGGCAACATCGAGATACGTGCCGGCATTATCGAAATAGGCACTGAAGTAGATCGACAAGCCAGCGATATGGCGCTGATTGACAAAGACGATCACCGCGAATATCAGCATGACCGCCGTATAGAGCGGCACTGACAATAAGGCGTGTCCCCAGGTGCCGCCAGGCTTGGCGTCCTTGGGCATGTTGAAGATCTGGTACAGCGAGATCAGGGCCAATACTGTGGTGCCCGCCACCAGGCCATTGATCATGAAAGGGTTGCTGACTTCGATGCTGGAGTTGAAGGTCGACGACCGGTAACTCCAGGCCGAGAAAGCCAACGCACTGTTTGCAAGGAACTGCATCGTTGTGGAAAGTTTAAAGTCACGTTCCCACATCATCGGTCGAAACGAAATATGATGGCGTTTGTGAGTAGCGATACCTGCTGCAAAAAACAGGAGCACCAACAGAATGGATTGCTGCTGTGCGGTAGCGAACACGCTCGCCTGCGAGAATTGGTGTTCCAGACCACGGAACAGCTTAACGCCCAAAGTGACGCGCGCCTCGTACTGTTCTACCAACTGATGCTCGCGCACACAGGAACGCTGCTGGTTTTCCAGTGATGTACGTGCAGCCTCGCGATTGAAACCCTCATCCAGGAGATCGAAATCCCCGGCCGACTGTGTCGACTGCGCTTCGAGTTCATTGAGGCGCTGCTCAATGTTGACATTGGCATCGCAGGTGGGCTTTGCCGGCTCGGACCGCAGGGCGAAATAATCATCCCACAAGTACTCGCCGAGCTTGGTCATTTGCCCATGAATGCTTTCCCCGGTGCGAGCAAAGATCAGGAACACCAATACAAACAAAATCACCAGTACTGGCGCGCGTTCGGAAAAGAACGCGACATTATCACCTTTCGCTGTGGCGGAAAATTCACTCACGGCACGTACTCCTGTTTAACCGCTAATAATTGGTAACGGCTGTTATTCCGCATCCGCCGACGTACATTCAGCCAGGGTTGCTTCCAGCTGGCAGCGCACCTTGCGCAACAAGGTCAACATGTTGGCGTCGTAAATGTTTTGCTTTCTGAAATTGAAACGAATGTTACGCGTTTGCTGGTTGTATTCATCCCGGCGATTTTCTGGCAAGGCTACCCAGAGGTTCTTGGGAATCTTGTCTTCGGCAGCGCGAATGACACCGAGGTTTTTCTCGAAATTGGCGACGAAGAATTCCCTCGATTTCTGGGCAAAGCCTTCAGGCAATTTCGACCAGCGCGCGACAAACTGGTTGTTGCCCTGTACCAGTGGCACGTTCAGGATTCCACCCGTGTTCCCGAGACCTTTATTCAGTTCCATCAGCTCATAAACAATCGCCGGACCAGCCGTGATGTCCGTCGCTCCATTATTGAATTTCTGGAACATGTTGGTCATCGTGGACGACACCGGCGTCATACCGAGGTCAAGCACCAGTTGGCGCATTTCCGGCATGGTATCGAGGATGGCGATTTTCTTGCCCGCCATGTCAGAGAGGCTTTGAATATTGCGATCACGGGTGAACAGATACACCTGACCTGCCGGCTGGATACCCACTACTTCGTAATCCCCAACGCGCATGTATTTCGCCGCATTGGGTTTGGCCAGCGTTCCCATGACCATCTGCAAATGCTTGTAGGTCGGCATCGATGCCGGCGCATCCAGTGTGCCGGTGAACTTGTTGAAATTGCGCGCCTGAATGCTCGACATATTGGCGATGTCACAGACACCAGACTTCATTTCTTCAGCGACGATTTTTTCGTTGATATAGGGCTTCAAGGTCAGCTTGACCCCCCATCCCAGCGCGGCTGTCTGGTAATCCATGAGAGCCTGATGCTCCGGACCGCCTTCACCCATGAAAGTGAAAGCACACATGGTCACTGGCACCGGTTCCGCTGCCAAGGCTGTAGTCGTCATCGCCACCGACGCGACAGCCGCTGCCGCTCCCTTGATACACCACTGCTTCAAGTTGCTGAAAGTCATGTTGATCTCGCCTTGTCTCTTGTTTTTGTTGCAGTTGCCATCACGTGGTTGTGATTACAGCAACTGGTCAATATCGAGCGCTGACGACTCGGATTTGTCATCCCAGAACGTACCCAGCGCGTTATAAGGTGTGCGTTGTCCTGTGGCTTGCGTCCACATCTTGTCTGAAATCAGTTTGATGCCACGCGTTGCCATTTCATCGAGCAATTTGAGTTGCGGATCAGCAGGCGTCTGCTTTTTCGAGGCTACGTGATCACGGATCACGGCCTTGGTCTTTTCCGCATCACCCAAGGTTGTATAGACGGTGGCTTCCATCAACTGCACCATGCGAACGCCCTTGGCCTTGCCGGCTTCTGACGCTTTGGTGAGGATCTCGAGGCTGCTGGCGAGCTCGGCCTTGTCGCCACCGATGTTGGATTTCATGATGGAAGCGGCAGCTTTGACTGCCGTGGGAATTCCCCAGAATTCTTCACTGTTGACACACTCAAGACCACGGAAGACCTTGGGCATCACGTCTAACGGCACACCTGCGGTGCCGCCATTTGCCAGATCGGTCTGGAAGGCTTGCAAACCGCCGAGCAAACCAAACAGGTAACTCATTTCTTCGTTGCGGTCTTCAAACTCGGGGCACTCATCACCCGGTTCACCAAAATGGCGGATGGTGGCCTGATAGCCAAAATACTGGCGGCGCGCGGCCACTTCAGCCCACCGTTTCTGCATCGTCCGTGCGTCCTGCGCGCCTTCGGTGTCATTCTTGCGCATGGCACGGATATAACGGAGTTCCTCTTCCTTGCTGCGTTCATCGGCGCACATGCCAGAGGCCAGCGTCAGCATCGGCACCATGGTATCAGTGGCAGGCGCGAGCGGAAACGTCATCGCCCCCATCCCTTCACCCATGGCACACATGACATCGGTATCTTCCGACGCCATGAACCACGGCGTAATGTAATCGTTGCCAAAACTCACCATGCCGGCACCAGCCATGTCACGCATCATATTGTGCGTACATCCGCTCATGAATACCGTGAGCGAAATGAGGGAAACATTCAGCAGTGTTTTTGGCAAGCGCATGACGGAAGTCCTTAATTATTCTGCTTGTTGGATCAGAGAATGCGCAGGACAAAGAGGGACCATTCCCGACGCGGTAGACAACACTTCTCATGCTGGCAAGGTAAGTGTTAGGGGGGCGGACTGTCTTAGTCCAAGTGGACTACCATTGACTGGCGGTCATAATGGGCCGCAATTTTGACGCTAAGGCCCCATCATGCAAGGCACTCCATGGACTGAAAAATGTTCCTTCATTTTCCTGTCAACGAGTGGAATGCCTGCAGCCCAATTTTTTAATGGTTGAGAGACGGTGTCATTCGATCCAACACGCAAGAATTCTCGCCTGTTCCCGGTCACTTCGCTGCAATGCTGCCTTTACTCCCGCGCGATCATCCGCGTCACGATTCTGGCTGTTCTTGATTTTGCCTTCCAAACAATCCAGCGGAATTTCAATCCCCACGATGGCCTTCATAAGCGTGTCGATATAGTGGTCGGGGGCATCACCGAGCTTCCAGGGCTCTTGAAAACCGGCTTCATTGATATCGGTCAGACGTGTCAACAACGCACGGAATTCCTCCCGTTCATCAATAACGCGCGGTATGCCGTGCGCATGAACCACCGCATAATTCCAGGTGGGAACAACTTTCCCGTGCAATGCCTTGCTCGCATAGAATGAGGGCGAAATATATGCCTGCGGACCATTGAACACGACGACCGAGGACTGCGTCCGTGAATACTCATGCCATACCGGATTGGCTCTCGCCACATGCCCCATCAACACTCCCTGTGCACCCCGCGAAATATCAAGCATAAACGGAATGTGATTGACCTGGATGCCGCTACTCGTCGGCGTTATCCATGTCGCCAGCGGGTAGTCGCGTATCAGCGCCTGCAGGCGTTGAGGGTCTTGCTCGGAAAACGCGGCGGGGCAGTACATGAAGTGTCCTTGTGGTTGACGGTGGTCTTCGAGGCCCGATCCCAAGAAGCAGGATGCAATGACAAGCCGTCGCGTGAGCAAGCAAATCTGCCCATCCCACACGGCCCGAGGCTATAATACCCGCTTTTGTGCCCCGGCTTCGCCTATGCAAGCCTCCGCCTCCACCCGACTGTCAGAGACAACATGAGTCAGCAAACCTACGACGTAAGCACTTTTCAGGGCCTGATACTGGCGCTGCAATCCTACTGGGCCCATCAAGGCTGTGTCATCGTGCAACCCCTCGACATGGAGGTTGGTGCCGGCACCTTCCACCCGTCCACCTTTCTGCGCGCCATCGGGCCGGAAACCTGGAGTGCCGCCTATGTGCAACCCAGCCGCCGTCCTGCCGATGGTCGCTACGGCGAGAACCCCAATCGCCTGCAGCATTACTATCAGTTCCAGGTGGTACTGAAGCCGTCCCCCGACAACATTCAGGAACTTTATTTGGGTTCGCTCAAGGCGCTGGGCATTGATCCCACCGTTCACGACATCCGCTTCGTCGAAGACAACTGGGAATCGCCGACGCTGGGCGCCTGGGGGCTGGGCTGGGAAATCTGGCTCAATGGCATGGAAGTCACCCAGTTCACGTATTTCCAACAGGTGGGTGGTATCGATTGCTACCCGGTTACCGGCGAGATCACCTACGGTCTGGAACGCATCGCAATGTACCTGCAGGGTGTCGACAGTGTTTATGACCTAGTCTGGACCGATGGCCCCTTTGGCAAGGTCACCTATGGCGACGTGTTCCTGCAGAACGAAATCGAGATGTCGACGTTCAACTTCGAACATGCCGATGTCGCCATGCTGCTGCGCAATTTTGATGACTACGAGCGCGAAAGCCAGCGCCTGATTGGCGAAGGCTTGCCGCTGCCAGCCTACGAATATGTGCTCAAGGCTTCCCATACGTTCAACCTGCTGGATGCACGGCGCGCCATTTCTGTCACTGAGCGTCAACGTTATATCCTGCGGGTGCGTGGTCTGGCCCGTGCAGTGGCACAAGCGTATTTCGATGCCCGCCACACCTTGGGCTTTCCGTTGGCACCGGCCGCGATCCGTGACGAAGTGCTGAAAAAACTCGCTGACGACTCAGCTGTCTGACCGTAAAGAATGCTTAGGGCTTATCGAACATGACCATGGAAAAACGCGATCTTCTTATCGAACTCGGCGGTGAAGAACTGCCTCCCAAAGCCTTGCGCAAGCTGATGGATGCGTTTCGTGACGGCGTTGCCGACGGGCTACAAGCGCTGGGATTGCAACATGCCGGCGTGAAGGGCTATGCGTCGCCACGTCGCTTGGCCGTTATCGTTTCACAGCTTGATGCCGATCAGGCCGACCAGGCGATTGAAAAACGCGGCCCCGCGCTCAGTGCTGCGTACGATGCCAGCGGTAATCCTTCCAAAGCGGCAGAAGGCTTCGCACGCTCCTGTGGCGCAAGTTTTGACGCGCTCGAAAAACTCGAGACCGACAAGGGCAGCTGGCTGGTATTTCGCAGCATCCAAAAGGGGCAGCCACTCGCCACGCTGTTGCCGGGCATCATCAACAACGCGCTCGACAAGCTGCCGATCCCCAAACGCATGCGCTGGGGTGCGCACAAGGTTCAGTTCGTGCGTCCGGTGCATTGGCTGGTCGTGCTGTTTGGAAACGAGGTCCTTCCCTGTCAGGTGTTGGGGCAGAACGCCGGTCGCACCACACGTGGTCATCGCTTTCACGCGCCGGCGCCGATCGAGCTGGCCCAACCCGCTGATTATCTCGATGCATTGGCCCAGGCCCGTGTCATTGTCGATTTCGATCAACGCAAAGCGCGTATCGAACAGTCGGTAGCCGCCGTCGCCCAGCAGCATGGAGCACACGCCAAAGTCGAACCGGATCTGCTCGAAGAAGTGACCGGTCTGGTGGAGTGGCCCGTACCACTGGTGGGCCAATTCGAGGAAGCGTTCCTGCAAGTCCCACAGGAAGCCCTCATTTCCACCATGGAAGGTAACCAGAAGTACTTCCCGCTACTGGATGCGCAAGGCAAGCTGCTCAACAAGTTCATCACCATTGCCAACCTCGAATCGCCAGCGCCCGAGAAGGTGATCGCCGGGAACGAGAAGGTGGTGCGCCCCCGTCTTTCCGACGCACGCTTCTTCTATGAGACCGACAAGAAGAAAACCCTTGAGCAACACGGTGAAGCGCTCAAGAGCGTCACCTTCGAAATCCAGTTGGGCACCGTCTACGAAAAAGCCGAACGCGTCGGCGTATTGGCCGGGCAAATTGCCAGTGTCATCGGCAGCAATATCGCCTGGGCCGAACGGGCAGGGCGGTTGTGCAAGGCCGATCTCGCCAGCGGCATGGTGGGCGAGTTCCCCGAATTGCAGGGCATCATGGGTCAGTACTATGCCAGCAATGAAGGCGAGCCCGCAGAAGTCGCCAAGGCGCTCAACGAACAGTATCAACCGCGCTTTGCCGGGGATGCCGTTCCTTCCACCCTGACGGGCGCTGCCGTTGCCATTGCCGACAAGATCGATACGCTGGTCGGTATCCTCGGCATCGGCAAACACCCCACCGGCGACAAGGATCCGTATGCACTGCGGCGCGCGGCTATCGGCGTGTTGCGCATCATCATCGAGAAAGCACTGCCGCTGGATTTGCGTTGGTTGAGCGAGAAAGCCTGTGCATTGCACGGCGAGCGACTCAGCAACGCTCATGTTGAAAGGGATTTCCTGGAATTCATGCAGGGCCGTTACCTGGCCTTCTTCCAGGAACAGGGCGTTTCTACCGATATCGTGCGTGCCGTACTGGCGGTCGCCAACAGTCAACCCCTGGATTTCAGCCGCCGCGTACAAGGCGTCAGAACCTTCAAGGGGCTGCCGGAAGCCGACGCCCTTGCCGCGGCCAACAAGCGCGTTCGCAACATCCTCAGCAAGCGTACGGACGCCACCGAGCTGCCTGCGGTTGACCCGGCCCTGCTGAGCGAAGCCGAGGAACAGGCGTTGTACCAGGCCTTACAATCCCTCCAGGGCCAGCCGTCCGCAGCGTGCGACGATTATGCTGCCCGTTTGCAAACCCTGGCGCAATTGCGGTCCCCGGTCGATGCCTTCTTCGACAAGGTGCTGGTGAATGCCGACGACGCCGCTGTCCGTAATAATCGCCTGAGCCTGCTCTCGCAGTTGCAGGGGTTGTTTCTGGGTATCGCGGATATCTCCGAACTCCAGTAATGCGCGCGCCGGAGCAGGGAGCTCACACTCCCTCTCCGGCGATTTCTGTCGGCACCACCAGGAACCTTTCATCCTCCCTCCGGCCGCCGTTTGCTTCAGACTGACTCCTGCGACTGTCCCTCTTCGTATTTGATTCCTGTCCATTTAATACCGGTCCTTTCAGTGCCACAGGATTCCCCATGACTTCCTTTTGTCGCGGTTAATTATGCTGACCACTCCCGGCATGGCCCGCGCTGGCGGATCTACCTTAAATTCGTTTCCAGCACCAATTCCCTTTCGACACGCTCTGTGACAATAACAGCCGGGCAGTCGACGGAATTGCTAGAATTTGCGATAACGTTTTGTTAAAACGGGACTCATTTCACGGATCGTATTCTCTGCCCCAGGGAATCAGGACAAGGCCTATTGCATGCCCATATTGAGAGGAATTCTATTCACCATCGGTTTCTGGTTGGGCATCGCTGTCCATAGTGTCATCACCAGTCTGATGTCGCCCTTCATTACTCAGCGCAAGCGCTACGACGTCGCCGCCAAGCTCACTCGTTTCATCGATTGGTGGCTAAAGATTTCCTGTGGAATTACCTATCGTGTCGAGGGATCAGAGAACATCATCCATACGCCAGCGGTTATCGTCTCCAATCACCAAAGTGCCTGGGAAACCTTCATGATCCAGCACCACTTCGATCCGCTTTGTCCGGTCATGAAAAAGGAGCTCACCAGGATTCCCTTCTTTGGTTGGTCCTCACGCCTGGTCAATCCCATCGCGATTGATCGAAGCCGAAAACAGAATGCCCTGAAGCAAGTGATTACCCAGGGAGTTAACCGTCTGCAGAATGGGCAGTTCGTCATGATTTTTCCGGAGGGTACGAGGGTTACGCCCGGGCAGGTCGTCCCCCATTTTGCCGGCGGTTCTTTACTGGCGATCAAGGCACAGGTACCCATCGTGCCCTTGGTGCATAACGCTGGCCAGTTCTGGCCCGCTCGCAAGCTTGCCAAGTATCCGGGGGTAATCACTCTCAAGATTGGAACCCCGATCGATACTCAAGGCAAGGACGCCAAGACTCTCACTCAGGATATCGAAGCCTGGATTCGTCAGGAGGAGGCAAAGCTCCCGCGTCGACATTGAACTGCTCACAACCAGGCAGAGCTTCTGCTACACCGGTTTTGCCTGGTTGTATTTCTCTTGCGTTGTTCCTCGCTGACTTCCCCGCTTCTTGATTCTTCCTTTGTTTCAGCACACCAGATTCCGATATCAACACTGTTGGCTGTTTGTTTCTGGTTCCTGTTTTTCCAGATTTCCCTATTCGGTTGATCGTTTCCCAATAGCATTTCGACTGGTTCTTGGTTCTTGGGTCTTGGGTCGTAAGCGTTCAGCCTGCCCACGTTGAACGCAGCATTGAATTCGCTTAGACGCGCAACGGCAGCAATTCGTCGATTCGGCTATTGGGCCAAACAGGCAATTTCTCAAGCGTGTCTTTAAGCCAGGTG
>JBPOHS010000183.1:0-25904 GCA_052035295.1 Pseudomonadota bacterium
GTGACTGACAGGCGCCTAAGATACCCGTTTTTGCCAGATGACGCACGAAATGACCGGCCAGCTCCGCTGCCAGCCGCCCCCATTGCCGATACACAGCGCAGTAGGTTTGGCGCATAATACGCCGGTAATCCTCCCCGCAAGCCGAGCGCGTTTCATGGCGCCGTCGTAGAGAGCCCCGTCAATGCGAACACTGCGCCACACCTACATTTTTCTCGTGTACGCATTTCTTTATGTGCCGCTGCTGCTGTTGGTGGTGTACTCGTTCAATGCCGGGCGCAACCCTTATGGCTGGCAAGGTTTCAGCCTGAAATGGTATGCCAGCCTGTTCAATAACGACGCGTTGCTGGGCGCGGCAGGCAATTCGCTTCTGCTCGCCTTCACGTCTGCCACTGCCACCACGGTCATTGGAGCGCTCACGGCATTGGCGCTGCACCGCTATCCCTTTCGTGGCAAGCCGCTGTTGAGCGGATTGCTGTTCACCCTGATGATGGTGCCCGACATTGTCCTCGCCATCGCCCTGTTGCTGCTGTTCATCTGGCTGGGCATTGAACTCGGCTACGTTTCGCTGTTGTTGGCGCATGTCACGTTCAGCCTGCCCTTCGTGGTGGTGACAGTGTATGCACGCCTCGCGCATTTCAATGAATCCATGGTGGAAGCCGCCCGCGATCTCGGTGCCAACGAATCCACGGTGGTGCGCACCGTCATACTGCCCATTCTTGCGCCTGCGCTGCTGGCCGGGTGGTTACTCGGTTTCACGCTTTCGCTGGATGATGTGGTGATCAGCACGTTCGTGACCGGCCCCTCGTTCGATGTATTGCCGTTGAAGATTTATTCCATGGTGCGGCTCGGCTTGAAACCGGAAGTCAACGCGCTTGCCACGCTGCTGCTGTCAATTTCACTGATCACCCTGTTCGCCAGTTACTGGTTTTCGAGGAAACACGCATGAACAAATTTTTCTGGACACTTGGCCTGTCCGTTATGATCACGGGCCAGGCCATGGCGGCCGACAAGGTGTTATATTTTTACAACTGGTCGGAATACATGCCGGAATCCGTGCTGGAAGCCTTCACCGAAAAAACCGGCATCAAGGTGCAACAAACGACCTACGACAGCAATGAAGCGATGTACGCCAAATTGCGTCTGCTCAATGACAGCAACAGTTATGACCTGGCCATTCCGTCGACGTATTACGTCAGCAAGATGCGCAAGGAAGGCCTGCTGCATCCCATCGACAAATCGAAGCTGCCCAATTTCACCGACTACAACACGCGCCTGGTCAATCAGGACTTCGACCCGGGTAACCAGGTGAGCGTTCCCTACCTGTGGGGAAGTACCGGCATTGCCGTCAATACCGATGCGGTGGAGACAAAGCTGACGCAATGGGGTGATCTGTGGAAGCCGGCATTCAAGGGCCGCGTCATGCTGACCAATGACATGCGGGAGGTTTTCCATGTCGGATTACGCGTGGCCGGTTTTTCGGGAAATTCCACCAACCCGCAGGAAATCGAAGCTGCATACAATAGGCTGATCACGCTGCTGCCAAACGTGCGCACGTATAATTCCGACGCACCACGCATGCCCTATATCGAAGGCGAAACCGACGTCGGCATGATCTGGAATGGCGAGGCCTATCAGGCGTTGGAAGACCTGCCTTCACTCACTTACGTGTATCCGCAGGAAGGGGCGGCACTGTGGCTGGATAGTTTTGTGATTCCGAAAAACGCGCGTCACATTGAAGAAGCGCATGCCTTCATCAATTTCGTGATGCAACCGGAAATATCCAAACAGATCAGCGAAGAGATCGGTTACGCCACGCCCAACCAGAAAGCACTGGCCTTGATGGGCAAGGACGTTCGGGAAAATCGCACGATTTATCCCAACGATGATGATCTGAAAAACGCGGAATTCCAGCTGGATGTCGGCGACGCCATTCTGGTGTATGAGAAATTCTGGGAAAAGCTGAAAGCAGGCAAACAGGAATAAACCGCGTCACGCCCGCTCGAGGATTTTTTTTAACACAACAGGCAAACGGTCGGCCATGCGCGCATCGCGCGTGACCACGGTCGTTACCTTGATGTGTTCCGATAGCGGGCTGTTAACACTTTTAACCAGCACCACCGGAATACCATGATTGCGGCAGTGCGATTCCCGCAGCGCTGCCACCACCGCTTGACCATTCAATTCGTTCAGTTCATTGCCCAACAGCAGCAAGTCTATCGGTTCATGCACCAGTCGGATCAAGGCCTGCATGCCGGTGTCAACCATGATCACTTTCACGCCCAGGCCTTCCAGTGCCGAACGAAACAAACCCTGCATGGCCTTGGACGATTCCGCCACCAAGGCAACGCGTTGTCGCTGCCCCTGCGGCTCCAGCATCCGTTCCAGTTCAAGTTCCTTGTCGACCACACTGTGGCCCTGACGAATCGCATCGGCCGTAGATGCCAGCAAGTCTACATACGCCACCAATTGCGCAACGACCGCCGGCGTGATCTTCATTCGCCTGTCGCCAAGGTCTGTCAGCAAATTTTCGAAGCGATGGCAAATACTGGTAATGATGGGCAGGCCGTGTGTACCACCGGAGCCCTTGAGGCTGTGAATGTGACGATAGAGCTCGTCGAATGCGTCCCCCGGAATTCCCTGTTCCATCACTTGCGTTGCCAACTCCTCCATGCGCTGGCAGCGCTCGGGAATTTCATCGACAAACTGGTTACGCATGTCACGCAGGACCGCCTCAATGGCGCTGATATCCATCATTGCCCTCGCTTGAGCAGCAGGTCTTTCGCCTGCGCCAGGCATGACCACATCACAGCCACATGAGGGTCCACTACCAGTATGTCAGCCACCGCAGGCATTCCAGATCTTGCGCACCTGATTGGCGAGCTGCATCGGGTCAAAGGGCTTGGGAATCACATCGATCGCCCCCATGGCCTTGAATTGGGTAATCTCGGCGGGCTGCACTTTCGCTGTCATGAAGATGACGGGCACGCTCGCCATGCCGGGCATGGTCTTGAACCGTTCCAGCGTCATGGGACCGGTCATTTCCGGCATCATCACGTCCATCAGCACAAGATCCGGTGCGAAGGCTTCACCCTCTTGCAAAGCCTGGGCGCCAGACTCACAAATCTTGAGCGTGAAACCACCCACCATCTCCAGCGCCAATTGCGCGACGGCACGAATGTCAGGCTCGTCTTCGACGTATAAAATCTTCTGCAATTCAACCATTTGAATTTCCGCTTCGCCTGCCGAATCCCTGCGAAAAAGGCGCCCGCAGTTCACCCTGCCATCTGAAAGGTTATTGAGTCCGTCTCTTAAGCGTAGACAAAAAAACGAGGGCAAGCGCATTCAAACGCTGAGTCAGGCAAACCATGCCTGACTCGCGCATCAAGAGAGGGAGGTCAGCTTTTTTTGCCGCTTTTACCCGAGGGGGATTTACCGGAAGGCGTCTTGACGACGGCCGCGGGGGTCTTGCGCACAGACGGTTTCCGGGAGGGCGTATCCTTCGCGGGCGCAGACGCTTTCGATGCTGCCTTGCCTTTCCCTGCCGTAGATGTCTTGCCTTTGCTTGCTGCGGTCGCCTTGGCGCTGCCCGACTTTACGTTACCTGCCTTGGCGTTGCCAGCCATCAGCTTGCGAATCGAATCCGCTTTTTTTTGCGTCGTCGTTTTCTGTGTGCCCGCCTTCAGCCATTCCACTGCGCCGGGCTTGGCGCGCCAGGTCATGCGGGCTTCATGCGCGTAAAGCACCGCCTCTTCGACCGATCCCCAGGCGTAGAATTCCGGCAGGCTCTTGGGCATGCGCCGCTTGCCACTGAAATAATCGAGCACGTAAGGATTGGCTTTGAGACCCGCCGTGCGCGACTTGCGACCTTGGGGGCAATCCCCTTTGGCCATCCACCAGTAGAGGGCATCGTTATAGTGCCACCAGGTTCCATCTTCCTGATATTCATCAAGCAGCTTGCGGGTTTTGGCGAGCTCCCCGGCATCCAGATAACGCACCACCAGAACATAACGCGCACCCTGATTGTCAGCCGGATTCAAGCGCAGCATTTCTTCGTATTCGTGGAGCGCTTCGCTGGTGCGTTCCAGGGCCCACAAGGTATCGGCATACCCCATCTTGGCGTGCATGTAGGGGCGCGTTTCAAGCACGCCCCAGAAATGGCCTTCCGCTTCGGCAAAGGCCCGCGCACCCAGGGTACGCTTGGCAGCGTCCATGGCACGGCGGTAGTAATCGGCAGACTCTTCCAGGGACTCGGCAGCGTCTTCGGCCAGCAAGCTGAGCGCACGGGAACAATCGTCACTGACAGTGAGCGCCTTGCGGGCAAGGGCGACGCGTTTTTCGTGATTGGTTTCTTCCAGCGCCTGAATGGCGAGCTCTTCGGCCTGCAGCTGACGATCGCGGGCATCGTCTTCACGATGCGGCACACGGAAAGGCACGACATTGGAAGCGGCGGGAGCACCTTTGCCTGGCGCGGGCGAGGCGCTTTCCTCTTCAAGCATTTCCTCGTACATGGCACGGCCAATGCGCGCGTATTCCTTCATCACCTGCGGCATTTGCGCGCGCACGATGGGAGCCATTTCATGCAGGGGAAGGTCGACATCAAAGGCCATGTCGAGCATTTGCCGCGACTCGTCACGATCGTCGAAAAAGCCCAACGTGAGCACCATGAAGCCCACCGCCGCCATCAGCTCATCGTCGTCACCAATACCGGCTTCCCAGTGCTCGAAGAACAAATGGTGGGCTTCGTTGAACCCTTTGCACCACTCATGCAAGGGCGCGCCGCGTTCGAAATTCGACGCGCACGGCTCCCGGTATTTGCAGGTGGCAGGCAGCACCGGGGTGCCCTCGTTGATGTCAGCCATGAGCTGGTTATACAGACGCACCAGCGCTGTATTGATGAATTCTTCTTCTTCACTGGTGGCGAAATTGGGTGGTCGGTGATTGAAGATTTCGGGAATCCAGACGGAAGGTTTTGACACGGTGGGGGCGCAACACAGCGCGAACAGAAAGCCTTTGATTTCCATCAGGCTCATCGTATCCGGCGGGCAGGCAACCGACTCCAGAAAGGCTGTGAGGCGCCGTGCTTCAGCCGTCGAGAGCTTTTTGAACAAGTTCATGGGCGCGAGCCTTGATAACGGGTAATGCACAAATGGTATCACAATCCCGCTCGGCCGGCGTGAAATGCCCAGCGCAGGCCCGCTGCGGGGCGGGCCTCAGAACAGTTCCACGCTGTCTGCTTCGGCAGCGCCCTGCTGCTTTGCAGGAGGGTCAATCAGGGACTTCAAACTACCCATCGTAGCGATCAGTTCAAGAAAGTGACTCTCGATCACTTCACGGTTTTCGTGCATGGCATCCAGCTTGTCACGGGCCGTGTTGGCAATGAACAACAGCTTTGACTCATCCTCCGCAGGCATGTCGAAAGTGCCGGCAGCCAGTTCCAGTTCTTGCCCTAATTCGACCATGACACGGTGGGTATATTCGTGAAAGCCCTTTGATGCATTGCGAATGACTTCCATCACATCCAGCATTTGCGCATGCTGATCGTTGATACTTTGTTTGATGATGCCGCGTGCACGGGCTTCGACAATCGCACACAAATGCGCAAGGGAATCCTTGAGATTGCCGTATTTCGCCGGGTCCTTGTGCGGTGCATTGGTGACCAGCAAGGTAATGATGCCGTAGCGATACCCCAGCAGGCGATCATGCTCGACAGTGCGCGCTTCAGCGGCAGCCAATTTCGTCAGAATGCTGTAATGCGCGGCCGGCGCCCCCGACTCGGGGCAGCGGATACTGCGATCCGGCGAAGAAATTTCAACAATGGCGTCAAGCGAGCGCTGTGCCAGATGGCGCACCACCAGTTGTGCCAAACCCTTGAGATCCAATTGCTTTTCGGCAGCCTCCATGACATGCAGCAGGCTGCCATATTCGGCGGCGGCTTCAATGGCGGACTGCGCCTGTCGACTTTTTTCCTCGAGCAACTGGCGCTGCGTCAAGGCACGCATGTAACGCGCCATGACAGTCGCCAGCGACGCCATGACGGGCTCATTGGGTTTGACCCGCACCACGTCATCGACGTTAAGACTCATGCAGGTAGCCCAATCCTGTTCGCTGTGCGTCATGACCAGCACATGGCTTTCCTTGCCGGCGGGATACTCGCGGATGGCACGACAAAGTGTCGCCAGATCAATCGCCTGACGACTGTCAATGATGATCACATCACACTGGCTTGCCATGAAACTGTCGGCAACACGTTCCCGTAGCGCCGCTTTGTCATGCAGCACATCTTGCACCGGCATCAGCGCAACATCGGGCATGATGGAGAGGAACGGCTCCATGTCCTGAGGTTGCCCGGTGAGCATCAGGACTTTTTGCTGAGTGGTTCCGAATTGATCGTCTGACATTTACTTCATCCGACAGTGAGTAGACTGAGTATAGTCAGGGATTACGCAGAGGAATGAAAAAAGCACAGACGCAAGCGCTCCGCGGAAACACACGAAGCGCTTGCACCGAAACGGATCACAGCGGATTGCGGATCACTCGCAGGCATCCCCGCGACCATCTTCATCGGTATCGGCCTGATCATCGTTGAAGACGAGCACGCAATTGTCTTCACCATCGATAAAGCCGTCTTCATCGGTATCGGCAGACAGGCGATTACTGCCCAGGACAAGTTCCTGGGCGTCGGTCAGGCCGTCGCCATCATCGTCGGTATCGCAGGCATCGCCGGCGCCATCGCCGTCGAGATCATCCTGGCCTGTGTTGGCGGCGGCTATGCAGTTGTCATACGGATCTTCGACGGTATCGGCGTCCGAATCCACCAACAGGGGATTACTGCCGTAGCCGATTTCGTCGGCGTCTGGCAGACCATCGCCGTCGTCATCGTCATCACAAACATTTCCTGCCGTGTCACCGTCGGTATCGAGCTGGTTGGTGTTGGAGATATCGACGCAGTTGTCGCTATTGTCGCCGACCGTATCGCTATCTGTATCCACGGATTCGCCAGCGTTGAGCGGGAAAGCATCGTCGACATCGGAGACGCCATCTTCGTCGTCATCGTCATCGCAAACGTTGCCGAATCCATCGCTATCCGTATCCAGCTGATCAGCGTTGGAAATCAATGGGCAATTGTCGCTGTCATCCGCATCACCGTCACCATCATCGTCAGTATCACAAATGTCGCCGTAGTCATCGTTATCGGTATCGGTCAGGTCTTCGCTGTAATCGATGGGGCAATTGTCTGCGCCATCGAGATAGCTGTCACCGTCAGTGTCCGGATTTTGGGGCAAGCTCTGACGCTCTTCCTCATCGGCATCCGAGAGACCATCATTGTCATCATCGGTATCACAGGCATCGCCCTGACTATCCTCGTCAAAATTAGCCTGATCCGCATTGGCGGTCACCGGGCAGTTGTCATCCGTGTCTGCAACGGTGTCATTGTCATCGTCGAGATCACAAACATTACCGTTTTCATCGCCATCCGTGTTGAGCTGATTGGCGTTGGACGTCAGCGGACAATTGTCGCCGTTGTCACCTACCCCATCCTCATCGGTATCCGCAGTTTCATCAGCATCAAGCGGAAACGCATCGCTGCCATCCGCAGTGCCGTCGTTATCGTCATCCGCATCGCATGCATTCCCCTGACTATCGCTGTCAGTATTGAGCTGGTTCGCATTGGCCACCGAAGGACAGTTGTCGCTGGCGTCCGGAACACCGTCATCGTCGCCATCAGGCAAGGTATTGGTAACATCATCACAGGCATCGCCAATGCCGTCATCGTCGGCATCGCCCTGCCCCGGATTGGCAATCGCAGCACAATTGTCACCGTTGTCGCCCACACCGTCAGCGTCGGTGTCCACGGTCTCCTCGGGATCATCCGGGAACGCATCCCGGTCGTTATTCACGCCATCATCGTCGCTATCCACATCGAGTCGCGGCGCCTCTATCGTGACCGGATCAATATCAGGTACGGTGCCGCCCGTAACACCAATCTTGCTTCGTTCTGCGACAATCAGGTCATTGAGATCCGCGACAGTCGTCAGGCACTCGTCATCTTCACCCGGAATTACACACAGTGCCGACGGTGTCTGATCGAACAACGCCAGGGATGAGGTGACCAGATCATCACTGGCATAGATGGCCGCACGCTCACCATCAACCTGGCCGTCGATACTGCCATCAGCGAGGTCTTGCCCGAGCACGTCGAGGACATTGTCACCCTCGGCCCCCACCATTTCGCCAAGTTGTTCGACCAGTACGCGGGTGGCCTCGATGGCGCTGCGATAGAAAAGCACCTGCTCAACACCGGCACTGTCCTGAACATCGACTTCGCTTCCGAGCACGGGCGGTGTCAGAAAAATATCCAGCGACGATTCCATGCCGAAACCCAACGTTGAAACGACACGACTGGTGGCCTGGGTCAGCGCAGTATTGAATTGTTCCAGGGTGGCGCCGGGCTCGATCGCGCGCAACGCCATGTCGATGGAAAGGGTCGTAAGCGGGCTCGCGTATAACGGCGCCTCTGCTTCCAGCATCGCTTCGGTCACCAGCGTGCGCACCTCGGTAATCACGGGCGCTGCGCCGGTCGTCAGATCGATCGAATTATCGGTGGCCGTGAACGCAAGAATGTAGGGTGGGTTGACGCCATCTTCCAGCAACATGTCGACGATGCGGGCATTGGCATCGGTAGTGCCTTCGAGCACGGGAAGCCCCGGCTCATCCACCTGGTAGACCACCTGATGGGTCGCGTTATCCAGCAGGGCATAAACCGCCACGTGCGCATGGGTCAGCGGGCCATCCAACCCTATTCCGGCGATCGTGTAATCCTGATCGTACTCCGGTTGATAGTCATCACCGCCGCAAGCACCGACCGAGAGCGCCAGCAGAAAAGTCGCCGTGCGAACACAGCTCGACCGCCCGGGCTGGATACGGCCAAACGGCGTGCGGCCCGAACGAATTGCCAAAAGAGTGGAAAATAATTTTGTCACACTGATCACCCGCGCGGTCGCCGCGACTGTTGTAATTCTTGAAGGGGTGGGCCGAAGGCGCCTGCCCTGAGCGCAAGAGGGCTGGCTACAGTGTAGTCAGTGGAGACACGCGATGACGGGATAAAAAACTGAGTGCCTTCAGCAGGATAGACCGGAACATCCGGAATTTATTCTTTCAATTCAACAAGTTGAAAATATCGCATACTTTTCAGCCAGTTAGAATTTTTTGTTATCAAAACCCGTTTGGGTGATAACGAACAACGGCTTGTATCTCAGCAGCTTGCACCTACCAGCGCCGCTGCCAGATTAACGCCCAGGCTGTGCTGTTGAACGTAACGTGATTCAGGCGCGTGAGAGCTGGCTCCTGACCGGTGCGGTAAAGGCGATCAATTCCGCCCGACGCCTGCCAGGCTTCATCGCGCCAGCTCAGTGCCAGCCATTGGCCCGGCAGGATTTCGCGCCCGATACGCCATTCCAACCACTCACCCGTGCCGGTGGCCTCCTGATCGAAACTTTTGGGCTGTGCCAGATCCGTGCGCAGGTTCCAGCGCGCCAATGCATCATAGTAGGCGTGGGGGAACCGGGTGTACGTCGTGTTGAACGTCCAGCCGTCGGCTTCGTAAATGACACCCAGTCTACCCATCAGCCCCGACCAGTAAGCGTTATAGTCGCTGTCGAGCCCCATGAAACTGCCCGTGGATTGCGGATATTCAACATCCAGCTGCAGGTAACCTTCCTCGTTATTGAGTTCGAGCGTTGAAAAGCCGGCGCCAGCCGACGTTTGCACGAGCCAGCGCCGCGTGAGGCGCCACTCACGCCCGATGACCAATGCCCCTTGCAGGGAACGTTTGCCATTGACTTCAGCCGTGCTGCGGCGGATCTCGTTCTGACGGTTGTTTCCTGTGTAGTCGGAATCCCTCATGTCGCCACTAACGGGATTGCCCAGCGTTCCTTCTACCCGCGCGAACAGCTGGTTGGGCAGACGGCATTCCAGCGCGGCCAACAGATCCAGCACTGTCACGTCCTGCCATTCCAGCGCCGACAATACATTGGGGGTTTGCACACCACTGGGATCCGATGCGATATCCCACGCCAGCGCTGCATCACGCCAGGCGCCCCCCAGTTCCAGACGTACATCAAAGCCGGGATCGGCCTGAGCGACAGCCGCGCCAGCCACAATAAATCCGCAGCAAAGTTCGAGATAAACAGAGGGCCCGCGCTGTCGACGGGAATTTTGACTTTCTGGCACACGACTACCCGTACTGGCGGACGACGATTTCGCGACAGTCGACTCAGTGACGGGACACTTCCGGCACACTGGCAACCGCGTGGCAGACACAATTTCTGCCGGCGGATTTTGCTCGATAAAGGGCCTCATCCGCCATATGCAGATAGTGATCCACGTCATTCTTTTCATCCGGCAGAAAAACGGCCGCTCCCACGCTGACGGTCACCGGTATGGATTGGCCGTCGATGACGGCGGGCATCTGCTCAACTTTTTCACGCAGGTTTTCAGCGATCCAGAGCGCGGTGCCGACATCGCAGTTCGACACCAGCACCGCAAATTCTTCGCCGCCATAGCGGGCTACGCAGTCGCCTGCGCGATTGAACGCGGCCTTCAGCAAATGCGCCACATGCTGAATGCATAGATCGCCCTTGAGGTGTCCACAGGTATCATTGATCTGCTTGAAGTGGTCGAGATCGATCAACAACACGGCCATGGGCTGCCGCATTAGCCGCGCCCTCTTGCACTCCTCCAGCAGGCGCTCGGAAAAATAACGGCGGTTCTTCAGGGCCGTGAGAGGATCTTCTTCATACAACAGGAGCAAGCGTTGATGCGCCGCTTCCAGTGCCTGTGTGCGGTCCGCGACCAGCGTTTCCAGGGACTGATGTTGATTGCGCTGGCGTTCCACCGCCTGATTCAGTGCCAGCATGGCTTCACGCTCATCATTGAGTGCGCGCGATCTCGCCTGTTTCTCGCGTTCTGCATGGTGAATGGCGGTTTCCTGGGCATGCAACTTCAAATAACGCTCGGTATTGAGGCGATCCGCCAGCGCAAAGGCAATCATCAGGGTTTCGATAGCGAAGCCTGCCAACAACCACTGATTCGCCAGCCCGCCAGCGTTGATCAGCCCCAACCTGTCGAGAGCGACCACCACCACGCCACTCACCAGAATCAGCCACGCGGCACAGAATATGCGCACGGTGCGTCCGCCAGACGAAAACCCCACCACTACCGCCACACTGACACAGGCGGCACTGGCCGAGGCCAGCAACATCGCCAACACGTTGGATACGCCTTCAGGAAAGAGCCACAACACCAGCAACATCGAGGCGCACAGGAATCGGATGGTTCGATACAGCGGCAACAAAATAAAACGCCGTCGCACCAGGCCAAGATAATGCTCGGCGAACAAATTACTGAAAAACGTTGCCAGTATCGCCGTCAACGCCAGTTCGTGTACATGCCAGCGCAAACTGTCAGGAAAAAGGTACTGCACGAAAAAACCTTGCCAGGCCAGCAAAAAAGACAGCGCCGACAGCGCATGCAGGGAGAAATACAAATAGCTGCGTTCACGCACCATGAAAAACAACAGCAGGTTGTAGCATGCCATGATGGCAGGCACGCCTAGTGCCAGGCCCAACCAGGTGATCTCGTGTTCATGCCCGGAAATCAGTTCGCCCGGCATGACCAAGGTTGCGGGCAGCTGCACCGCTGCCTGCGAGCGCACGCGCAGGAATACCTCGCCACTGCCATGCGGCGGCAACAGCAGGGGAAACACAAAATAACGGAGTGGAATGACCCGCGTCGAAAAGGGATGGTGTGTGCCGGCCTGAAACTCGCGCCCGGGCGCATCCACCGGCTGCCAGTAAACATCGACCTCCGTCAGCATCGGGTTGGAAATCTGCAGGTAAACGGTTTGTGGCCATAGCAGGCTTGACGTTATGCGGGTACGAAACCAGAAAGCGCTATCGGAAAACCCCATCCCCGGCACCCCGGTCTGAACCCTTTGCCACTGCGCCAACGGTGGCAATGAGGTAACGCTCTGGCGCAGGCCGACATCCTCCCACACCTGCCAGTGCTCGCCCAATGACACCCGCGTGAACCCACCGGAGACCACCACGTCTGCACGCGCCAACGTAACAGACAGCATCAGCAGGCAGGCCAACAAATGCATCGACAGAGAGCCCGGGCGTGCACTTTGCCTCAGGATGCGCATGCACCCTCCTGGCCCAAAGCTGCCTGGCCCAAAGCCGCCTGATCCAAAGCTGTCTGTTCTGGAGCTGTCTGCTCTGAAAGCACTCTGTTGCGCCCGCCCGCCTTGGCCGCGTAAAGCGCTTTGTCAGCGGCATCCAGTAGATGCTCGGGGCGCCCTTCACGCTGCGGAGTGCCACTGGAGACCCCCATACTGACCGTTATTCGCAAGGTGCGCCCGCGTATCCGCATGCGTTCATTCGCCACGGATTCACGGATCGCCTCCGCCAAGGCGACGGCGTCCATGCGCGATGCGCCAGGCAACAGCAGGCAGAATTCTTCACCGCCATAGCGGGTCACCACCGCCCCCGGCCCCGTCGCCATGCGTTCCAACAGATCAGCAACGGTTTTCAGACATTGGTCTCCCGCCAAATGGCCATACTGGTCATTGATCTGTTTGAAATGATCAACATCGACCATGATCACGGATAACGGTAACCCTTCACGGCAAGCGCGATGGTATTCTTCGGGTAATTTTTCGTTGAGGAAGCGACGATTACGCACGCCAGTCAGCGGATCCTGCCGAGTCAGTTCCTGCAGACGATCATTGATGTCTTCCAGGGCCCGGCTGCGTTCCTCAACTTTACGCTCCATGAGCGCATTGGTTTCCTGTTGCAGATTGAGGGCGGCTTCCTGCGCCTTGCGTGACAGTGACTCGTTGCGGATGGCAATCGCATGCGCTTCGCGCTCCTTGCGCTCCAGGCTGATGGCTCGCGCTTGCGCGATTTCCTTTTGGGTGCGTTCCTGATTGATACGTTCACCCAATGCCAGCGAGAGCATCAGCAGCTCAACGACGGCGCCTATCAGCATAAGGTGCTCGGTATAAAAATTGCGAGGCAGAACACCCAATTTATTGAAGGCGAAAAGCAGAACGCCCACCAGAAAGAAAAACCAGCCCGCACAAAAAAACTGGGCGGCGCGATCATCCGATTGGTAATGCCGGATGATGAGAAAAAAGGAATAGAAACTGCCGACAATGGCCAGAATAACGCCTGCCATGACGGCCTGATCCACGGGCATGAACGCGGCACTCAAGGCTAGCAACAGTGCCAGCCAGCGCACCAGCCGATACCCCCAACGCCAAGGATCCTGACGCGCATCCAGCTGCAGGAACTCCTCACAGAATGCATTGGCAAAGAAGATGACAATACCAATGGCAACCGGCAACACCAGCGTATTCCATGTCAAATGGCTTCCGCCAAGAAAGCGTTCACCAGCGCCCTGCACACACAACTGCACGATGAGCATGGCAAAGACCATGCCTGCATAGTAGTAATACGCCCGGTTCCCCCCGGAAATGGCAATGAAAAAGTTGTACAGCATCATCGCCAACATGACGCCTAGCGCGGCCCCCAGCAGCGCGAGAAATTGCGCTTCTGCCGCCAGAAAATCCGCTTCTTTCCATAACGCCAACGGTATCTGGGTCGAGCCATTGACCTGCATCCTTATCAGTACATCCACGCGCCCTCGACGCTCCCCCAAGGGCAGCACGAAATGGCGGTATCGCAACAAACCGCCATGAAGATCCGAAGAATCACTGATAAACTGCAGATGACCACGATCAAAGACAAAAAACTCGACCTGATCGAGAAGCGGATAGGCGAGCTCCAGCAACCAGCGCGCCTCGGGTGTCCCCGAAAATTCCAACGGCAAGGCGATCCAATAGGCCCCCTGCGTAATACCGAAGCCGGGGACGTCGACCGTTGACGGCTGCCACTCACAGTGTGCCAACGCCTGTTCCGGCGACCACGCCACCGCGGCGGGCTGCGCACAAAGGTGCAGGGTGGTGCCCAGCCAGCGCCCTTGCCAATAATCAGCGACCACTGGCTGCCCCAGGGGATCGGCAAAACCCGGGTTCACGCGCAGCAGGATCAGCAGCATGAACAGTCCGCCCACGCGGGAGACGCACGACCAAGAACGCAATAAACGCGCACGCCGCCAGCACCTCAAACGCAGGCAAAACAGCCAAGAATTCATGAATTTACTGCTACGCCAATCAATGCCCCAAATGAGCCCCAACCCTAAGCGTAGACGTATTCGACAGGATACGCTGCCCGCCCTGACGGGCGCGCATTCGCCAAATACACAACCCGAGGACGGCTATCGTTCGCACGACAAAAAGATAAGGAATCAGGACCGTTCTGCAAGCCACTGCGCGGTGAGCGCCCAGGTGTGTTCTTTTGCCCGGCCACCGGCGAAAACCCCGGCATGACCACCAGGCACCACTTTGAAGGTCTTGTCAGTTGAAGCCAGCAGCTCCATGCCCTTGCGGGCCGCACGAATACTCACGATGACATCGGTTTTTCCGGCGAATGCCAGATATTTGCTGCGAATGCCGGTCAGGTCCGACATATGCTCGCCCAACTTGATCCGCCCTGAAGCGAGCTCGTTACCAATGCAAAAATCGAACACCAAGCGCTGCACGGTCGCCCCCGGATAGTCGACCATGTTGTTGAACCACTCGTGCGTGGTCAGATGCACTTTCACGTAATCGCGATCGGAAAGATTACGCACCAGATCGAAATAGCTGACCACACCCGCAAACGGATTGGTCAATTTGAACAGCACCGCCAGGACATCCCCGGGCACGTGGAAATTTTCCGGGGCGATCTTGCGGGTCAGTCGTGCCGCACGCTTCACGCCCAACTTTCGTGTGCCGGAAGACGTCCACTCAAACAATTTGCCATAAACGTGATTGGCGTGAAAATCGAGCGGGCTGGCGATGGTTACCAGATTCTTGACCTGCCCTTTGTCATGAGCACCGGTGTACAGCAGGCATAGAAGACCGCCCATGCAGTAGCCCACCAGCGAAACCTGCTCCTGGCCACTGTGTTTTTGCACCGCATCGACCGCGGCGGGCATCCAGCGATTGACGTAATTCTCCAGCGTGAGCTCGCTGGCGTGATGACGCTGTGGCGCGCCCCAATCCACAAGATAGACATCGAACCCCTGCGCATTGAGGAAACGTACCCAACTGCGCTCGGCCATCAAATCGTAAATCCAACCGTAAACGCCGAGCGGCGGTACCAGCAACAGCGGCACGCCGAAACGTTTGTCGGTGGGCACCACCACCTGATCATCCAGCCGGAAGGCATCCACATCCTGATGCGGGTAATAGCGCACTTCCATGATGTCATCGCCGCACAGACGCTCGTAATGCGTCTTGCCCGACACGATGAATCGCTCCTTATGTGCCCGGCGCTCCCAGGCATGACGAACAAAACGCGACGCAGAACCAAGGAAACTGCGACCCATCAAAGTAGATTCACTCATGGGGCTTCCTGTCTAAAATCAAACCGTTAGAGAAAAGAACAGCACACACGCCCGCCTCCGGACAACGCCACGCACCTCACGGCGCCCAAATCGCAGCGCATCCTTTCAAATCGGCAGGCCTCATAAAAGGATATCTCCCGGTCAAAAAGAAACAATGGTATTTTCATCCACACGAACGAGCCGTCACGACACTCCCGCGCCGGTCCGCCCCCTTATCACTGCGTTATGCTGTTGAAATCCTGCCGAAAAGCAGCGTACCTGACGAATTTATGCAGTTTGCACCCGCAAATTGGAGAAACCTGCAGGGAAGTTGTTACACTTGCGGGGTACTGAATTGATTCTGCAAGAGATCGCCAACGCTGTTCCTTTGTCTTGAGGAAAGGGCCCAAACCAATAAAATCATGGAAAATCAATCATTTCACCCAGCCTGGTGGCTGCCGGGCCCGCACCTGCAAACAATGTGGTCACCACTGTTTCGCAAGCTACTCAACTTTCCGAGGCAACGTGAGCGGATTGAACTGGCCGATGGCGATTTCATCGACCTCGACTGGTGCACCCCCTCCCGCAATGCCGAGGGCCCTCTGGTAATGATCCTGCACGGCTTGACCGGTTCCGCAGAATCCCACTACGCACAGGGCCTGCAGTACCACCTGTTGCAAAAAGGTGTCCCCAGTGTAGTGATGCACTTCCGGGGGGCGAGCGGGGAACCCAATCGCCATGCCCGCATGTACCACTCCGGCGATACGGCCGACCTCAAGGAGGTTGCATCCACATTACTGTCGCGCGGCTGGTCAACCCTGCTGGGGGCCGGCTATTCGTTGGGGGGCAACGTGTTGCTCAAGTGGCTGGGGGAAACCGGCCGCCGCAATCCACTCAGTGCCGCCGTTGCCGTGTCGGTACCGTTTGAGCTGAAGCTGTGCGCAGAAGCAATGGATGAAGGGTTTTCACGGGTGTACCGCAACAGCATGCTGAAAAGCCTGAAAGACACCCTCGAACGCAAGCGCCAATGGGCCGAACGCCACGACGCAAACGTTTTCGACACGCTACAGGCACTCGGGGATGTGCGCCGACATGAGACCTTCCGCGACTACGACCATCACGTGGTGGCACCGCTGAACGGTTTTCGCGGTGCTGATGATTATTATCAGAAATGCAGCAGCCGGGCGTTCCTGCCCAACATCCACACGCCAACGCTGATCATACACAGCGTCGACGATCCGCTCATGGTGCCGCAGATTATTCCCAAGCCCGATGAGTTGCCCGCAGGCGTAACGCTGGAGTTGTATGCCCAGGGCGGCCATGTCGGTTTCGTGGCGGGGAACATTCCGTTCAAAGCGGATTATTGGCTGGAACGGCGGGTATGCAACTATTTTTCAACGCACCTTTCTTCACCGCTGCCAGAGGCGCGCTGACAGACGGCACGAATAACGGCTTACAAAAACAGCCCCAGCGGATCCGTGCCGGCGCCGTCCAGATACATCGCTTTCAGCTCCGGCAGGCGTGTTTTCACCTCCGGGCTCAAATACGCTTCTTCCAGGCAAATGATCTGATAAATCCCGCGTTTCAGGCGCGATTGAGTCAGCGCGCTGTTGCGTTGATCCGGTAGCGCCACGGCTTGCAGAAAGCCCGACCACGCCGTGATGATCACCCAGATGTTAACGATCAATCCATCCAGCACTTCGGCGCTGGCCTGCATCATGCCGGCATCCACCAGCCCCTGCAGGATACGCCGCCCATTACTGACTGACGCCCGCGCAAACGCCCGATAGGCTTCGCACAACTGCACGCTCTCTGCCAGCAGGTGTTCCATGTCGCGGTGCAGGAACCGATACTCCCACATCGCCTCGAAGATTGCTTCGAAATAGCCTACCTTGTCTTCATAGGTCAAGGATCGATCAGCCGGAATACTCAACACCTGCTCGAACCGCTGCCGGTAGTCCTCGAATAACACGAACACAATCTCGGACTTGTTACGGAAGTGGTAATACAGATTGCCCGGGCTAATGCCCAATTCCGCGCAGATATGGTTGGTGGAAATATTGCGCTCGCCCTTCTCGTTGAACAGTCGCAAGGCCGCATCCAGAATCCGGTCACGCGTGCGCGGCTGCGGGGAAATTTGCAAAATTTCCTGTGGATTCAACGACCTGGAATCTTTTCGCATTACCGATAAACACCTTGTTTCAAGCGACTATTGACAGTTTAGAGCAAAAGCTCTAAAAAGAGAAACCATGTTTACCCGGGTCAAAGGGTAGCACGCGACGGCTCCTGTCCGTCCGGTCATTTGGCCCGGCAACCCTGAACAATAACAACCGCCGCAGGCCCGCCGGCTGCACCACAGAGGATTTCACCATGGTCGCCAACGTCACTCATCTGGCAGAGCACACGCACAATCGTCAGATCGAGCAAATGAAGCACATTTTCGAAAACCAGCGCCGCGCCTACCGTGCCCACCCCATGCCGAGCGCCGATGAACGCATTGATCACCTCAAGCGCCTCAAGCCGGCCCTGCTCAAACATATGGATACCCTGATCGATTGCGTGAATCAGGATTTCAGCAGCCGTTGCTCTTCTGAAACCAAATTCGCCGAGATGATCACGACACTGGAAGCGATCAAATACCACGCCAAACATGTCCGCAAATGGATGCGTGAAGAGCGCCGCCACGTTCCCATGAACCTGGCGCCGGCCAAAGCGCGCGTGGTGTATCAGCCACTGGGCGTGGTCGGTATCATCGTGCCCTGGAACTACCCCATTTTCCTGTCGATGGGCCCCTTGCTGTCTGCGTTGGCCGCCGGCAACCGCGTCATGATCAAAATGTCGGAGTACACGCCCAAAACCTCCGATGCCATCAAGGGCATGATCCAGGAGATTTTCCCCGAAGATCACGTAGCGGTCATTACCGGCGAAGCCGACGTCGGCGTGGCGTTTTCCAAGCTGCCGTTCGATCATATCCTGTTCACGGGATCAACCTCGGTGGGCCGCCATGTCATGCGCGCCGCCGCCGACAACCTTACCCCGGTAACGCTGGAACTGGGCGGCAAATCCCCTGTCATCATCCATGAGTCGTTTCCGATGACAGAAGCCGCCGAGCGTATTTCTTTCGGCAAATGCCTCAACGCCGGACAGACCTGCATTGCGCCCGACTACACGCTGGTGCCACGCCACAAAGTCGATGAATTCGTCACTGCGTTCACGCAGGTCGTTTCAACCTGGTATCCCACCATGCGGGACAACACGGATTTCACGGCAGTCGTCAACGAGCGCCAGCATGCGCGCCTGCAAAACTACCTGAAAGACGCGAAAGCCAAAGGCGCCCGCATCCATGTGATCAATCCGGCCAACGAAGATTTTGGCGGCACGCGCAAGATCCCCATTACGCTGGTGCTCAATACCACTCCTGACATGCTGATCGAGCAGGATGAAATTTTTGGCCCGCTGATGCTGGTGAAAGCCTACGACTCGCTGGAAGACGCCATCAATTACGTCAACGATCGCGATCGCCCGCTTGCCCTGTATTACTTCGACTTCAACCATGACCGTGCCCGTTATGTCACCGAACATACACATTCCGGTGGCATGTGTATCAATGACACACTCAGTCATGTGGCGGCAGACGATATTCCGTTCGGTGGTGTCGGCCCCTCAGGCATGGGCCACTACCACGGTCGCGAAGGTTTTCTCACCTTCAGCAAGGCCAAGGGCATCATCGAGAAAGGCAAATTCAACTCGGTCAAATTCGTGTTCCCGCCGTGGAACAAGAAACTGCACAACATCCTGTTCAAGAGCTTGCTGAAATAACGCAAGACGCCGGTTGCACGGGGGGCGTCGAATCGCCCCCATTTTCTTTTTTCCTGTCTTTGGCGAAACTAAACATGTCGATCCCCATGCTGACGCCGGCGGCACTGTCGCGGCGTTCCCTGATGAAAACGGGCGTGCTCGGTGGCCTGATGCTGGTCGGCGCCAGCACGGTGGCCCAATTGCAAGGCTGTGCCAACCTGTCGCCCTCTCCCGCGGGTAATACTGCCGCTCAATGGAAACTGCTGCGCACTCAGGATCGGGCTATTCTCGGGGCCGTCGCACCCATCGCCCTGGCCGACGCGTTTCCTGCAGAGCGTGCCGCTGCGCTAGACACCTTTCTGCCACAGGTCGACGCCTTTCTGCACAGCACCAGCAAAGCCAATCACGAAGCGCTGCATCAGCTCTTCGATCTGCTCAACCTGCGTATCGCACGCCTGGCACTGACCGGAATCTGGAGTTCCTGGGAAAACATGGATGACGAACAGGTGGAGAGCTTTCTCACCGGCTGGCGTGACAGCTCGATCGGCCAGTTGCGTCTGGGGTATGCACAGCTCACCCAGGTCCTCAATCTGGTGTGGTATGCCCAACCCGCCAATGTCAAAACATCCATTTACCCCGGCGCGCCACGCAAAATTCCGACGCCACTCACCAATACCGTTGCAAGCCTGCACGCTTGCCCTGACCAGGGGACGCCTTCTGTATGACCATCACTGTCGTCAAGGACATTCCGGATATCGTTGCCCAAGGCGTTGCCAATGGCTGGAAAGCACATGACACCAGCGCGCTGCAAACGCCTACCCGCATTGAAGCCGATGTTGTGATCATCGGTACGGGCGCAGGCGGCGGCACCGCAGCCGAAATCCTGTCACTGGCCGGCCTCAAGGTCGTCATGATCGAGGAAGGCCCACTCAAAACGTCCAACCAGTTCGACATGCACGAAGGCAGCGCTTACACCGATCTCTACCAGGACGGCATGGGTCGCGCGACCGCGGATGGTGCCATTACCATCATGCAGGGCCGCTGCGTCGGCGGCAGCACCACGGTCAACTGGACGTCGAGTTTCCGCACACCGCCCGAAACCCTGCAACACTGGACTCAGGTGCACGGACTCAAGGGATTCACGGTTGATGAAATGGCGCCCTGGTTCAAGCTGATGGAAGATCGCCTGGGCATCGCACCCTGGGCATTACCCCCCAACGGCAACAATCACGTCATCAGTCAGGGCTGCGAGACGCTCGGCTACAGTTGGCACACGATTCCCCGCAACGTGCGCGGCTGCTGGAACCTCGGTTATTGCGGTTTGGGCTGCCCCACCAATGCCAAACAGAGCATGCTGGTCACTACCATTCCCGGCGCGCTCAAACAAGGCGCCGAACTCTATTATCTCGCCCATGCCGATACGCTCATCATCGAGAATAACGAGGTACGTGGTGTGCGCTGTTCTGCCATGCAGAAAGACTACGTCACCCGCACCGGCGTAACGCTGGAAGTGCGCGCCCGCCACACCATCATGGCCTGCGGCGGCATCAATGGCCCGGCGCTGCTACTCCGCTCTGGCGCACCGGATCCTTACGAACGCATTGGAAAACGCACGTTCATGCACCCGGTGCCCTTCAGTATTGGTGATTTCGACCAGGCGATCAGCGGTTTTTCAGGCGCTCCACAATCCGTTTATAGCGATCATTTTCAGTGGCGCGAAGGCAGCACCGGCCCAATGGGGTTCAAGATTGAAGTCGCCCCCATGCAGCCCTCCTTCGCCAGCGTGGTCATGATGGGGCACGGCCAGTTCCATCGCGAACAAATGGAAAAACTGCCGCACCTCAACTTGATGCTGGCGCTGCTCCGCGACGGTTTCCATGAAGAAAGCGAAGGCGGAACCGTAACGATCAACGATCATGGCGGCCCCGTTGTCGACTATCCGATGACCGACTACATGCGTGACGGCATTCGACGCGCACTCAAAACCATGGCGGAAATACAGTTTGCCGCCGGCGCGAAGCGTGTGCGTCCGGTGCATACCCAAAGCACCTACAGCCCGTCATTGAAAGACGCCCATCGCCAGATCGATGAACTCCCTCTGCGCAGCAATGGCGTGCGACTTGGCTGCGCGCACGTCATGGGCGGTCTTGCCATGGGTGATCATCCGGAAACCTCGGTCACCGATAGCCAAGGGCGCTTTCATCACCTCAGCAATCTGTCGATCATGGACGGTTCACTGTTTCCCACCAGTATCGGCGCCAATCCGCAGCTTTCCATCTATGGCCTGGTTGCCCGTGCTGCCACGCAACTGGCCAAGACATTGCAGGCCTGAACTGCACCCGGACTGCTATGCGCATTTCAGCGCACAGCAGTCTTTCCGTTACATGGAAATGGCACACGCCTGCTAAACTTGCAGCTCGACTCACATCGCTTCCACGCTATTCCGCACGAGCATGCCCATGGCCGCACTTCCTCCGTTTGAATCCCGTTTTCTGCATCCCCGTTTCTGGCTGACCTGGATGGGCATGGGGCTATGGGCACTGACAGCACAACTCCCCTATCGCTGGCAGATGTTCCTGGGTGACCGTCTGGGGGATCTGACACGGGCGCTGGCAAAATCGCGCGTGCGTATCACCCGCACCAATCTGGAACACTGTTTTCCCGAGTTGACCGACCAGCAGCGCACCGCGCTGCTCATTGATAACTTCCGCTCGGTGGGCCGCGCCTTTCTCGAAATCAGTTTTACCTGGTGGGGTCGGCAACAGGAGCTGAACGCCCTTTGTCGCATCACCGGACTGGAACACATTGAAAACGCCCACCAGCAGGGGCGCGGCGTACTGCTGTTGACCAGCCACATGACGCCGCTGGAAATCGCCGCTTACATACTGGGGCACGCCTGGCCGCACTGCACCCTGATGTACAAGGACTACGATAACGCGGTGTTTGAATGGATTGCGCAACGCAAACGACTGCGCCACATGTCCACGTTGTTGCCACACAAACAGGTGACAACGTTTCTCAACAACATACGCAATGGCGACGTTGGCATCTACATGATGGATCAGAGCGCATCACGCCGACACTGCGTGTTTGCACCCTTTTTCGGCATCCAGACAGCGACGCTCAAAACCACCGGTGATTTCGCGCGCAGCACCCATGCGCTAGCGATTCCAGCCTTTTACGGTCGACTGCCGGGTGGACGTGGCTACTATCTCGAGATTCAGGCGCCGCTGGAACATTTCCCGAGCGAAGATTCCGCCGCCGATGCTGCGCGGCTGAACGCATTGACCGAATCCAATATACGGCGGCATCCGGAGCAGTATTTATGGCAACATCGTCGGTTCAAACATCGCCCCGACGGCGAAGCGGCAATTTATTGACGCGGTGCTCCGGTGAGAATCCATGCGCCAAGGCATTGACGACCCGGTGACCGACATTTCCAGGCAAGGTTTGGCAGGTTCAAGTGCGCAACGAGAATGTTCGAAAAATCCCGCTTCGGCAGTACTGCAACCGTTCTGCCGTGTCCATCATGACGGCCGTTATGCAGGGAACACCTCACCTGCTCATGATACAGCGTTCGCGTCGGGTGGGAGATCCCTGGTCAGGACAGATGGCTTTTCCGGGAGGGCGCCAATCGGCGGCTGACCAGAACATCCTGCAAACCGCCTGCCGCGAAGCCGAAGAAGAGGTCGGGATTGATCCTGCGCCCTTGGCCAGCCGCATTACCCGACTTTCTGACCTGGTGACTCGCAGCCACCATTCGTGGAAACCACAGGTAGTAACGCCTTTCCTGTTTGAACTGACAGAAGCGCCGCCCTCGCGCATCAACCATGAAGCCAGCACCGAACTGTGGATTCCGATGGATTTGTTTCAACAACCTGCCGGTCAGTTACCGTGGGCGCTGGGCCCCTTCACGGTCACGTTACCCTGCCACTACTATCGGAACTACCCCATCTGGGGTTTGAGTCTGCTCATGATTCGCGGACTGCAGAAATCCCGCCCGGAGCTGTTTGACATTCGCAGCTGAGAACATGCAATTCCCCCGGCAGTCACCAACAGCGCGAAAAACTTCGCACAGATAAGCATTTGACGTACTTTTCGAGAAACAGCTTCAACACATCGGCGTTCAATGAGCACCTTTTTTGCCCATTTTTGCCGGCCAATCACCCTCTCAGACCGACGGCACGATAACGTGTCCGGGCACTGGCCCGGTTCCTGTTACAAAAATTTTCCGACATTTTAAAAAAAACGTGCAGTCGTTCACGCCACTACGTAACGCCGATATCCGCATTCCAGTTCAAGCACTTGCACAAAAACTACCCGCCCATTAGACTGCGCGTTGCAGGGCTCGCACACCCTCAATCCAGGTAATCCGCTGTCTGCATGAATTGCAATCCTGGAAAATTGTCTATTCTTATCAGTGTTGCCTCTCAAATCTTACGTTATGGGAAAGTTATGGGCGTTACAGTATTCAACGACAAATATGTTCGTGTTACCCGGGCTTGGGACAAAGAAGAAACGCAAATCTATGTTCCAATTAAGAAAAGTCTGAAGGCTGCGATCAAGGAAGCGGAGAAGATTGACCGCGAGCTGGGAGAAAAACAGAAGGCCTTCCTGCAGAAGCAGGAGCAAAGCGGTGACCGTTACTTCCATGAAGACGGAACCATCGTGGGGCTGCGCATCGTGACCCGCCATCGCGAAGGCCGCAAGCCCAGCAACGAAATCACCCTGCGCATCAAGGTGCCGGGTCGTGAAAAACCCTTTTTCAGCAATGTGTCCATCGACAAGCATGGTTTTGACCAGGCGTTCAAACTCGCCGTTGACAAGATCAGCGAGTGGAACAAGCTCGATGGCCGCTCCGCTATCCGCAATCGCATGCTTGACGCAGTCAGTCTGCATCGCAAGGAGCTGGGCAGCGCAGCCAAAGCAGCCGCCAAGGCAAAACCAGCCAAGGCAGCCAAAGCGAAAGCCGCCAAGCCTGCCAAGGCCGCCGCCAAACCGGTGAAAGCCGCCAAGCCTGTCGCCAAGAAAGCGCCAGCCAAGGCAGCCAAACCCGTAAAAGCAGCCAAGGCAGCCGCCAAGCCCGTTAAAGCAGCGGCCAAAAAGGCACCCGCCAAGGCAGTCAAGGCCACCAAGAAAGCCAAGGCACCGGCCAAACCTGCAAAAGCGGCAAAAGCCAAACCTGCAGCCAAAAATGCGCCAGCCAAGAAAGCCAAAAAAGGTTGATTACGGCGGTTAACGCCAGCAACCGCTGCGGTGATACCCAGAGTGGTTGAAGTAGAGGGGCGTGGCGACACGCCCCTTTTTTTTGGGTACCATGTCACGCCATTCAATCCCCCTTAGTGGAAGGCTTTCATGGCAACCCGTGTACTCTATCCCGGCACCTTTGACCCCCTCACCAACGGCCATTTCGATCTGATCGAACGCGCTTCCCACCTGTTCGATCACATCATTGTTGCTGTCGCCGACAGCAAGAAGAAGAGCCCGCTGTTCACGCTTGAAGAACGGGTCAAACTGGTGGAGGGCGTTATTGGTCATTTGCCCAATGTGGAAGTCGCCGGTTTCGACACCCTGCTCGCCTTCTTCTGCCAACAGAAAAACGCCAATGTGCTGCTGCGTGGGCTGCGTGCCGTGTCGGACTTCGAATACGAATTCCAGCTCGCAAACATGAACCGCGCGCTCGACAAAAACATCGAAACGGTGTTCCTCACCCCGTCCGAGCACCTGTCGTATATTTCCTCGACCCTGGTACGGGAGATTTCGTTCTTTGGCGGCGACGTGCGGCCCTTCGTTCCCCCGCTGATCGCGGATGCGCTCGACAAAAAGCACGGGCGCGCGTGAGTAATCACCCACGAACCATCCGTGGTATCGGGCCTGAAACCCGACTACCATAACGCTTTCGGCGCGCACTCGTGCGCCTCTGAACAAGCCGCAGTGAGGAATTCCGATGGCCTTGATCATCACCGACGATTGCATCAATTGCGACGTATGCGAACCCGAATGCCCGAACGGAGCCATCTCCCAGGGTGAAGAAATCTATGTCATTGATCCTGGCCTGTGCACCGAATGTGTCGGCCACTACGATGAGCCCCAATGTCAGCAGGTATGTCCGGTGGACTGCATTCCGCTCGACCCGGCCAACACTGAAACGCGCGATCAGTTGATGGAGAAATACCACCGCCTGCACCCGTAGCGTTAGGCCTTTGCCCCCAACCAGGCAACCCTGAACACAACCACAAAAAACAAGGCGCCAGGCTCGATGCCCATGCACACTGCACTAACGCTGCTACTCACTCGCACGCGCCTGACGTTGATGTTGACGCTGACCCTGTGCCTGTCGGCGTGCTCTACTCCGCCGGCAGAAACGCCAGCGGCGGCACCCGGTCAGGATGCCATCGCCAGCGCCCATCCACTCGCCACCCAGGCCGGGCTGGACATGCTGGCAAGGGGCGGTAACGCCTTCGATGCTGCTATTGCCGTTGCATCGACCCTGGCAGTCGTCGAACCGTATAGCGCCGGCATGGGCGGTGGTGGGTTCTGGCTGCTGCACGATTCCACCCGCCAGCGTGACATTTTCATCGACGCGCGCGAAAAGGCCCCTCTGTCGGCTCATCGCG
>JBPOHS010000073.1:0-3281 GCA_052035295.1 Pseudomonadota bacterium
GCGTTTTTCTGTCTTTGAGAAGCAAACGGGGATTCGGCGCCTCATTGAGAAATCAGCAACAGATACGCCCTCCATTTCTCCAAGCTTTGAGTGTGGAAATCCAGGTAACGCCATCGAGAAAAGCATATGCACCGACAAAACGTCGGCGCTTTACGATCGAGAGCTGATGTTGGCTTACAAACAACTGCTAAGCGGTAGCCCCGATCCACAGTTTGAAAAAAACGATCAACGCAGTTGGCTTAAGCTCAGAAAGGCCGCCTGTTTGGCATCCAATGATGCGCAGAAAATAACAGCATGCGTTAGGCAATGGACTCGTGGCCGCTTGCATTACCTGTTCAAACGTATTGAAAGTTAGAACGTGGCATTTGTATTGCGAGCTGCCGACCAAAAGGTGCGTCTCCCGATCTTGTTCACGAAATGCGAGACGCCCTACCGCAATTTCACTCACGAAGCGTAATTATCCACCCATCCGAATGTTTGTTGATTGCAAACGCTACTGGCAGGAATTTCTCGATTACCGCCAGGTTTGTTTTCGTGTGTGAACTTATTGTCGTGGCAAGCAGTTCCCCTTTACCCGCCAGTGCCAAGGGCAGCAGCAACTGATCCGTGAGATATTCGCCAGCGGGCGCTGTCTGTTTCAAATACTCCTTGATCTGGCCAATGACGCCTCTGGCCACTGACTCTGCACTGACACCTTTTTCTCCAAAGCCGCAGAAAACCTCGGTGACATGTTCGTGCTTGATTGTCGCCATAAGTACGTTTCCTGGCCCCATGCCAGCCGCCAACTGGCGAATACAACGTTTATCCTCCGGCCAATTGAGGCTTTCGCCGATCGCCTGCAGTTCGCGCTGAGCCACATGGGCTGGAACGCCAGCGACCACGCTCTCGGCGAACGCGTCCACTCGAGCGCCACGGTGGGTCAGCGATAAGGGTGCAAGCGTGGGGCAGGGCGTTACCTGCAACGTTATTTCCCCACCACCGGCGGGATAGAAGCCATAGCGGTTCAATTCACACCGTACGTGGACGCCCATTTTCTCCACGATGGGAAAGAAGGCTCGTTCAAGGAAGTGGAAGGGCGGTGCCATTGGGTTGTGGGTGCCCCCTCTCACTAACACGCGACTGTCTCCCTTGGCCTGCCACAGTGCTGGCAAAACGGTTTGTATGATCAGGGTGCAGCTTCCCGCCGTTCCAATGGAAAAAACGTACTCACCGGCCTTGATAGCGCCGGGCACAAAGCTCAAGGACAAGGAGCCGGGGTGGGCGCCAGTCACTTCGGCATCGCAAATTTCCGCGGCCGCCTGCACTGCGGTCAGATGCTGGCGCAAGAGACCGGGTTTGCTGCGTTTGGCGCGAATATTCGCGATATGAAACGGAGTCTGCGTCACCATGGAAAGCGTCAATGCCGTCCGCAGGATTTGGCCGCCGCCTTCTCCCTGTGATCCATCAAGTTCTATCATTATCTCTCCCACGGCTAGTGGAGTTTCCCCCAGCCAGCCTTGCTTCATCCTTTTACACAAACCACCTGCTTGAGCGTATGTACGACCTCAACGAGGGACGCCTGCGCTTTCATGACGGCATCAATGTCCTTGTATGCCATCGGGATCTCATCGATAACGTCGGCATCTTTTCGACACTCAACACCCGCCGTCGCCGCAATCTGATCGGCAATGGTGAAACGACGTTTTGCTTCTGATCGCGACATCGTTCGGCCAGCGCCATGACTACAGGAACAAAATGCATCGTCGTGACCTTTACCACGGACGATATAGGAACACGCCCCCATCGATCCTGGAATGATACCCAACTGTCCTTTCTGTGCCGACACGGCGCCTTTTCGGGTAATCCAGACGTTCTTCCCAAAATGGTGTTCGCGTTGTACATAGTTATGGTGGCAGTTGATGGCTTCCAACTGCGTTTCAAAAGGCTTGGTGATAATGCGACGGATGGCCGCAATGGTGTTATGCATCATCAACTCGCGGTTGATTTTCGCATACTGCTGCGCCCACCCCACTGCCTGTACGTAATCATCAAAATGCTCGGTTCCTTCCGGAAAATAGGAAAGATCCATATCCGGCAAATTAATGAAATGACGCTGCATATCTTTTTTCGCCAGTTCAATAAACAGGTTTCCGATCGCGTTACCGACGCCGCGTGATCCCGAATGCAGCATGAACCACACTGCATTGTTCTCATCCAGACAAACTTCAACAAAATGGTTGCCTGTACCCAATGAGCCAAGATGTTTTCGGTTGTTGGTATTTTTCAACTTCGGGTGTTTTTCAGTAATATGCGCAAATCCAGGTTCCAATAACGCCCAGGCTTTGTCGACATTTTCCGGCACATCATGCCATGCGCCTTTATCGCGTGGACCCGGTGTACGACCATGGGGCACGACACGCTCAATCGCGGTACGAAGAGGCGATAAATTATCTGGCAGGTCGCGTGCGTTCAACGTGGTTTTGACCGCTATCATTCCGCACCCAATGTCGACCCCTACGGCCGCAGGAATAATGGCACCGGCGGTAGGTATCACGCTACCAATGGTAGAGCCTTTACCCAGATGCACATCGGGCATGACGGCAAGATGCTTGTAGATAAAGGGCAGCTTCGCGATGTTCGAGAGTTGCTTTTTGGCATCCTCCTCGACAGGAACGCCTTTCGTCCACATTTTTACGTGTACCCCATCGGGCACGTTCATGACATCAAATTCCAAAGACATGTTGTTTCTCCAATCGGGTGAGCGCACGTTTTGGGCTCAGCAAATGCGCATGACCACCCGCTTCGTTGTTGATGCCAGCCATAGGGCAGAGGCCGTGCCAAGTGCATACTTTTGGCGCGCAATAATATTTAATCTACTGTTTTATATCGATTTAATGCTCATGACAATCTGCGATTCAAGACAGGGGCTGACAGAGGAGGGCGCCAGGAATTAGAATATAGTCTACCTACCTAGATAATATGCTAAATGAAAAAGATCGTTGTATTCAGCTTTCTTGGCACGCAACTGGATGCAGGTAAGGGGAGTGGTCGCTGGGAGAAATGGCGACCTAATGTCGCCATCGCGCAACAAGAAGAGGTGGTGATCTCGCGCCTCGAGCTGTTTCATTCTGGGCGCTCGGAGACGCTTCTCCGCCAGGTCGTCGCCGATATTGCGACAGTATCACCGGAGACGACCGTCAATGCCATCCCGATGGAGATTCAGGATCCTTGGGATTTTGGCGAGGTGTATTCCACCCTGTTTGATTTTGCGCGGCAGTACACCTTCAATACAGACGAGGAGG
>JBPOHS010000162.1:0-15537 GCA_052035295.1 Pseudomonadota bacterium
CTGGGCAATCTACGTGCGCATAGTGACGGGCCTGGGAGCTATATTCAACGTGCGAGGTATTGATCGTAATACCACGAGCCTTCTCTTCCGGCGCATTGTCGATTTGGTCGTAGCCCTTCTTCTCTCCACCCCAAACTTCTGCACACACAATAGTCAGCGCCGCCGTCAGCGTGGTCTTCCCATGGTCAACGTGACCAATCGTGCCTACGTTTACGTGCGGCTTATTACGCTCAAATTTTTCCTTTGCCACCTTGATTACCTCTATTTTTTACGTTTAGTTTCAAGACTTCTTAATTATTGCGTCAGCAATATTCTGCGGAGTCTCCGAATACTTCAGGAACTCCATTGAGAACGTAGCACGCCCTTGAGTCATACCACGCACATCCGTCGCATACCCGAACATCTCTGCCAAAGGGACCTCGGCGCGGATGACACGCCCGGACGGACTCTCATCCATACCCTGAACTAGACCGCGACGGCGGTTCAAATCACCCATGATGTCACCCATGTAATCTTCCGGGGTCACCACTTCAACCTTCATGACAGGCTCAAGAATCGCTGGATTGGCCTCCAACGCTCCCTTCCGAAGCGCCATCGAACCAGCCATTCGAAACGCATTCTCGTTTGAATCCACCTCATGATAGGAGCCATCAAACAATACAGCCTTGACTCCAACCAGTGGATACCCGGCAAGAACGCCATTCTTCAATTGTTGTCTAACACCCTTTTCAATTGCCGAATAAAACTCGCGTGGAACGACTCCACCGCTTATTTCTTCTACGAATTCGAATTCTTCACCGGCACCTATAGGCTCTATTCGAAGCCAAACATGCCCGTACTGCCCACGGCCACCCGTCTGCTTTATGTATTTGCCTTCTGCTTCGACTTTTTTACGAATGGTTTCCCTGTAGGCAACCTGTGGTTTACCCACATTTGCTTCCACCTTGAACTCACGGCGCATACGATCCACAATGATTTCCAGGTGCAGCTCACCCATCCCAGAGATAATCGTTTGTCCGGTTTCTTCATCGGTTTGCACGCGAAAAGAAGGATCTTCCTGCGCGAGACGCTGCAACGCTAGCCCCATTTTTTCTTGGTCGGCCATGGACCTTGGCTCAACAGCGACAGATATAACAGGCTCTGGAAAATCTATTTTTTCCAAAATAATGATCTTATTCTGATCGCAAAGAGTATCACCCGTTGTAACGTCCTTGAGACCCACGGCCGCCGCGATGTCGCCGGCACAAACTTCCTTGATTTCCTGACGGGAATTTGCGTGCATCTGAAGAAGACGCCCAATCCTTTCCCTACGCTGCTTAACTGAGTTAAACACCGTATCGCCGCTGTTCAATACACCTGAATAGACCCGCATGAACGTAAGATTACCAACGAACGGATCAGTAGCAATCTTGAACGCGAGCGCCGAAAAAGGCTCTTCATCCGACGAATGGCGCTCATCAGGCGTCTCGCCATCTTCTTTGACGCCTTTGATCGCTGGAACTTCATCGGGCGCCGGCAAATACTCAACAACCGCGTCAAGCACCGCTTGAACGCCCTTATTCTTGAAAGCAGACCCACAAAGCGCGAGGACGATCTCACTCTTTAGAACGCCAGCGCGCAACCCTGCTTTAATCTCGCAAACCTCGAGCTCGCCTGTCTCAAGGTATTTATCCATTAGCTCCTCGGTTGCCTCTGCAGCTGCAGCCACCATTTCCTCTCGGAGCTCCTTTGCCCTCTTCAGATAGGCATCTGGTATATCCTGAAGCTGGTAGGTAGTACCCTGGTCCGACTCGCTCCACGCAATAGCCTTCATCCTGATCAGGTCAATTACACCTGCGAACAGTTCTTCGGATCCAATGTTCAACTGAATAGGCACGCACCTGGCGTTAAGACGGGTTCTAATTTGCTGAACCACGCGCTCAAAATCAGCACCCGCTCTGTCCATTTTATTCACGAACACCAATCGCGGAACGCCGTACTTGTTCGCTTGACGCCAAACCGTCTCAGATTGCGGTTCTACTCCTGACGTCCCGCAAAACACCACCACTGCACCGTCCAGGACCCGCAGAGATCGCTCGACCTCGATGGTAAAATCAACGTGCCCGGGAGTATCAATGATGTTAATCCGATAGTCTTCCCAGTTACGATCCATTCCCTTCCAAAAACAAGTAGTGGCAGCAGAAGTAATGGTGATACCACGCTCCTGCTCCTGCTCCATCCAGTCCATGATGGCGGTACCATCATGAACTTCGCCGATCTTGTGTGATACACCGGTATAAAAAAGCACCCGCTCGGTGGTCGTGGTTTTACCAGCGTCCACGTGCGCACAGATGCCTATATTACGGTATCGACTGAGCTGGGTCTTTCGAGCCACTAGCTTGCCCTCAAAAAGGTACGGTTAGACCACTAGAAGCGATAGTGTGAAAACGCTTTGTTGGCTTCCGCCATTCTATGAACGTCTTCACGCTTCTTAATGGCCGCGCCTTTACCTTCAACGGCATCCATGATCTCACCGGCAAGTCTCAATGGCATAGACTTCTCGCCCCGATTACGGGCGGAGTCAACCAACCAACGCATAGCGAGAGCAGTGCGGCGACTTGGGCGCACTTCTACCGGCACTTGGTAAGTAGCGCCACCAACACGGCGAGACTTAACCTCCACCACCGGCCGCAAGCTATCCAGAGCTTTTTCAAAAATTTCAACCGGGTCTTTCTTCGAGCGCTCCGCAATCTTGTCGAGAGCACCATACACTATTTTTTCAGCCACAGATTTCTTGCCATCGACCATCACGTGGTTGATAAACTTAGCAAGGATTTGGCTCGAGAATTTTGGATCTGGAAGTATTTCGCGCTTCGCGACGACTCTTCTTCTTGGCATTGCACACACCTCTTTGTTCAGGATTCCCCAAGACTAACAAATAGCTTGGCCTTACTGATTAAACGACGCCAAAGCGACGTTCCTCATTAAGATTTGGGACGTTTGGTACCGTATTTTGAACGGGCTTGCTTACGATTGTTAACACCAGCGGTGTCAAGGGTTCCACGAACAGTATGGTACCGAACACCAGGCAAGTCTTTTACGCGACCACCACGAATCAGGATGACCGAGTGCTCTTGAAGGTTATGGCCTTCACCACCGATGTAGGTAGTGACTTCATAACCGTTTGTCAGACGAACACGTGCCACCTTACGCAGCGCCGAGTTCGGCTTCTTAGGCGTGGTTGTATAAACGCGCGTGCAAACACCACGACGCTGAGGGCATCCCTGCAGTGCAGGAACATCGCTCTTTGCCACTTTGGGGCTACGCGGCTTGCGAACCAACTGATTTACAGTTGCCATGTAGGATTACTCCATAATTAACGAATTTGGCGATAGCCATTGCCCGCAAAACGGGACGCGAAATTTTAATGAGTGAAGAGAGACTAGTCAAGGCGACCTATCGGTCGCCTTGACTTTTGGCTCACTCCTCTGGAGAGTTGAGCGCTTCGGACAAAGCAAACGCAGCTTCTGCGGCCGTGATGGTCTTGGGGACCGCGGTCTCAGCTTGACGGCGACGGCGTCTATCAGCGTGATGGGCAAAACCTGTTCCCGCCGGAATCAAACGGCCGACCACCACGTTCTCTTTCAATCCACGCAAATCATCCATTTTCCCAGTCACCGCCGCCTCTGTCAGAACGCGCGTTGTTTCCTGGAAGGATGCCGCCGAAATGAACGACTCCGTAGACAACGATGCTTTGGTAATACCCATCAGCACCCGATCGTATCTCGCCGGGAATTTACTGTCGTGGTTCAATGCGTCATTTTCATCCAATACGCGAGACAACTCCACTTGCTCTCCTTTGATGAAGGACGAATCGTTCGTGTCGCTGATTTCAACACGCCGCAACATCTGGCGAACAATAACCTCAATGTGCTTGTCGTTAATTTTTACACCCTGAAGTCGATATACATCCTGCACTTCATTAACGATGTAATTGGCAACAGCATTCACACCTTTCAACCGAAGAATGTCGTGTGGGTTCGACGGGCCTTCCGAAATGACCTCGCCTTTCTGCACGCGCTCCCCTTCGAATACGTTGACTTGACGCCATTTTGGTATCAGTTCTTCGTAAACCTCTGAGCCATCCTCCGGCGTAATCATTAAACGAACTTTACCTTTGGTTTCCTTACCAAAACTAATGACACCGCTTTTCTCTGCAAGAATTGAAGACTCTTTGGGTTTTCTTGCTTCAAACAAATCGGCAACACGTGGCAAACCACCAGTGATGTCACGTGTTTTGGAGCTCTCCTGAGGTATGCGTGCAATTACGTCACCCATATCTACCTTGGCACCATCTGCAAGCTGCACGATGGACCCCGCCGGCAGAAAGTACTGCACCGGAGTGTCTCCACCTGGCATTGTTACCTGCTTGCCCTTCTCATCAAGCAAGCGAACTACCGGACGTTTGTCCTTACCAGACATGGGACGCTCTTTGGCATCCATGATCTCGTAGTTCGACAAACCGGTCAGTTCGTCCGTCTGCATTTTGACCGTGATACCCTCTTCGAAATCACCGAAGCTTATACGTCCGGCAACTTCGGAAATGATCGGGTGCGTATGCGGATCCCAAGTCGCGATTATCTGTCCGGGCATGACATGGTCACCTTCCTTGACAGAAATGACCGCTCCATATGGAAGCTTATATCGCTCACGCTCCCGACCTCTTCCGTCAGCAACAGCCAACTCCCCAGAGCGCGTTACCGCGACCAGTTTGCCGGTGGCCTGCTTAACAAACTTAAAGTTATGGAAACGGACATCACCTTCACTTTTAACCTGGATGTTGCTCACAGCCGAACTTCTGGACGCGGCCCCACCAATGTGGAAGGTACGCATGGTGAGCTGTGTACCCGGCTCGCCAATCGACTGAGCGGCAATGACCCCGACTGACTCGCCGATATTCACCAGATGGCCACGGGCGAGATCTCGACCGTAACACTTGCGACAAACACCATATCTTGTCTCACACGCGATAGGTGAACGGCAAAGAATCTCGTCAATACCCAGGAGTTCCAGCTTTTCAACCCAACGCTCATCCAGCATTGTGCCTGCCGGAACAACAACTTCCTTGCTTCCGGGCTTCACAACGTCTGCAGCGACGACTCGTCCAAGCACGCGCTCGCCAAGCGGTTCAACAACGTCACCACCCTCGATAAGGGGAGTCATTGTCAGTCCCTGCGTGGTGCCGCAATCTTCCTCGTTCACAACGAGATCTTGTGCAACATCTACAAGTCTTCTGGTGAGATATCCCGAGTTGGCTGTTTTCAGCGCGGTATCCGCAAGCCCCTTACGTGCACCGTGCGTCGAGATGAAGTACTGAAGTACGTTCAAGCCTTCACGAAAATTCGCCGTAATTGGCTGTTCAATGATGGAACCGTCAGGCTTAGCCATCAGACCACGCATTCCTGCCAGCTGTCGAATCTGCGCCTGCGAGCCCCGGGCGCCAGAGTCAGCCATCATGAATATGGAGTTGAATGACTTCTGCTCAACATCCTTGCCTGAACGATCCTTTACAGTCTCCTTCGACAACCCTTCCATCATTGCTTTTGCGACTAACTCGTTAGTGCGCGACCAAATATCAATAACCTTGTTGTAACGCTCGCCCTGAGTTACCAATCCGGAAGCGAATTGGTCCTCGATTTCCCGCACTTCGTCTTCTGCTTCAGAGATGATTCGCGCCTTCGCGTCAGGAATTACCATATCTTCAATACCAATTGAAGATCCTGACAACGTTGCTTGCTGGAAGCCCAAATACATTAGCTGGTCGGCGAATATGACGGTCGCTTTCAACCCGAGACGGCGATAGCACGTGTTGATCAGGTTGGAAACTGCTTTTTTCGTCATTGGCATGTCAACGACTTCGAATGGAAGTCCTTTTGGTACGACGTCCCAAAGCAATACTCTACCGGCCGTTGTATTCGCCAAGAAGGTGCGCTCGCTAACTGTACCGTCATCCGCCTTCACCCACTCGGTCAATTTAACCTTGATCCGGGTGTGAACCGTAATGACCTTGTTAAGAAGAGCACGATGCACCTCTGCACTATCGAGGAACACCATTCCCTCGCCGCGCGCATTCACCTTCTCACGGGTGATATAATAAAGCCCGAGTACAACGTCCTGAGTAGGAACAATAATTGGATCCCCGTTTGCAGGAGACAAAATATTGTTTGTAGACATCATCAGGGCACGCGCTTCAAGCTGAGCCTCAATCGTGAGCGGAACGTGTACAGCCATCTGGTCGCCGTCGAAGTCGGCGTTGTATGCAACGCAAACCAAGGGATGCAGCTGAATGGCCTTGCCTTCAATCAGGGTCGGTTCAAATGCCTGTATTCCGAGACGGTGAAGTGTAGGAGCACGGTTCAAGAGCACGGGGTGTTCACGAATGACCTCCGCGAGAATATCCCATACTTCGGGTGTTTCGCGTTCAACCATCTTCTTCGCAGCTTTTATGGTTGTTGCCAGTCCACGTGCTTCCAATTTGGAAAAAATGAACGGCTTGAACAGCTCCAGCGCCATTTTTTTCGGTAAGCCACACTGATGCAGCTTGAGCGTCGGGCCGACAACGATAACTGAACGACCAGAGTAGTCGACGCGTTTACCCAGAAGGTTCTGACGGAAGCGCCCTTGCTTGCCTTTAATCATATCGGCCAAGGACTTCAGCGGTCGCTTGTTGCTACCGGTAATAGCTCGACCACGACGCCCGTTATCCAGAAGAGCGTCAACCGCTTCCTGAAGCATGCGCTTTTCGTTACGCACAATAATGTCAGGCGCATTCAAATCCAAAAGTCGTTTGAGACGGTTGTTGCGGTTAATGACACGGCGATATAGATCGTTCAGGTCAGAAGTCGCGAAACGTCCACCATCAAGCGGAACCAAAGGACGCAGATCCGGTGGCAACACTGGAAGCACGGTGAGGATCATCCACTCCGGCTTGTTGCCAGACTCGACGAATGACTCCATCAGTTTGAGCCGCTTGGTGATTTTTTTGATCTTGGTTTCGGATGTTACCCCTGGAAGCTCCTCGCGAAGCTGCTTGACCTCAAGATCCAGATCCATATCGGAAAGCAAGCGATGGATAGCTTCTGCCCCCATCATCGCCTCAAATTCGTCTCCGAATTGCTCAAGCGCTTCGTAGTACTGCTCATCCGACATCATTTGACCGCGCTCAAGGGGCGTTGTACCCGGCTCAACAACGACAAATGACTCGAAATAGAGTACACGCTCAATGTCTCGAAGCGTCATGTCCAGCAGCATACCGATACGCGACGGCAATGATTTGAGGAACCAAATGTGTGCCACCGGGCTGGCAAGCTCAATGTGACCCATTCTGTCTCTGCGAACTTTAGCGAGAGTGACTTCAACTCCGCATTTTTCACAGATAACACCGCGATGTTTCAAGCGCTTGTACTTACCGCACAGGCACTCGTAATCCTTGATGGGGCCAAATATTCGTGCACAAAATAAACCGTCTCGCTCAGGCTTGAACGTACGGTAATTGATCGTTTCTGGCTTTTTTACTTCACCAAAAGACCAAGATCTTACCATTTCAGGCGATGCGAGCCCGATACGGATACGGTCGAACTCCGTATCCTGACCATGTTGTTTCAACAGATTAAGCAAATCTTTCACTTACGATCCTCCACAAAGGAACCTTGGGCATAAACTCTGTTGCCGTAACTTTTTTAGTCTTGCTCAAGTTCTATATCGATTCCCAATGACCGAATTTCCTTAACAAGCACGTTGAACGACTCGGGCATTCCCGGTTCCATGCGATGGTCACCATCAACAATGTTCTTGTAGACACGGGTACGACCATTTACGTCGTCAGATTTGATGGTGAGCATTTCCTGGAGCGTGTACGCAGCGCCATATGCCTCAAGTGCCCAAACTTCCATCTCACCGAAACGCTGGCCGCCGAATTGGGCTTTACCACCCAGCGGCTGCTGAGTGACAAGGCTGTACGACCCAGTTGAACGTGCGTGCATCTTATCGTCAACCAAATGGTTAAGCTTGAGCATGTACATGTACCCAACGGTAACAGAACAATCAAATCGTTCACCCGTGCGGCCATCAAACAGCGTCATTTGCCCGCTCTCAGGTTGTCCACCAAGGCGCAGCATCTCTTTTATCTCCAGCTCCTTGGCACCGTCGAATACAAGGGTAGCCATTGGAACACCCTTTCTAAGGTTGTTTGCCAAGGCAACCACTTCAACGTCTGTCAAACTGGCTATGTCTTCCCGCTTCTCGCCCACTCCGTTGTATACGCGATCCAGAAAGTTTCTGAGTTCCGCAACTTCACGCTGCTCTTCGAGCATCTGGTTGATGCGCATACCCAGACCTCTCGCTGCAAGCCCCAAGTGAGTTTCGAGTATTTGTCCAACGTTCATACGTGAAGGAACGCCCAATGGGTTAAGGACAATATCGACTGGCTCACCGTTAGCGTCATAAGGCATATCTTCTACCGGCATAATGACGGAGATAACACCTTTGTTTCCATGCCGTCCCGCCATCTTATCGCCCGGTTGAACCCGGCGCTTGATTGCGAGATAGACCTTAACAATCTTGAGCACGCCATGAGCCAAATCGTCGCCACTCGCAATCTTGCGCTTCTTGTTCGCAAGCTTGGCTTCCTGCTCGGAACGAATCGTGTCCAGATATTCCTTCGCCTTTTCCAAGGAATCCGAGACATCCTCATCAACAAGTCGGATTTCGAACCATGCAGAAACCTCGAGAGAGTCGAGAACCTCATCGGTAAGGGTGTCTCCACGCTTCAACCCGGCGCCGCCGTTCACCTTGCGACCAATCAGAGTCTTCCGAAGCCGCTGAGCAGTCGCCATCTGGATGATGCGAAACTCGTCGTTAAGATCCTTACGGTATTTTTCGATCTCTGCATTCTCGATTTGAATTGCACGCTGATCTTTCTCAACACCGTCACGAGTAAACACCTGGACGTCGATGACCGTCCCCTTGGTACCTGACGGCACGCGCAGGGAAGTATCCTTCACATCGGAAGCCTTCTCTCCAAAAATGGCACGCAACAACTTCTCTTCCGGAGTCAGCTGAGTTTCACCCTTCGGTGTAACCTTACCTACCAGAATGTCGCCAGGTCCAACTTCGGCACCAATGTGAACCACGCCGGATTCATCGAGCTTCGCGAGCGCTGATTCACTTACGTTAGGAATATCTGCCGTAATTTCTTCAGGCCCCAGCTTGGTGTCGCGCGCAACACAAGTCAGCTCTTGGATGTGGATGGTCGTGAAACGATCTTCTTGAACGACACGCTCGGAAAGCAGAATCGAGTCTTCAAAGTTGTACCCATTCCACGTCATGAACGCTACGCGCATATTTTGACCAAGCGCTAGCTCTCCCATGTCCACAGAAGGGCCATCGGCGAGGACATCGCCTCGAGAAACCAGATCGCCAATACGTACAAGTGGCTTCTGGTTGATACAGGTATTTTGATTGGACCGGGTAAATTTGGTGAGGTTGTAAATATCTACACCCGCCTCACCATCGGTGATTTCGAGTTCATTTACACGAACAACAATACGTGAAGCATCCACGCGATCTATAACACCACCGCGTTTGGCTACAACACAAACACCCGAATCTCTAGCAACAATCCCTTCCATTCCCGTTCCAACAAGGGGTTTGTCAGCGCGCAACGTAGGCACAGCCTGCCGTTGCATGTTCGACCCCATGAGTGCGCGGTTTGCGTCGTCATGCTCCAGGAATGGGATCAACGATGCTGCAACGGAGACCACCTGACGAGGAGACACATCCATATACTCGACGTTTTCGGTGGTTGTCAGGGTAAATTCGTTCTTGTGACGAACAGGCACGAGATCCTCGACCAAGTTACCGTCTTCATCGGTCTCAGCACTCGCCTGCGCAACAACGTACTCTGATTCTTCAATTGCCGAAAGAAATGCCACTTCATCAGTAACCTTCCCATCGATAACCTTGCGATACGGACTCTCCAGGAATCCGTAGTCGTTAGTCCGGGCAAATGTTGCCAAGGAATTGATCAAACCAATGTTGGGACCTTCCGGAGTTTCAATTGGACACAGTCTTCCGTAGTGAGTCGGATGTACGTCACGAACTTCGAAGCCTGCGCGCTCACGAGTTAAACCACCGGGGCCCAATGCGGAAACCCGTCTCTTGTGAGTTATCTCTGAAAGTGGGTTGTTTTGATCCATAAACTGGGACAGCTGACTAGAACCGAAAAACTCCTTGATTGCAGCTGCTACTGGCTTCGCGTTGATCAGATCTTGCGGCATCAGGCCTTCACTTTCCGCAAGACTCAAGCGCTCTTTAACCGCCCGCTCAACCCTCACAAGCCCTACACGGAATTGGTTTTCTGCCATCTCACCAACGGAACGAACACGTCTGTTCCCCAGATGGTCAATATCGTCCACTACGCCTTGACCGTTACGAATCGCAACAAGCATCCTAAGGACTGAAACGATATCGTCCTTTGATAGCGTGCCCTCGCCCAATATTTCCTTGCGGCCAAGACGGCGGTTAAACTTCATCCGACCCACGGCCGAAAGATCGTAGCGCTCAGCCGAGAAAAACAGGTTCTTGAACAGTCCTTCTGCAGCCTCTTTGGTAGGAGGCTCGCCAGGACGCATCATTCGATAGATCTCAACTAGCGCCTCAAGCGGGCTAGATGTTTGATCCACTCTCAGGGTGTCAGAAACAAATGGACCCCGATCAATCTCATTTGTATAGAGCGTTTCGAAAGAAGCCACGCTGGCCTTAATCAGCTTGTTCAACAGGTCTTCAGTGACTTCCGTGTTGCAGGGGCACACAACTTCGCCTGTCGACTTATCCACAACGTTCTTGGCTACAACTTTACCCAACAGGTACTCACGCGGAACCTGCAATGAGGAAAGATTGGCTTTCTCGAGCTGTTTGATATGGCGTGCTGTAATTCGTCGACCGGTTTCAACAACAACGCTATCGCCTGCTCTGATGTCAAACAATGCAGTTTCACCGCGCAGTCGCTCAGGGATTAACTCGAGCTTGAATTCGCTGTTCTCGATGAGAACTTTATTGGTTTCGAAGAACATGCCAAGCACATCTTCACTGTCATAGCCAAGCGCGCGCAGAAGAACCGTTGCGGGCAATTTTCTACGGCGGTCTATGCGCACATAAACCAAATCCTTGGCATCAAATTCGAAATCAAGCCATGATCCGCGATAGGGAATAATTCGAGCAGAATATAGAAGCTTTCCGGAAGAATGGGTTTTGCCGCGATCATGATCGAAGAACACACCGGGCGAACGATGTAATTGAGAAACGATAACCCGCTCGGTACCGTTGATTACAAAGGTGCCCGTATCAGTCATCAACGGTATTTCACCCATGTAAACTTCTTGTTCCTTTATATCCTTGATTGCTTTGTTGGCCGAGTCCTTATCATAAATGATTAGTCTCAACTTAACGCGAAGAGGTGCAGAATAGGTAGCACCGCGCATCTGGCATTCTTTGACGTCAAAAACAGGCTCACCAAGCACGTACTCGACGAACTCAAGTGCCGCGTTGCCTGAATAGCTGGTGATCGGGAATACAGACTTAAAGGCTGCTTGAAGCCCATCGTCTCCACGGCCCGTAGATCCTTTATCTTGCTGAAGGAACTTTTTATATGAGTCTAGCTGTATTGCAAGAAGGTACGGAACCTCCATGGCATCAGTGAGCTGACCAAAGGCCTTCCGGATCCGCTTCTTTTCGGTGAAAGAATATGCCATCTGAAATCCTCAGTGTTGTTATACCGGCTAGCAGCGCTCTTCACGCTTGTAAAATCTGACCCTTCGCTTGTGGGTTAGCGATAAAGCCCCGAAATCTTGTACTTTGACAACAATGCGCTTGGTCAAAGATAAACAGAAAAGGGCCGGTGGTAATACCACCAGCCCAAATCTCTAGGGAAGCAAACAGTTGCTCAATCAAACACCAATTACTTGACGTCGACTTTAGCGCCAGCTTCTTCCAGTTGCTTCTTGATATCTTCTGCGTCTTTCTTGCTGATTGCTTCTTTAACCAAAGCAGGAACGCCTTCAACCATATCCTTGGCTTCTTTCAGGCCAAGACCTGTGATTGCGCGGATAACTTTGATGACGTTGACTTTGTTTTCGCCGAAGCTAGTCATAACAACGTTGAATTCGGTTTGTTCTTCAACCGGAGCTGCTGCGACTGCAGGGCCCGCAGCAATGGCAACCGGAGCAGCGGCGGTAACGCCAAACTTCTCTTCGATTGCAGAGATGAGTTCAACCAGATCCATTACGGACATTTCTGCAATTGCGTTGAGTATGTCGTCTTTAGACAGTGCCATGATATAAATCTCCAATGATTCGATAAAAGTTTTCTGAGTTGCAGTTAGGCTGCTTTCTGGTCTTTGACCGCTGCAATAACGCGTGCAATTTTGGTTGGAACCTCGTTGATGGTACGAGCAAACTTCGATATCGGAGCTTGCAACACACCAGCCAACATACCAAGCGCTTGCTGACGAGTCGGGAGACTGGCAAGTCTGTCGATCTCAGACGCGGGGTAAGCAACTCCCCCTACGGCCAAGCCTTTCACTTCCAGTTTTTCAAAGTCTTTCGCGTATCCCTTTAGCAAACGGGCGGCTGCGCCCGGATCTTCGAGAGAAAACGCCAAAATCGTTGGTCCAACCAACGAGTCAGACAAACATTCAAACTCTGTTCCGCGCACTGCGATTTTGGCCAAAGTATTACGCACAACACGTACGTACACACTTTGATCGCGAGCGGCTTTACGGAGAGACGTCATCTGAGCAACTGTGAGTCCACGATAGTCAGCGATTACAGCGGACAAAGCACGAGACGCAGCTTCGTTGACTTCTGCAACAATCGCTTTTTTGTCGTCAAGCTTTAGTGCCACTGGTAACCTCCTAACATTGTTTCACTCACTAACGTGAGTGTTGCCTTGCGGCAAAATGCGGCACGCCGACTCAGAAAACCTGAATCTTTGACACCGCGTCTACGCAGGCAATTAAGTGCCGAAGCACTCCTGCGGTCTTTGACGCGCTGACGAAATAATCGTCAGCCTCAAAGCTTATATGCCCTCGAACGCTAGGCGTCGAGAGATGCAACATCGATAACCAAACCGGGGCCCATCGTAGAGGAAAGCGTAATCTTTTTGATATACGCACCTTTGGAGGTGGATGGCTTGATTTTCTTCAGATCCGCAAGCAACGCTTCTACGTTTTGCTTAATGGACTCGGGAGAAAAGCTAACCTGCCCGACGCAGCAATGAATGATACCTGCCTTGTCTGTGCGATAACGAACTTGCCCTGCTTTTGCGTTTCTAACTGCACCAGCAACATCAGGCGTCACGGTACCAACCTTTGGATTGGGCATCAATCCACGCGGACCAAGTATCTGCCCAAGTTTTCCGACCACCCGCATGGAGTCTGGCGAAGCAATGACCACATCAAAGTTCAAGTTTCCTTTTTGAACTTCCTCAGCTAAATCATCCATACCGACCAAGTCTGCTCCAGCCGCTTTTGCTGCATCTGCGTTTGCACCTTGAGCAAAAACAGCCACGCGAACAGTTTTACCTGTTCCGTTAGGCAACACGCTTGCACCACGCACGACTTGATCCGACTTGCGAGGATCAACACCAAGGTTAACAGCAATATCCACTGACTCTTTAAATTTTACGGTCGACAACTCCGCAAGAATGGCTGCTGCTTCGTCCACAGCGTAGGACTTCCCTGCAACAACTTTCTCAGAAATGAGTTTTTGACGCTTAGTTTGCTTAGCCATATTAGCCCTCGACCTCCAATCCCATGCTGCGCGCAGAGCCAGCGATTGTCCGTACAGCAGCATCCATTGATGCTGCTGTCAAATCAGGCATTTTGGTGGTAGCAATAGCTTCAAGCTGAGCACGTGTCACTTTCCCAACCTTGTTCTTGTTGGGTACAGCGCTTCCAGACTGAATGCCAACCGCTTTCTTTAACAAAACAGAAGCGGGAGGGGTTTTCATGATGAACGTGAAGCTACGATCACTGTAGACCGTAATAATCACTGGAATCGGAAGACCGGGCTCAACTCCCTGCGTCTGGGCGTTAAACTGCTTACAGAATTCCATGATGTTAACGCCGTGCTGACCCAATGCTGGGCCAACTGGCGGAGACGGGTTAGCTTGACAGGCTTTGACCTGTAGCTTTACGTACGCTGTTATCTTCTTTGCCACTATTTACTCCTTGGGTGCTAACGCCGAGACTTCGGCTCCCCTTTTTGTGTTAACAACTAATAATTTAACCGACTTATGACTTTTCCACTTGGCCAAATTCCAGCTCAACTGGCGTAGAGCGACCAAATATCAGGACAGCAACCTGTAGCCTGCTCTTTTCGTAATTAACTTCTTCTACGACACCGTTGAAATCAGCAAATGGGCCGTCGACAACCCTGACTACTTCACCCGGTTCAAAAAGCGTCTTCGGCTTGGGTTTTTCTACCCCATCTTCCACTCTACGTAAGATCGCCGCGGCTTCTGCATCAGTTATTGGTGCTGGCTTGTCAGGTGTCCCGCCGATAAAGCCCATGACCTTCGGGCACTCCTTGACGAGGTACCAACTTTCTTCGTCCATTTCCATCTGAACCAAGACGTAGCCGGGAAAGAATTTTCTTTCGCTTTTGCGCTTTTGCCCACCACGCATTTCTACAACTTCTTCCGTTGGAACCAGTATTTCTCCAAACTTCGCTTCGAGACTGAACCTCTTCACTCTCTCTTCAAGTGAGCGTTTGACTTGCTTTTCGAAACCTGAATAGGCATGCACCACATACCAACGCTTTGCCATGCATTACCTCGCTAGTGGATTTAAAGAATTAGCCAATGACTGAGGAGACTAGCGATCCCAGAAGGTAATCGACGCCCCACAAAACGAGAGCAGACACGAGCACGACAACCACAACTATTGCAGCAGTCGTCCATGTCTCTTGTTTGGTCGGCCAGACTACACGACGAGCTTCGGCACGTGCATCTTTCAAAAGCGAAACCAATTCACCACCCTTGTGAGTGGTGGACACAACGTAACACGAGGCGCCAATCAAGAGAACGACGCCAACAAGTCGGTACAGAAAGGGCTGCTCAGCAAAATAGGCATTCCCGGCCACAGCGACCAGTGCAAGCAACGACGCTACGCCCCACTTTGCCAAGTCTAAGCTTGCGTTTGTCGGTTTGCCATTTTCCATAAGTCTCTCGTGTTAAGCAAAATTTCCACCGTTTGGTGGCAGGCCAGGAGGGAATCGAACCCCCAACCCCCGGTTTTGGAGACCGGTGCTCTGCCAATTGAGCTACTAGCCTATTGCAAAGGGGGCCGCCCAACGGCAGCCCCCAAACAACTCAAGCGATAACTTTTGCTACTACGCCAGCACCAACAGTGCGCCCACCTTCCCGAATTGCAAAGCGCAGACCTTCCTGCATGGCAATTGGGTTGATCAGGGTGACAACCATTTTGATGTTGTCGCCAGG
>JBPOHS010000055.1:0-19309 GCA_052035295.1 Pseudomonadota bacterium
TATTTACGAGCAGAAGGTGTAGGAAAGGCATCGTTCGTTGGTGTGTGCATGCCGCGTTCGACCGATCTGGTGGTCAGCATGCTGGCCATTCTGAAGGCCGGTGCCGCCTATGTGCCGCTCGACCCGAATTACCCGGCCGACCGCGTTTCCTACATGCTGGAAGATACCAGCGCGCCCATCGTGCTGACACACTCGTCGTTACTGGCGACGTTGCCGGATGCCCACGAAAAAGGCTCGTTCAGGAAGGTCGCGGTGGATGCGCTTGGCAGCGCGCTGGCCAACTTTGACGGTCACAACCCGGATGCCGGGGTCGATGCCAGCCAGCTGGGCTACATCATTTACACCTCGGGTTCGACCGGCAAACCCAAGGGTGTCATGATCAGTCACGCCAACGCCACGGCGATGATACATTGGGCGCACAGCGTTTATTCGGCGCGCGATCTCGAATCCGTGTTGTTTGCCACCTCGATCTGTTTTGACTTGTCGGTGTATGAGATCTTTGTAACGCTGGCGATCGGCGGCAAGATCATCGTGGCCGATAACGTGCTGGGGTTGCCGACGATTCCGGCGCGTGATGAAGTGCGTCTGGTCAACACGGTGCCCTCGGCGATTGCCACCCTGCAACGTGCGGGTCAGATTCCGGATGGAGTGCGCATCATCAACCTGGCCGGTGAAGCCTTGCCTGCGAGTCTGGTTGATGCGCTGTATACTACTACCAAGGTCGATCGCGTTTTCGACTTGTACGGCCCTTCGGAAGACACCACGTATTCGACCTATACGCTGCGTTTGCCCAACAAACCCGCCACCATCGGGCGCCCGATTTCCAATACCAAGGGCTATGTGCTCAATCCGCATGGCCAATGGGTGCCGCCGGGTATTGCCGGCGAACTGTATCTGGCAGGAACGGGTGTCACCCAGGGCTATTTGAACAAGCCTGAGATGACCGAGGAAAAGTTCCTTGCCAACCCGTTCAGCACCGATCCGCTGTATGCACGTATGTACCGCACCGGCGACCTGGTGCGGCACATGGGTAACGGTAACCTTGAGTACCTCGGCCGTATCGACCACCAGGTGAAGGTGCGTGGTTTCCGTATCGAACTGGGTGAAATCCAGGCCGTCATCGCGTCGGTGCCCGGGGTGCGTGAAGCCCTGGTCATGACCCGCGAGGAGCGTGCCGGTGACAAGGTGCTGGTGTCTTACATCGCCACGCAGCGTGAGCGTGATGTGCTGGTGCCGGAACTCCGTGCCCGTATCCGTGAGCGTCTGCCTGATTACATGATGCCGTCGGCGTTCGTGCTGTTGACTTCGTTCCCGTTGACCCCCAATGGCAAGATCGACCGTTCCGCGCTGCCAGCGCCGGCGCTCGATGAACTGCATGCCGGTGAGTACGTGGCGCCGCGCAATGACAGCGAAGCGCGCATGGCGCGCATCTGGGCAAGCTTGCTTGGTCTGGAGAAAGTGGGTGTCAAAACCAATTTCTTCGAATTGGGTGGTCACTCGCTGTTGGCGACTCAATGCGTAGCGCGTATCCGCGATGAATTTGGTGTAGAAGTACCGGTCAAAGCGCTGTTCACCACGCCGACCATCGAAGACCTGTGTCACGTCATCGAGCACGGCGAGAAAGTGAATGCGCTGACGCCGCCGCCGGTGAAGCGTGTCCCGCGCGATGGCGAACTGCCCTTGTCGTTCGCCCAGCAGCGCCTGTGGTTCCTCAACCAGCTGGAAACCGGCGACGCCGAGTTCAACATCAGCACGTCCTACAACATGCCGGCCGCGATCCGCATGAAGGGCGAGTTGAATGTAAAAGCATTGCGCAAGGCTTTCCAGTTGCTGGTGGAACGCCACGAATCCCTGCGCACCTCCTTCCTGATCGATGATGGCATGGCCACTCAGGTCATCCGTGAACCGCACGAATGGTTCATGGATGTGCGTGATGTAACGCACCTTGACCACGAAGAGCGCGAGGCCGAAATCATTCGTCTGGCGATTGACGAAGCAACGCGTTCTTTCGACTTGATCATGGGGCCGATCACCAAGGCGCGTCGTATCCGTCTCATGCGTACCCGCCTGTTGAAGACCGATGCCAACGAACATGTGCTGCTGCTTACCATGCATCACATCATTTCAGATGGCTGGTCATTGAACGTGTTGATACGCGATGTTGGCGAGCTCTACGATGCCATTATCGAAGGGCGCCAATCGCAGCTGCCCGCGATCGACGTACAATATGCCGATTATGCGCTCTGGCAGCGCGAGTGGATGTCTGGCCCGGTCTACGATCATCAGGTCAATTACTGGAAACAACATCTTGCCGGCGTGCCTGTGCTGGAATTGCCGACCGACCGCCCGCGCCCCGCACTCATGACGTTTAACGGCGACTATGAGCCAGTACGCATTCCGGTAGAGCTGACGCAGAAACTGAATGCGCTGGCACATGCGCAGGGCGCGACCCTGTTCATGACCCTGCTGGCCGGGTTCTATACCGTGCTGTTCCGTTATTCCGGGCAGGACGATATCTGTATCGGAACCCCGGTGGCAAACCGCGTGCGTCCCGAGTTTGAAAACCTGATCGGCTGCTTCGTGAACAGTCTGGCGCTGCGTGCGCAACTGGGCGGCGACATGCGTTTCGTCGATCTGTTGATGCAAGTGCAGGAACTGACGCTCAACGGCTATGCCCACCAGGATCTTCCGTTCGAAAAACTGGTGGACGCCATGGGGGTTGCCCGTGATCGCAGCCACTCGCCATTGTTCCAGGTGATGTTCACCCTGCAAAACGCATCCAACCGTCAGGGGCTGTCGCTTCCCGGTCTGAATGTGGAGATGATGCCGTCGGTGGTCAAAACCGCCAAATTCGATCTGACCCTGAACCTCACCGAGACAGCGGAAGGCCTTGAAGGCATGGTCGAGTACAACACCGATCTGTTCAATCGCGATACCGTGCATCGACTGGTCAACCATTTCGAGATGCTGCTGGCGTCGGCGGTCGAGCATCCCCAGCAATCGCTGGCCGACCTGCCCATGCTCACCGAAGCGGAAGTCACCCATCAGCTCAAGGAATGGAACCATCAAGGCGGTGATTTCGCCTGGAACGACACCCTGCATCAGCGCTTTGAAGCGCAGGTACAGCGTTCACCCGAGCGCATCGCCCTGTCGTGGGAAGGCCAGCAGCTTACTTATGCCGAGCTGAATGGTCGCGCCAACCGTCTTGCCCACCTGTTGCGCGAGAAGGGCGTCAAGCCCAATACCCTGGTCGGCGTCTCGCTGGATCGCTGCCTCGACATGCTGGTCGCCATTCTGGGTGTGCTCAAGGCCGGTGGTGCCTATGTGCCGGTCGACCCGTTCAACCCCGAAGATCGTATCCGCTTCATCCTCGAAGATGCCGCCGTGCAACTGCTGGTGACGCATGAGGCTGTCGCCGACAAGATCCCTTCCGGGCGTTACGAGCGGCTGGTGCTCGAACAAATGGCCGACGCCCTCGCGTCGCAGCCCGATCACGATCCGGCCAGTGTGTCCGGCCCGGATGATCGCGCCTACGTGATTTACACCTCGGGAACGACCGGCAAGCCCAAGGGCGTGCTGATACCGCACAGCAACGTCATTCGTCTGTTCACCGCCACCGATCCCTGGTTCGGTTTCAACCAGAACGACGTCTGGACCCTGTTCCACTCGTTTGCCTTCGACTTCACCGTCTGGGAAATCTGGGGTGCGCTGCATTTTGGCGGCAAACTGGTGGTCATCCCGCAGCAAATCGCCAAGTCGCCCGAAGAGTTCTACGCCCTGATGTGTCAGGAAGGCGTGACGGTACTGAACCAGACGCCGTCAGCGTTCACCCAGCTGATCCGGGTCGACGAACGTCTGGCCAGCGAGAACTCCGCGCTGACAGACCAGCTCAAGCTGCGTTACGTCGTGTTCGGCGGTGAAGCCCTTGACTTCCCGGCGCTGCAATCGTGGATCAACCGTCGCGGGCTGGATCAGCCGCAACTGATCAACATGTACGGCATCACCGAAACCACGGTACACGTGACCTATCACCGCATCACGCACGACGATATGGAACAGCGTTCGAGCCTGATCGGTCGTCCGATCCCGGATCTGGATGTCTACGTCCTTGATCAGAACCATCACCTCGTGCCCGTGGGCGTACCCGGTGAGATGCACGTCGGTGGCCAGGGCCTTGCGCATGGTTATCTCAATCGTGCCGATCTCACCGCAGAGCGGTTTGTCGATAACCCGTTTGGCGCCCTGATCAAGCGCACGGCGGGCATCTATGACCGTCTCTACAAAACGGGCGATCTGGCGCGCTTCCTGCCGGACGGCACGCTGGAATACCTGGGCCGTATTGATGACCAGGTCAAGATCCGTGGCTACCGTATCGAATTGGGCGAAATCGTCGCCACCATCAACCAGCAGCCCGGTGTTTCCGAGTCGGTGGTGCTGGTGCGCGAGGACACCCCGGGCGACAAGCGTCTGGTCGCCTGGCTGGTGGCTGCTGCCGATCTCGACACGCAAGCCCTGCGTTCTGCATTGCGCAAGGCCTTGCCGGAATACATGGTGCCCTCGGCCTATGTCGTGCTCGATGCCATGCCGTTGAACCACAACGGCAAGATCAACAAGCGCGCATTGCCTGCACCCGACGGTGCAGGTGCGTCAGCCCACGAATATGTGGCGCCGCGCAACGACACGGAAGAGATCCTGGTAGATATTTGGAAAGATGTTCTGAAGGCCGAGTCGATTGGCGTGAAGGACAATTTCTTCGATGTGGGTGGTCACTCCCTGCTGGCAACGCAGGTGATTTCGCGGGTTCGCGAGCGTTTCAACGTCGATATTGCGTTGAGCGCCCTGTTTGAGGAGCCCACTATCGAGAATTTGGCATTGCACTTGTTGCAGGCCGAACTGGAAAACAGTGATGACGGCGATATGGCCGATCTGTTGGCAGAGATTGAAGGCATGTCTGACGAGGATCTGAAGAACCTCTGAGGTTTTGATACTTACGCTTCGATGCGAAGACGACTGGGTGCGGGATTGAGTTCGGGAACCGTCGCCGGCAGGGATGCCGGCGTCGAGCCTACAGGGACGTATTCACGGCGTGTTCCAGAACTCAATCCCGCACCCGGGCGTCGTCGATGGCACGATGCTTCGTGTATCAAAATCCTCCGGCAGCACAGTGTGACTGTCGGGTCTGGGCATGATTACGCAACTGAATTAAAATAGCCGATTCTTTTTCGGCTTTTTTGCTTTGCGCGCACAACAGAAACAAAGCCTGGAGTAGCACCGGCGTACCGGTCACCCCAAAACCGTCATCAGAACAATAAAAAGACAGGCCACGGTTGAATGAACGATAAGCAGTTATTAAAGAGATTGGCGAGTCTTTCCCCCGAACAACGGGAAATTCTTCTCAAACAGTTGCAGAAGAAAAAGGCCCAGACACCCCAGGTCAAGAAAGAGGGTATCCAGGTCTATCCCCGTGACGACAACCGTTTGCCCATGTCGTATGCGCAACAACGCTTGTGGTTCCTCGACCAGTTTCAGTCCGGTGGCGGCAGCTATAACATCTCGGCTGCGCTGCGCCTCACCGGCAACCTCGACGTCGAAGCCCTGCGGATGGCCTTCGAAGAGATCGTCATTCGTCATGAAGCCCTGCGTACCACGTTCGTGTCCGATGACGGGCAAGGGCGTCAGGTCATCAACGAATCCCAGCGCTGGGAATTGCCTACCATCTCCCTTGAGCCGTTAAGCACCGACGAGCAGGAAGAAGTCATCACGCGTCGTTTCCGTGGCGATGCGCAAACGCCTTTCGACCTGATCAACGGCCCTTTGCTGCGCACGCGTCTGATTCGCCTGGCCAATGATCGCCATGTGCTGATCGTGACCATGCACCATATCGTTTCTGATGGTTGGTCGATGGGTGTGCTGATTCGCGAAGTCGCCATGCTTTACGATGCGTTCCAGCGCGACCAAACCTCGCCGTTACCGGCATTGCGAATCCAATACGCGGATTACGCACAATGGCAGCGGGAATGGCTGGCCGGCGAGCGTCTCGAACGGCAGTTGAATTACTGGCGCACCCGTCTGGAAGGCGTGCCCATTCTCGAATTGCCGACGGATTTTCCGCGCCCCCCCAATATGACTTATGAAGGCGCCAGTGTCCTGTTCGAAATGGACACGGCGACCTCGCAGGCGCTGATCGAGTTGTCCCGCAAGCAGGGCGTTACCCTGTTCATGGTGTTGTTGTCGGCACTGCAGGTGCTGTTGCATCGTTACAGTGGTCAGGACGATATCTGCGTTGGCACACCCATCGCCGGTCGTACGCGTCCGGAACTCGAATCGCTGATTGGCTGTTTCGTCAATACGCTCGCCATCCGTTCGGATCTGGCCGACAACCCGAGCTTCTCGTCGCTGCTGAAACAGGTGCAGCAGAATCTGACGGGTGCGTATGACCATCAGGATATTCCCTTCGAGCGGCTGGTGGATGAACTCGGTATTCCGCGTGAAATGAGTCACACCCCCTTGTTCCAGCTGATGTTCGTGCTGCAGAACGCCACGCCGACGCAGACCTTGAAATTGCCCGGCCTGGAAATGGAAGTGTTGCCGGAAGAATCGCAGACCGCCAAGTTCGACATCACGCTGGGCATGCGTGAAGAGAACGGCAAGCTGATGGGCAGCTGGGAATACCGTACTGCCATCTTTACTGATGAAACGATTCGTCGCATGCATGACCACCTCGTGCAGGTGCTCAAGCAGGTTGCACGCAACCCGGCCGTTCCTGTCGACGATATCGAGCTGCTCAGTACCGCTGAACAAAAACAATTGCTGATCGACTGGAACAATACCCGTCGTGAGTACGAGCGTGATGCGCCCCTGGCGGAAGTGTTCGAAGCTACGGTGGATCGTTTTTCCGACCGCATTGCCGTGCGCGCTGAAGGCAAATCACTGACTTATGCGCAACTCGATGGCCTGGCCAACGCGCTGGCGCAGGAGTTGCTGCAAAAAGGGATCAAACCTGGGCAACGGGTGGGTTTGTGCGCAGAACGTAGTGCCGAACTGGTGGCCGCCGTTCTGGCCATCATCAAGGTGGGGGCTTCGTATGTGCCTCTGGATCCGGCGTATCCCACGGATCGTCTCGTGTTCATGCTGGAAGACGCTGACGTTGGCGTGCTGATTTGTCATGCGCATTTGCGTGAGCGCATGCCGGTGGCTGATGATCAGGTCATCAACCTGGATCTGTTCAATGTTCCTGCCGGCAGTGATAACGCCTGGGGTGCACGTCCTGGTGTTGCGGTTGAAGCCAGTGCACCGGCCTATGTGATGTACACCTCTGGTTCGACCGGCAAGCCGAAAGGCATCGAGGTCGTGCATCGCAATATCCTGCGTCTGGTCAGAAATACTGACTTCATGACGCTCGACGAGAGTGTGGTGTTCCTGCAGTACGCGCCGATTTCGTTCGATGCTGCAACGCTCGAGCTGTGGGGCCCGCTGCTCAATGGCGGCTCGGTGGCCATTGCGCCGCCAGGGCAACTCGATGCCGAGGCCCTGGGTGCGTTCATGCGTGCGCATGGCGTCAATGCGGCGTGGTTGACGGCAGCGTTGTTCCATTTCTTTGTGCAGTTCCACCTCGATGAGCTGCGCAGTCTCAAGCAATTACTGGCAGGGGGTGACGTTTTGTCACCGGCGCTGGTGCGCAAGGTGCTTACCGAAATTCCGGGGCTTACGCTGATCAACGGTTACGGCCCGACCGAAAACACCACGTTCACGTGCTGTTTCCCCATGCGTAACGTTGATGATGTGCGCCACACGGTGCCCATCGGTCGCCCGATAGCCAACACCCGCATATACATACTCGACAGGAATCGTCGGCCGGTGCCGCGAGGCGTACCGGGCGAGTTGTACACCTCGGGCGACGGGGTCGCGAATGGCTATCTCAATCGTGAAGAGTTGACCCGCGAAGTCTTTTTGCCGAACCCGTTCAACGATGGCGGTGATCCGGTGATGTACAAGACCGGTGACCTCGTGCGTTATTACGCAGACGGTAACGTCGAGTATCTGGGGCGTATCGATCAGCTGGTCAAAATTCGTGGTTTCCGTATCGAGCTGGGCGAAATCGAAGAGGCCATGTCCGGCATCAATACCGTGGAACAGGTGGCGGTCATTGCCCGCGAAGACACGCCCGGTGTGAAAAAACTTGTTGCCTACGTCGTGCCTGTCGCAGGCCAGATGCCGACCAGTCACGAACTGCGTTCCGAGCTCAAACAGAAACTGCCAGAATACATGGTGCCATCTGCTTTCGTCATGATGGAAGCGCTGCCCGTAACGGCCAACGGCAAACTCGATCGTCGTGCCCTGCCAAAACCTGCTTTCGAAGACACCCAGTCGCAGAAAGTCAAAGCGCGCAACGAGAAGGAACGCATCCTCGTCGATATCTGGCAACAGGTGTTGAACCTGCAGGACATCGGGGTTTACGACAACTTCTTCGAGCTGGGCGGCGACTCGATCCTGAGCATCCAGATTACCAGTCGCGCCAAGATTGCGGGCTTGCATATCACCACCAAGCAGGTATTTGAAAACCAGACCATTGCCGAACTGGCGTTGGTTGCCAGTGATGTCGAGGCGCCGGTCCTGGCCGAGCAAGGCATGGTCATGGGGGACGTTTTGCTGGCCCCCGTGCAGGAATGGTTTTTCAAACACAAGTTTACCCAGGAACACCACTGGAACCAGTCGGTGTTGCTTGATCTCAAGCCGGAATTCACCTTTACCGAAACCCAGATCGGTAACGCCTTGAGTGCAGTGGTATTGCAACATGATGCCTTACGCATGCGGTTTGAGCATGAAGGTAGCCGTGTACATCAATTCCATGATGAAAATCCGGAAGGCATGACCCATTTTGCCTTGCATTCCGTGGATCTCAGCAATCTCACGATTGAGCGTGCAGAAGCTGAAGTAACGAGTGAGTGCAATGCCATTCAGGCGAGCTTGAGCCTGCAACGCGGCCCCTTGTTGGCAGCGGGCGTGATCAAAATGCCGGACAGCAGCCGCAAGTTGCTGCTGGTCATTCACCATCTGGTCATCGATGGTGTTTCATGGCGGGTGTTGCTGGACGATTTCACGCGCGCCCTGCAGGCTATCCGCAAGCACGAAGACATTGTCCTCGGCATGAAGACCACCTCGTACAAACAGTGGGTGGAAGCGCTGGCCGAATATGTGCGCAGTGGTGATATTGATAACGAGCTGGATTACTGGCTGGCAACGATCACGGGCGGTGAAACCGCATTGCCGATGGATTTTCCCGAAGGCAGTGACAAGGTTGCGTTTCAACATACCACGACGGTGCGGTTGGCACCGGATTACACCGCGCGGTTACTGAGGGACGTCAATCGTGCTTATCGCACCGAGATTAACGACCTGTTGCTGACGGCCCTGGCCAAAACACTGGCTGACTGGGCCGGCCGCCAGGACATCCTCATTGACATGGAAGGCCACGGGCGGGAAATTTTCAACGACCGTATCGACCTGAGCCGCACGGTCGGCTGGTTCACGTCGATCTATCCGGTGCGATTGAGTTACGACCCGGCGCTGGGCCTTGCCTCGAATCTCAAGATCAACAAACAACGTCTGCACAGTATGCCGCGACGCGGTGTCGGTTTCGGCGCGCTCAAGTATTTCTGTCGCGACGATAACATGCGCCGTGAGCTGCAGAACCGGTCAACCCCGCAGGTCGTATTCAACTACCTCGGGCAGTTTGACAGCATGATCGAAGGCAGCCCCTGGTTTGCCGTCGCCGCTGCTTCCCGTGGTGACGAGCATTCGCTGGACAGCGATCTGTCCCACACTCTCAGCATTAACAGCCATATTGTCGAAGGTTCGTTGCAGGTCGACTGGATACACAGCAGCGATCGTTTCAGCGCCGAAACGATACAGGCATTGGCAGACACGTATCTCGCGAACCTGCGACGGCTGATCGAACACTGCCTGCAAGATGACGCGTTCGGCTATACACCGTCTGACTTTCCGCTGGCTGCCCTGGATCAACTCTCGATTGATCGCTTGTTTGGCCATACCTCCGGCATCGAGGGGGTTTACCCCCTGTCGCCCATGCAGGAAGGCATGCTGTTCCACAGTCTGTTCGATAATGATTCGACGGTGTACTTCGAACAGTTGAGCGTCGAAGTGGTGGGCGAGGTCAACCGCGATTTGTTGCTGGAAGCCTGGAATCAGGTTATCCGCCGTCACCCGGTGTTGCGTAGCGCATTCCTGTGGCAGGATCTGAACCGTCCGCTGCAAGTGGTGCACAGCAATATCGCCGTGGAAATGAGCGATTACGATTGGCGCGAGATGGACCCGGACCAGGTCGATCACAAGTTGTCGTCGTGGATGGAAAAGGATCGACTGCGCGGATTTACCTTCGAAAGACCCGGATTGACCCGCATGTCGTGGATCGATCTTCCGGAGCGACGCGCACGACTGATCTGGAGCTTTCACCATATCGTGCTCGACGGCTGGTCCTTGCCGTTGGTTATCGGTGAAGTCTTCATGATTTATACCGCGCTGGCCAAGGGGCGTGCTCCCCAACTGCCACCGCCCGGCCGTTATGAAGATTTCATCGGCTGGCTGGAGCGCATCGACAAAGCCGACGCCCTGCAGTTCTGGAAGCATTACATGGAGGGCTTCCAGGCGCCGACGCCTCTTGCTGGCAAGAAACCCCAGCCGGCGGAAGGTACGCCCAAGGTGTTTGACGAAGATGACCTGCGGTTTTCCACCGAATTTACCGGGCGGCTGCAACAATTTGCCCGCGAAAACCACATCACGCTCAATACCGTCATTCAAGGCGCGTGGGGCGTGTTGCTCGCGCGTTACAGTGGGGAAAATGACGTTGTCTTCGGTACGACCGTATCGGGACGCCCCGCTGAATTAACCGGTGTTGAACATATCGTTGGTCTGTTCATCAATACCTTGCCGTTGCGCATTCGTGTCAACGCTGACACACGCATCGTGCCCTTGCTGCAGACCATGCAGGAAGAATCGCTCGATATCCGCCGTTTCGAATTTACGCCGCTGGTCGATATTCATCGTCATTCAGAAGTGCCGGGTGACCAGAGTCTCTTCGACAGCATTCTGGTATTCGAAAACTATCCGGTGGGTGAAGCCGTACGTGAAGCGGATGAACTGCTCGATGTCGGGCACATCACGACCATTGAACACACCAACTTCCCGTTGACGCTGATCGTTGAGCCGGGTGCCAACCTGATGCTCAAACTGTCGTATGACGCCACGCTGTTTGATGAGATCACGATCCAACGCATGCTCAGCCATCTGGAAGTCATCCTGCACGGCGCGCTGGCTCAGCCGGATGTTCCCGTGTTGCGCATGCCGCTGTTGAGCGAGGAAGAACGCAATAACGCACTGCATGCGTGGAACCCTGTTCCATCGGGTTACCCCCGCAACCGCTGCGTGGACGCGATTTTCGAGCAGCAGGTGCTGCGTGCTCCGGATGCACTGGCAGTCATTGATGGTGAGGACAAATACTCCTACGGTGAAATCAACGCACGCGCCAACCGTCTGGCCCGTTACATCATCGAGCAGGGCATCAAGGATCAGGATTTCATCGCCATCGCGCTGGAACGCTCTGTGGACATGCTGGTTGCGATGCTTGCAACGCTCAAGGCAGGCTGCGCGTATTTGCCGGTCGATCCGTTCTATCCTGAAGAGCGTATCGAGTTCATGCTGGCCGACACCCAGGCACCGGTGTTGATCACGCGTTCCGAATACCGCGAGCGCTTGCAGCCGGCACTCGACAAACTGGATAAGCGCAGCAAGGAAATCCAGCTCGACATTGATTCGCAGCGGATTCTTGAGAAAACCTCGGACAATCTCAAGCTTCGTCATTCCGCTGATCCGACACGCGTGGCTTATGCGGTATATACCTCGGGTTCCACCGGCAAACCGAAGGGCGTGGTGTGTACGCAACTGGCCATCAATCGTCTGGTCATCGATGCGAATTATTTCCACCTGACGGAACACGACCGCATGGCGCATTTGTCGAACGTCTCGTTCGACGCCGCCACCTGGGAAATCTGGGGTGCATTCCTCAATGGCGCAAGTCTGGTGATTTTCTCGAAGGAGCAATTGCTGACGCCGGAAGCGTTCGCTGCTGAAGTGGCGCGCACCCAGGTCAACTGCGTGTTCATCACGACAGCGCTGTTCAATGCGTTTGCCATTCACGAACCACAGTTGTTCCCGCAATTGAAATATCTGCTGTTCGGAGGCGAAGCCTGCGATCCGCAACAGGTGCGCAAAATTGCCCGGCAATACAAACCGCAGCATTTCCTGCACGTCTATGGCCCATCGGAAAACACCACGTATTCGACCTGGTATGAAATTCGGGACGTGGCCGACAACGCTCTGACGGTACCCATAGGCCGCAGCATTTCCGGATCGACGGCTTATATCCTCGACAGGAACATGCAGCCGGTGCCAGTGGGCGTGGCAGGAGAAATTTACGTTGGCGGGGATGGTCTTGCGATCGGGTATCTCAATGATCCGGAGAAAACACGAGGATCGTTTGTACCGAACCCGTTCTCTGTCGGTTCCGGTGATGAACGTCTCTACAAAACCGGTGACCTGGCGCGTTATACCGAAGATGGCTACATCGAAATCCTGGGTCGCAGCGACGACCAGGTGAAAATTCGTGGCTTCCGTATCGAACTGGGCGAAGTTGAAGCGCAGCTGACGCGTCTCGATGCTGTCAGGGAAGCGGTGGTCGTCGTCAAGGAAGAGGGGCCGGGCCAGAAAAAACTGGTGGCGTATGTGCGTTGTGAAGGCCTCGATGTCGCTGCACTGCGTCGCGAGGCTGGCAAGCATCTGCCCAAGCACATGGTACCCTCTGCCTTTGTCATCATGGATCAGTTCCCGCTGACCCAGAATGGCAAGGTGAACAAGCGTGCGTTGCCAGAGCCCACCGCCGAAGCCACGCCGCAAGCCCACTATGTGCCGGCGCGCAGCGAGAAAGAGCGCATCCTCGTTGAGATCTGGGAGCAGGTCCTCAAGGCCGATACGGTCGGTGTGCACGACAACTTCTTTGAACTCGGCGGTGACTCGATCCTGAGCATCCAGATTATCAGTCGTGCGAAACGTGCTGGCCTGCATATCACGGCCAAGCAGATTTTCGAATTCCAGACGATAGGTGAACTCGCGGAGGCCGCCACTGAGCTCAGCCAGTATGTGTTGACCGAGCAGGGCATGTTGACCGGGGAAAGTGGTCTGCTGCCGATTCAGCAATGGTTTTTCGAGCGCTTGCCTGCCGATGCCCATCATTTTAACCAGTCGGTGATGATGCAGGTAGACACAAAGGTCAGTCTGCGTGACTTGAAATCTGCCTGGGAAGCGGTCCTGTATCAACACGATGCCTTGCGCATGGTGTTCGCGGAAAGTGGCAGTTTTGTCGCTGATGGTGGCCGCTGGAACGCGCAGTTCAAGGATTACGAGCATATCGAGACCTTCCTGGAGAGCGTGTTTCAGGTGATGGATTTCCGCAATGTTCCGGAATCGTCATTGCGCTTCCAGATGGAGGAAGTGGCGGATCACACGCAGTCGCAACTGAATCTGCAAAAGGGTCCGTTGCTGAAGATCGTTTATTTTGATCTTGGCGCTTCCCAGTCTGCACGTATGTTGGTCGTTATTCATCACTTGGTCGTTGACGTGTTCTCGTGGCGCATTCTGCTGGAAGACCTGCAGACCGCGCTGGCCCAGATCATGGGTGGCAGCAAGGCCGAGCTGGGGCAGAAGGCGACGTCGTACCGGCAGTGGGTGGCGGCCCTGCAAGCACACGCCAATAGCGCGACCATGCAGGAGGAATATCACTACTGGCATGCACTGACGTCACGTAAATATGCCGCGATACCGTTTGACCGTGTGGGTCAAGATGCCACGGGCAATAACACGGTGGCGACGGTGCAGACACTCGATGTCGCACTGAACAGCGAAGAGACGAAGGCGCTGTTGACGGAAACCCATGCCTGCTTTCACACGGAAATCAACGATATCCTTTTGACGTCGCTAGCGCGTGCGCTCAAGGATTGGGTGGGTAGCAATGCCAACGCTGAAGCTGATGCCGATGCCGAGCATGTCCTGATTGATCTTGAAGGCCACGGTCGTGAATACCTGGGGGACAATATTGATATTTCCCGCACGGTGGGTTGGTTTACCAGCTTGTACCCCGTGGTTTTGCCATTAAACCAAGGTGATGAAGGTGCTGCCATCAAGGCAACCAAGGAAGCCTTGCGAGCCATTCCAGCGAAAGGTTTTGGCTTTGGCGTGTTGCGTTACCTGTCAGGCAGTGAAGACACACGGCGTTCGCTTGGCCAGTTGCCCAAGGCCGCGCTGTCATTCAACTATCTGGGCCAGCTGGATCAGGTAGAAGAAGAGGGCGGTGTCATCCGTCGCGCCAGCGAAAATCCCGGCAATGAACTGGCTGCCACGGGGGAGCGGCGTTATGCGTTCGAGGTCAGCGGGCGAGTGCTCGATGGCGTGCTGACGCTGTCCTGGCGTTACAGCAGCGCACTGCATCAGGCGTCTACTGTCAGGACCCTGGCCGACAACTACCTCGCACATTTACGCGCTCTGATCAAGTATTGCCAGCAACCCGCCAATGGCGGCTTCACCCCGTCGGATTTCCCGTTGGCGACGCTGGATCAGGGGGCAATCGATCGCTTGTTCCCGGGGCGTCAGTCCATCGAAGCGGTGTATCCGTTGTCGTCGGCGCAAGAGGGAATGCTGTTCCACAGTTTGTATGAACCGGGGTCATGGGTTTACTTCGACCAGATCAGCGTGCCTTTTCATGGCAAGGTGGATGAAACCGCCATGTTTGATGCCTGGCAACAGGTAATACAACGCCACGCGATTTTGCGTACCGGATTCTTGTGGGAAGGCGTTGAGCGGCCGTTGCAAGTCGTTCACGCCAATGTTGAGCCGCCAGTTGCACGTTACGACTGGAGCCGCTTTAGCGAAGCCGAAGCGGCCGACAAGTTGCAACGTTATTTGATCGATGATCGCAACCTGGGATTCAACTTCCGTAAACCGGGTGTGCTGCGTTTTTCGTGGATCAAGATGCCGGTCAACGCGCAGTCCACCGAGACACATCAGTTCATTTGGAGTTTCCACCATATTTTGCTGGATGGTTGGTCGCTTCCGATTGTGTTCGGGGAACTGTTCGCCGCCTACGATGCCATTACCAAAGGACAGCCGCTGAACTTCCCGCGCGCGCCGTCGTACCAGTCCTTTATCGGTTGGTTGCAGAAACAGGATCGCAAGGCAGCGGAAGCTTTCTGGCGCCAGTACCTGCAAGGCTTTTCGGCCTCCACGCCGATTCCGGTCAAGAACAGCCCGGCGGTTATCAAGCACAAGCTGGATGACGCGGCCAATCACGCCGACCGTTACCGTGAAATGCAAGTCGTGGTGCAGGGCAATGTCCTGAGCAAGCTGCAATCGATTGCCAAGCAGCATCACCTGACGCTCAACCACGTCATGCAGGGTGTGTGGGCCGTATTGCTGCAGCGTTACAGTGGTGAAAACGATATCGTCTTCGGCACCACGGTATCCGGTCGTCCTGCCGATTTGCCCGGTGTGGAACAAATGGTGGGTATGTTCATCAATACCTTGCCCTTGCGCCTGCCGGTCGATCCCGACAAAGGATTCATTCACTGGCTACAGAAAATGCAGTCCACGCAAGTGGAACTCAAGCGCTATGAGTCGACGTCGCTCGTTGATGTCCAGCAGTGGAGCGAGGTTGGCGGCAAGCAACCGTTGTTCGAATCGATTCTCGTGTTCGAGAACTACCCGATCGATGATTCGCTGGAACAGTCACAGGCATCCTTGCGTATTGGCGATGTAGAGGCTTTCCAGCAGACCAACTTCCCGTTGACCCTCATTGGAATCCCGGTCAAGGACGAACTGATCGTCCGCTTCTCGTATGACAGCATCCAGTTCGAGGCGCCCGTGATCGAGCGCATGCTGGGTCATATTGCGCAGCTGATGGAAGGCGTTGCTGCACATCCGGCAGCGCCGATCAGCACGCTCAACATGCTGACGGTTGGCGAAGTACAGCGCATGACCGTGACTTGGAATGAAACGGCCCGTGAGATACCGGCCAGCAAATCATTGGGTGAACTGTTCGATAGTATTGCCACGAAGCATCCGGATATCGATGCCTGGCACATGGCCGGTCGTCGTGTCACCTATAGCCAACTCCTCGACAAGGCCAACCGATTTGCAGCGTACTTGCTGTCGTGTGGCGTGAAGCCGGGTGAGCGCATCGTCATCAGCTTCGAGCGATCGCTGGAAATGATCGTTGGCGTCCTGGGTATCCTGAAAACCGGCGCCGCCTATGTCCCGCTGGATCCTTCGTATCCCGAAGATCGCTTGCAATACATGGTCACCGACACCGGTACCCCTGTCATCGTGACCTCCAAACGTTCGGTGGAAAGATTCCAGTTCGCTGCCGACAGTGGTCAGAGCCGCATCATCGCCTGGGAAGATATCAGTGATTTGCTGACCCGATTGCCCGGTGTACAGACGACGGTGGTTCCGCCTGGTGGCGGCGACGCTGTTGGCTGTGTGATCTACACCTCGGGCTCTACCGGACGACCCAAAGGCGTGTTGTTACCGCAGAAAGGTTTGACCCGTATGGTCGTCAATACCAATTACTGGTCCAATACGCCGGGCGAAAAATTGTCGCATGCCGCCAACCTTTCCTTCGATGCTGCCAGCTTTGAAATTTGGGGTGCGCTGCTCAATGGTTTGACGCTCGTGGGTGTCGACAAGGATACGGTGCTGCAACCTGAGAAATTTGCTGCCTTGTTGCGCCAGGAAAAAGTTGAACATGTGTTCCTCACCACGGCGCTCATGAACATCATGTCCAAACAGGTGCCCGAGGTGTTCGCGCATGCGAACTACGTGTTCTTTGGTGGTGAGGCCTGCGATCCCAATCAGGTGCGTGCGATTCTGACGCATCCTTCCAGGCCGGCGCATCTGATGCACATGTATGGTCCGTGCGAAAACTCGACCTATTCGACCGGTTATGAGGTGAAGGAAGTCCTGCCCGGGGCGACCACGGTACCCATTGGTTACACCATTGCCAACAGCACGCTTTATATTCTCGATAACGAGCAGCGTCCGGTGCCGGTGGGTGTGCCGGGTGAAATCTATGTTGGTGGTGTCGGTCTCGCCCATGGCTATCTCAATCGTCCAGACCTGACGGAAGCGGCCTTCATGGCGGATCCTTACAGTCGGGTCGATGGCGCGCGCATGTACAAAACGGGCGACCTCGGCCGCCAGTTGGAAGACGGTGCCGTCGAGATCATTGGTCGTGCTGATGATCAGGTCAAGATTCGTGGCTTCAGGATCGAGTTGGGCGAGATAGAAAACGCCATTGCAGCACAAGCTGGTATTCAGGATGTGTGTGTCCTGGCGCGGCAAGATGAACCGGCAAGCTCCAAGGTGCTGGTGGCCTACCTGCGGATGCGTGAGGGCGTAACGCCGAATGTCGCGGAACTGCGTGCACGTATTCGGCAGCGTTTGCCGGATTTCATGGTGCCCTCGGCTTTCGTGTTTCTCGACGTGTTGCCCATTACCCCGAACGGTAAGGTGGACAAGAAAGCGCTGCCCAAGCCATCGAGTGAAGCGTTCGTTACCCAGGACTTTGTGGGGGCGCGTAACGGCAACGAAGCGATCCTCTGCGATATCTGGAGCGAAGTGCTCGCAGTTGAAAGAGTCGGTATTTACGATGATTTCTTCGAGTTGGGTGGACACTCGCTGCTGATCACCAAAGTGGCATCGCGCATCAAGGACAAGCTGGCCATCGAATTGCCGCTGCGCACCTTGTTCGAAGTGCCCACGATTGCGGCGCTGAGTGAGATCATCAGTTCGTTGACGTATCAGCCTGAGCAGGATATGGCGCAGGCTGATGATGAAGAAGATTTTGAGGAAGGCTCCATATGACTGTAGTTGAATTGATTTCCCGGCTTGGCGCTGCGGGTATCAAGCTCTGGCTGGAAGACGATCAACTCAAGTTCAAGGCCCCGAAAGGGGCTTTAACGCCTGAACTCAAGGATGCACTCGTCGCTGCGAAGGCGCAGGTCATCGATTTCCTGAAACAAACGCGTCGCAGCAGTGGCGGTGATGACAAGATTCCCGTGGTGGATCGCAGTGGTCCATTGCCTTTGTCGTTTGCCCAGCAACGCTTGTGGTTCGTGGAACAGCTGGCGCCCGGCAACAGTACTTTTCACATACCTTCGGCGTTATACCTGAAAGGTATTCTTGATCGAGATGCCTTGCGTCAGGCTTTCGAAGCCATTGTCGAGCGTCACGAAGCATTGCGTACGGTCTATGAAACCGTCGATGACGAGCCCCGGCAGCGTGTCATTCCGGCAGCCGCCATGCTCATTCCTTATGTTGATTTGAGCATGCTGCCCGCCGACGAGCAGCGACGGGAGGCCAAACGTCTGGCGGAGCAATCCATTCGCACACCGTTCAATCTTGCAACCGGGCCCTTGATAAGGGCTCAGTTGTTCAAGCTTGATGATCATTTGCACGGGTTGGTGGTCGTCATGCACCACATCGCCTCCGACGGTTGGTCCATGGACGTGTTCGTCAAGGAAATGGCTGTGTTGTACGCAGCGTTCCGGCAAGGGAATGCGTCACCTTTGTCTCCGCTGGAGGTCCAGTACGGCGACTTTTCGGTGTGGCAACGCGAGTGGCTCAAGGGCGAAGTGCTCGAGAAGCAACTCGACTACTGGCGTCATGCACTGGCGAATTGCCCTGAACAGTTGGCGTTACCCTTTGACCGTCCTCGCCCTTCTTTGCAAACGGCCAGCGGCGCGGCGTTACCAATGACCTTGCCCAGGGAGGTGTCAGAGCGAGTGCGCAATCTGGCACGCCAACTGGATGTCACACCGTATATTTTGCTCTTCACGGCCTACCAGGTGTTATTGGCGCGCTGGTCCGGCCAGAAGGATTTGTGCGTGGGCATGCCTGTTGCCGGGCGCACGCGTGGCGAGCTTGAGCCGATGATCGGCTTTTTCGTCAACACGCTGATCATTCGTACCCGTACCCAAGGCAACCCTGGTTTTGCCGATTATGTCGCGCAGACCCGGGAGCAGATCCTGTCGGCACAGGCCCATCAGGATCTTCCTTTCGAAGCGATTGTGGATTCCTTGAATGTCGCGCGTAATCTGTCTTTCTCACCGCTGGTGCAAGTGGCGTTTTCCTTTGTCAGCAGCAAGGATTCCGGACAGAGCGTGATAGGCGGGCTGGAAATCGAACC
>JBPOHS010000129.1:0-3459 GCA_052035295.1 Pseudomonadota bacterium
AGGCACGCCATTCAAGCACCGTCATGCAGAAGCTGACGGAGGTATCAGCTCAGAGCGATGAAACGCTTGCCATCGTGGCGCAATTCCATGCTTTTGTGGAGAGATCGAGGGCGACGGAATCAAGTCCAAGGCCATTTGCCAGATTGCCAAAGCGGAAGCACCCCAAACGCCGTTAATGGTGCGCTTCGGCGCTCGGAGGCAACTTTACTTCCAAAATCGGGGTGCAAATCGACAGGAAGAGGGACATTGTACGCTGGGTCGAATGAGTCAACTTTATTTCCAGGCTCTGATAAGTCTCTGAAATACTGTGGTTTATAGTATCGACGATTAGCAAGATTTAGCGTTGGCGCCAACTTTGCTTCCAAAAGTGAGGCAACTTTAGTTCAACAGCCGATGACCGCCGACAGAGCAACATCACAAGGGCTACCTACGGAAGCATCCTATTTAACATAATATACATTATGCGCATATTCATGACGGGTACCCACCAGCCACGAACCCCCGAGCCATCGGCATTATTTGGCCAAGGTCTTGATATAGAGCGCTTCTACCTTTGACCGCGCCCATGGGGTGCGACGCAGGAACTTCAGGCTCGACTTGATGCTGGGGTCGTTGCGAAAACAATTGATATCGATGATCTCGCCCAGTTCCTCCCAGCCATAGTGATCAACCAGCTGCGTCACTATCGACTCAAGCGTCATACCGTGCAACGGGTTGTTTTTTTGCGGTTCACTCATGGGGATTCCTGTCACTCAGGGTTTCTGGGCCAGCCAGATGGTATGGTGCGATCCTTTGCCGGGACGTGCGCGAACCGTACGCATCTGTACGCGAAATCCTGCTTTCTTGAGTCGGATCGTAAACAATTGATCTGGCCCGGCTGACCACACGGCAAGCACACCGCCTTTACGCAACGCCGTAAAGGACGCGTCCAGGCCGTCGTGTGAGTAGAGCCAGTTGTTGTCGTTATGGGTCAAGCCTTCAGGCCCGTTGTCCACATCCAGCAAAATGGCGTCGTACTGTTGGCTAACAGCAAGTAATTCGGCCACATCACCAACGTGAACGCGTGTGCGTGCATCGTTTAACGGGTGCCCGGCGCAGTCACCCAAAGGACCTCGATTCCAGTCAACTACGTCAGGCACCAGTTCGGCGACCGTTACTACAGCTGTTGCTGGCACACTACGCAAGGCTGCCGCCAGAGTGAAGCCCATCCCGAGGCCGCCAATCAGCACCTGCGCATCAGCCTTCGATGACAGTGCACTGCAACCCAGTTCGGCCAGCGCTTCTTCTGACCCGTGAGCGCGACTGTTCATCAGTTCGCCCCGACGCCCGGACAATCGAATGGAGAATTCCTTGTCTCGTTGTGACAGCTTCAGTTCGCCGCCATTACCGGGGATTTGGGTGGTACCGATGACTATCCAGGGAATCATGAGGCCTCTGCAGCGCTGACGGTAATTCGGGAGCGCAGATTACCACAATTCACTTCGGACACTCACCGTGCCGACGAGCCGCATCCCATATTGCGATTACCGCTTTGCTCAAGCGTACCCGAGTCACGGCGCGGTGCTTTTGCATGCCGACCATAGGCCCATTCCCGTTCCCAACCCGGGTAATACAGATCCATCGAAGCGCCGCAGATCCTCGCGAACTGATCACGCTGTTGGTCGGTCCAGTGACTGAAGTCCGACGAGGAATTACCCTTGTTTGCATGAGGAAACGGTTTGTCGCTATATTTCAAACCAGCAATTCTGAGCAGGCGGGATTTTGCCTCATCGGAAACAATCTACTCTTCAAGTCGAAACGTATGATGGGCGCACTGCGTCATGCTTTCCGTGGTTGCTCTCCACAAATGGCAGCAGTTTTCAAATCGACCATCCGCGTAGGCCGGCTTGATCCGGTTCCATATACGGTCGTTGCTGTACCATCCACGATTCATGCCTGATTGAACCACCCGTCGCCCATCTCGAACAATGTGCAGCACCAGGTCAGCGCGAATGGTTTCCGGGCACAAGGCAAAATACGGTGCTGTTTCGATTTCGTGCTGCATGCCGTTGAGGATTTCCGTGATTGCACTCAGATTTTGCTCGACAATCAATGGCAATATATATTCATGTAGTGTCTCGTGTCTTGAATGCACAATAAGCCCGTTTTCTCCCGGCAATCGGTCAAGAAAATGAGCAACGGCTTGGGTGCCACAGCGACCAGACCCCGAAATGACAACGCGTCGCGTGGTCGAAGAAAACGCAGCATGATAGGCGTGATCCTTGAAATACCCTCTGATGCCCTTTTCTTTTGATGCCAAAATGCAATGACCGCTTGTTATTGCCCCATTGATTCTCATATGGTCCTGATTCTCGGGAAAGTCATAATGAATTTTCGGGGTTCTATCGCAGAGGGTCAATGCGAGCGCCCTATTCCACGTTCTATTATTTTTGTAAACAATCAAATCTTTTTCTGTGCTGATGATCTCTATCGAAGTCCGTTTCATTTTCAATCCCCTATCATTCAGAGGTCTGGCCGGTAAAAGTGTTGGATTTAGCCACTTCGCTTGTAACTGTTTGAATTAAAAGCTTTAATCAATATCCAGCTTTACCCGCATGGGCTTCACTTCCTTATCCAGGTCCAACTCAAAACTACCCAATCTGCCCAGATGTGCCGTGTGGTACGGCGAGAACTTGGCCATGTGCTCCCGTCTGATATCGTGCCCTGCCGCCCGCAGATCGTTGAACGCCGTGGTCATCGCGTTAACGTTGTAGAGAATGGCCAGGTTGGCCAGCAGGTGGTTGAACTTTACGATCTTCCCCTGTTCATGCTTCAGGTTGGACGCGATCTTTCCGCCGTTGGCGAAGAACAACCAGCGCGCAAACTCGTTGAACTCCTCGCTTTTGCAGGTTGCTGCCTGAATGGTTTTGCGCAGTTCCAGATCGGTGATGTACTCCAGCAGAAACATTGTCCGCACCACCCGACCCAGCTCACGGAATGCAAAGTACAGTTTGTTCTTGCGGTTTTTGGTGCCAAAACGCCGCAGGATGGTTGAGGCTGTGATCTTGCCCGCCTTGATCGACATTGCCGTCCGTAGCATGTCGGGATAGTACTTCTCAATGCGGTCCCACTGAATCGGCTCATGAAACAGTGACTGGATATGCTGGAGCACCATATGGCGATCAGGCTTATAGAAAGTCAAATCTTTAATGTTACGAATGCGTGGCATCAATTTGATGCCCAGCAAATATGCCAGCCCGAATACCGGTGTTGATTGGGCCTGAGTGTCACCATGCACCGTGTCCGGCTTAAAGTCGGACTCGTCATTAAGCAAACCATCCAGAATATAGATCGCCTCATATACCCCGCACGGAATGAAGTGACTGAACAGCGCAATGTAGGTGTCGGATACGTGGTAATAAGCAATGCCGCCAAAACGGCCGTACCGCAGATGGTATTCTGACAGCAAATTGTCCTCGT
>JBPOHS010000108.1:0-15636 GCA_052035295.1 Pseudomonadota bacterium
ACATCGTTCAAAAACTCTGGAACCTCTGCGACGTCTTGCGTGACGACGGCATCAACTACAGCGACTACGTGACCGAGCTGGTCTTGCTGCTGTTTATCAAAATGGAGTTCGAAAACACCGAGGCGGGACTGCTCAAGCAGCACAAACTGCCTGCGGGCAAACGCTGGCCCGACCTTGAGGGCAAATCGGGCACCAACCTGCTCAACTTTTACAAGCAACTGCTGCTCGATTTATCAAAAAGTGCCGACCCGCTGATCGCCGCGATTTATGCTGATGCACAAACGCGCCTGCGGGAGCCGCGCCACCTGGAGCAGCTGGTGAAGAGCATCGATGCGATCGATTGGTTTAGCGCCGCGCGCGATGGCTTAGGCGATTTGTATGAAGGTTTGCTGGAGAAAAACGCCGCCGAGACCAAATCGGGCGCAGGCCAGTATTTCACCCCTCGGCCACTGATCGACAGCATTATTCGTTGCATTCAGCCGCAACCGGGTGAAATCGTGCAAGACCCGGCGGCAGGCACGGCCGGGTTTTTGATTGCCGCCGACCGCTATATCAAAGACAAAACCGATGAACTGCACGACCTCGACAGCAAACAGCAAAAGTTTCAGCGCACCAAAGCCTTTATTGGCATGGAGCTGGTGCCCGGCACGCGACGCTTGGCATTAATGAACTGCTTGCTGCATGGCATGGAGGGCGATGACGAGGGCGTGGTGCATTTGGGCAATACGCTGGGGGATGCCGGCAAAAGCCTGAAAAAAGCCGACGTGATTCTGTCAAACCCGCCGTTTGGCACCGCCAAGGGTGGTGGCGGCCCGACCCGCGATGATTTCACCTATAAAACCAGCAACAAGCAGTTGGCGTTTTTGCAGCACATTTACCGCAGCCTCAAACCCGGTGGTCGCGCGGCGGTGGTGTTGCCCGATAACGTGTTGTTTGAAGCGGGCGTGGGCACCGATATTCGCCGCGATTTGATGCACAAGTGCAACCTGCACACCATTTTGCGCCTGCCCACCGGGATTTTTTACGCACAGGGTGTGAAAACCAACGTGCTGTTTTTTACCAAGGGCTCAGCGAAGAATCCAGAGCAAGAGGACAACTGCACCAAAGATGTATGGGTGTACGACCTGCGTACCAATATGCCGAGCTTTGGCAAGCGCACGCCCTTTGGTGAACAGCATTTGACGCCGTTTGAAAAAGTGTATGGCAAAAAGGCCGACGGCACCAGCAAGCGCAGCGAAGGGGAGTGGAGTTGGACGAAAGACGACACGGAGAAAACGCAGGAGTTTTCACGCTGGAAATGTTTTTCGCGGGAGTGGATTGCCAGCAGCAAAGGCGATTCGCTGGATATTGCCTGGTTGAAAGATGAAGACAGCGTGGATGCAGCCAGTTTGCCGGAGCCCGATGCGTTGGCGGCGGAGGCGATGAGTGAATTGACGGAGGCGTTGCGGGAGTTGAATGGCTTGATGTTGGCGTTGGGGGCGGAGGATCAGGCGAAGGCGCAGCGGGATGTGTTGCTAGAATCTTTGGGGCTGGGGGATAGTGCATAATGCAAGATTTTAAAATTCCTCAACAGTGGATTCGGTGTTGTGTTGGTGACATTTTAGAGAATATAAAAGCCGGTAAAAGTGTCAAATGCAATGAAAGAACACCTCGCGACAACGAAAATGGCTTGGTCAAAATTAGCGCTGTAACATGGGGTGAATTTGATGAGGATGAGAGCAAAACTCTTTACAGTTCTGATCACCTTGATTCAGCTGATAAAATTTTGTCGGGAGATCTGCTTATCTCACGGGCGAATACGATTGAATTGGTTGGGGCTTGTGTTATTGTGAAAAGCATTTCGAAGAATTTATACCTGAGCGACAAAGTTTTACGCTTGGAGCTACCTTCTGAAATGAGGCCGTGGTTGCAGACATGTCTTCGTTCTAATTCAGGTAGAGCGCAAATCGAAAGCTTGGCAACTGGCAATCAACTTTCAATGCGTAATATTTCACAGCAAGCATTGAAGGACATTGTGATTCCACTGCCTCCCCTCGCCGAACAAAAACAAATCGCCGCCAAACTCGACGAACTGCTGGCACAGGTGGACACCATCAAAACCCGCCTCGACGCCATCCCCCACATCCTCAAACGCTTCCGCCAATCCGTCCTCACCGCTGCTGTTAGTGGGAGGTTGACGGAGGAGTGGCGACCATCTAAGGATGGCATCGCAGGTGGTGATTGGCTTTATGAAAAAGCGAAAGATGCTTGCATTAAAGTGCAGAGCGGCTCGACTCCAAGGGATAATCCTTTTGATAAAAATGGAGAGATTCCTTTTCTTAAGGTTTACAACATAGTGAACCAGAAGATTGATTTCGATTATAAACCCCAGTATGTAACCGCGAGCGTTCATAATGGCCCGCTGAATAAATCAATAGCTATTCCAGGTGATGTGCTTATGAATATTGTCGGCCCACCTCTTGGCAAGGTCGCCATACTTACAAATCAATTTCCGGAATGGAACTTAAACCAGGCCATAACACTATTTAGACCAGATCCTGGTAGGTTGTTGACTTCTTTTCTTTACTATGTGCTCTGTGAGGGGAAGCTTGTGCGCGAGGTCATGCCGGAGACAAAAGGGAGTGTTGGGCAGGTCAATATTTCTTTGTCTCAATGCAGGGATTTTATAATTCCGATTCCCTCAATCGTAGAACAAACCGAGATCGTCCGCCGCGTCGAACAACTCTTCGCCTACGCCGACCAAATCGAACAACGCATGAAAGACGCCCAATCCCGCGTCAACCACCTCACCCAATCCATCCTCGCCAAAGCCTTTCGCGGCGAACTCACCGCCGACTGGCGTGTACAAAACCCCGACCTGATCTCGGGCGAAAACTCCGCCGAAGCCCTGCTCACCCGCATCCGCGCCGAACGTGAAGCCTCAGCCGCCAAACCTAAAACGCGTCAGCGCAAGGAGCGAGCATGAGTGGGCTGTAGTATTTTTATATTTACCAACCCTTGATGGATTGCGCGAAGATAAATTTGGAGCACTGATGAAACCGCTACTTCCCCAAAAAGAAAGCTTGCATGTCGAATTCAAGAGCGACCGCAAAAAGCTTTCCGATAACGAATTGGTCGAGGCGGTGGTTTGTCTCACAAATTCGGAAGGCGGCGAAGTTTGGTTGGGAGTAGAAGACAACGGAACGCCCACCGGCCTTCACGCAGATCACTACATGCTAGACGGCTTGTCTGGCCTCATTGCTGCACGCACGTCTCCGTCCATCATGGTACGCGTGACATCCGTTGAAATTGATAACCTGACGGTGGCGCGTATCGAAGTGCCCAAGGCACACGCGATCGTGTCGACCAGCAGCGGCGTATATTTGCGTCGCCGCATCAAGCATGACGGCACGCCGGAATGCGCCCCCATGCTCCCCGGCGATCGTGGCAGCCGTGAAACCTCACTTGGTTTGATGGATGTATCCGCCCAGCCCGTATCCAACGCAAGTCTCTTTGATTTCGATCCTCTGGAACGCGAACGTTTGCGTCAATCCGTTCAACATTATGGTGGCGACCGCGTATTGCTCGAATTGTCAGACGAAGACCTCGACGGGGCCTTGGGGTTTACGGCTCGTCGATCCGACGGTACCCGTGTGCCCACATTAACCGGGCTTTTGCTTCTCGGTCGCGAAAGTGCATTACGGGATCTCGTGCCTACCCATGAATTCGCATTTCAAGTGCTGGCACACGATGCCGTGCGCTTCAATGAGTTTCGCCGCTTCCCTTTGCTCAAGGCATTGGATTGGCTTGAAACCAATTTCCGCCCCTATAACCCGGAAGATGAGATGCAAGTCGGTCTGTTCCGGGTGCCTGTACCCAAGGTTGATATGGGGGCCTTTCGTGAGGCGTTGGCCAACGCGCTGATACACCGCGACTATCATCGCATGGGGGCGGTTCACGTGCGACTTGAAGACGATGCCCTTGTTATCAGCAACCCTGGCGGTCTGGTCGACGGCGTCACGCTAGCCAATCTGCTCACCACTGAACCCCGTCCTCGCTACCGAACCTTGGCGGACGCCATGAAACGTATCGGAGTCGTCGAGCGCTCGGGGCGCGGTGTTGACAGTATTTACCGGGGAATGCTGCGCTACGGTCGCCCGATGCCGGATTACAGTCGTACCGACGGTCACAGCGTTGTGTTGCGCCTTTCTACCGCTGCGGCCGACCGCGTCTTTCTAAAGCGTATTGTGGAGGAGGAGAACCGTCGCAGTGCCATGCTGCCGATCGACAGCTTGATTGCTATGGCGGCACTAAGAGCGGCAAAACGCCTGACAGCAGATGAGCTGGCCGTGCTGATTCAGCGCGATGCGTCACAATCAAAACGAACCCTCGAAGCCTTGATTGAAGCCGGCTTGGTGCAAGCCCATGGCAATACGCCACGAACCCGCAGCTTCACGCTTTCCGCCGCGCTCTATAGTGACTTGGGCGACAGGGTGGCCTTCACGCGACAAGCCGGATTTTCTGGTCTTCAGCATGAACAGATGGTGCTCAACTTCGTGCGCCAGCACGGGCAGATAAAACGCGCAGATGTAATGAGCTTGTGCCATCTGACGGATGAACAAGCTAAAGATTTGCTCAAGCATCTGAGAGATAAAGCCCATTTGACGCAGCATGGTGAACGGAGGGGTGTCCATTACAAGCTTGGCCCAAAAGCACCTCAAGGATGATCATGCCGAGTTATGGGGCTGTTATGGGGCTGTTATGGGGCTGTTATGGGGGTTATGGAAGCGTCGGCACCCGGCACCACCTGCGGAGGTGCTCACCCCTTTGCAGAGCGTTTGGCGCGATTGTCTGCTGGTCACTGAAATTGTTTTTTCTTTTTTATTGATAAGGACGTTGATGATGTTTGAGGAAATCGAAACCCTTCTCAAGGGCATGCCCCTGAATGTGTACAGAAGAAGCTCGCATGCCCGCATGGAAGGGCACCGCTATATCATGTCGTCACTGATGGCATATTTCTTGGCGAAGAGGATTCGCTACGCAATTTTTCACCCGGTTGAGCTCGATAGTTATGAGGGCAAAAGAGCGCATTTCTTTGACTTCATGATCGAACATGATGGCGTCAAGTATCTGATTGATGTCTACAGCACAAACCGTGCGCGCGCCCTTGAGGGAGTGCTCCGAAAGCTGGAGTCGGCAACAACTCTGCAATGTGTCCCAGTGCTGATCAATTGGGTGAAGCGACCGACCATGGACATCCCGCACCACATCAAATTGGTTGATGTTGGGCTGGGGGATGAAGAGCAAGTCGATTTTCTTGAAAAAGAAAAGCTTCGTAGCGACAATCTCAAAAAGGTAAGTATTTACTCCATGGGCAGTTGCGACCCAACAACCCGGCTAGGACGCTATCACGCATTGCTGGAATTTGGGGAAAAGCGAAAATACCTCACTCGGGAACTGAGTGACACAACCGCTAATCGCTGCATTATACAAGGGCTCATTGATTGCGTTGATTTGTTGAAGACGCCATGTGCGGCTGATTTGATTACATCGACTCGTATGGGTGAAGCGGGTATAAAGAAGGGTAAAGGGCCGAACGTTGATTTGCTCTCGCAGCTGGTTGGCACGCTTCGGCAAAGGGGCTGCGACCTGAGTTTCATTGCGCGGGAAGGTGAAGGCGATTCGATGGCCGCATACATCAAGCGTTTTGCATCTCCAGTCTTGAATGGCGATAACCCCACCGTCGAAAATGAAAAACCGTTGACTAAAAAAGAAGCCAAAAAGCGCACCGAAGAAGAGCACATGCAAGAAAATCTAGCTGCAGGCAAACCAATGCGCGCGAATCTTCGTTGGAGTGATGAAGAGAGGGATGAGGTTTGTTCCTTATTCAAAGGCGGCTCATCAGTAGAATCGATCGCAGAGAAGCAAATGAGGGGGGCTTTGGCCATTGCGATGCAGCTTGAGAAAGCAGGGTTGATTTCCAAAGAAAAGATGGAAGGCTATATGCCTTCGAAAGAGCATGCATGAACGACTTCGAGAGAGAACGCTTATTCCAACAGTCCTGGCAGCGAGCTTGGGATCATTTGGCGCTTCAGGCCCCAGCCGGCCTGTTCGAGCAGCTGATGGCCGCTTACAGCGAACCTCAACGTCATTACCATACCCTTCAGCATCTGGCGGAATGCCTCCACCATTTCGAGTCGGTGATTTCGCTTGCCAAAGCCCCAGGTGAAGTGGAGATCGCCCTTTGGTTTCACGATGCCATCTATGATGTTCGTGGCAAAGAGAATGAGAGACGTAGTGCCGACTGGGCCGTCAAGGTGCTTTCAGAGAATGGTGCCACAGCTCAGATGTGTGAACGCGTCGACGCACTGATCATGGCGACCCTTCACGATGTTATGCCTGCTGATTTGGATCAGCAATTACTGGTAGATATTGATCTGGCAATTCTGGGGGCATCTCCGCAGCGGTTTGAAGAATATGATGGTCAGGTGCGGGCAGAGTATTCATGGGTGCTTGGTTTTGTATATAAAATGAAACGCAAAATGGTGCTTAAAGGGTTTTTGAGTCGGCCTGTAATCTTCCATACAGATGTTTTTCGGGTGAAATATGAGCAGTTGGCTAGATTCAATTTGCAGCGCGCTGCCTTATAGACCTTTAAGCCATCTTGAATGACAGTCCGGTATGTTTTCTTCGTTGTGATGGTTGGTGTAGCCATTTAATCGGCGCTCTTGTAAATTACGACGATTAACATTTAACCCTTCCCGGTCAGGACCCCCATTGCATGAAAAAAGGACTCGTAGTTATGGCGCTTTTCCTCAGTCAGCTGTCTTTCGCCGACGCTGATCTCAAGTGGGAAGAAAAGAAGAGCAAGAATGGCATTGCTGCCTACACCGCTGAAGTGGAAAACAGTGTCCATCTTGCGTTTAAGGGTGAAACCGTCATGAAGGGCGTCACGCTTGAGAAAATGATCGGGATCATGCGGGATGTGCCAGGTATGGCCAACTGGCTGCATACCTGCTACGAACCCTCCATTGTGCGCGAAGAGGAAGGCTTGTCCCGTATTGTCTGGATGAAAAACTCCACGCCAACCGTATTGGTCAGTGATCGTGATCTGGTGCTCCGTCAGAACCTCATTCGTACGTCTGAGACTTCCGCGAGGCTTGAGTTGACCGGGCTACCCAAAGAGTTGCCTGAATCCAAAGGCTTAGTGCGCATTCCTTATTTCAAAGGGGAGTGGACATTCGACGAGACCGATGCTGGCCTTAAAGTTACCTATTCTGGCGTGATTGATCCGGGCGGTGCTTTACCAGCCTTTGTCACCAATGCCATGGTGGTGGATACCCCCTTCGAAACTTTAAAGAAATTGAGACGGGTTGCGTTCAAGTGAATCAAGTTGATTCATTGAATCCTGTGGCAGATGGGTGTGTGCGAGATGAAATTTTCGCGCTGTCCTCGTTGTTGGCAATGTGCGATGCAGAAATAAACCCGGCAACGCTTTCGCATATTGAGTCTGTACTGCACGATGATACGCAGATTGTGAAATTGATTGCACATGCCAATCGCGACAAGCGTCTTGCGCAGACCATTCGTGAATGTGTCAGGGATAAGTTTGCAAAATTTTTTGATGCTTCTGAATTGCTGAAGCATGCCATCGCCAAACCCTATGGTTACCCCGGGGATTGCTGGATCCTTGAAGTGCTTTACAACGGAAACACTATATCTAGCAGTGTTGAAGGACAAGTAATCGATCGCTGGTGTATGGGAACGGCGCTTCCTGTATCTGTGGTGGAGCGTAAAGATATTCTGAGACATTTGCTGCAGGAAAAAATGAACCAGGGAAATGCTCTGGATATTCTCAGTATCGCTTCCGGCAGCGCCCGGGAAATTCGGGAAATACCTATTGTGGAGCTTGCGCGACACAATGTCACTTTGCTTGATAATGATCAGCGGACATTTGAGTTTTTCACCAAAAGTGGCGGCAGTGGCTGTGAGTTGGTCGCTCAGAATGCCCTCAACTTTGATCTCAAGCGGCAATTTGATCTGGTCTACAGTTTTGGGCTTTTTGATTATCTTCCGGATCGAGTGCTGAATGTGGCGATGAGATGCGCTTTGCAACACCTGAAGCCGCAGGGTACATTTATTTTTGCACTAAAGAACTACCAAAAGTATACACCGGCTCTTTACGATTGGTTTTGTGATTGGCGTTTTGTTCCGCGGGCTGAGGCAGATCTTGAAAGATTGTGTATAGATCATGGCCTTGTGATCAAAGAACTGAAAAAAACAAAAAATGAAGCGGTTATGGTGGCTGTTTGTGAACGCGACGGCTTTCTGGCTTGAGCGTTCATAGCGAAGTGCCACCTTGGGGGAATAATGGATGGCCTGCGTGATCTGCCTGATGGATCAACGATAATTGAATTTGATAATGCCGCACAGCTGACGGCGTATCTTCGAGACTTTCAAAAATTCAGATGCGCCTTGTTTGTCATGCCTACCCAGCAAGGCAATGGTTTGCTCGTCACTGCAAATTTTCGCGTTCAACGCCGCTATGCGTTTTTGCCAGATCAAGGTGACGAGCTGGTTCGTCTCGTTAAGCACGTGGAGGAATTTGCCAGGAAATCCCTGTTTTTGAATCCTGTCAGTCTCATGTGCTTTGAGAACGTCACCACAGGGACAAGCCAGTATTTGCTTGTGCCCAGATTGCAAACGACTTTCAAGGACCGCCAGGCATTCGAAAAATCCATGTTCGACACCTTGGTTCAATGGGTGGAGCCTCGCATCGGGTTTCGTTTGTCTACATTCTCTGCCCGTCATATTTCGATGTGGAGTAGTCTATGCGAGAGAATTCACGCCTGGGCTATGATTGGGAGGCTTCGAGTCCCTGTAAAGGCCGTCAATGAATCGCATTTGCGTCAACTCGAATCGGGGTTCCCTCTCGCCCTGATGCGTGCGAGATTGCCAGAGATAGAAAAAATTATCGGCAATATGAGGGCGCCAAAAGGTATAACGGTTGTGGCAATGGAGTCTTTCGAAGAGGCGGTTACACTGTTGCGCACCCTGAAGCTCGCCTGTGAATTGCTGGGGCAGCCTACGGTCATTGTTGAAAGCAATGTGCCATGCCTCTCGCGGATTCCAGATGGCGCGGCGATTCTCTTGAATGCCGTTGACTATTCTTTGCACGCCGGAACCCGCTCGTGGGTTTTCGAAAATGCTGAGTATCGCCACATCACGATCTTTTTGCATAGAAGTGATGGGGCTTTTCGAAGTGTTATGCGAAGCGTTAAAGCGACCAGTTCATCTGAGCCGGTTTCTATTGAGCTATTGCCTTTCACTCATCGTCAAACTGCGGATTGGTTGCTGTCGTTCAGTCTTCCCCAAGACTACGAAAAAATACAACAAGCCGTTCAAGGTTTTTCTCGTCGCGATTTTACCGTGCTTCGTCAGTTGTCCGTGATGTTGGCGTCTTCCTCATATGTTGCCGACGGAAGCCGCTTGTTGGCTGATTTCAAAGCATTATTCTTGCAAGGCTCGATGATAACGCTTGATCGGGCAGAAAGACGGTTGGTCGAAATTATTTGTTTATGCCTGGAACGTCCGGATACTGCTATTGTAGATTTTCTTTTCGGGGAGCGCGCGGCGGATGCTCTGGATAAACTTCGTGATCAAGGCATAGTTGACGAAATCAATGGGTGGTTTCTTACCTGCAAGAAGCCTGAAGCCTTCATTGAGATAGACCCATCTGAATCTGACTCCTTGTTGGCAGATTATTTTGATGCCGAGGGCAAGGTATGTCTTTCCTGTTATCACGCTATTCGCAGCGGGAGTCTCAATGATGCTCGGGTTTTCCCAGTTGCATTAAAAGGTATTGCCGATCAGGAAGCGCCTAATTCGAGCAAAATGGCGTTGTTTTCTCTTGTTTTCGAACAAATTGAGAGAGGGCGGATCGATTCAGATCGCGAAATTTTGCTTGGCTTCGTCGTTGAGGGTGCACGTCTTTTTGAGGATGATGTCGACTATCTGCGCCGAATGCGTGATTTTCTGCGGAAGCTCAGGTTTGATCCTTTGCAAGAAAGTGATGTCTTTCTGTTTTATCTTGAGGCTCTGAAGCGACAAGGTCGATACGTGGAAGCATTGGATCAGGGTGTTGGTTTCGTACGCGCGCTGGGTTTAAATATTCAGCGCGCTCCCACCAACATGAATGTGTTTTTTGAGGTTCTGAAAACCTGGGCCAGCATTCTTCGTTCTGGAGGTAAAATCATCAAGCTTGGGGAGGTGGACACAACCTCCAGGCGATCAGATGTATTAAATCGCGTTCTGTGGGTGTTGGGTGGTGCGGCATACATGTCAACTCCTAAGCTCTTGGCGGTGTTTTCTGCTGTTGGGGTTCGGCTGGGGTTGCGCTATGGAATTCAGCAGGAAAGCATGCTGGGAGTGGCTGGTTTCGCTTATATTGAGCAAGAGATCGCGCTACAGCGTGTTTGGCCCGCATCTGCAAAGCGTGCAATTGCAATTCTGGAAGAGGCTAGAAAGGCAACGGAAAGTCAATCAGGGTTTGGTTATGACGTGCGAGCCGATCTTGTAGAGTTTGGCATGGTGCGCCCATGGCATGACGGCCAGCTAATGACAAGCATTGACCGTTTGCGTGAGGCATATTTCGAAGGGACCCGGTCCGGTGATGAAGAATACGCATTATATTGCGCCGCTATTGGAGCATTAACTCACCTGATTGCTGGTGGGAATCTTGATCAAATTACCCGTGAAATAGAAACCCCCTTTATTCATGCAATACAGGCCAATCAGCGTACAACCATTAAGAATTTCATAATGCTTTCCAGATTTGTTTCTGATTGCACTGGTTCTGCGTGGGATTACCATGAAAATGATGTTCCTGCATTGAGTGAGCCCAAGAAGCTAGTCAATCTGTTTGCGATAGACAGAACGGCAGCCGCAGTATTTTATGCGCTAGCAGGTTTTCGTGCTTTAATTTTGGGTGATTATTGCACGCTTGAGGTGCTTGCAGATTTCGACGCAGATGCAATGATAGAGGGTGTTCAAGGCCAGCAGTTGAGTATTCTAATTACCTTCATTTGCATGATGGCGCATTTGCGGATGAGCAAGCCCAAGGTGCTTCCTGACAAGGTAAGCCGTCGTCAAGCAGCAAAACGATTGAAAGATCTTAAGCGTTGGGCGAAGTCCGCACCGTTGAATTTTGATGGCATTGCTACGCTTGCCGCGGCACTTTATCGACATCGTTTGCGCGGTGGAGCGCTCGAAGATTTGGCTCGCGCTTGTGACGTTTGCGCGTCGCGTGGTCAGATGCATTTTGCGGCGATTGCTAGGGAACATTTGGGTTATGCCGAGCTCAATGTTGCTCAAATGGTAGATGGTCGAAACAACCTTGAAATGGCTGCAAAGTGTTATGAAATATGGGGTGCATCTAAAAAGACGTCTCAGTTGCGTAGCATGGCAGCTCGAGTTTTCAGTGTAGAGCGAAATGATCCCGGCCCAACTGAGAGCATATCATCCATAGTCCCCTATATTCGGATCAAGCAATTTGAGTCGTTGTATGATCCTGTTGGCCAGACGTTGAGCGAATATCTCGGGTCTGCCTTCCAAACGCTTTCTGCACATGGAGTAACTAAAGTTGGTATTGTGGATCCGCAGTCCCGACAGGAAATGTCGTACTGTACTCGTACTCGCTCGTGGGGTGATTTTCTTGTCTGGAAGCCGCTTAGATCGTTGTTGGCTAAAGCGAGATTAGAGCGGGATAAATCTGTGGTCGACACTGCATCGGGAGAGATTCTTGTATGGCTCGGCGCCAATGGCGGCAGCGAGCATTTTCTTTATGCGTTGATAGAAGACAGTTCCTCGCAAAAGGTACATGTCGTTTTTCAGGCACTTAAACGGCATAGAGGTACAATAGGGCTCGCTTTGGCTGCACGATCAAAAGGGTCGCCAGAGACAGAACGATTGGCCGAATTTACCACAGCAGGAACCGAAGAGTTGCGCGCAGCGCTTGACCATTTGAGTGCGCTTGATAGCGAGTATGCGGATGAAGCCAAAAAATTGTTATCAGGCGTCATTTCTGCACGAGTTGAGATGGCAATGTTTTTGCGGAGCAGCCGTTTTTCCGGCTTTGGTGAACGAGTAACGGTTCTAGAGCAAACCCCCCTTGATGGCATTACCAAGGAACTACTAAACCCACTTAACGTGTTGATCACCGAAAGTACTGAAGCGGAATCGTTTTTGAGAGTGTATGAAATTCAGGTCGATGGTGAGCGAAAAGTCATGCTCGCTGCCGGAAGCGATAATAGAGATTCGGTTGCTATAGATTATCCTGTTACGGCGGTAAAATTGCTGAAAGCAATAATCGCAAAAGAGCGGAGATCCAATTTTAACAGTGGTGGAATGGGTTGACGCCAACCAGGCTACGGAAGGGTGCATCGAAAAATATCGGCTTCTGCTTGTCTTTTGCCCCCTTTGCCGACCATGACGCTGGTCAAACTTACACCCGCTCCCACACCAGCGTCCGATTATTCGACGGCATTTCACAATCTTCCACCAGTCTCAGCCCGGTGATCCGGGCAAGGCGCTCGATGACCCCGAAATCCCGAATCCCCTGATGGGGTGCCTGCTGCTTCAGCCACTGATCAAACCGTGCATTGCTCTCGCTGGTAAATTCGCCGTGATAATTGAACGGGCCGTAGAAAAAGGCCAGACCGCCGTTTTGCAACAACTGCGGAATGACCGAAAAAAAACGCTCGACAGTTTCCTCGCTCATGATATGCAAGGTGTTGGCCGAGTACAGGTAACGGGCAGGATCAGTGGGAATGACCGCATCCCGGACGTCGAACGCCATCGCTGGCAACACATTGTTCAGCCCGGAGGCTTCGCGCCAGGCCTCTATCCCTGATAAATGTGCCGGTACGTCGGTGGGTTGCCACTGCAGGTGCGGAAGTTGTTGTGCCATGAAAACGGCATGCTGACCGGTGCCACTGCCAATCTCGACAACCAGCCCCGGTGTGTTCATGTAGCGCTGCAATACTCCCAATGTGGGCGTTTTGTTGTTTTCGCTGGCTTGCGAGAAAGGTTTGTTCGTCATGGTATCTGTCCCCGGGGCCGTGCCTGACCCGTAGCATACCGCCAAATACACATCATGCGGCAGGAGTAAACGGCACGTCAGCGCCATTGACGGAAAAGTGAAGGCCAAAGGGGTCAGGATTGCCAAAATGGTGCCGGGCAACGGGAAAAGGTTTCGCCATTCCCTCGGCCGGCGCTACATTATCGGCCGAACGCTGGCCCTCATCATTCCAACCGGAGATTACCCATGTCACGCAGGATCCTGGAAGAAAACCGCATCCACCCCGCCATTCGCAGTCAGCTTGGCGGCAAACCCGAGCATCAGCAGACCGTTGCCGAGATCGAGGCCGCGTTACCACAACACGACATCGTGATCGTGGGAATGCGTCAGAATCCCTTCCCCAAAAAGGCGCGCGAGCTGCTGGACGCCGCCGGTCAGCGCTATCACTACATGGAGTACGGCAGCTACTTCGCCGAATGGAAGCGTCGTGGCGCGATCAAGATGTGGACAGGTTGGCAGACCTTTCCAATGATTTTTGTGAAAGGGCAATTCATTGGCGGGTTCAATGACCTCAAGGCGTTGGTTGACGCTGGCGAACTGAAAGCCTTGCTGTCGGGTAAGGTGTAAGTCTGACGCTGGATTAGTTGGGGCGTGCGCCCGTCCAGCAATAGCAGGAGATGGCCTGCGGCATTCATGTGACCGTGTTAGAATCCTGCCCCCGCGTCCCGAAAAGCTGTCGAGACTGCGGGTGCCATCGACTGTTTCGTGAGATTGTAAGTGAATCCAACCCACCTCCTGCACTGCCTGAATCTTGCCTGGGTGCTTGCCCGCCGTGACCTCAAGACCCGTTATGCGTCTTCGTACGCTGGCATGATTTGGCACATCGGCGTGCCATTGATTTATACCCTTATTAATGTGCTTGTGTTTTCGATACTGGTCAAAGGGCGCATGGGCGACCGTTACGGGGATATCCCGTTTGCGTTGTTCTATCTGGTGCCGTTTTCCCTGTGGACATTTTTCGCGGAAGTGGTGAATCGCAGCACGGGCATCCTTCGCGAGTATCGCTACCTCGTCAACAAAATAGCCTTCCCGTTTTGGGTGCTGCCATTGGTGCCGATGGCAAGTGCAATGCTCACCCAGTTGATCGTGATTGCCATGACCGGGGCGGTGATGGCGTACCATGGCATACTGCCGGCTGCATCGTTGGGATGGTATGTGTATCTGTGGGGGCTGTGCGCAATGCTGACTCTGGGCGTCGCCTACGCTACGGCGGCGCTCGCGGTTTATATCCCTGATCTTGCGCAAATCGTCCCCATTACGGTGAATATTATCTTCTGGTTGACGCCTATCCTTTACCCGGCGGTGCTGGTGCGTGAATACGGTGCGGATTGGGTGAGCAATCTGATCATGCATTACAACCCGTTTTTTTACCTCGTCGAAATGACGCGTGATGCGGTTTTCGGGACGGGCAGAATCGAGCTGTCGGTGCTGGCAGCGTTGTCCGGGATTGCCCTGGGATGTCTGGTGACGGGTTTCCTGGTCTTCCGCAAACTCAAACGCGGCTTTGCCGATGTGATCTGAAACAGGAGTGTTCACATGATTATCGGCGGCAAGACTGCACCCATCATCACGTTTCAAAGTGTCAGCAAGATTTACCGCACTTATTCATCGCCACGGCATCGTCTGCTTGAATTGTTGTCAGCCGGACGAAAGCAATATGCGTCCGAGAAGTATGCGTTGGATGACGTTTCTTTTTCGCTGGAACGAGGCGCGCGGCTTGGTATCGTGGGTGAAAACGGCAGCGGCAAAAGCACCCTGTTGAAAGTATTGTCTGGTGTGCTTGCGCCAACGTCAGGACAGATACAGGTCAGTGGCCGCATTTCTGCTCTGCTCGAACTGGGGGCAGGCTTCAACCCGGAACTTACTGGCGAAGAAAACATCCGCCAGTATTGTCTGCTGCAGGGATTGAACCGTCACGAGATCGATGAGGCGCTTCCGCATATCATCCAGTTCACCGAATTGCGCGATGCTATTCACCATCCGGTCAAGACCTATAGCAGCGGCATGGCGGTGCGACTTGGTTTCTCCTGTGCCGTCTATGTAAAGCCAGATATTCTCATTGTGGACGAGGCGCTGAGCGTCGGCGATGCCTATTTCCAGAACAAGTGTCTGCACAAGATCAAGGCACTACTTGATAACGGTATAACCTTTTTGTATGTGACGCACGCTGCGGACGCGGTCCGTTCGCTTTGTCAAACCGGGATCTGGATGGATAAAGGGCGTATCCGTATGCAGGGATCAGCGGCGGAAGTAGGTGCTGCATACCAGCGTACGGTCTTCGACCGAATGGTGGGAAATGGTTTGCACGAGTCTGTTTCCTCTACCACGTCATCGGCTAACCAAGCGCACGCAAATCGCAGTGAGCGACATCGGTTGCTCGAGGAGCGTGTTGCCCCGCTCCGGACCGGCAGTGGAGAGCTTCGTATCATTGATATCGAGCTGTTGACCGTCACGGGCGAAGAGACCGACACGCTGGCGTTCGACAGCAATATTCGTGTGCGTGTGCTCTACCAGATCGT
>JBPOHS010000203.1:0-36812 GCA_052035295.1 Pseudomonadota bacterium
GCACTGCAAACATTGAGGATATGACACTCACCGACGGCAACTGACACGATCAGGTAACCGATGATGCGGTCGTCCTCGACGAGAACGCGACTGATGTAACCACCCTCGATACAGCTGATGAACAGGGCCTCCGTCCACGGGTGAGCATACGAGGCCAGCTCGATATCCATGATCGCCGGCAAGTCTTGCTCCAGGAGATTGCGCATGCTCCAGCACGCCGGCACGTCACGCTGCCGCGAACACGACAATTCACCGGCAGCAGGTTTCTCACCGGTTGCAGGTTTCTCGCTCATGCAGGCGCGCTCTCGATCATCGGCTCATGCCTGCGTGAACAAGCGTCATGGCCGGATAGCCGCCTGCCGTAACGCCATCGCCAGCGCATGCCATGCAGGCGCTTTCAGGCGGGAATCCTCAAGTAACTGCTCAAAGGACGGCAGCAACAGGGTTTTCCCTATCCCCACCACCTCCAGCAGCCGGGGCTGGCGCAGCAATACGTCTCGCTCCCCGGTCATGATGGGTTCCTGATTTGGAGTGACATAGGCGGCCGCAAGGCCGGTTCCGGCAAACAGAAGCTGCAGGGTCACGGCATTACGCGACTGGCGCATTTGCAGCAGGTTATCAACCGCATCGCGAATGGCCTCTGGTGTTTCCAGGTGACGCAGATTGGGATTGGGCGGAAAGCGGAACACCGGCACGGTGTGCGCTTCATACGCCTGCTCACGCCCGTAGATGGCGAGCGCGATTTCATTCCAGAGGCGATGCTCGCGGGAAGACAGCGACGGTGCATCGGCGTCAGCCATCTCGATCAGCACCCGCAGCTGTCCCGGCCACTCGAACACCGCCAGTCCGACCCGCATCGCGCGGGGCTTCGGTGGTGTAGAGGGGGCAGCAGTTTCCGTCTTGAGGTTGCGAAGCACGGGCACGGTGAGAGGTGCGGCCGGTGGAGTGGCTGTTTCGCTGCCTCGCTGGGCCGCAGAAGCCAGGGTGGTGCTGGCGGTAAGGGCATCAATGGTCGGGCGCACCCTGGCCGAGTCTGTCACCGGCACATTCGCTTCCGGCCCCGGAGTGGCGCTTTCACCGGCCCAGTCACCGTAAGCATCAGGGGTAGCCTCATCGTGAGCGACAGAAGGATCATCCTCCCAGCGGGCTTCGGCCTCCCATTCTGCCAGCCACGAAGGCGCGGCATGAGGCAGCGGCAGGCGGGCCAGATAGAGATCGACCCCCATTGCCGCCAGATAGGCTTGTCGCCGTCCTTCGTCCATTATGGCCCCCTGCCCGGTCATCCCCGACTCAGACATTCGAGCCTTGCGGGTGTTCCTTCACGATATTGGCAACGAGATGGTTCAATGCGTCGAGATAGGCTTTGGCGGAAGCGACCACGATGTCGATGTCCGAGCCGTGGCCATTGACGATGCGGCCCGCCTTTTCGAGGCGAACCGTGACTTCGCCCTGCGAATCCGTTCCTGAGGTAATGGCGTTGACCGAGAACAGACCCAGCGTGGCGCCACTGTCGGCAATTTTCTCGATGGCACGGAAGGTCGCATCCACCGGGCCGGCGCCCTGACTTTCCGATGCATGCTCGACACCGTCGACCAGCAGCACCAGACGCGCCTGCGGCACTTCACCGGTTTGCGAACCCACCGACAGCGACACCAGCGCATAACGCTCGTTCTCGGCGAATTTCTTGGCATCGGTGACCAGCGCATGCAGGTCTTCATCAAAGATTTCGTGCTTCTTGTCGGCGAGGTCCTTGAAGCGGCCAAACGCTTCGTTCAGTTCCTGTTCGCTGCCAATGGCAATCCCCAGCTCCTCCAGCCGTGCACGGAAGGCGTTGCGGCCCGACAGTTTGCCCAGCACCATGCGGTTGGTCTTCCAGCCGACATCTTCGGCCCGCATGATTTCGTAGGTTTCGCGGTGCTTGATCACGCCATCCTGATGGATACCGGATTCATGTGCGAAGGCATTGGCGCCCACGATGGCCTTGTTCGGCTGCACCGGAAAGCCGGTGATCGTGGACACCAGACGCGAGGTTGACAGGATTTCCTGGGTGTTGATGTTGGTCTCAACCGGAAAGATATCGTGACGGGTGCGCACTGCCATGACGATCTCTTCCAGCGCGGCGTTGCCAGCCCGCTCGCCCAGACCGTTGATGGTGCATTCCACCTGGCGGGCACCGTTCATCACGGCGGCCAGCGAGTTCGCCACGGCAAGCCCCAGGTCATTGTGGCAATGCACCGAGAAAATCGCCTTGTCGGCATTGGGGATGCGTTCCAGCAGCTGGCGGATGGTCTCGCCATATTGCTGCGGAAATGCGTAGCCCACGGTATCCGGAATATTGATCGTGCGCGCACCGGCGTCGATGGCCGCTTCGATGATGCGGCACAGGAAATCGATTTCCGACCGGCCGGCATCCTCACAGGAAAACTCGACATCCTCGACATGATTGCGGGCGTGCTTGACGGCCTTCACCGCCTGCTCGATGACCTGCTCGGGGCTCATGCGCAACTTGTGCTGCATGTGGATCGGCGAGGTCGCGATGAACGTGTGGATACGGGCACGACTGGCGTTGCGCAGGGCTTCGGCGGCGCGATCGATATCGGCATAGACCGCCCGCGCCAGGCTGCACACGGTACTGTCCTTGATGGTGTCGGCGATGGCTTTGACCGAGGCGAAATCACCGGGGGAGGCAATGGCAAAACCGGCTTCGATCACATCGACCCGCATCCGTTCCAGCGCTTTGGCGATGCGCAGCTTTTCATCCTGTGTCATGGATGCACCAGGGCTCTGCTCGCCGTCACGGAGGGTAGTGTCGAAAATGATCAGTTTTTGTTTTGCGCTCATGCCTGTTCTCCAGCTGCGGGGGCGCCGCCAGCAAACGGGCGGCGTCAAAGGTCGATGCCTGATTCTACTAGGTTAGGGAAAATAAATAAAAAGAATCAAAGCTTACGCATTTCCTGCAGGAGCGTTTCGAAGCTGCTGTCGATGAGGGCACGGGTCTTGTGGGTTTCAGTGAGTTTCTTGAGGAAGCCGTCGATGGATTCCATCAGTGCGGCTTCGTGGTCTTCATCCAGCGCCAGCTTCATCATGATGTCGGACATGTGATCCTTGAACTCCATCACGTTCTGCCAGACGCTTTCCTCGAAGCGGCCAAACTGGATGCGGATGGCTTCCATGCTGGTGCCCACGTGATCTGTCACGCCCCTGATGATCTCGGTACGACGTGCTTCCGCCGACAGTTCGCGCGCCAGGGATTCAATGCGGGATTCGGCAGTGTTCATCATGATCGCGAGGTTATCCTTGAGGCGACCGTAACGATTGGGGTCAACGTTTTCCAAGGCGGTAACCAATAAGGACACGTGCGACTGGTTCATGATCAGGCGACCACCGCTTTCGACGACCTTGGGTTTGCTGCGCCCGGCGGCCAACACCTTGGCCTCGAGAGAATTATCTTCACAACGGAAGTTGTAGAGGCCCTCGTCAGAGCGAAGCTGAACGGCAACGTTAACACCGAACTCGTCGGCCAATCCCAATACTGCTGCCCCCAAAGCGAAAAAATCACGCGCAGCCATGATCTGCTCGATGCAGCGCAACAGAGTGCCGAGTTCGCTGTTGGCCTCCATCATCGAGAAGGCCATGCTACGGGCATTGTCTGCCTGATCCGCCAGCGACAATCGCAACAACCGTGAATCAACAGCGGTCTTGATCTTGTGATACAAGGCCACCGGATTGAAGGGCTTGGGAAGATAATCATCCACGCCGCATTCATAAAACGAAATGGAATCTGCCAGGTCTTCCCGATCGGCGAGACACACCATGTAGCAGGGTGGGCGCAAGCGGCGCACCACCTCGCATAATTCGCTGAATGACGCACGCACAAAACGTGGATTGAAGATCAGCGCATCGGGCAGGGTTTCCTCGAAATAGCCCAACGTCAGTTCCGCGCCTGCCAGGGTCAAGACGTCAAATTCGTCCTCCAGCATGCCTTCCAGCAGCTCCAGACAAGCTTCATCATCATCTACCAGCAGTATCCGACTCTTGGTCATTTTTCCCTCCGGGGTATCTCCTTAAAGTATAGAAGACTGGTGAAAAATGGCGTTCGCAAAATGCAAAAAGGCCGACACTTTGCGGCGTCAGCCTTTTGTATAACACACGGTTCACACGGAGCGGCAGAACGCCGCCCCGACAGTGACGCTTACTGCACCGCTGTGGTGAAATTCACCGACGGACAGCCCTGTTCCTGTTTCATCAGAGCCGTGCGCGAACACACTTCCACGACGTGATCACCGCCGAGCAGATTGCCCAGCTCGATCTTGTTACGTGATTTCCAGATCGACCAGGGGCCGTTGTCGACACGGTAGCGTGATTCCAGCGCTCCCAGCGAGGCGCTCGGGTTGTTGCCGCTAACGTTGACGGTCACCTTGCCATTGCTGATGGTGATCGCCGACTGGCTCAGGGTGGTAGCCTTGGTGCCTACACGGGTAGTCGTGGCGGCGGCTGTGCCAGGCACCGTCTGCGAGCCTGAAGAAAAGGCCAACAAGGTGCGAGGCGACGGTGCCGCTGCCGTGGTCGACAGTTTCACCAGACTACCGGCGAACGACAGGTTGTTCTTGCCTTCACCCGAGATCCAGAACTGCTCCGGATGGATGTAGTGATTGGCAATACGCGGCAGCGGAATGGCCTTCAGGCGATCGGCGATCTTCGGCAGCACCAGCGGCATGAAGCGCTCGATGATGCCGTTCATGAAGCGCGGCGTCAGCGGGATCAGGCCCTGATATTCAGTGTGGAGGACTTCGATGGTGGGCAGCTGCTCAAGACCCAGTTGCAGGAAGCCATCATCGGTCGCGCCCAGATCAAACGGCACTTCCAGATTGAAGGTCATGCTGAACACCTGACGGTAATCCGTCCAACCGACGCGTCTCATATCGAAAGACAACTTCACGTCGTACCAGCCCAGCACTCCGTATGCACCTTCACGGTCGATCAGTTTGATGAACGGCTGGCTGGCGGGCTCGAGACGCATGCCGATTAGGTCGGCGGTCTGGATGTCATCGCCTTCGCCCTGCACGACCGAAACACCTTCAGGATCGGTTCCCGGGGTGTTTTCGGGGCGGATGGTCATGGTCGTAATGCCGGACTCGTGCGCTGCGAACAGGGCCTGGTTGATCAGGTTGGCAGAGATCGATGCGCCGATGTCGAACGGCTCGCCTTCGGGCGTGGTGGAACCGATGGTGGGAGTGTCACCTTCGCTGTACAGCGAGCCCCACTGCGGAACGGCAGCGGCCGAAGGCTCCGGTGCACGCACGGAAGCGCCCAGATCGATGGTCAGCGAGTTGTCGAAGGTGTCCAGATACTGCGGCAGCGCACGAATACGCAGCTTCTCGTTTTCCGGAGTGTTGATGGTCAGCGACACCGGGATATCGGAAATGAAATCCGACACCACAGGCACCAGCACGCTTTCAACAATGCCGGTAAAGAAAGGCATCAGGAAGTTGGTGATGCCACCCACGATCGAGCCCAGCATGTCCTCGAAGCCGAGGAAATTGGGGATATGATCAAGATCCAGCTGGGTACCGACCAAACGCGCGCCGGTATTGTCGAGATCCACGCTCAGGTCCTGATTGACGATATCGAGCAGAACATCGGTGTCGACAATGACGTTATCCATGCGCAGCGTGCCACCCACATCCCAAGGGAAACGCAGCGGCCAGACGCCGAAGTGGCCGCCCATGGTCAGACCAATGGAGAAATTCGGAATTTCAACGTGCGTGTCCAGACGCTCGTTGTCGAGCACGGCAAGATCAATCGACGGCTTGGTGAAGGCCAGGTTCTGCACTTCCACGGCCACATCAAACAGGCCGATGAAGTTGAGGCCGACGATGGGGTTGAGCGCTTCCATCAAGGCTTCGAAATTCACGTTGCCGAGCGCTTCTTCGAGCACGTCACCCAAAAAGCCCAGACCGGTGTTGTTCAGACGGGCAGAAATCGCCGGCATGAATTCCTGGTCATTACGCGCCAGGCTCATGGTGGAAGAGTTGCCAAAATCATCGGTGGTAACGAATTCATTCACTGGCAGGTTCTGCAGCGTTGCCGTGAAACGGTTGCTGCTGTCGACCGTGATGTTGACGCCATCGATACGCAGCGAATCCACACCGCCCAGGTCCGCGAGATAACCGGAAACCACACCATTGGTGCGACGGCCTTCGAGAATATGAACCGTCGGGCCTTCGGTGTCGTAGTAGAAGGTCACTTCTTTTTTGGTCACGCCCGTGGCCGACACGCTGAACTGGTTACGGCCGGAGAAGATATGATCCTGGAGAGTAGCCCCTGACGCGGTGGCGCCGGTGGCAGTGACAGCAAACAGCGACGTTACGTCATGCGTGTTGAGGACCATCTTGAGGCCAGCGGGAGTTTTCCCGTTGACGAAGGTCACCTGAAAAATATCAGGCAGATCGGGTGAGACGCTGTTGTTGGCAGGTGCGTCAATTTTCACTTCACCGCAGGCGGCAAGCCACACCACGACGAAGAGCAGCACCAGCCGCTTCCCCATTGCTATCATTGTTATCTCCTGGGACGATAGTTTTGTTTTGTTGTTATAGCGAAAGCCTTTTCAGCCGAGTCAAAGGTAACAAAGGGAATGCGGGGCGAATACGGGAAGAAAGTAGCAAGTGGTCACAATTTTGTGTTTTTTTGTGACTGACGGTTTTTTGTGAACGAAGACTACATCAGTGGCTCAGGCATGGCGATGCCATAACCTTGCGCATAATCCACACCCAATGCTTTGAGTCGTTCGCGGATCTGCTCGTTTTCAACAAATTCAGCAATGGTTTGCTTGCCCATGACATGGCCAATGCGGTTTATTGACTCCACCATGGCAAAATCAATTTCATCCTGCACGATATCCACCACGAACAAACCATCGATTTTCAGATAGTCCACCGGCAGGTTTTTCAGATAGCCGTAAGAGGAAAAGCCACTGCCAAAATCATCGAGGGAAAAGCGACAACCAATGGCCTTGAATTTATCAATGAAGCCAATGGTCTTGGTGAGATTGGTAACAGCCACGGTTTCAGTGATTTCAAAACAAATCAACTGGGGTCGGATGTGATGCTGCTCGAACTGCCCGAACACAAACCCTTCAAAATCATCATCACCCAAGGACAGCCCCGAGAGATTGATGGCGTACATGTGGTCATCACCCTGCTTTTCCGGATGCGCCGCCAACCATGCAAACAAATTGCGAATGACCCAGCGGTCAACCGCCGGCATGAGGTTATAGCGTTCGGCGGCGGGCAAAAACGAACCGGGCGGAAGCACCTCGTTATTGCTGCCACGCATCCGCACCAGAATTTCAAAATGCACCGGCGCTGCATCGGGGCTTTTCAGTTTCGCTGCATCCACTGGCACGATGGCCTGCTTGTATAGCATGAACAAACCATGTTCCAGCGCTTCGTTGATGCGCGACGCCCACTGCATTTCGTTCTGCGCCATGACCAGATTCTGGTCGCCAGGACGGTATTCGTGCACGCGATTGCGACCGGATTCCTTGGCGGCATAACAGGCGGCATCGGCCAGACTCAGCACCTCGGAAACAGACTGACTGGTTTCGGTAACGGGAACCAGCCCGATGCTGACGCCCAACGTGAAGAACTTGTCTTCCCACACAAACCGGAAATCCTGTATCACGCTCTTGAGTTTGTTCGCGACCTGCAAAGTGTGGTACCCGGAACAGCGTTCCAGCAACACCCCGAATTCATCGCCACCCAGCCGCGCCAGCGTGTCACCACCGCGCATTTGTTGCTGCAACTGCCAGGTGACCTGACGCAGCAGCTCATCCCCCGCGATATGGCCACAGGTATCATTGACCAGTTTGAACTGGTCGAGATCCATATACATCAAGGCATGTTCGACGTGATCGCGATGGGCGCTGAACAACGCCCGCTGCAGCCGTATTTCGAATTCGCGTCGATTGACCAGGCCGGTCAACGGATCATGCCGCGCCAGGAAATGCAGTTGTTCTTCGCTTTTCTTGCGGGCCGTGATATCCACCACGAAGCCCTCGATATATTCGAGGTTGCGGGTTTTTACGAGCTTGGCCGACAACGAGCACCAGAACGGCGTAGTGTCGCGGCGCTGCCCCTGCGCTTCGAAATTCAACACCTGCCCTTTCAGCAGCACGGAACGACGAAATTCGTGATAATGCACGGGATTGAGAAATTCCTGGTCGATATTTTGCGAGGCCGCATACATGAAATCTTCGGTGGTCGCATACCCCATGAAGTGTGCCATCGCCGGGTTGGCGCTCAGGAATTTACCATCGAGCGTGCACTGGAAAATACCTTCAATGGCGTTTTCATAGAGTGATTTGAATTTTTCGAGGTTCTTGATGGCCTCCTGCTTGGCGACCAGTTTTTCGCGCTTGTCGCGATTGATGCGATCCGCCAGCGCCAGCGAAAACAGCACCACCTCAAAACTCGATCCAATCTGCATACTGTGGCTGGTGAACAAATTGCTCGGCAAAAAGCCGTATTTGTTCAATGCAAACGCGATGGAACCCACCATGAAAAAGAACCAGGCACTCAGATAATAACGCGCGATATTCGCGTGTTTGAGAAACAGGTAGGCCCCCACGCCCAGACACAACACGCAGACAACCGCCCCCCACGCCACCACCACACGAATGGCCACGGAATACGGCAGAATCAACGCAGCCACAGCCGTCAAGACGCCAATCAGTGAAGCCCCCAGCATGCTTTGCGATAGCCGGGGAAAATAACTTGGCAGGTTCAGGAAAGTGTTCGAAAACAAACAGATAAAAATGGTAATGAACGCAATGAAAATGACAAAACTGATTTCATGAAACGACGGTAAATCCGGCCACAACCATTGGTACGCAAAACCATCGATGCTCGACTGGAACAACAACAGTGACAGCGCATAACAGACATAATAAAAGTAGGCCGGCTCACGCACCGAAAAATAGATAAAGATGTTGTACAGCACCATCACAATAATGACGCCGTAGTAAATTCCTTTCAGAATCAGGACATGCTGCTCTTTTTGCTGAAAGGCATCCGATTCCCAGAGCATCGCCGGCACTTCGAGCGTGCCCGAGGTTTGCACCCGCATCCAGATATCCAGCTGGCCGTTTCGGCTTTCCGGCAGCGGGAACAGGAAATAACGATGCGGCTTCGGCCGGTTGCTGAAGCCTTCGTGGTCACCGGACTTGTAGCGCGCGATGATCCGGCCCTCGCTGACAAACCAGACACCGATATCATCCAGCAAGGAATAGCTGACTTCGAGCAGGCGCCGCTCGTGCGGGTCCAGGTCCTGAATCGACACACGAAACCAGTACGCCGACGCGGTGTAGCCGAAGTTGGGCACCTGTTTGTCGATGGTTTTCCAGTTCAGGTCAGGACCGTGCAAGAGATCTTCAACGTCGAGGGAGGCCTGCGGATCTTCGTAATAGAGAAAGCGTTCACCGAGATTGATGGCGGGGCCAACACTGACCGACACGGCGGAATCCCCTGCCAATGCATCCGCCCGCACCGACAGGGAGACAGACAGGATACAGGCCACCGCCAAGCAGAGCCGAAGCAGCAGCGGCATACAGCGGGTAGCAATCCGGGAATGAGGCATCAATGCCGCCTGTGACCATGGCGAAGGGATTCATTCTAGAAATCTAGCCCAGTCAGCCATTTTCTCAAGCGCGGCCAGCCTGGCGGGGCCACCTTGGCGCGGCCAGCCACCGCTCAACGCTCAGCCCGGCGGCGCCTGACACAACAGATGGACATATCGCCCCATGCGCCAGAAGGGTTCGCGGCGGGAATGCGCCAGCTCCAGTTGTAACACCTGTTCCTCGGACGCACGCATCCGACGATCCTTGGCCATGTAGTCGCTGAAAACCCGCACACCGGAACACGCCACCACCCGGAACAGCTCGGTTTCGATCCATTGCATGACGTCAGTCGGCACCAGCGGGCAGCCCGGCGTCAGCTTGAAGCCGTTGAGCGAGGGATTGTTGGCGAGAATGGGCGCGAAGTCCCCCTGCCGCAGCAGATTGAATTCCAGCGACCAGCGGTTGTAGAACATCAACGACAGGTAACCGCCGGGAGCCACCAGCGACAGTACGTGAGCAAGGGTATCGCGGGGCTGTGCCAGCCATTCCAGCACCGCATGAAAGAATACCAACTGGAACGGCTGCGGAAACGCCAACTGCTGTACCGCGCCCGCATGAAAGTCGATACGATCGGCGACCTGGGCGTCGGCCGCCTGCTGGCGGGCGTTGGCCACCATGACCGATGACAGGTCACAATAGGTGACCTGATGCCCGCGTCGTGCCGCGTCGATGGCCATCTGACCATAGCCGCCGCCGGCATCGAGCACGTGCCATTGGCCCTGTTCATAGGCAGGTACCAGCTCGGCCAGGTCACGGTGAACCACGGCACGACGCACCTTGCCCTTGAGCGAATTACCAATGCGCTGATGGAAACGCTCAGCGAGGTCATCAAAATTACGGTCTTCGGGGTTCATGGGGCAGACGGCACCTTCCGGGAACAGGAACCGGCCATTTTACAGGCTTTGCCCCCGACATCCGTGAGCGCGGGGCAAAAATTTACCCTGTTGCCGGCCGCACACCCCAGCCAGCCCAAGCCCGTCACCAATGTCAATCTGTATATTTTTTGATCTTTTTAACAAATCCCTCAAGTCGAACTAGCGTACCTGACCGCCAAGGACTTACAATTCCCGTCATGACGTGACAATTTTCGTCAACAGAATAAAAACACCTACAACAAATCGAAAGACACCCCTGCCAACGCCAACCTCTTTCAGGCGGCGCAAGCGGTGGCAACCCGAGGTCCAAGCCATGTTGCAAAAAATCAAACAGAAGATCCGCATCTACAAGATCAAAAAGGATGCTGTTCAGCATCCCCGCACCCCCGTCGCCACCATGGAAGACGTGCACCGCAAGGTGGCCGAATACAAGAGCGCAAAAACCGCCTCTATCCATCAGTAACGTTCGATCACCGACGTTTGGCTTTGTCGCGCATTGCAGCAGTCAGTGCGGCCAAGGCGCACAGGCTATGCCTGCAATAAAATCGGACGGTTTACTTGCACCCGACCTGAGAGTGCGTATATTTCTGAGCTTCCTGCCAAAATAATGAGGGGTAACCATGTCTGATCTGAAAGCGCAGTTCGAAGCCACGGTGAAAATGATTCAGTCCGGCGAAGGCGAATTCAAACCTTCGAATGACCTGAAGCTCGAAATGTACGCCTTGTTCAAGCAAGCGACCGAAGGCAACGTCAACGGCAAGAAGCCCGGACTGACCGATTTCGTGGGTCGCATGAAGTATTCGGCCTGGGAAAACCTGAAGGGCATGTCATCCGATAAAGCGATGCAGACCTACGTAGACAAAGTTAACGACATCATGAAGAAGATCAAGTAAGCTTATTTACTTATAAGCTTCCAGCCTGTTTTGTTGGGAACAGATGCGCAACCTCAAGGAGAGTGAGGTGTTTTTGCAAGATTCTGTTCAGATAGCTCCCGCCCGGCTTGTCCGGGCTTTTTTTTGCCCTCGGCATCGTCACGAAACCAGGGATGCTCGCACAGACGCGACGCGACGAACTCCGCAAATGCCCTGAGCGCAGAAGGCATGTGCTGCCGTGAGGGGTACATGGCAAACAACCCGCCATCCATGGCCGAATACTCGGGCAGCACCGGTACCAGACTGCCATTACGCACTTCCTCATCACAAATGAAAGGATTGGTCAGCACCAGCCCCAAGCCGGCGACGGCGGCATCCACGGCCATGGACAGGTTATTCACGCACAAACGGCCCCGCACCGTACGCACACACTCCCCTCTCGCCCCCGGTCGGTAAAGCCGCACCGTGTTCTGTCCCGGCTGCAGGAACAGAATGCATTCATGCTGCTCAAGCGCCTCAGGCGACTGTGGATACCCGCAGCGCACCAGATAATCGGGACTGGCAAACCAACGCCGGGTAATGGTGCCCAAACGGCGGGCGATCAAGGAAGAATCCCGGAACTCGCCAATCCGCAGCGCCAGATCAAACCGCTCCTCGACCAGATTGACCAGGCGCCCGGACAGTTCGGCTTCGAGCGTCACCTGCGGATGCTGCAGCATGAACTCCGCCACCAACTTGCCCATGAACTTCATGCCGAATTCCACCGGCATAGTGATGCGCAAGTGGCCCCGCGGTGACTGCTGCATTTCCCGGACCTGCGCCTCGGCTTCTTCGAGCTCGGCAAAGACACGCTGCAGATGCTCGTAAAGCCCACGGCCGGCATCGGTCAGACGCAGACTGCGCGTGGTGCGGGTGAGCAGGCGCACCCCCAGCTCGTTTTCCAGGCTGGCCACGTGTCGACTCACCGACGAGGTCGGCAACCCCAACCGGCGGGCAGCACCGGAAAAGCTGCCTTCCATCACGACACGGTAAAACACACTGGCGGCTTCGAGCTGCATGATTGTTGTCTTCACAGCAATAGTGATTTGAATATTGCGAGACTAATACACAACCAGCAACAAGGCTAGGATTACCCCAACGACACACAGCAACGAGGTGATCCCATGCTGACGATCCGACGCGCCACCGAGCGTGGCCATGTCCAAATGGGCTGGCTCGATACCTGGCATACCTTTTCCTTCGGTTCCTACTACGACCCCCAACACATGGGCAGCTCGGTGCTGCGCGTCATCAACGATGACCGGGTCGCGCCCCATACCGGCTTCGGCATGCACGGCCACCGCAACATGGAGATCCTGACCGTCATGCTGGCCGGCACCCTGACCCACCAGGACAGCATGAACAACGAGGCCCGGCTCAGCGCAGGCGAATACCAGTTGATGAGCGCCGGGAAGGGCGTGATGCACAGCGAATTCAACCGGGGGAATGAGCCCGTTCACCTGCTGCAAATCTGGCTGGAACCCAACGAAGTCAACACACCGCCCGGCTACCGCCAGGAGCGGCTGCCCGAGGCAGAAGGGCTCACCCTGATTGCCTCGCCCGAGGGTGCCGACGGGAGCTTCGTGATCCGGCAGGACGCACGCGTCTGGCGAGGCAAACAAACCCAAGCTGCCGCGCTCACCTACGCGCTGCCCGCCGGCCGCACCGCCTGGTTGCACATGATCCATGGCAGTCTGCTTCTGAATGGCCAGAGACTGCAGGAAGGCGACGGCGCAGAAGTCACGCAGCACACCGAACTGGTGCTTGAATGTGCCGACGGCAGCGACTTTCTGCTGTTTGATTTGCCTTGACGCAACGATGTCCTTAAACCTTTTTACCCACAGGAGCACCCCATGACTACCGCCGAACACCAAGCCCTCGACAGCCAGGCACTGGCCCAACTGTTCACCGACGCACGCACCCACCACGGTTTTCTCGACAAGGACGTCCCTGACGACGTCCTCAAGCAACTTTACGACCTGACCAAGTGGGCACCGACCGCGTTCAACGCGTCTCCCGCGCGCTTCGTGTTCGTCAAATCGAAAGCCGCCAAGGAAAAACTCGCGCAAGCGCTGATGCCCAACAACGTCGAACAAACCATGCAAGCCGCAGTGACCGTGATCGTCGCCACGGACAGCGAATTCTACGAACACCTGCCGCGCCTCTACCCCGCCTACGATGCGCGCCCCATTTTTGCCAACAACCCTGCCCTGGCAGACATTGCCGGCTTCCGTAACGGCACACTTCAGGGCGCCTACCTGTTGCTGGCGGCCCGCGCCCTCGGCCTCGACGGTGGCGCCATGAGCGGGTTCGATAATGCCAAACTCGACGAATTGTTCTTTCCGGAAGGCAAAGTGCGCTCCAACTTCCTGCTCAACCTGGGCTATGGCGACCACAGCAAACTGTATCCACGTGGCCCGCGCCTTGCGTTCGAGGAAGCCGCCCGTATCGACTGATCGCCCCTGGAAACGATGGCCGCAGCCGTATCGCTGCGGTCAATCACATTGCCCGTTTTGGCCAGTGTCAGTCTCTGCTGCGCTTGCTAACGTGACGCCCATCGTTCAGCGCCATCAATCACGCAGGAGTAACGCATGAGCCAGTGCCCGGTTGCACACGAGAACGCCCCGAATTCCACCCCCCATTCTGCCCACACCAGCGCCGGCGAACGCGCCCTCGCCTATTTCGACTCGCTCGAACCGGCGAGCATCGAGTTCATGTTGGGCAAATGGCGAGGGGAAGGCGTTCCAACCGACCACCCGATGGATGGCATGCTGGAAAACTTCAATTGGCATGGCAAGGAGTTCGTATCGGCAGATCACGTGCATCCACTGGTGTTCAAGCGCCACGATGGCCTGCTGGTGAAGTTGAACCCGCAATGGATGCCGATGAAATACGCGCGCAATACCGCGTTCTCGCGCCAGGAATGGTTTCGCAAGCTGTTCGATCTGGGAACGCGCGTGATGCAGACACAGGCCTCGAAGGCCCGTCTACGCATGACAGAATATCGTGGCAAATCGAGTGCGACGATGATTTACGATGATTTGCCGATCAACGATGTCTTCCGCAAAATCGATGACAATACGGTGCTGGGGGTGATGGATCTGAAGGGCATGCGACAGCCGTTTTTCTTCAAGCTCTCACGCGAGGGATGAGTGGCAAGGCTGGGCGGCGCCCTCACGCCGAGGCCGCCACCTCATACCCACCAAATTTTCGCATGTTAATGACGCCGTTATCAAAGATAAGATATTGCCCTTTGATTCCCAGAAGCGTGCCCCCTACTTCCGGCGTTTTTTCAAAATCGAGTGATTGGATTTTCGCGGGATACTGTAGCACCGGATATTCGCAACGGAACTCCGTTGCGTTTTCCCACGGTTCAAACTGACCATCTTCTTCGGGCAATTGCACGCCTGCCAGGATTTCCTGGCATTGCGCCAATACGGCAGCCTTGTGCTCCAACATGTCGATCGTCTGGGCCGGGCCTTTCAGCAGATTGCGCCAGTTGGTTTTATCGGGAATTTTGCTGGCCAACGCCACTTCGACCAGGCCAGCGGCACGGCGGCTGTTGACGCGAAAAATCGGCAGGGCCTGCACCGCCCCCTGATCGATCCAACGGGTTGGAATCTGGGTGTCGCGCGTAATGCCGACCTTGATGCCCGACGAATTGGCGAGATAAACCACATGCGTGCGGAAGCAGAAATCGCGGCCCCAATCAGGCTCGCGACAGGTGCCCTTGGCAAAATGGCAGAGTTCGGGTTTGACAATACAGGTATCGCATTGCGCCAGACGCGTGAAGCACGGGTAGCAGTAACCCTGATTGAAACTCTTGTTGGTCTTGCGACCGCAGGCGACGCAGAAAATACGGCCCGTGTAGGTCAGACGCAAGGTTTTGCCGAGCAGATCATTGAGCGGAAGCGCTTCCTCACCCAGCGGCAAGGCATATTGCAGTGATGCATCCGGTTGAAGTACAGCGCGCATCTTGTTGATGGTGCCTTGCATGGCGGAATCCTCTCGCATTCGGGAGGGCGAGGATACCGGTCATCACCCTTCCTTGGCAATGCCGGGCGCTGCTTGCCTGGCGATCACATTTCGCCAGAGCATCAGAATGGCGCGTAGCCACCGTCCTGTATCCAGCTGGCGTGAAATCCCGAAGGCACACGCACTGGCAGCGTTATACGTGTGATCGGTCCGCGAGAAATATCCAGTGCATCGTAGATGTGCAATTGCTGTACATGTGTCTGCTCATTCCAGCAAAACAGGATGACATAACCATCGTCTTCTGCCTGGGCCGTTGCATCGACACCTTCGCCGGTGCGCGGCGCGAACCAGGGTTCACTCAACCAGACGCGCGCGGGATCATCGCTCCACGCGGCGGTACATTCACCCGTATGCAGGTCGAATTTGCGCAAGCCTGTCCAGCGCAGAATCTGCGGATCGTGATCCACCAGATAGCCCCAACGATTGGGCCTGCCCTGATAGCGCAAATTGATCCCCGGAAATTCGACATTGTACTCAGGGTTCAGGCAACGCTCACTCGCTTCACCGGTCGCCAGGTTCATGCGCCATTCCCATACACGCGCATTCATGCGTAGCTGGGCAATATCATTGGCAGTCGATACGCCATCAATGCTGCCATCCGCAAGCTGCCTCGGCATGTAGCGGCAGCCTACCATCACGATTTCCTGCCCTTCTTCCCAGGCGTTGATCACGTGGTAAATGAAACAGGGAGAAAATTCAAACCAGCGCAACTGTTCTGCCCCACCATGACGGGGAATAACGCCCAACCTCGCGGGCAACGAGGTATCGAACACGATCTTGTGGCGACCATGACGCAAGGCTTCCTCGCAATGCAACACCGGCAGGTCGTGCAAAATGGAATAATGCTCGGTCATGGCCATGTCGTGCGGAAGCCTCGGCCCCGGCAGATCAATGGGTACCGACAGGATCTGGCGTCCTGATGCATCGGCCACCCCATAACTCAAATAAGGCGCCTGGCTGCCATAATCGAAAAACATCAATTCGCCCGTGTGCTCGTCAACCTTGCAGTGCGCCGAAACACCTCCGCTGGCGCCGGCAATGGGCGCAGCCCCCAAGGTTTCCAGGGTTTCTGCATCCACCCAATAGGCTTCACCCGACTGATACCAACTCACCAACGCCCGGCCGGCAAATCCCACCACGTCGGTGTTCGCGCTGTTCTTGAGCGGATGATCGCTGCGCCCTTTCATGGTATCGAAAATGCCGCCATACAAGGCGCGACCGGCCACATTTTCGTTATGCCACGCCGTGGTTCGCACCCAGCGATTGCGGTAGACCAGCTTGCCCTGGGAAAAACGGGCCGAATGCAGCATGCCATCGCCATCAAACGCATGGTAACGACCGGCCGGCGCAAAACGGGGATTCGGGCCATTACGTAAATAAATACCGTTGAGATCTGCAGGAATTTCCCCCTCGACGCTGAAATCGGTCAGCGTCAGCTCCTCACGCGTGGGCGCGAAGGCTCCCGAAAGATAAGGCCCGTAGGCTTCGCCAAAGGATTCATCCCTCAAACTTGTAAGGTTTTCTTTCATGCTTGCTCCCGCCATGGGCCACCTCAACGGTATGTGAGTTCTCTTATGATACATCAATAGTATGGCAGGAGCTGCTGACAGTAAAGCATGACAGCCAATTTTGGCTATTTATCTCTCTTCAATTTAATCCATAGCCTCCATACCAGTTTCCTTAAGATATTCACAAGCCCCTGTTTTCCTAACTAGTTTTGGTGCAATCCATCCCCCACGCACCGGACTGACCTCTGGTCAGCGCCCTCACACTCAGGCGATAATTGATTGCCAAAAAAGTTGATTGCCAAAAAAGTTGGCTGCCAAGCAAGCCGACCACCAACAAAGACGCCGTCGTTTTACACGTGCGGAAATCCACCCGCCTTTTCAACCCCTTGTGAGCATCATGGCAAAGCATGTTATTGCCGTTCCGGCGACCCTGACCCTGCAACAGAAACTCGATCACTTCATCGTTGGTGCACTCGAGAAAAACCGCGACGACCTCGCCCCCGGCTTCATCCAGATCATGGAAGAACTGACCGAGCGTGTCATCAGTCTGTTCCTGCTGGAGCCTTCGCACATCGCGGGCTTTTCGCCCGTGATGATGAAGCTGGTGAATTTCACGGCCAATCTGGCCAGCAAAACCTCTGGCAGCCTTTCAAGCCAGCTTTACAAGAAAGCCTCTCTCCAGCAGCTGCGCGCCATCGCCGATTTCTTCAAGCGGGTGTTGTGGTGGGAGCCGAGCAATGACACGCATGCGTTCATTACGACCGATGTCAGTGACGAGTTCGCCCTGCAGTTCCGCGCGCTGGCGGCTGAATGCAAGGCAGGGCGGGGATTGCAAAACCGCGAACACGCCAGTGCGATGTGCAAGCAATTTGCAGACACGCTCATTGATGACTTGTTCCTGGCGCCGACCCGTCACCTGGACCTGGGCATGGTCATGCGCAAAGTGTTGTCAGTCGGTGTGGAAGGCGTGAAAAAAGCCGTGCACGAGATGATCAACAAGGTCATCAAGGACGTAAATGAAGAGCAGATGCTTAATTTCGTGGTGCATTACGAGAAAATGATTCTGACCAAGCCCTGATGTAGCCAGGCAAGGCGACCGTCTGCCAGACAGGTCGCCTTGCCCGTCAACGCTCAGGACAAACGTTATTCTCGGGGTTATGAGTGGCCCAAGGCGCACCTGCCACTTCGGCAGTGCAATGGCGACAGACATAGGCCAGTTGCAGCCACTCGCCACACGGTCGATGCAATAACCCCCAGTCGGCCTCCATCGGGCGGTCAACAGTAATACCGGCCAACTCGCCCGTACGCATCCAGCGTTCGCCCCAGGCACGCATGGCCATGATCGCCGGGTATAACGCCCGCCCTCGGTCCGTCAAACGGAAACAGCCGCTCTCATCCCGCACCAGCAATTGCGCCTCTTGCAGCACATCGAGGCGACCCACCAGCACATTGGGCGCTATTTCCAGCACCGCCAGCAGCTCGCCATAACGCCGCAACCCCATCATCACACCACCGAGAATCAACGCACTCCAGCGATCCTGCAGCCATTCCTCGGCCGAAACGGTAAGCGCGGAATCCGTACGTCCCTGACGGGCAAGCTGATGACGGGTACGACGATAGCCAGGCATGGACGGCAACACGGCGGGAACCGGTGCGAAAAACAGGGGTTTTACCTGCCGCATATCCAGTGCGTTGCGACAGTGGCGACAGATAACATCAATCAACAAGGGTTGCTGACAGGCGTGACAAACGCATGCCTGCGACTGGAACCCCGTCAGCCACGTCTGATTCCATTGCTGGAGCAACAACAGGATGGGTCCGACATCCCGCCCCCGGGCGGAAAGACAATATTCATAACGGGGCGGGTGCGTGCTGTATGCCTGCTTTTGCAGGCATTCCACCTGCACCAGGGTGTCGAGTCGTTTCGACAGCGCGGCCCGGGAAACACCCAACACATCAACCAGTGCATCGAAACGATTGGTAGCGTGCCCGACTTCGCGCAGTATCGAAAGATTCCACGGATCGCCCAGCACTTCCAGCACCGCGTGCATGCGGCTGGTACGCACCCGATAGGCGCACTCATGCGCAGCAACAGAGTCAGATTCTTCGGCCATCGAGCGATCTACATTGTTTCACATCATTTTCCTGCCGGTATTTAACGCGTATCGTCGGTCATTGTCTATCCTTTGCACATTCCAGAACGACATTGGCTTTTCACGAACGAAGGACTGCCATGAACCTAACCACGATGCACTCCTTTCGACTCCTGGCATTGATTTGTCTGGGCAGCAGCCCGTCACTTTGGGCGAGCGGCATTTTCCTGGATTTCCAGAACGGCGCCGGCACCGGTAACGCCTTCGCGGGCGCGGCCGCCAGTGCCGATGATGCCAGCACCGTTTTCTTCAACCCCGCAGGCATGACTCGCCTGCCTGAGGGGCAACACACTGCGTTGGCGCTGACCGGCGTCAGCATCGATTCCAAATTTCAGGACCGTGGCACCACCTCGCTATCCTCCCAAGTGCCCGTGGGAGACAGCAGTTCGGAAATCCATCGCGCAGCGCTGGTTCCGACCGGGTTCTATACGGGATCGATTCTGCCGGATCTCTACTGGGGCATGGGCATCTCCCCCCTGTATGCGAACGAAGGCAGCTGGCCCGGGCGATTTGCCGGCCGCTATCAGGGCAGCGACACCAAAATCCATGTCATCGATTACAACCCCTCGCTGGCTTACCGCATTACCGATTCCCTCTCGATTGGCGCCGGACTGAATTATCTCGATATCGACGCCGAATTAAGTCGTGCCATTCCTGTCAGCGTGGGAGGCGAGTACGTGGGTGATGGCGAACTCACCATCAAGGGGCATGACGCTGGCTGGGGTTACAACCTGGGATTGTTGTGGCAAATCACACCGACGGCACGCCTCGGTTTGAGTTATCGCGAAACAACACCGCTCGAAATTGAAGGCGACACCGTGCGTTCGACATCGACAACGCAAAAAGTCGTTATTCCGGGTGAGGCCGAGCTGGATGTTCCGGAAATGATTTCGCTTGCCTTGGCTTACCAGTGGGGACAATGGGAGTTTCTTGAAGACATTACCTGGTCGAATTGGTCGGTGACGCCGGGCATTTACGTGCAAAGCCGTGATACCAACTTCGAATTGTTCCGTGAAGAACTCGATTTCCGCGATGCATGGCGCATTGGTACAGGCGCGAATTATCGCTATAGCGAACAGATCAAATGGCGGATCGGTCTGGCCTATGACCAGAGTGTGGTGCAGGATCCGCAATCGCGCACAGTGCGGTTTCCCGATAACAATCGCAAATGGCTGGGCATGGGAATCAACTACCAGCTCGACAAGAAAACATCGGTTGATGCTGGCTATGCCCACGTTTTCGTGAGCGACACGCGCATCGATCGACAAACTGAATATGCCACCCAGACTCCGCAGGTTCTGCGCGGTGATATCAGCACTAGCGGGAATGTATTTTCATTACAGTGGAATCAGCACTGGTAGAAAATACGACTGTCAGAAAATAAAAAAGCCCTGACGCATTTCGGTGCCTCAGGGCTTTTTATTAACGTGAACGGCCTGTGGTGGCCACCGTCAGGCAGTATCAGAGATCGTAGCGACCACTAATGAATACGCCATCCAGCTCCTGATCAGACGCGACACCCAACGCAACCGACAGCTGACGATCGGCATAGAATCGTACGCCAGCCTTGATGCCGACTTCGTCATCTTCCCACAAATCATTGGTGTTGTAGGAAACGTCACCTTCCAGCTGCAGGTTCTGCTGAACCAGATGGCGGATGCCACCGCGCAACAGCAGGCCAGTATCGTCCTTACTGCCTCTGCATACGCGCTCAGGATCGTACCAGTGACAACCTTTCCATTCCCACTCGACTTCGGCATTGATCAATTGAACGCTGCCAACAAAATCGGTTTTGGCGCCGAGCGGCGTATTGAATTGCAGGCCTGCGGTAAAAATTTCACCATCGACGTTATCACCGAAGTCCACCGTGTAGAAGCTGCCGATGACGCCCAGGCCACGCTGCAATTGGGCGGCTCCCCCGAAAAACAGGGCATCACCATCTTCGCCTCCCTCGGTGCCGGCTTCACCGAAGCCCAGCTCAAGGTAGCTGTAACCGAATCCTGACGCATTGGCCGCCGTGCTGGCCAACATGATTGCGCTCGCAAGTAATGCTTTTTTCATGCAAATTTCTCCTTTTGGTGGCGCAAGCATAATGTCACCATGGCATGCCGACAAGAGTCATGTCGGACAAACTGTGACCCAGTAGGCACCCCTCGAAGAACTCATTTTCATCGCCAAATATCAGAAAAAAAACCGGCTTGCATTACGTCTCCTATAATCAGATTTCTTACGTGCATTCAGGGTAGGTTCATGCAAACCAACACCACAAAACACAGCCTGCTCCGGGGGCTTGTCCGGGCCACCAGCGGCCTTGTAGTGCTGACGTTATTCCTGGCACCCGGCGACATGCTTTTCTGGTTTTTGTCGTTTCACCTGACGTCTTTCATTGCCAGCGGTTTGCTGGCGATTGCCCTGAAACGGCATTGGCTGGGCTGGAGTCTGGCCGCCTTCTGGATTCCGGTCTTGCCGGCGTTGTGGTTGTCCTTCCGGCCCGAGAACAACAGCGTCAACATGACCGCCAGCGACAACTGTTGGTACAACATGGAGCGCGACGTCAACCACATGATGGTGGTCGGATTGATGTTCTTTGACGCCGCCCCTGCGCCGGAAAAACTCGAACAGCTGTTGCGGGAACGTTTGCTGTGTTTTTCACGCTTTCGGCAAATACCCAAAATGGAAAAGGGTGTGCGGCAATGGGTCGACGATGAACACTTCGCGCTTGCCCGCCACGTCGAATACTGCCCACTGGAGACGAGTTCATCACAAGCCTTTGCCGAACGGGTGAATACGCTCTCAGGAAAAAAACTGGATTTTGATCAGCCACTCTGGCACATGCAGATCATCCCCAACCACCCCTCAGGGGCAGCGTTAGTGCTCCGCATCCATCACTGCATTGCCGATGGCATTGCGCTGGTGCGGGTACTTCTTTCCATGACGGAACAGGCACAGCCAAACACCAGCGAAGCGCAGATCGTCAGCAACACGGGTGAGACGGTGGCACCCGACACGCGCGCACAAGGCATGGAACCCGCCAACGGTTCCGCCACGGCCCACCGCAATGCTGCTCCGAGCGAAAAAGCGGTGTCGTCCTCCAGAAACAACAAACAATCACCCATCACACTGCTCAAAGAGCTGCTGCAGGCATTTCCGCGCATGATAATGCTGCCGGACAGCAAGACCAGCTTCAAACATCCCCTCACGGGGGTTCGTCGCACGGCCTGGACGACTCCCATGCCGTTGAACGCGATCAAACGCATTGCTTCTGCGCACAACGCCAAAATCAATGATGTGGTTCTGGCCGCGACCGCAGGCGCCCTCCGCCGCTATTTCCAGGCGCACAACGAGCCCACCACTGGCATCACCCTTCGGGTGCTGGTTCCCATCAATCTTCGTCCCCTGACCGGTCCGATTGAGTTGGGCAACAAGGTCGGATTCATCTATTTGCCCCTGCCGGTCGGCTGTGCTGATCCGGTGGCGAGATTGCGAGACGTTAAAGCGGGAATGGACGCCATCAAAAGCGGCAAGGAGGCATTTCTTTCCTATCTGTCGCTGTGCTTTCTCGGCACCCTGCCACAGGCGTTACAACACGTACTGATCGACACGTTCAACCAGAATGCATCGTCTACCATGACCAATGTTCCGGGGCCGAAAGAAGCACTATCGTTCGCCGGACAGCGAGTCACGCACATGAACTTCTTTGGCCCGCAGTCAGGGAAGATGGGGGTCGGTATCAGTGTGTTCAGCTACCAGAACGAGCTGACCCTGGGAATCACGACAGACGCGGGCATGGTGCCCCACCCCGAGCAATTCACCGCCTGTTTCGAGCAGGAAATCGCGGAGTGGCCTGCCACCTAGACGAGGCCTGCCACCCAGGCGAAAACCCGCTGACAGTCATGGCATGGCGTCAAGGCATGGCAAGTTCCAGCAGGTAGTCCTGGGGCACCTCACCAGTGTCCAGGGCTGAGACGATGACATAAAGTGCCCCACCATTGTTGGCATCGACGGCAAACGTCAGTGTCTCGTCCGCCCCCGCTGCATTTTCGCTGGTGGCGAGCAGGTTGTGGTGCTTGTCGATCAGCGCCAGACTCAAATCGGCCGTGGCAAACCCGGTAAGGGTAATGGCATGTACGCCCGCGTAGGAAAGGGGTACGGTATAGATATCCACCCGATCGCCGACGTCACTCACCTCGCCCGTAACCGCCGTATTGGGCAGCAATGCGACCGCGTTCACGACCGTATCATTGGGTTCCACATCCGCGACGGCCGTCAGGGGATCCCCGGTCATCGAACGTACAATCGAACGTGAGCCTTGCCAGTTCACCTGCCCGCTGCAAAGCACATTGCCGGCCGAATCTTCCAGCCCGAAGGTTTCGACGCCGCTGAAGCGGTCACCCTCCAGTTGCAGGCCCACCTCGTTGGCGTATCTCACGCTGCGTCCCCCCAAGCGAATGTCGGCAGCGCTATGTGCCTGAGAACGTGCGCCAGCGACTTCGCCCTGGGCAATCTCTACGCCCTGCAATGACAGGAAGGACAGACTGGCCTGCGATTGGGTGATATCCACAAAGGTGTCAGTCACTTCGGAGGGAAATCCACAATCGTTTTCCCCGGCAGACAACTGGACCGCCCAGCGGCCACTGAAATCCGCATCGCGTTGTACCTGCCCGCCGGGCTCGGCGGCACCGTCCGGCGAGGACGAGGAATCCGGGCCCGGGCGTTCGTCTGTCGGGGAGGAATCGCCCTGAAAGGCGGATCTGTCATCATGGGAATCACTGCCGCATCCGGCGCTCAGCGCGACCAGACCGGCCAGGAAGGAATACTGGAATGCCTTTCCCATGCGCGGGAAAGACGTGTGCGAAGGGCTCATGCGGCGCTCCTGTGCCACGGGTAAACGTTATCGGTGAGGCGCTACTGCATGCTTCAACACTGTGAAAGTGATAGCACAGCCACCTGACCTGCACAACTTTTCACCTGCCAGCTCCGCCGGACGGATACCTTCACCCGATCCCCGCCATTACGTCGACGCTTTGATTCTCCCCGGATAGCACAAAAAAGGGCGCATCTTTCGATGCGCCCTTTTTTGTATTGCCAGTGCAGGCAGCGACCTCCTCTCGGGAGGGACCGCTGCTTCACCCCGCCGCTTATCAACGCGGCAGAATCGAGCTTCCCATCAGGAACTCATCAACGGCACGCGCCGCTTGACGACCTTCACGAATCGCCCACACCACCAGTGATTGACCGCGACGCATGTCACCGGCAGCAAAGACTTTTGCTACGTTGGTGGCGTAGCCGCCCTCTGCTTCGGTGCTTGCCTTGGCATTGCCACGCGGATCTTTCTCTACGCCAAAACCGGCCAGAATGGTGTCTACCGGGCTGACAAAGCCCATCGCGAGCAGCACGAGATCCGCCTTATAGACTTTCTCGGTGCCTTCGAGCTCGATGAACTTGCCGTCCTTGAAATCCACCTGGACCGTCTTGAGCGCTGTCAATTTGCCGTTTTCACCAATGAATTCCTTGGTGGCTACGGCAAACTCGCGTTCGCAGCCCTCATCGTGGCTGGACGAAGTCCGCAGCTTGTACGGCCAGTAGGGCCATGTCATCGGCTTGTTCTCTTGCTCGGGCGGACGCGGCATGACTTCGAACTGCACGACGCTGGCGGCGCCATGACGGTTGGATGTCCCGACACAGTCAGAACCGGTATCACCACCGCCAATGACGATGACATGCTTGCCATCGGCACGGATCTGTTCAGGCATTTTCACGCCGGAGTTGACGCGGTTCTGCTGCGGCAGGAATTCCATGGCGAAATGAACGCCATTGAGTTCACGACCAGGCACAGGCAGGTCACGCGATTGCTCAGCGCCACCGGTCAGAAGCACAGCGTCAAACTCTTCCAGCAACTGTTTGGGAGTAATATTGCTCGTCGCCCAGTTGGTGACCTTGCTGCCTTTGGGCATTTCGCCCACCAGCGTATTGGTCTTGATGGTCACGCCTTCGGCCTTCAGCTGCTCGGCACGACGGTCGATGTGCGACTTGTCGAGCTTGAAGTCAGGAATACCGAAACGCAGCAGACCACCCACGCGATCGTTCTTCTCGAACAGGGTCACGTCATGACCGGCACGCGCCAGTTGTTGTGAGGCAGCCAAACCCGCGGGGCCACCGCCAACCACCGCCACTTTCTTGCCGGTTTTAACGGCAGCAGGTTGCGGCTTGATCCAGCCTTCTTCCCAGGCACGGTCAATGATGGCGTGCTCGATCGACTTGATGCCGATGGCCTTGTTGTTGATGTTCAGGGTGCAGGCAGCCTCGCAAGGTGCGGGGCAAATGCGACCGGTGAACTCCGGAAAGTTGTTGGTCGAGTGCAGGACGGCAATGGCGTTTTTCCAGTCGTCGCGATACACCAGATCGTTGAAATCCGGAATGATGTTGTTGACCGGGCAACCGTTATTGCAAAACGGTGTACCGCAATCCATGCAACGTGCACCTTGCTGCCGAGCCTGCTCGGGTTTCAGGGTATGCACGAATTCCTTGTAGTTCTTGAGACGCTGATCAGGCTTGTCGTAAGCCTCTTCCAGGCGCTCAAATTCCAGAAAACCAGTGACTTTTCCCATTGTATGAACTCCTCGTATTCCGGCTCAGGCCTTGGCCTTGGCAGCTTTCTTGCCCTCGTCGCCTTTGGCGGAGGAACCTTGTTTGGCAGCGTTCAGGTCGACCAGTGCGCGACGGTACTCGCTCGGGAAGACCTTGATGAACTTCGCCTTGGCCGTGGCCCAGTTGTCCAGAATCTCGCGGGCACGCAGTGAGCCGGTCCAGCGATGATGGTCTTCCAACAGGGTCTTGAGCAACGTCTCGTCAGCGGTATCACGGTGCAGGGGAATGCCGGCGGCCTCTTGCTCTGCAGGCGACAACACGGGTTCCAGCGCCACTTGAGCGGTGTTGCAACGCTTGGCGAACTGACCGTCGACGTCGTAAACAAAAGCCACGCCACCAGACATACCGGCGGCGAAGTTGCGACCGGTCTTGCCGAGCACAACAACGGTTCCGCCCGTCATGTATTCGCAACCATGGTCACCAGTACCTTCGACGACAGCGGTTGCGCCCGACAGACGCACACCGAAACGCTCGCCTGCCACGCCACGGAAGAAGGCTTCACCCGAGGTCGCGCCGTACAGCACAGTGTTGCCCACGATGATGTTGTTACCCGCTTCGCCACGGAAATCGATGCTCGGACGCACGACGATACGACCGCCCGACAAGCCTTTGCCGGTGTAGTCGTTGGCTTCGCCGATCAGGTAGAAGGTAATCCCCTTCGCCAGGAACGCGCCAAAGCTTTGACCGCCCGTGCCTTCAAACTGGACGTGGATCGTCGAATCCGGCAGACCGTCCGGGTGATGCTTGATCAGTTCACCCGACAGCATCGCGCCGACAGTGCGGTTGACGTTGCGCGCAGCTTCCATGAACTGGACTTTCTCGCCCTTCTCGATGGCAGCCTTGGCTTTCTCGATCAGTTTGACGTCAAGCGCCTTGTCGAGACCATGATCCTGGAAGCTGTTATGCAGGCGAGGCACTTCTGCCGGAACCGGCGGCAACGCGAACACGCGGCTGAAATCCAGGCCCTTTGCTTTCCAGTGTTCAATGCCCTTGCGGGTGTCGAGCAGGTCGGCACGGCCTACCAGGTCTTCAAACTTGCGGATTCCCAACTGGGCCATGATCTGACGCGCTTCTTCAGCAATGAAGAAGAAGAAATTCACGACATGCTCGGGCTTGCCGGAGAATTTCTTGCGCAGCACCGGATCCTGCGTAGCCACACCCACCGGACAGGTGTTCAAGTGGCACTTACGCATCATGATGCAGCCTTCAACGACCAGCGGCGCGGTTGCAAAACCGAACTCGTCAGCGCCCAGCAACGCGCCGATGACGACGTCACGGCCCGTCTTCATCTGGCCGTCAGCCTGCACACGTACGCGGCCACGCAGACGGTTGAGCACCAGCGTTTGCTGGGTTTCGGCCAGGCCGAGCTCCCAGGGAGTACCGGCATGCTTGATGGAAGACCAGGGCGAAGCACCGGTACCACCATCATGACCCGCGATAACGATGTGGTCGGCCTTGGCTTTCGCCACGCCTGCGGCAATCGTACCGACACCCACTTCGGATACCAGTTTCACTGACACGTCCGACTTGGGATTGACGTTCTTCAGGTCGTGGATCAGCTGCGCCAGATCTTCGATCGAGTAGATGTCATGGTGCGGAGGCGGTGAAATCAGACCCACACCCGGTACGGAGTGACGCAACTTGCCGATGTACTCGGATACCTTGCCACCAGGCAGCTGGCCGCCTTCACCGGGCTTGGCGCCTTGTGCCATCTTGATCTGGATCTGGTCGGCAGACACCAGGTATTCGGTGGTTACACCGAAACGGCCAGAAGCCACCTGTTTGATCCTGGAGCGCAGGCTGTCGCCTTCCTTCATGATGTAATCGACTTCAACGACATTGCCGATCACGTCGGTCAGCTTGGTGCCTTCCTTGATCTTGATGCCCTTGAGCTCGTTACGGTAACGGTTCTGGTCTTCACCACCTTCACCGGTGTTGCTCTTGCCGCCGATGCGGTTCATGGCAACCGCCAGCGTGGTATGCGCTTCGGTCGAAATCGAGCCGAGCGACATGGCACCCGTGGCAAAGCGCTTCACGATATCGGCAGCGGACTCGACTTCGTCGAGCGGGATCGCTTTCGACGGATCGATCCTGAACTCGAACAGGCCACGCAGCGTCATATGACGCTTGGTCTGATCATTGATGATCTGCGCGTATTCCTTGAAGGTGTCGTACTTGTTCGAGCGCGTGCTGTGCTGCAGCTTGGCGATCGCGTCCGGCGTCCACATGTGCTCTTCGCCACGGGTACGCCAGGCGTATTCACCACCCGCATCCAGCATGTTGGCGAGCACAGGATCGCTGCTGAAGGCGCCCTTGTGATTGCGGATCGCTTCTTCGGCCACTTCAAAGATGCCGATACCGCCGACCTGGGTCGGGGTGCCAGTGAAGTACTTCTTCACGAGATCGGAGTTCAGACCGATGGCTTCGAAAATCTGGGCGCCGCAGTACGACATGTACGTGCTGATCCCCATCTTCGACATGATCTTCGAGAGACCCTTGCCAATGGCCTTGATGTAGTTGTAGATCGCTTTGTCGGCAGTGGTGCCCAGACCCGGTGCGAGATCCGCCAGGGTTTCCATGGCGAGGTACGGATGCACGGCTTCAGCACCATAACCAGCCAGCACGGCAAAGTGGTGGACTTCACGCGCAGACCCGGTTTCGACCACCAGACCGGCAGACGTACGCAGCCCTTTGCGCACCAGATGATGGTGAATGGCCGACAGTGCCAGCAACGCAGGGATGGCGATATTGTCGCGATCCATACGGCGATCGGTGATGATCAGGATGTTGCTGCCGGACTGGATGGCTTCCACCGCTTCGGCGCACAACAGGGCCAGACGGGCTTCAACACCCTCATTACCCCAGGCAGCCGGATAGGTGATGTCGATTTCGTAAGTACGGAACTTGCCACCCGTGTGCTTCTCAATGGAACGCAGACGCGCCATGTCATCAAAGTCGAGGACCGGTTGTGCCACTTCGAGACGCATCGGCGGATTGACCGCGTTGATATCGAGCAGGTTCGGACGCGGGCCGATGAACGACACCAGCGACATGACCACGGCCTCACGGATCGGGTCGATCGGTGGGTTGGTCACTTGCGCGAACAATTGCTTGAAGTAGTTGTACAGCGGCTTGTTCTTGCTGGAGAGCACGGCCAGGGGCGAATCGTTACCCATGGAACCGATGCCTTCCTCACCCGTGGCGGCCATTGGCGACAGCAGGAACTTGACGTCTTCCTGGGTGAAGCCGAACGCTTGTTGGCGGTCGAGCAGGGATTCACCGAACTCGCCGGCAGAACCTTTGGCATCAATGTTGTCGAGCTTGATACGAACGTTCTCGATCCACTGGCGGTAGGGCTTGGCGGAGGCGAACTGGGCTTTCAGCTCTTCATCTTCGATGATGCGGCCCTGTTCGAAATCGATCAGGAACATCTTGCCCGGTTGCAGACGCCATTTCTTGACGATCTTGTTCTCGGGGATGGGCAACACGCCGGATTCCGACGCCAGCACCACGATGTCATCTTCGGTGACGATGAAACGGGCCGGACGCAGACCGTTACGGTCAAGCGTGGCGCCGATCTGACGACCATCAGTGAAGACCATGGCAGCGGGGCCGTCCCACGGTTCCAGCATGGCGGCATGGTATTCGTAGAACGCGCGACGACGCTCGTCCATCAGCGTGTGTTGTTCCCAGGCTTCAGGGATCATCATCATGGCGGCATGTGCCAGCGGGTAACCCGCCATCACCAGCAGCTCGAGTGCGTTGTCGAAGGTTGCCGTATCGGACTGGCCTTCCATGCTGATCGGGTAAAGCTTCTTGAGGTCGTCAGCCAGAACGGGCGACTTCATGACGCCTTCACGGGCGCGCATCCAGTTAAAGTTGCCTTTGACGGTATTGATTTCACCGTTATGGGCAACCATACGGTACGGATGCGCCAACGGCCACTCAGGGAACGTGTTGGTCGAGAAACGTTGGTGCACCAGCGCCAGCGCGGAAACGACACGTTCATCCTGCAGGTCGAGGAAGTACTTGCCCACCTGATCGGCCAGCAGCAGGCCTTTGTAGATGATCGTGCGGCAGGACATGCTGGGCACGTAATATTCCGCACCGTGCGTCAGGTTCAGGCCATTGATCTTGGCCGACGCCGTCTTGCGGATGACGTAGAGTTTACGTTCCAGTGCATCGGGCACCAGGATATCGTGGCCACGACCAATGAACACCTGACGGATAACAGGTTCTTTTTCACGAACGGTCGGCGACATGGGCATGTCACGATCAACCGGCACATCACGCCAGCCGAGCAACACCTGACCTTCGTTCTTGATGGCGCGTTCCAGTTCCTGCTCACAGGCCTGACGCGAGGCTGCTTCTTTGGGCAGGAAGATCATGCCGACACCGTATTCGCCTGGCGTTGGTAATGTCACGCCCTGCTTGGCCATTTCGGCGCGGTAGAATTCGTCGGGAATCTGGATCAGCAAACCGGCACCATCGCCCATCAACGGATCAGCGCCCACCGCACCGCGATGGTCGATGTTCTCGAGGATCTTGAGACCCTGCGTGACGATGCTGTGTGCCTTGACGCCCTTGATGTGAGCAACAAAGCCCACACCGCAAGCATCATGCTCAGCGTTTGCATATAAGCCTGTATCGATGGCCGCCCGGATTTCCAGGGGGTTGGCCGAGCCGATGGCTGTCGAATTTTCGGGAAACAGGGCTTCCGAAGCCGCCTGAGTCATGCGGACGCTCCACAACTAAGTGACATTTATATAAAAGATCTTGAAAGATCATCGAACTGCGGGAGTTTATATTTTCATTCCCCCCGCACAAATGGGGCGGAAACCGACCGTGCAGCGTCCCGCCGTTTTGCCTGTGATCTTCAAGGAAGAAGCGCTCAAGCAAAACAAGCGTACGATTGTCAAAGGTGAGATTTCTCAAAGGATCGGGCGATTGCAAGGCTCAAGCCAACAGGAGCAGGCCACTGGAGGGAAACTGATCCAATGATGCACGTAGTTGCACCAACACGGCGAAGAACCGGGACCGCCCAAGGCCAGCCCCGCGATATCATCCACTTTTTCGACAAATTAGACAAGGTACATATGATATATACCCCGTTATGGGAATGTCTTATTCCTTGAAATTGCCAAGGATTTCTCTTTCAAATCCGTCCGCGGCAGATACCGGCGGTTACCAGCCTCCAAAAACAGGAGGTCAGGATCACGGCAGCAGCTTGTCCATCTGCTGTTTTCTTCATCCACGGAAAGGGGCGCACCATTTCGGACCCTGTACAAACCCTGCCGCCCCATCATTGCGCAGGCCATCTCCACGCACAAGATGTGCCCACCGGTTTGCTGGAAACACGCTGAAAATTTTGTGAACTGACCTACAAATTCATTTGATTAATTATTGACGCATTTATCTGGCGTCAGGGCTGGGGGATACAAGCTGCTGTTTCGCATAGCTGCGCAAACCGTCAAAAAAAACCTTCGCACAAACCGTGAACAGGCGCACATTTTACCCGAGGCGAACGGGCGCAACTCACCCTACTATTTTAATCATGTACACCCGCCGCGCAGGGCACTCCTAGCCGACGAATGACACGACATTATAACGACACGCGTAAGACCCCACCTCGCTGGGCCCTCCCCGGGCCCTTTATTTTTTGCAGTGTTGCTTCATCTCTGCCAAACTTTCCGCCCTCTGCCTCAAAAGCCATCTTTTCGGCGCACGACTACTTTTCAGCGCGAGACTATTTTGCAGCGCGCCACTGCTTTTCGGTGAAGCGCTTTGCGTGATGCCTGTCAGGCGTCGGCAAAAATCACCAGATGCTGCAAGTCCAGACGGACTGGAAGGGTGCCGGTACTGGTCAGCTCCACATGACTGGGCGTCATGCAAAAAACACGTTCTCCCTGTTCCGTCTGCAGCGTATAGACATATTCCGCACCGCGAAACGCGCGTTGCACAATAGGCAAGCGAATCGCACTACCGGCGTCGAAGACGATGTCGTCGGGACGCAGCAGAATTTGCACGGTGCCATCGGGCAAGGCAGTGTGACCCAGTAATCCCAGTGAACTTTGTAACTGTCCGCCACTCACCCTTGCCTGTATGACACTCCCCTGCCCCACAAACTCCGCGACGAAACGCGTCGCCGGCCGATGGTAAATGCCATACGGCGTATCCCATTGCTGCAAACGACCGCCATGCAGCACGCCGACCTGGTCGGCAAAGGCGAACGCCTCCTCCTGATCATGTGTCACCAGCAGGGCCGTCATGCCTTCGCGCTTGAGCAAATCGCGCACTTCCTGTGCCAGTTGGGTGCGCAGCTCGGCATCAAGACTGGAAAAGGGCTCGTCGAGCAGGAGCACATCGGGTCGCGGCGCAATCGCCCGGGCCAGTGCCACGCGCTGCTGCTGACCACCTGAAAGCTGGTGGGGATAACGCTGCGCCGTTTCGGGCAGACCTATCATGTCCAGCAATTCGGTGACACGTTGTTGCCGCTGCCGGGCCGGCATTTTCTGCAGACCGAACGCGATGTTTTCGCTGACACGCAAATGCGGGAACAAGGCGAATTCCTGAAACACCATACCCACCCGGCGGCGCTCGGGAGGAACGGTCGAAACGGCGGTACTCAGCTGCTGCTGATGCAGCGTGATAACGCCGGAGGAAAGCGTCTCGAACCCGGCCACGGCACGCAACAAGGTGGTTTTCCCGCAACCGGAAGGGCCAAGCAGACAACCGATGGCGCCGGCGTCCAGCGCAAACGATACGGCATCCACGGCACAGCGCTGCGCGTAGTGGACCGAAACGGCGTTCACATCGAGCTGTACTGTCATGGCACGGCACCCTGATGGATTGATTCTGTGGCAGTGGCGGCATCCGAACGTCTGCGCATCTGCCGGCTTAGCACGATGACGGGCGCCAGGCCGATCAACACGATGGCCAGGGATGGCAGTGCGGCGTCCATGAGACGCTCGTCAGAGGCCATTTCAAAGGCGCGCACGGCCAGCGTGTTGAAATTGAACGGACGCAGGACCAGTGTCGCAGGCAATTCCTTGAGCACGTCAACGAACACCAGCAATAACGCCGTCAGCAAGCTGCCCCGCAGCAGGGGCAGATGAATACGGGCGGTCATCTGGTGGGGACGATAGCCAAGCGAGCGCGCGGCTTCGTCGAGCGCCGGGCTGATGCGCTGAAATCCGGCCTGCAAGGTATGCAGCGACACCGAGAGAAACCGCACAAGATAAGCGAACAGGACAGCGCACAACGTACCACTGAAGAGCAGCCCTGTGCTGATATCCCAGCGCGCCGTCGCCCAATCATCGATGCGTCGATCGATGCCCCCCAGAACAATCAATACGCCAACCGCAATGACCGTGCCCGGCACGGCGTAGCCCATGCCGGCAAAAGTGAGTATCAACGCACGCAGTGGATTTGGACGCAGGCGGTAAGCAACAGCAAAACACAGCGCGACGGTCACAATGATCACGGCAGCCAGGAATGCGAGCGAGAAACTGTGCCAGGCCAGCGTGACAAAATCTGCGTTGAAAGCGTCGATGCCAGCCAGTGCCGCCCATTTCAGCAGTTGTATCGCCGGCAACAGGAATCCGGCACCGAGCATGCCAAAACAGATCAACCACGCCATGACCGACCGCCAACCAGCCAGCTCAAAACGCGGCAGAGGCCGTTGCGCCACGCGGCTGCTCTGCGCCACCCGCATGCGACGGCGATAATAACGTTCACACAGGATCAGCAGGGTGACGGTACATAGCAACAACGCCGACAGCTGTGTCGCGGCCTCGACATCGCCCAGACCAAACCAGGTACGGAAAATACCGGTGGTGAAGGTATTCACGCCAAAGTATTTGACTGTACCGTAGTCAGCCAGGGTTTCCATCAGGGCGAGCGTAACGCCGGCCATGATGGCCGGGCGCGCAAGCGGCAGCGCCACCCGGAAGAACGCCCGCCAGGGGCCGCAACCCAGGCTGCGCGAGACTTCCAGCAAACAGACGGATTGCTCGACAAACGCGGCGCGGGCCAGCAGGTAGACATAGGGGTACAGCACCAGCGACAGCATGAGGATCGCGCCGGGCAAGGAACGCACTTCGGGAAACCAGTAGTCCCCGTAACGCCAGCCCCAGGTGTCGCGCAGCAGTGTCTGCACGGGACCACCATAGTCCAGCATACCGGTATAGGTGTACGCGATGATGTAGGCTGGCATGGCCATGGGAAGCAATAACGCCCACTCGAAGTGTCGTCGCCCCGGAAACTGACACAGGGTCGTCAGCCAGGCGCCGGTGACGCCCATGACCAACACCCCCACCGTGACGCCGGCCATCAACAGCAGCGAATTGAAAACGTAATCCTGCAGAACGGTGTCTACCAGATGCGCCCATATCGGCCCGAACGGCTGCAGCAGCGACAGCAACACCACCAGCACCGGCGCGGCAATCAGCAGCAGGAAAAGCAGCAACGCGCCGTTGCCCGGCGAGGCAAGGGCGCGTGCCAGCGATTGCGCGCCAAGGCGACGGGAGCTGAGGGCCACGAGGGCTTATTTCCAGCCGGCCTTATCCATCGCCATCATCGCTGGCGCGTTAAGCTCGCCCAGCACGGAAATTGGCAGCGCATCGGCCTTGAAGTCACCCCAGCCAGCCAGCAACTTGCTCTTGGGAATATCGTTGCGGATAGGGAATTCACTGTTGGCCTCGGCGTACCACTGCTGACTTTCATCGGTGACCATGAATTCCAGCAATTTGATGGCCGCAGCCTTGTTCTTGGCCGACTTGGTCACGCCCGCGCCGGAAATATTGATATGGGCGCCACGATCCGCCTGATTCGGCCAGAAAATGGCAATCCTGGCGACGGCATCGCGCTCGGCGGGATCTTTCGACTGGGCCATGCCACCGACGTAGTAGGTGTTGACCAACGCAACGTCACACTTCCCGGCCGCGATGTCCTTGATCTGGTCACGATCGCCGCCCTGTGGCGGGCGAGCGAAGTTGCCCACCATGCCTTTCAGCCAGGCATCGGTTTTCTCGGCGCCGTCGTGGGAAAGCAGGGATGCGGTCAACGACTGGTTGTATACATTGGTGGAGGAACGCGAGCAGAGACGACCTTTCCACCGGGGATCGGCCAAACCTTCATAGGTGGTGAGCTCACCCGCCTTGACGCGTTCGGGGGAGTACGCGATGACGCGGGCGCGCACGGTCAGACCATACCAGAAGCCATCTTTGTGGCGGAGTTGCGCCGGCACCTTGTCTGCGAGCGTGTCGGACTCAACCGCTTGCAGCAAGCCAGCGTGTTCCGCCCGCCAGAGACGACCGGCGTCGGCCATGATCAGGATGTCGGCGGGGCTGCTCTTGCCTTCGGCCTTGAGGCGTTCCAGCAGAACATCATCTTCGGCAGTCACCACATTGATGCCTATTCCGGTCTTTTCGGCGAATTTCACCAGCAGCGGCCGGATCAGCTCCTCTTTGCGCGCCGAATAGATATTGACCTCATCCGCCTGTGCTACACCCGTTTGACCCGCCAGCAACAAGGTCATCAACATAAGCCGTTTGAATGACATGGAAACCACCCCTGATTTACTCAACAAAAGCCCTGATTAACTCAATGAAAGACGCTCATGAAAGGCAGCCATCGATTGTGTGGTTATTCTCTCCATTGCCCGACCAAAATGCAAACGGTTTTCATTTGCGAGTTGATTTTCGTTTGTAGCGCTTGCACTGGCGGACGCCGGAAGGCTGCTAGACTGAACTGACCACCTTGTTTCCTGCCAGGCATCAACCGGACCCTATTCGTGAACAAGCCTCTTGCCTTCGTGGCTGCTTTCCTTGCCAGTCTTATGGGGATGTCAGGCGCACCCTGGGCGGTCGCGGGGGAAGAGCTGAATCTCTATCTGTGGGCAAATTACATTGACCCGGATGTCGTTTCGACGTTTGAGCGTCAGCATGGCGTCACGATCCGCATTTCGACCTTTGACTCCGATGACCAACGTGAAGAAACCTTGTTGCTGAGCCAGGGGCGCGGGTGGGACATCATTTGTGTCAGCGAAGCGTACATGATGGCCAGCCCGCCGCCTGACTGGATTACCCCGCTGGAATTCTCGCTATTGCCCAATTTGCGTCATGTCGAGCTCCCGCTGACGGAGATCGCACCTGAAGCCAGGCGTTATGGCGTTCCCTATTTCTGGGGGACCGCCGGCATCGCCTACCGCACCGACCTGGTAAAAACGCCGCCGCGCCGCTGGCGGGACTTGTTTGACCTCGCCCCTCAGTACCCGGGAAAAATCCTTCAGCCGTCGACGCTGCGTTTGTTGATGGGCATCGGCCTGCTGGCGGCGGGCGCAGACATGAACAGTGAGAATCCGGCCGATTTACAGCGAGCGTCCAGCTTGCTGCTCGGCCAGATTCCACATCTGTTCGGGTATGAGACCTCGAATTTGTCGGAAACCAACGCGCTGGTGACGGGCGAAGCCGTCATGGCACCGATGTTCAATGGTGATGTACTAACCATCCGGGAGTTCCAGCCGAACATCGACTTTGTTTACCCGGAAGAAGGCGCCAATGTCTGGGCAGATTTTCTGGTCGTCACCGATAGCAGTAACGACAAGGCCCTCGCGTTCAAGTTTCTGAACTATCTGAATGAGCCGTCGGTGGCACGCGCCAACGCCGAATTCGTGCGTTTCGCCACGCCCAACATGGCAGCAAAGGCCCTTGCGGAGGCTGACTACCGCAACAATCCTGTCATTTTTCCGCCGGAAGACGCCCTGCACCAGGCTCATGTCATCAAGCCGGTTTCCGAAGCCGTGCTCAGACAGCAAAGCGAAATTTTCGTGCGAACAATGAGTCGCTTCGAAATGCAGCTGGAGGGCCACTGAATCATGACGTTGCGCTCCCGCTTTATTGCCCTGCTACTGTCAACGCTGGTGATTCCGCTACTGATCAGCCAGGGCTATTTGCTATCGCGTTTTTTCAGCATTCAGGAAAACACCTATCACAGCTACCTGCAAA
>JBPOHS010000018.1:0-133230 GCA_052035295.1 Pseudomonadota bacterium
GCACCGACGTACAACACGTAGAACAGATATTTGCGTTCCCGCACGGTAATGAAAATGAACAGGTTGTAGAGCATCAGCACCACCATGGCGCCGTAATAAATCCCGTGCAGAATGGCCTGGGTTTGCATGTGCCCGATCAGCGTATGCACTTCCCACAGGGTGGCGGGAACTTGCACGCTGCTGCTCGTCTGTACCCGCATCGTGACCGTGGTGACGCTTTTGCCACTGAGATCCAGCGGTATGACGAAGTTGCGATGCTGCACCGGGCGTTGTGAATACGGAAACTTGTCGCCGAGTTCATAGCGGGCGACCAGTTTTCCTTCCCGCTCGACATAAATGTTCAGGTAGTCCAATACCGGATACCCGATTTCAAGAAAGCGGCGCAGGGTGTGGCGTTCCTTGTTTTCGAGGCTGAACGTCAGCCAGTAGGCGGCATCGGTATAGCCAAAACTCATCCCGGTGGCGTTCGGCTTGGAGGAATGCCAGTTGGGTACCGCCCTGGCGTCGGCGTAACTTAGCGTGCCCGACTCATCCACCAGGTATTGCATGCGGGCACCAATGTCCAGCACATGGGTCTGCTGATCCACCATCAGCAACTGGAAGGGGGATTCATCGGTGGTGTCTGCCCATCCTGCCACCGCGCCAAATCCTGCACAGGCGTAGACGAGCCACAGGCAAAAGCTGCGTGTGCTGGCGCTTGTAAACGTGAGCAAATTCAACACGGCCCGGAGTGAGTTCATCAAAAACGCGGTGGTCCTTCGCTTGAGTGGCTCCCTTAAGTTTAGACGACCTGACGGCAGGCGCCGAAATCTCACACGTTGGGTGCGGGCATTCGTGGGTGCTGGTTTGTACTGGGGATCGTGTTGACGCTGGATGTTACAGGTGGCGAATGACGATCTGGTTGCGTCCCGCAGATTTGGCGCGATACAGCGCGTCGTCGGCGGATTGCAGGAAACGGTCGAGTGACGCCGGGCTGTCCGGGAAACCGGTGACCATGCCGCCCGAAATCGTGACTTCACTGCTGGCGTCAGAGCCGGCATGGGGAATGTGCAGTTCACTGATATGTTTGCGCACGCTGTCGCCAAGGGTGCCGGCTTCTTCGGCCGAGGCATCGAACCACAGCAGCAGGAACTCTTCGCCGCCATAGCGTCCGGCAAAGTCGAGCGGGCGTCGGCACGATTCGGTCAGGGCACGGGCCACCTGATAGATACAGTGGTCACCCTCGATGTGGCCATACAGATCGTTGTAGCGCTTGAAGTAATCAATATCGACCATCATCAGACACAGGGATTTTTTCTCGCGTTGGGCGTAATGGAACAGCCGCCCCAGTTTGATGTCGATGGCGCCGCGATTGTAAATCCCTGTCAGGGCATCGGTTTGCGCCAGTGCCGACATGATGCCTTGCTGCAAGAAACTGTAGCGGGAGTTGTACTCGATGATGTAGCAGCCGGTCGCGCCCACCAGGAAATGGCCGATGATGAAAAACGCCTGGTGCGCCGACACGGCCGTGCCCAGCCAGTGCGCCGATGCAAAATAGCTGAGGACAATCAGCAGGTTGCAGGGGATCGCATAGCGCAGCAGTAGTCCGGCCAGCAGGAACGACGTCATGATGATGAGGTTGATGCCTTCATACGGCAACACGTCTTGCTGGGTATTGGCCATGACCACGATGGTATTGGTTGCCAGGCCGATGTAGGTCAGGATGCCAAAGGCTGCCAACTGGAAGTAATGCTTCAGGTTGTCGAGCTGAAACGTCAGATAGAGGGCGAGCAGCATGACCGGGCAGGCAGTGTAGATGCGTGACCACAGATAAATATCGTGCAGTTCCTCGGGCAGCTTTTGCAGGTCGAGGGGGGCCAGCACCAACAGCAGGGCCACGCCCAGGGCAATCGCTGCACGCTGGCGCAGCAAGCCGCGCAGGTAAAATACCTCGCGAAATTCTTTTTCGAGCGCACCCTCAAACCGCAGGTGGGTAAAGCCCTGCTCGAACTGTCGTGCGAAGCGCTGTAAATCGGTTTCGGTCAAGCGGATGCAGGCTCCTGCCCTGAAAGGGGGGACATGGGAATACCATGTCCATTCGATCAGTTTAGTTGGCTTCATTTGTTCTGTGCGAAATTGCCAAGGGAAAAAATCGTGAGTCGGCTACAATTCACGCTGTCTTAAAAAAGGAGTTGAGAATCAATGACATTCATAGGATTTTTGGTGGCCGTGCTGGCACTGGCGGGTTTCGTGGTAGTGGGAATGAAGAAAGATGTGCCGGCGGCCGGCCCGATCAAGATCGGGTTATTGGCGCTGGCGGCGCTCGGGTTTCTGATTGGCATGTTCAAATGGATATTTTTCTATGCCGAGCCGGGCTTCGTTTATCACGTAAGAACCATTACAGGCGAAGAGAAAGTGGTCTCGGATGTCGGATACAACACCTATCTGTTTGGCCGGGTCAATGCGTGGAAACGCGCCATGACGGTGCAGGCAGTGACCGGTGACATCTCCGACATCAATGCCGAGAATGACAGTTTCGATACCTCGGCCGTGATCCCACCGCTCAGCATCATGTTCCTGGATCAGGTGGACGCCCATGCCGAAGCCACCGTGCGTTTTGCCATGCCGACCGAGCGGGAAGCCTTCCTGCATCTGGCACATGAATACCGTACGCCGGAAAACCTGTTGCGCACGGCCTTGCTGCCGGCGTTCAAGGAAACCATCCAGGCCACCGCGTCGTTGATGAGTGCCGAAGATTACTATTCGGGCGGTCGTACCGAGTTCAATTCCGAATTCGAACACCAGATGGAAAACGGTATCTACGTGGTCAAACGCGAAGAAGTCGTCACCCGCAGCAACCGTAAACAAATGGGCACTGCCAACGTCGCATTGGGCACCCAACAGGAAGAATACGGCGATGAAACGAAAACGTCTTTCATCGTGCGCAAGGTGACCGACGAAAATGGTCAACCGCTCAAGAAAAAACAGGGCTTCGAGGAATTCGACATCAGTGTGGTGGATGCGCGTGTTACCGACATGAAACCCAACCAGAAATTCGTCGAGCGCATGCAGTTGAAACAGAAAGCGTCGGCGGATCGTGCCATTGCCCGTGAGCAGCGCATCCAGGAAGAAGAACAGCGTTTGCTGGCCATTGCCAAAGGCGAGCGTGAAGTGGCGGAGCGCCAGGCGCAGGCCAAGGTGTCGCAGATCCAGGCCACTACCGAAGCCCAGACCGACAAGCAACTCGCCATTACCGAAGCGCAGAAACTGAAGGAACAGGCCACCATCACGCGTGAAACCGCGCAAATCAACCTGGAAAAAGCCCGCATCGAAGCTGAAACGCAACGCACGCTGGCAGATGCCGAGTCTTACCAGAAGCGCGTCATTCTTGAGGCTGACAACGCGCTCTCACAAAAACTCGAAGCCGAAATCCGCATTCAGGAACTGTGGGCAAAAGCCTATGCCAAGCGTCAGGTGCCAACCAACGTGTTTGGCGCGGGTGATAATTCCGGTGTGCCGGTGGGTGGCGATGGCGAGGTCAAAGCCTTTATGCAAATGCTGACCCTCGACGCCGCCAAGCGCCTCAATTACGAGCGCAACGTAACGCCTGCGAAAGGGCGCTAACGACATGAGTGAGTCGCAGCCGCTGGTGGCCGTTTTCGAGCACGAGGATTTCTGGGTGGTGAACAAGCCCCCGGGCATGTCCGTGCAGGAAAGCCACCACGGCCCGGGGGTGTTGGCGGAACTCAAGGCGGTGCACGGGGGCGCGTTTTTCCCTGTGCATCGTCTCGATGCCGGCACCTCGGGGTTGCTGCTGGTGGCCCGTACGGCGGCAGCGAATTCCACGTTGTCGCAGTTGTTTCAGGCTCGTCAGGTGGAAAAGTATTATCTCGCGCTGTCTTCCCGCAAGCCCGAGAAAAAGCAGGGTACGATTGCCGGTGACATGGAGAAAAGCCGTCGCGGCGCTTGGAAACTCCTGCACACACGCAACCAGCCTGCCGTGACGCAATTCTTCAGCAAGGGGATCGGTGGTCAACGCCTGTTCCTGCTCAAACCCCTCACCGGAAAAACCCATCAAATCCGGGTGGCGCTCAAGAGTATTGGCGCGCCCATTCTGGGGGATGATGCGTATTCCGGTGAGCCTGCCGATCGCCTTTACCTGCATGCGTATGCCTTGGGATTTGACTATCAAGGGCAAGCCTACCGCTTTGCCTGTCTCCCCGAAGCGACTGTCGCTTTTGCGTGTTTTTCCGATGCCGAGGTGATCGAATGGGTGCAGGCACCCTGGGATAAACCGTGGCCAGCCCACGGCCGTTCGTGAATCTGCTTTCCGCCTGCATAGCACTGTTGCACAATGCCTCGTTCGAGAGGCCGCAAGTGAGCGTGTTCCATGTCTGACATTGAAGTAGCTGATGTTGTTGTCACCACCCTGTCTGGCGATGCCATCGAGCCCTGGATGTCGGCGTTGGCACGTTTGCGAATCCGGGTGTTTCGCGAATTTCCATACCTTTACGAAGGCACCGAAGCCTACGAAGAGAAGTATTTGCGCGCGTATGCCGCGTCGCATCGCAGCCTCTTTGTGCTGGCGTTATTGGGTGATGAGGTGATGGGCGTATCGACCGCGATTCCGCTGGAAGATGCCGAACCGGTCTTTCGTGAACCGTTTGTGGCGCGCGGCATCGATCCGGCGACGGTGCTTTATTTTGGTGAATCGGTACTCGCGCCGGAATGTCGCGGAAAGGGGCTGGGTCACCGCTTCTTTGACGCGCGCGAGGCCTATGCACGCGCCATCGGCAGGTCGATTACCAGTTTCTGTGCCGTGGAACGCCCTGAGGATCACCCGGCGAAACCCGTCGGTTATCGTCCCCTGCATGCTTTCTGGACGCAGCGGGGCTATGTGTATCAGCCAGACATGCACATCGAGTATTCCTGGCTGGACGTGGGGGACACCGACGAAACCCTCAAACCGATGCGATTCTGGTTACGACGAAACAATTCCTGACATAAGGGTTGATCATGGCAGTGCTCTGGCATCGCAAACAAGGCGGTACCACCTATGAAGTGCGTTCTGCCGGGCGCAGCGTGCGCTTGTATGAAAATGGCATCCTGCATTCGCAGGTACATCCGGAGCGGGTGTTTGTTGGCAGCGTCTGGGATTTGCTGACCTTGCCGGCACTGATGATGCCAACCGGCAGTCTCAAGCGTGTCCTGATGCTGGGCGTGGGAGGCGGGGTGGTGATCCATCAGCTGCAGCGTTTACTGGGGCCGCTGGAGATTACCGGGGTTGAATTGAATCCCTTGCATATCAAACTGGCGAAACGTTTTTTTGGCCTGGATACCAGCAAGGCAAATATTGTGCAGGCCGAGGCGGGGCAATTCGTGCGGGACTACGACGGCCCACCGTTTGATCTGATTGTCGATGATATTTTTGCCGAAAAAGATGGCGAGCCGGCGCGGGCGATTGCTGCCGATGATGAATGGTGCCGTTTGTTGTTGTCGCGTTTGTCGCCGCAGGGTGCGTTGGTGACGAATTTCGTGTCGGTGAAGGAGTTTCGCTGTAGTGCGTTGTCGTCGGCGCGGGTGGGGCAGTGGCCGTATGCGAGTGCTTATAGTTTTTCGACGCCGTTTTGCGACAATATCATCAGTGCTTATTTTCTGGCGCCGGTGCCTGATGGTTTGTTGCAATTGCGGTTGGCGGAGCATCCGTTGTGTCGGAAGAAAAGCGTGATGAATCAGTTGCGTTATCGGGCGCGAAAGGTCAAGTGATCGCTTCGTTGATCTTTGCCAAGCAATCCTGAAGCGAAAATCGCCCCGTGCTTAATCTGTTGGAAGCAACCTCAAAAACATTATTTTGCCAGGCGTATCAACTTGAAACTCTTGTTGCGCGCGAATATCTCGACCTGGCGAAAAAATCCCGCCGCCTTCTGCTCCAGTGGAACGAACTGGTTCACCACGAATAATGCCTGGCCTGAGGATTTCAGCAGGCGGCGTGTCTGTTCGAGGAATCGGTCGGTCATTTCGCCGCTGGTGCTGAAGCCCTGGTGAAAGGGTGGATTGCAGATAATCGTGTCGAAGGTTTCCTGCACGCTTCTGGCGCAATTGTCTGCAACGACGCTGCCCCTATCGACGCCATTGCGGGAAAAATTGTATCGGCAGCTGGCGAGCGCAGCGGCATTGTTGTCGGTGGCCAGGATTTTTTCGGGTTTGAAACGCGATACCTGCAGGGCGAGATAGCCGTAGCCGCAACCCAGATCAAGAACGCTGCCCGGCGCCTTGTGGGCGAAGCATTCGCTGAAATGCCCGGCGAGGTACTGGCTGCCTTGATCGATTTTGTCCCAGCCGAACTGGCCGGGTTTGCTGAAAAAACAGAGACCATGCTCTTCGCCGATCTGGCGGATATGGGGGTAGTCCTTGTCGTCGAGCGGGGATGCGTCGGCGTATTCCGGTTGTTTCTGCAGGACGGCCATACGGGTGCTTTGTTCACCGTTCTGCTGTGACATGACCTGGCCGAGGTATTCACTGGCCTTCTCGATATACGTCTTGATGCCCTCCTGCTTGCCGCCAATCAGGATCAGCTGACCGTCATCGGAAAGCACCTGCTTGCATGCGTTGATAATGTGGTGCACCAGTGCCTTTTCTTTCGAGATGCGGTAAATCACCGTGTGAAAGGTCGTGTCCGGGCAGGTGTTCCCGAGGTTCGACAGTTCCATGTCGCTGAACAGTGCGTGCAAGCCCGCTTGATGGGCTTCAAGGTAACTGTCATAGCGATTGCTGACGATGATAACGTCGCGATTGCCCTCCCGGAGCCTGCGTGAGGGTGTCGCGATGTGTTCGTCGACGATCCACAGAACCGGACCTTTGGCTTGCGCCAGGGCCTGACTCAATAACGGCGCGCAGGGATCTTCGGGCAGTGGGGCGCGTGGCATGGCGGTAGTCAGCGGGGTGTTGCCAGGCGCCCGAGGTTTTTTGCTCATGCGCTTTTCCTCATGCCCTTGTCTCATGTGCTTTCTTCATGTTTTGGGGGCCGCCATGAAGACTGGCCACTTCGGCGTCGGTGAGGTGTCGGTAGTGGCCTTCCGGCAGATTCGCGTCGAGCGTGACTTGGCCGATGGCGAAACGGTGCAAGGCGGTGACCCTGTTGCCCATGGCGCCGAACATGCGTTTTACCTGGTGATAACGGCCTTCCTGCAGGGTGAGGTTGGCGTGGTGGGCGTCGATGATTTCCAGCGCGGCCGGAAGCGTGGGCTTGTCGTCGCCTTCCAGCAGCATGCTGTCGGCAAAACGGGCCACATAATGCGATTCAATCGGGTCGGCGGTCGTGACGAAGTAGTGTTTGGGTTGCTTGTGGCGTGGAGACGTCACGCGATGTGACCATTCGCCATCGTTGGTGAGCAGCACGAGGCCTGTGGTGTCGATGTCGAGACGTCCAGCAACGTGCAGGTCATAGCGCCAGGGTTCGTCGATGAGGTCGAGCACGGTCCGATGGATGCCATCTTCGGTGGCACAGACTACCCCGACGGGCTTGTGCAGAAGAATGTAAAGGGGGCGTGACGGTGTGAGTAACTCACCCTGGTAGCGAACCTCGTCGGTGTCATTGACTTTGGCGGCAGCGTCGCGGGCAATGGCACCGTTGATGGTCACTTCGCCGGCCAGGATGGCTTTGCGGGCCATGGAGCGGCTGAGCGGGGTCAGGCCACCGAGAAATTTATCCAATCGTTCGCGGCTCACGGGGTTTCCTGTGCTTGGGGAGAGTGGCGCTCGAATGGCGGCGCGCCTGGCCGCCCATTCTATTGCGCTCTGTCCCGACAGGAAACCCGTGTGTCGCGCAAACCTCAGGCGTCTTCGTCGTCTTCATGATCGAGCAGGGCTTCCATGCGTCTGCGGCGCAGGAAATACAGCAGCCCCAGTCCACCTATCCCACCGAAGCCCCAGCTGCCGCCGGCACTGTCTTCTGCGTAATGGTGTTCTTCGGTGTAGGTCTCGCCATAGCTGTCGGAATCGTAGAACTGGCCTTCCAGCGGAATGGGTTCCTGGGCGCTGGTAACCAGTGTGTCGAGGTGTCCACTGCAGCAGGCATCGTACAAGTCGATACGCAGGCGGAAGTGATCGGCCGGGTAGTCATCCATCAGGGTGATCATGTGGCTCTGGGCATCACTGTTGGAGTCGCCGTCGATGTAGAACGTCGGGCTGGTAAACAACTCGTGCAGGTTGCCGTTGCCGTCGACCAGTGACACCACGGTGTAGGCGTAAAGGCCGTAATCCGACAGGTCGTCGGCATCGTAGGTGACTTCGAAACGTGAATAATGCCCGTCGTGATCGTAGTCATCCAGCAGGTTGATTTCGGCTTCGTAAACGCTGATACCGTTGCTGGCGGAACGCGCGCTGTTCTGCGTCGGCTCCTGATACAGTTTGAATGTCGTCTGGGGAGTGCTTTCAGCAAAGGTCATTCCACTCATCAGGGTGAGCGAGGCGGCAGCAACAAAAGCTTTCAGGGTGTTCATGAAGAGTCTCCAGGTTGACCCCTTTATTTCGCGCTTTCCCGCATTAATCGTTCCTGAATGTTATGCCGTGAAAGTGTTCAGGAAACGTTCAGTGCTTTTTTCATAGACTGTATTCGTGTTGTAAACCCATGCATCTTGGTAAAAGACGAAGGAGCGAGTGTCATGAGCACTCAGTTTGGCAAGTGGTTACTGGCGGGTGTGGTGGCGGTGTCGGCAACGATGGCGAACCAGAGCGCGCAGGCTTATGGCGATGGCACCGCAGAAGCGATGGTGACCGGCTTGGCCATTGGCGCGGTGGCTGCGACGCTGGTGAGAGATGACACGCACCATCACGATCGTCACACTACCTATCGTGAAGTGCATCACTACTATGATGAGCCACGTTATCACCGGCACGACAGGTACTGTGGTCATCGGGTGCGCGTCGACCATTATTATGGTGGCGGCCATCATCACGGCCATCGTGGTTGGGATCGCTATGATGATCATGGTGGTCATCACGGCGGCCACCACGGCGGAGGACACTATGATCGTGGACGCTCGGTGATCGTAAACCATTTTTAATAAGGTCCTGAAGCTTTCAACCAGGCCTTCCGTTCAGGCGCTGGCCCGCGTGGCCAGCGCCTTTTTTTATGATTTTTCAGAGGGTTTTCGGAAATCTGAACAGCGGTGCGAATCAGTGTTTCAGTCGCTGGGCCAGTACCGTCATCAGCACGCCAGAGGTGAGCGTCAAACTGCTCAGATAAATAATGGCCATTGAAAAACTGTTGGTCGAGCTGGCCAGATAGCCCGTGACCACCGGCCCGAGTCCGCCGCCCAGAAACACACCCAAACCGTTATAAATGCCGCCGGCCTGCGTGTTGAGATGGGCTGGCACAATGCGCTGCAACAAGGCGAATTCGGCGCTGTTGAACGCGCACGAAAAAAATACCGCCCCACTCAATACCATGACGGAATCCCACAAGCCTCCGGTGCTGGCCGCAAAAAAACAGCTGCCGCCGGTGAAGACATAGGACAATGCGGCCAACTGACAGCGTCGATCTGTTTTGTCGCCCAGCCACGACCACAACAACAGACCGAGCAATGAAAACCCGTAGGGAATGGTGAGCGCCCAACTCAGGCTGGCGTAGGCAACGCCTTTTTCCTGGGTAAGCCAGGTGGGCATCCAGCTGACGATGCCATACACCAGAATGTAATGCGCTGCGGCAGCCAGGGAGAGAATGATGAAATCCGGTGTGAGCAGCAGTTGTTTGAGCGTGCGGCTATCGTCGACTTGTGCTTCTGCTTGTGCCGTTTCGATGTAAGTGCGTTCTTGTTCAGAAATGCGTGGATGCGTGGCGGGTGTGTCATGCACAAAGTAATACACCAGTGGCCACGAGAGCAACGTGCCCGCCATGGCAATAACGACGAAGCTGATGCGCCACCCCCAGGCTTCGGTCAACGGCACCAGCACCAGTGGCCCCAGCAGCATGGCGAGGAACATGCCCGACGCCCACAGGCTGTTGCCGCGACTGCTTTCCTGCGGCGGAAACCACTGCTTCGACAGCGCGTTCATCATCGGGAAATGCGGGCTTTCCGCGAGGCCCAGCAGCACCCGGGCCAGCAGGAACAAGCCCAGTGTCTGTGTTGCCAGCGGGCCCATGCAGGTAAAGACCGACCAGAGCAGGATCACGGTCAACAGGATTTTCCGGGGGCCGAATCGCTGAACGAACGGCGTCAGGAAAATATTGGCCAGACCGTAGGCGATAAAGAAAATGCTCATCAACCAGCCGCCTTGCTTGGCGGTTTGCTCGGCGGTCCAGCCAAAATCGGCGGCAATCTTGGGCATGGCATAGGTGATGTTCATGCGGTCGAACAGCGACACCACAATGGTGAACGCAAGAACGATGCCCAATTTCCAGCGGGCATTATGAGTGACGATTGCCATTACCAATCCCCATCGAGCAAGGAATCAAACACATTGCCCCGGGCAATGCCACTGCCAAACCCCTTCACCTGATGGTCGACCAGGGCAGGCGGCAGATATTCCAGAAAATACGGTGAACCCACGCTGTGGGCATAAGAGCCGCCATGAAATACGGTGTGGCTGTCTTCCCCGGCGCGGCTGATGAACAATTCGTTTTGGGCGCGGGTGAGTGCAACGTAAAGGATGCGGCGCTCTTCTTCTTCGGCGTCCTGGTCGCCCAGGCTGCGTACGTGCGGGTATACGCCGGGTTGCACGCCAATGCAATAACAGACGGGCGCTTCGGTGCCCTTGGCGCTGTGTACCGTGATCAGTGTCACAGCATCGTCGGTTTCGCTGGTCTCTTCTTCAGTGTTGTTGACGGGGTCGAGTGTGTAGGCCTCAACGAACGTCAACAAGTCTTTGTAACGACTGGCCAGCTCGGCAAGCAGCCGCAGGTCGGCGGCGCGCGATTCCCAGCGATCGTAACGGTTGGCATAAGTGCCATTCATGTGCTGGGTGGCGACGCGCAGGGCAATTTGCGGTTCGGCCCGGTATTGCAATATCAGTTTGACGCCTTGCAGGATGTCATCGCGCTTGGGCAAGGCTGTTTCGAGCACCGTCAATACGTCGGTGGCGGGGTCGGCCTTGAGCAGGGCATCGACGGTGCGGGCGGCGGTGACATCACCAATCTTGGGCCAGAATTTGAGATAACGCATCCACGCGAGTTCGTCGCGTTTGTTGAGGGCGCAACGGGCAAGACTGAGCAGATCCTTCACGTGTGCGGCTTCGAGCAGGCTGGTGCCGCCGATGAATTTGTACGGGATTTCGTGATCGATGAGTGCGCCTTCCACCGTTTTGGCGCTCCAGGCCGAACGGGTGAGAATCATGTGGTCGGCCCAGCGTGCACCACCTTCATGACGCTGCATAAGATCTTGTGAAATCCAGTAGGCTTCGTCGCTTTTGGTTTCGAAATCAATCAGGACCGGCTTTTGCCCCTTGCCCCGGTGTGCGTGTAATTCCTTGGCATAGTGCAGCGGGGATTGCGCCAGCAGCCAGTTGGCGATGTCGAGAATGCCCTGGGTGCTGCGATAGTTTTCCTGCAGTTTGAGCACGTCCGCACCGGGCAGACGCTGGCGAAATTCATGGACGTTGCGGAAATCCGCGCCGCGAAAGGCGTAAATCGATTGCGCATCGTCGCCGACGCAAAACAGGTGGGCTTCGCTCAGCAATTCGAGAATGCGCCATTGCAGCGGATTGGTGTCCTGCATTTCATCAACCAGAATATGCAGGAACAACTTGGCGACCTTGTCACGCAGGGCCGGGCGTTTTTCCAATCCCTGTACGAACAGGTGCAGGATATCGTCGTAATCGAGGTACTGGCGATCCTGTTTGCGTTGCTCGTAAGCCTTGGCAATATCGGTGATGAGTTTGGTCGTACCCTCATCGTGCTCGGTGTGACGATGCAGATAGTCGTCGATGCCCAGGCAGCAGTTTTTGGCGTAAGAAACGTAGTTGAGCAGGATCGCAGCCTTGGGGAAATCCTTTTGCCGCTTTTTCTCGACGTGTTCGCCGCGCAACAATTGCAACAGGCTCTGGGCGTCGTCGCGATCAATGATGGTGGCGGTTTCCAGCCCGAATGCCTGCGGAATCCGCCGCATGATCTGCAGACAAAAATGATGGAACGTGCCGGCGGTGACCTGATCTGCCACCGGGCCGACCTCGCTTCGCAGCCGGTGTAACATTTCGCGTGAGGCGCGACGGGTAAACGTGAGCAGCAGCATTCGCTCGGCGGGTACGCCCTGACGGATCAGGTGGGTGACGCGGCCAATGAGGGTGCGGGTCTTGCCGGTACCAGCGCCTGCGAGCACCAGCAAATGGCGGGCGGGGCCGGCGTAATGGGCAGCGGCGCTTTGTTCGGCGTTGAGATCCATCGGGATAAAGGTATGGTTATTTGTTCAGTGGTCGCCCATGGTAGCGCCTCTGTGGCCGGATGGGAATGCCAAAGAAAGGGCCCTGCAAGCAGGGCCCGGAGAGGGCGTCCTTGCCCTCGACAGCTTATGGCTGTGCAGACGATGCAGATGAGTGCATCAGTCGGTGCAGGTCGCGTCTGGCAGACTGTTGATCCAGGCTTCCAGCAGTTCGACGCCTTCGGCATGCGCGAGTCCACGTCCGACGGGTGGCATGCGATCGCCAGCGTCAGTGGTTTGCACGCGGTAGCGCATGATCGATTCGGCAGCGTTGCCCGGTACCACGTCATAACTCAGTGATCCACCACCAAAGGCGACCGGACGACGACAGGCACCGTGGGCACTGCCATCACCATAAGGGCGCCAGTATTCCAGGAACAGCCCCGTATTGGAGGCGTTACCTTCGGGACGGTGGCAATGCGAACAGTTGATATCGAGATAGCCTTTGGCCGTGTCCATCAATTCTTCGTCAGTCATGGTATCGAGGTCGGCGGCATTGGCATCGGTGTAGACGGGCACGGTCTCAATGGATTCCAGATCCCCCGGGACATCTTCAAGCCAACCTTCGTTAACCCAATGCGTCAGCTGGTTTTCGGTGGTGTCGCCGTAGTCGTAATCCTTGTTGAGGTGTCTGGCTTTCGGCCCGATCGGCGTGATGGCGCTGGAAGAGCCGCCGTCGGCAATCTGGTGACACTGTTTGCAGTTGTTGATTGACGGAACTGCATAGGTGAAATCGGTCGGCGTGCCGTCGAGCGTGATCGTCTTGTCGATGTTTTTGCCTGCCACTGTCAACACGGCATCGCTCTTCGACGCATTCCACACATAGGGCAGGGCAACCCAACCTGCTTCACGGTGTATCAGCAACCGTGTTTCCACGAGTTCCTCGCTGGTCTCGTCAACAGCGTTGGTGGCTGGCAGGGCAAAGGTTTTGACAATGACCGAGCCAACGGGGAAATCAACGACTTCCTGATCGCTGTAAGTGGCCGTGCCACCCGGTGGAACGAAGATATAGCGATATTTGTGGGAATAATCGGTAAACAACTGCGTGTTCAGATCGTACGGAATGCCGCCACTGCGCGCCGCCCCTTTGGGGTTGGTGGCATCGACAAACAAACGGTAGTTCGACAGGTTGTTGCAGTTGGTGGAAAGCAGTGCATCCCAGTTGACTTCGCTCGCTGTGCCAGCGGTGCAGAGGTTGGCATTCTCGCTGTCGGTGTCATCACCTGCGCCGAGATCGCCTTCATCGCTCAACGGATCGCCGCTGCCGCAGTTTCTGTGATTGTCATCAATACCGCAGCCGTGCATGTCCCCGCCGATGATAACGGCGTGAATGGGGAGCGGCGCTTGTGAGCAGTTCAGCAGATCTTCTTGCGGGTCTTCAATGAGCGCATCGCCATTGACGACATCCAGCGACGTTTCCAGATACTGACCAACACTGGCATCACCATTGTTCTGGAAGCAGACGTTGTCGCTGCCGTCTTCGGCAAGTGGAACCTCGGAGATACTATCTTCAACGGTCTCCGCTCCCAGCGTGTTAAATAGTGCTTCAGCCGCACCATCATAGATAAGGGCTGGCATCGAACCACCGTCGCCAGTGTATCTCTCGATGAGGTCTTCGATGAGGTAGCCGCGTGGATTGCTACCGCTATCACTGACATCGTTGTCATGCACATGCACGTTGCGCGGCAAGGGGCGCCAACCGTCTGCAATGGCTTGACCCGGTTGGGCATAATTCGCCAGGAACACACCGAGGTCTGACTCGGCAATCAGGAAGCTGGCGATCGCCACGGCGAGGGTGTCGTGGTTTTTGATCTCGTTGCGGAAGATCTCGACATCCTTGGTGGACAGCACGATAACGCCAGTGCCGGGGGGCGTGATGTGAACGCCGGCCGGGTTGGAGCTTTGGTTGGCGAAATTGTCAGTGTTGTTGTCTGTGACTTCGTTGTCAAAAACACGGACACCGCTGCCGTAATTGTGGTTGCCGATCGGCAGGTCGAACACCAGGATGCCGCCGGTATTGCCGGTAGCGACGTTGTTGTAGACATCGGCATACATCGAGTTCTCGATTTCAATGCCGGCAACGTTTTCCTCGGCGGTATTGTTACGCACGACGATATATCTTGACTGCCCAACGTAAACGCCTGCGTCAGCGGAACCGCGCACATAGCTGTTTTCGATCAGGACGTTCTGGCATTCCACTGGATACAGGCCGTAAGCGCCATTACCCGGATCCGGTTCACCCGCCCAGACCGTGCCAATGCGGTTGATATGAATCCCGTTCGAATTCTTGAGCTTTATCGCGTTGTTCTTGGCTTCGTTGACAGAGAAATCCTGCAACGTGATGCCAACGGCGTTCTCGATGAAAATACCGTCGGTGGCGACCGTGGCGTCCGCGTAATCCAGTACGGTTTCCTCGCGGCCGTAGCCTGCGATGGTGATGTTGCGCGCGATCAGCTGGTCGCCATCGGTATCACCGTCGAAGGTGAGCGTGGTGTTGAGCTTGAACGTGCCTTTGGGCAGGACAATGTAGTCTCCGCTTTTGGCTTCTATCAGGGCTTTGTTGATGTTTTCTCCGACATCCCCTTCCTTGGAAACATAGATTGCTCCCGTGGGAAAGCTGACGCCGTCGTCGTTGTCATTGCTGTCACCGCTTCCGCAGCTGATCAGCAGCGGAGTCTGAAGCGCAAGCAGCAGTGCTCCGTACTTGAGTTTGTGGTTGTGAGCCGGATTTGGTTTCATGTTCTTCTCGTTTTTCTTGAGTGATGCGGCGCTGCCGGTGAAGGCGAGAGAGAGTCGCGATCGATGACCAGACAGTCCTCGCGAGTATACTGTGGATTGGTTTAACCAGATAGGGGCATTCCTACGCTCCCGTGTGAAGTGGTCGAGTGTTCTTTATGCGATGTTTCCTTGTGTTTTTTGATGGGCTCTGTTTGTGGCATGCGCGGGTGCAGAACGGTCGGGTGGGAAATAAAAAAGGCGGGGCATTGGAGTGCCTCGCCTTTTTCGTGTTGCCGTTTTTGCCTCAGCTTGCCTTGGCAAATACCGGTGGGGTGATGTAGTACTGATCCGGCAGCGTGATCAGGATAATGAAACCACGGAAATCGTCGGTCTCTGCACCCTGGTCGAGGATCAGGTCGATGCCGCCGCCCACCGAGATGAGGAATTGCTTGACCGCATCCATGCCGACACCGCGCCCCGACACTTCCGATACCTGATCGGTGGTCGAGAAGCCGGAGGCGAAGATGTAATTGGCAATGGTGTCTGCGGGTGGGCGTGGTGCGTCAGCCGGGTACAGGCCGCGCTCGACGGCTTTCTCATAGATCTTGCTGAGGGCAAGGCCACGGCCGTTATCCAGCACGGCGATGGTGACCTTGCCTTCCTTGCAGGCCGTGTTGATCCACACCGTACCTTGTTCGGGCTTGCCTTTGGCTATGCGTTCTTCGGGCGACTCGATGCCATGATCCATGGAATTGCGCAGCAAGTGCATGAAGATATTGCTCAGAATGCCATGGGCTTCGCCGCGGATGTAAACATTGCCGTGGTTGACGACGATATTGGGTTCGGCACGACCGATTTCCTTGGCGAGGGAAGTGGCAGAATGAATGACATCGCCGATCACATCACCAATGGTTTTGGCTTCGACCGAGGCCAGCATGTTGTAGGTTTCCCTCACTACGCTGGCAACGTTGGATGGCAGCTTCTCGCCGGACAGCTCGGTAATCTTCTGCAGTAGTGCCGAGGCGTGTTGCTTGTCGATACGTACTGCCGGGCCACCGCTGGTGCCGCGCCCGAGTTTTTCCTTGAAGATGGAGTTGTATCGGCTGATGACCTGTTCACCAGTTTCCAGTTCGGCCAGCAGTTGTTCTTTCTGCCACTCAGACTCGTCGTTCTTACGCAGCTGATCGTAGGTGTTTTCGATCTTGTGCACCGTTTCGGTGATGTGCTTGAGCCCGTAAGTGCGCGCGTTGCCCTTGACCGTGTGAATGTTGCGGAACAGCTCGGCAATCTTGTCTTTGTCTTTCTCTTCGGTTTCCTGAATGATGTTGCGGCACTGGTCGACAAAATGGTACGAACCATTGATGAACTCGTTGAACTTCTCGCCATCGACGGCCAGGATTTCGCCGATCATCATCAGCTCTTGTTTCTGACCTTCGGCTTCCGCCTGCAAGGCTTTCAGTTCGGTGACGTCGCGTACAGTAACCATCAGTTTGGTCACGACATCGTTTTCGTCGGTGATTGGGTCCCAATCCAGTTCAAGCAACTTGTCCGACTTGCCGTCGAACTTGAGTGTCAGCTCTTTGGCCAGCAGGTGCGAGTTGAACTCGTACATCATCGAGTCTTCGCCCACAATCGAGGAAACCGACGTGGTGGCGGCGTCGATAACGTCGACGCTGAGTGTCGAGTTGCGGAACAGCAAATCCACGAAGTTGCGGTTCGCGATGTTCGGTGTTTCGAAAATCGTTTCCAGATACGCGGCATATTCGGGGTGTATCAGGCCACCTTCGATAATCGTGAACAGGCCCTGGTGCATGTTCGAGAGCATGTTCGCGATATCTTCGTTTTTCTGCTTCAGGGCGGCAGTACGTTCCTCGACTTTTTTCTCCAGGTTGCGGTTGTGTTCTTCGATCACTTCCACCATGCGGATGTTCTTGATGGTTGTCACCAAAGAGACCGCCACCGATGACACGAACTCGTAATCGCTGTCGGCAAAGGCCACGTTCTTGGTGTCGCCTGAGAAGTTCATGACACCAATGAGTATGTCCTTGTCGACCAGGGGAACGCAGAGCAGGGCGCGCGGCTTGTCCTTTTCGCCGGCCACATAGTGTTTGTCCTTGCTGGTATCCTGCACGAATATCGCTTTTTTGGATTCTGCGGCGCGACCAATGATGCCCTGACCCATGGTGAACGTGATCGCGCGATGCTCGCCCTCGGTCGCCATCGGCGGCAGAAACGCCTTGGCTTCCAGTTCGTGCGTTTTATTGAACAGATAGACAGATCCCTGCTCGATACCGATCTTGTCGGCCATGGCATGCAGCACCTCATCCAGCGCGGTATTCTGATCGCGCGCAGCGGCAAGGGTGCCACCAATCTTGTTGAGCTTGGCCAGGTCGATCATCTTCTTACGAATGGCCAGACGCATGGAGTTGAAGTTCTGGGTCGCGAGAATGAACAGCACAATCATGATGGCGATCGTACTCTTGAAGCCGAAACTCAGGCTGTCGCTCAATTCGGTCTGCAAGCGCATGAAAGTGGTATCTGCCGCTGCGAGAAGGTCATCAAGGCCATTGACCGATTTGCCGACCGTGGTTTTGGATTCGTTCAGTTTGATCTTGGCGGTTTCAATTTGCGTCAGCTCTTCGCGTTTGAATGAGACTAATCCGGGTTCCGCGTTGATGCCCGACTCAAGCGCTTTCAGCATGTCTCGGCTATTGGCCACCAGCCCATCCTTGTCAAAGGTGTTCATGTACTGGTCCACCATGTCGAGGGAGCGGGTCGTATCAGACATGACGTAGTTCATATCGTCGACGGCCGTGTCGAGACGCGCCAGATCCGATGTGCGCTGGATTTCCTGCACCGTTTTTGACATGTTCGAAAGATAGGAATCGGCCTGGTTGGCGTTGCCGGCGGCTACTTCCATGTCTTTCGTATGTTCTGGTGGCGCCTGGTAATAAACGATGTCCATGTAGGAGTTGCCGACGTCATCGGCTTTCTGGATCAGATCGGCGGCCGCGTCATCGGTTTTCTTTTTGGCAATCAATTGGGCCAGTTTGGCGTCAAACATGGCATTGACCGCGACCTTGTATTCCTCGTAATTCTTTTTGATATCAGCGACCTGATTGCGCATCGCTTCGTCGTCTTTGGCCAGTGCTTCAAGCTTGTTGAACACGTCACTGAACTCAGCAGCGCCTTTCTCGAAGTCGTCATGGTAGGGTTTGATTTCGTCCTCAGTCAGCGCGTTGTAACCCAGAGCGCTGACGTTGGCGAGCTTCAATAGTTGAATCTGCACCTGGTTTGCAACGCGCACCACCGGCACGGCAGTTTCCGAGACCCGTTTGTTCGAGTCGCTGATGTCGTTCAGGTTCCAGAGTGAGTTTGAACCCGAGATCGCCAACAGCAAAAGTATGATGGCAAATCCCAGCCCGACTTTTTGGTTAAAACTGAGGTTAAGCATTCCTGCGTGTCCGTATTCAGTAGTGAAGAGTTACGGTGACAAAGACATTGATAGCCATCTATCAGATTAGACGATTAATTCGAAATTTCAGCCACAAAGTGCATGTTGGTGGGTGGCGTTTGTCGACGTGCGGTCAATCGGGGGCGTCATAAACAAACAACCCCGCCGAAGCGGGGTTGGTATTCGCAAAATGCGAAAGAAAAAACCAATGCTTATCAGCCGGTTACCAGTTTCTGGATCGCACCCAGAGCGTTGGCACCATTGAATGGCTTCACGATCCAGCCTTTTACGCCAGCGGCTTTACCGCGGTTTTTCATGTTGGGATCATTTTCGGTGGTCAGCATGATGATGTTGACGTTCTGGTTGCCCAGTTCGCTGCGCACCTTCTCAACCATCGTCAAGCCATCCATGTTGGGCATGTTGACGTCAGAGATGATCAGTTTCAGCTCGCGGTCAGCCTTGATTTTCGCAAGGCCATCCTTGCCGTCCACGGCGGTTTCCACATTAAAATTTTTCGATTTCAGGAAGGCGCTCACTTCATTGCGGATTGCGGCGCTGTCATCAACTACGAGTATCTGGGCCATTTTGAATTTCCTTCGTTGTCGCTTACCAACGGTTGATCATGTGCTGACGATTTGAGTTTAGAACATTTCCAGACATCCGCTCTCGACGAGTTCTTCCACGGTGTTTTCGTCCGCTTCCTGATACTCTTCGGGGTTCCAGCGAATGTTGAAGACAAATTTCTGATAAAGGGTGACCGGCATCAGTTTGCCGAGTTTGTCCTTCAGGGTGTACTTGAAGCAAAGCTGAGAGCGATCCGTACCAAAGGAAATATATTCCTTGTATTGGTTGACAGTGATGGGTACGAATATTTTTACAGTGCGTTCGTGATCGGGCGGGAACAGCGAAATCAGGCGGGTGCGCAAGCCGCCCCAGGCCTGATTGGAAATTTCACTGAGCATGCCCATGACATCACGAAAATCGATGTTTTCCGGGGGAATGGAGGTGCGCCCGTCTTCGATCAACGAAATCATCGGGACTTCTTCGGATTGCACCATCATGTAGCCGACAAACCAGGGCGATTCGACCGGGAGCAGGCTGAGAATGTCACCCCAGACCAATTTGTCTTTCACCAGGTACGGCAGGTCCATCGTTACTTCAATGTCATGGAACAATGACGCCAATGCGCTGGTGGTGACTTCTTCGATGCGGCGAATCAGTGAAATCGGGTATTCGGTGTCTGCCAGATACTGATCTACCAATGCTGTCAGCTTCGACATGTCCTCAAGGGTATAGGTGCCGGTAATGCATTTTTGTTGCTCTTCCGGAATATCCCCGAAAACCGTGCCATCTTCGAGGCGCATGAAGATCGGCAGTTCCTTGCGAACGCGCTTGATGCGTTGCGCCAGCTCAAATCCGTTGGTCAGGCCTTCCGCACTGTCATGGCTTTTCTCTGACAGCAGGATCGCGCCGAGATCGGAATTGGTATACAGCATTTTCATGCTGGAATCGCTGGTTTGTTTGACACCGACCAGACCGCTGGTTGCACAAAATTCCTTGAGCGCTATCTGGGCAGAAGGGTTTTCCTCAAATATAAGGACTTTGGAAACCAGTCTCTTTTCGAATCCTATCATGTGCGTGCCATTTGGTAGTGAATGTGTCGGGGACAATGCCTGAGGAACCAATTCAGAATAGTTCAAGCTCGCCGGAATTGTCGACTTCGCTCTCGGCTTCAATATCCTGGTAATGCGGAAGTTTGAAGTCCTGCGGATCCTGCAGGGCGACGAATACGCTCGCACTGAAAATCGGGGGTTCGGAATAATCCGCAATGGCGCAGCGGTGCTGTTGGTGAGTCATCTTCAGCACGTTGTCCAGCGTCAGGCACGAACGGTCGAGCAAATTGGGCGTCGACATGCCGAGGGGAGGGCAGGTACCTTGCAGCATGCGTTTCAAATTGCCGCAGAAACTGTTGCTCAGTTCCAGCAGATAATCCAGATAAGCCGTTTCATCGAGGTCTTCTGCCTTGATGGAAAGCGCATCGGCGACAAACTGCTTCGTGGTCTTGTTCATGCTCAGGTGCAACAAGCACATGAGGCGGAATTTGAACGAGGAAATGGTCAGCACGATACAGTGATCGTTGACGATGCTGGTGAGTGAGTCGGCCGACTTGAAAGACCAGCTGGTATTCGGGGCGCAGGTCTTGAGCGTCTGCTCCAGCGATTTCTGCAGAATCTTGCCAAGCGCCAAACCAGTATCGTTATGGACCGTTGCCATGGGCTATCCGTTGCTAGCGAGTGTATTGTTCAGCGTGTTGATTTGTGATTGAACACTATGTATCGCCGTTACAATCATTTTTCCGCCGGCCTGCACGTCCTGGAAGGCGAGTGTGGCAATCAGCGCGTTCTTGTTCAGGTTGGTACGGTAATCTTCGTTGAGGTTCTGGGCGCGCATCGAGAGTTTTCTGACCTCATCCGCTACCACAGCGAATCCACGACCATGTTCGCCCGCACGCGCCGCTTCAATGGCCGCGTTGAGGGAGAGAATGCCGATCTGGCCGACGATGCTCTTGAAGTCGCCGATCTGCTTCTGCATGTTCTTGTTGTGCACCATGATGTCTGTCATGCCTTCATGCCAGCGTTCAATGGTTTCAGTAATGTCGAGGAGTTCCTGCACAGCGTTGCGTACCACGCCAATCTGCTGTTCCAGTTGCTGGTGCGTATATTGGGTCGAGCTGTTGATCTGGCTCAACTCCTGCTGCAACGACTGACGTGTGTGGCTCAATTCGTCCATCAGCGAGCGCTGGGCTTGTTGCGCCTCAAGTTGCTCCTGGGTCAGGGTTGAGCGCAGGTTGGATATTTCCCGTTCGCTGTTCTGTTTTTCGTTCAGCAGGATTTCTCGATCCACCATCTGTTGGCGCAACGACTCACTGTTGTTCAGTCGGGTTTCGAGTTCCCTGATCTTCTTGTCACGGCTGCTGCTGGCCATCCACCAGGTGATCGCACAGCCGAACAGCGCCAGCCCCGCCAGAGCGGGCGTTAGCCAGCCGGGTGCGCCAGAAGCAACGCTGGAGGCAGCATGACTGATACCGGGCAACGCTGTCAGTACGCTGCCACCGATGGCCATCGCGAGCACGGAGGTGTTTTGTCGCAACTGCATAACCGATCTCGAAAAACACAGGAGGTATTTTTCAGCATAGAAGATATTTCCAGACTTCCCAGTATCAAACGAGTCTGGTAAGGCAAAGATGACGTGGGGGCACAGACAAAAAACGATTCAGACTTGATTTGAAAGGAGTTATTTTTGCAGGGAGCGACCCGAACGTTGCCGTTGCGGCAGCGTTCGGGTCGGGTCGGTCAGGGAATGGCGACGTTACCGCAGGCTTCAGCCACGGTCAGCGCGGTCATGTTGACGATGCGGCGCACGGTGGCCGAAGGCGTCAATATATGCACCGGCTTGCTGGCCCCCAGCAGGATCGGGCCGATCGTCACACCGTCACCGCCTGTTGTTTTGAGCAGGTTGAAGGCGATGTTTGCCGCGTCCAGCGTTGGCATGATCAGCAGGTTGGCAGCGCCCTTGAGGCGTGAATTCGGGAACACCTGCAGTCGCAGGGCCTCGTTCAACGCGGCATCGCCGTGCATTTCGCCTTCGACTTCGAGATCGGGGGCCATCTCTTGCAATAACTGCCAGGCCTCGCGCATTTTCTTCGCGCTGGGCGTGTCTTCGCTGCCAAAGTTGGAATGCGACAGCAGGGCCACCTTGGGCGTGAGCCCAAAGTTCTGGACTGCGGCGGCCGCCTGCAGGGTCATGGCCGCGATTTCTTCGGCCGTGGGATCTGCATTCACATAGGTATCGCAGATGAACAGCGTGCGGTTGTCGAGCAGCAACAGGTTCATGGCCGCGTAGTTCTTGATCCCCGGCTTGAGCGGAATGATGCGGCTGACATAGCGCAGGTGCAGGTCGTAATTGGCAAACGTACCGCAAATCATGCCGTCGGCATCGCCAAAGTGCACCAGCAGTGCCGCGATCAGGGTGGCGCGACGACGCACTTCCTTTTGGGCGTGGTCAGGCGAGATGCCGCGACGCTCCATCAGTTTGTGGTAGTACATCCAGTATTCCTTGAAGCGGGGATCGTCATCCTGGTTGACCAGGGTGAAATCCACGCCGGCGCGAATTCGCAGGCCCAGATTCTCGATGCGACGTTCGATCACGGCCGGGCGCCCAATCAGGATGGGCAGGGCGATTTTTTCATCGATGACCACCTGCACGGCGCGCAGCACGCGCTCATCTTCACCTTCGGCAAACACGATGCGCTTGGGCTCGGCGCGGGCCTTGGTGAAGATCGGCTTCATGATGAAGGCAGAGTTGTAAACGAACTCCGACAGTTTCTGGCGGTAGGCATCGAAGTCTTCGATCGGGCGGGTGGCAATTCCCGAATCCATCGCGGCCTGCGCCACGGCAGGGGCGATCTCCAGAATCAGGCGCGGATCGAGGGGTTTCGGAATCAGGTAATCCCGGCCGAACGAACTGCTGCTCGCGTTTCCGTAGCCGGTAGTGGCTTCCGACTGTTCGACATGAGCCAGCTTGGCAATGGCATAAACGCAGGCCAGCTTCATGGCTTCGTTGACGGTGGTGGCACCGACATCCAGCGCGCCACGGAAGATGTACGGGAAGCACAGGGCGTTGTTCACCTGGTTCGGGTAATCCGAGCGGCCGGTGGCGATGACTGCATCGGGACGCACTTTCATGGCCTCTTCAGGCATGATTTCGGGAATCGGGTTGGACAGCGCAAAAATGAGGGGATCGCGCGCCATGTCCTTGATCATGTCAGGCTTGAGCACGCCGGCTGTCGACAAGCCCAGGAACATATCGCTGCCCGGCATCAGGTCGGCGAGCACCCGCGCACTGGTTTCTTGGGCAAATTTGGCCTTGCTCTCATCCATGTTGGTGCGGCCGACGTAACACACGCCCTTCGAATCGGCGACAAAGATGTTCTCTCTGCGCGCACCCAGCGACACCAGGATATCAAGGCAGGCAATGGCGGCGGCGCCAGCGCCGGAGCAAACGATCCGGATGTCCTCGATTTTTTTGCCGACGATTTTCAGTGCATTCAACAGGCCGGAACCCACGATGATCGACGTGCCATGCTGGTCATCATGGAACACGGGGATTTTCATGCGTTCGCGCAGCTTTTTCTCGATGTAAAAGCACTCGGGTGCCTTGATGTCTTCAAGGTTGATGCCGCCAAAGGTCGGTTCAAGCGCCGCGATGATATCGACGAGCTTGTCCGGATCCTTTTCGTCTACTTCGATATCAAACACATCCACGCCGGCGAATTTCTTGAACAGGACGCCTTTGCCTTCCATGACCGGCTTGGACGCCAGCGGCCCGATGTCGCCCAGGCCCAATACAGCCGTTCCGTTGGAAATGACAGCCACCAGATTGCCGCGCGCGGTGTAACGCGCTGCCGTAGCGGGATCGCGCTCTATTTCGAGGCAGGGTGCGGCAACGCCCGGTGAATAGGCGAGGGCCAGGTCGCGCTGGTTGACCATGGCTTTGGTGGGGGTAACGCTGATTTTTCCGGGTTCGGGAAATTCGTGATAATCGAGTGCGGCTTTGCGGAGTGCCTCATCCATTGCTTGGTCTCGCTTTTGCGTGAATGCGCCGCCTCGTGTCCGGCCCGGATACGATAACGGCAAGGGGTTGGGAGCAAACAAGAATCATAGCAGTTTCGGGGCGTTAGCGGAGGGGATATGCGGATTTCTGCGCGGACCAAAGCAATTCTTTCCGGGCTATGACGCGCGCTGCACCACGGATGAGCACGCGATTGTTGTGGGCATTTTGCAGGCAGGGTTTAGCTGGTTGTCACGTTGGGTGAATGTTAAGATGCGCGGCCCCTTGCGGCCAACTAACCTTTGATGGCTGACGTTATTGCACCCGTGTGCGCCGACATTGCGCACCTGTGCAGCAACGATTTCAAACGACCTTGTGAGGAGTTAATCAATGCTGGAATGGATAACGGACCCAAGCGCCTGGATGGCACTGGCGACCCTGACCTTGCTGGAAATCGTGCTCGGTATCGACAATATCATTTTCATTTCGATTCTGGTGGCCAAATTGCCCGAGCACCAACGCAACCGTGCGCGGCGGTTGGGTTTGAGCCTCGCGATGCTCAGTCGTATCGCACTGCTGTTGTCGCTGGCGTGGATCATGCGGTTGACCGAGCCGTTGTTCACGATCATGGCGTTCGAGGTGTCAGGACGTGACCTGATTTTGATCGGTGGCGGATTGTTCCTGATTGCGAAGGCAACACACGAGATACATGGCAGCCTTGAAGGCGAAGACGAAACCAGTGCCGCCGCAGCCGGTGCCAATACTTTTCTGATGACGTTGGTGCAAATTGCCATCATCGACATCGTGTTCAGTCTGGACTCGGTGATTACCGCGGTGGGAATGGCCGATCACGTGCCGGTCATGGTGCTGGCCATTATTGCGGCAGTGGGCATCATGATGTTTGCAGCCAAGCCGATCGGTGATTTCGTTGACGATCACCCGACCGTAAAAATGCTGGCGCTGAGCTTCCTGATCATTGTGGGTATGGCGCTGGTCGGTGAAGGTTTCGACATGCATATTCCGAAGGGTTACATCTACTTCGCGATGGCGTTCTCGCTGGTGGTCGAAATGATCAATATCCGCATGCGCAAGAAAATGACGGCTGCCGTCGAACTGCGCAAACAGATTCCAGGCGTGGATTGATGTTGCAAACCGAAGGCGATGCGGCGTGCTTGCATCGTCTTCGGTAGCCCTCCTGTTTCCCTCCCCCGGTCAGCGTGCCAGCGATGCTACCGTTTGCGAGACGTTTTCTGCGCCCAGCCGGATTTCTTCAATGACGGCGGCGGCGCGGTTGATCAACTCACTCCCCTCGATGGCCTGATTCCGCACCTGCTGCATTTGTTCCATCGCCTGATGGGTCAAACCTTCATTGGCGCGCACCATTTCATCAATTTCCACTGTTGACGCATTGGTGCGTGAGGCCAGGTTCCTTACTTCATCGGCAACCACCGCGAATCCGCGTCCGTGTTCACCGGCGCGTGCTGCTTCAATGGCCGCGTTCAGTGCCAGCAGGTTGGTTTGTTCCGCAATGCTGCTGATGGTGGTGACAATCGCCGAAATTTCCGCAGATTTTGCATTCAACTGGCTGATGAGCGATGACGCGTCACCGATCTGGTCTGAAATCGCCTGTGAGATGCTGACACTGTCTTTCAACAGGCGGGTGCCATTCACCGCGATTTGAGCCGTTTCTTCCGAGGTGGTGTTGGCCAGCTCGGCGGCTTGTTGGGTGGCGATATCCTGATTGGTGCGCGCGGTCACATCGGTAGCGAATTTGATGACCTTGATGACGTTCTGTTCGTCATCGACGACCGGATTGTAAGTGGCTTCCAGCCAGACGGTTTCCCCGTGCCGGTTGCGCCTGTCGTACTTGCCGCGCTTGAAGCCGCCGCGCGCCAGCTCGCGCCAGAAATCCGGATGTTCCCGGTAAAATTTGTCATCACAGAACATGCGGTGGTGTTTGCCGCGAATTTCCTCCGCCCGATAACCCATGGTCTGCATGAAATTGTCATTGGCGCTGAGGATGGTGCCATCGGGCGCAAACTCGATCACGGCCAGGGAACGGTTGAGGGCTTCCAGAATGGATTGCTGGGTCAGCCGCTGTTCGACCTCACGGGTGATGTCCTGGGCAATCTTGATGATCTTGTACACCTGCCCATCCCGGCTGATCGGGAAGTAGGTCGCCTGCAGCCAGATTTTGCTGCCGTCACGATTGCGTCGGGGGAAGCTGCCGGTGTGCAGTCTGCCGCTACCCAGATCTGCCCAGAACTGCCGGTAATCGTGGCTGGCGGCGAGCGATTGCGCGCAGAACATGCGGTGATGCTGCCCGACAACCTGCTCTTTCGAATAGCCGACCACGGCCAGAAAGGCAGGGTTGGCATCCAGTATCTGGCCATCCCGCGAAAACGCGATGCAGGCATTGTGGTCCCAGACCCCGTGAACAAAATCGCTGGCATCTGCCAGCGCCGACTCCAGCGTGGCAATGGTCTGTTTGTATTGCTTGAACCACATATTCAAATTCTCCTCGGAGACAGCGAACAAGTCGCCAGGCAGGATCCGTGATGCCGCGACCGCTGGGTTCCCACTTATCGGGAAGGGTGCGACGGCCAGACTATTGAGTGTAGATCAGGCGGGCGTGGCCTGCCCGGAACGGGGCAGGGTGGCGTCGATGAGAATGTTTCGGGGCGTCGCCTGCGGGGCGCAGAAGGTTCCCATTTGAACTTCATAGCCTTGTTGCTCCAGCCAGCACGCCCGATCCAGGCACAACCAGACCTCCAGTGCGCGCCGGAAGCCATGTCGCACCAGCTCCAGCCGCTGCAGTCGCGCATGGGCCTGCCAGCCGGCCGATTCCAGTTGCTTCCAGGGCAGGTGCGGTGGCAGCGCAACGCCCATGGTCGCTGCAGCCAGCCCGCAGAAATCCTCAAAGCGGCCATGGAAACAGTGATCGGCCAGCGTTGGCAGCCTTGCCCCAGGTTGCGGATGCACAGTGTCCAGCCACGCCCGGAATCCCAGGCGCCAGGCACTCTTGCGCTCGCGCAAGCGGCGGGCATGCCCGTTGGCGGTGACCGTTTCCTGCACCGCCAGGCGCAGCTGATCCCGGTCGGGTTGCAAGCGTTGTGGCAGCAGGCATGGGTCAACGATCATCAATGGCTGGTAGAGGGGGGTATCGATCAGGTGATAACAACAGGGTGAAAAGGACAGTGCGACAGCACGTTGCAGCGCGGCGGATGCCATCAAACGGAGGTGGAGTTTGCCGCAGGCGTGCAGGGCGACGCAGTGGCAATCCGCTGCGATATGACGCCCGGCATCGGCCGCCATGACGTCCTGCAGGATGCTCGTTACACGAGCCTGTGTCTTGTTGTTCAAGGCTGTGGCAGCGCTGCTCAGGGCGGCATTCCATTCCAACGAAAGAACGTCGGTGTCGTGTTGAAAGGCGAGGCTGCGACTCAAATGGCCCTTGCCCGCACACCAGTCGATCAGGTGCATCGCACGGGGTTGTATAGAGGCCGTGAAGGCTTCGATTTGTCGCCATTTCCGCCCCGGAATATCCCACTCGAATCCGGTTGGCCAGGGTTTGTGCAGCTGCCCCGAATGTGTAGGGAGGGCAATCAGCCCCGGCATTCTCTGCAGTGCAGGAATAAACGTGCAAAGCCATTGCAATAATGCATCGGCATCGTGTTCCAGTCGCTGTGTGTCTGTGTCGGAAAGCGCAAGCAGGGCGTTATAAAGCGCACCATGGGTGGCCGCCCAGGGGGGTACCGGCGAATGGAAAGGTACGGGTTGCCAGAGCCCGGCATGCTGCACCAGAAAGGCTTCCAGGTCGATGTAGCGCTTCAGCAAGGGGGAGGTCATGCCTCCAGTCGCTCCTCGTGCAAGCCGAATTGCAATTCGGCAAGGCGGGCATACAACGCGCAACGTTGCAGCAAATCCTGATGGGTACCGATATCGATCAGGCGACCGTGTTCCATCACGGCGATATAATCCGCATCGATGACGGTGGAAAGCCGGTGGGCAATAACGAGCGAAGTGCGTCCCTTCATCAGTCGATCGAGGGCTTGTTGCACCATATGCTCGGATTCGGCGTCGAGCGCGCTGGTGGCTTCGTCGAGCAGCAGAATGGCCGGATCCTTCAGCAGGGCGCGCGCGATGGCGATACGTTGGCGTTGCCCGCCGGACAGTCGCAGCCCACCTTCACCGATGGCGGTATCGAGTTTTTCTGGCAGGCGTTCAATGAATTCCCAGGCATACGCGGCGCGTGCGGCAGCTTCGACCTCGGCATCGCTGGCGTCGGGTTTGCCATAGCGGATATTCTCGGCGAGAGTGCCAGTGAATAACGCCGGTTGTTGGGGGACGAGTCCCAATTGCGCGCGCCAGGCATGTGGATCCAGTGCACGGATATTGGTGCCGTCGATGGCGATTTCTCCTGCTGCCGGATCGTAGAAACGTAATATCAGGTCGAACAAGGTGCTTTTGCCGGCACCCGACGGACCGACGAGAGCGACCCGGCTGCCCGGCGTGACCTCGAGCGAGAGTCGGTCGATGGCCCAGGTATCCGGGCGGGCGGGATAGGCGAACTGTAACTGGTGAATCTGCAGGTGACCGTTGACGCGCGCGGGCAGGGCGCGAGGATAGAGTGGCGCCGTAATCTCGTTTCTGGCCGAGAGCAATTCCATCAATCGATCCATCGCCCCGGCGGCGCGCTGCAGATCGCCCCAGGTTTCGCTGAGAACGCCCAGCGACGTGCCAACAATGACCGCGTAAAACACAAAGGCCGCGAGTTCGCCCCCACTGATCTTGCCGGCCATGACATCGTGCCCGCCGACCCACAGCATGGCGCTGACAGCACTCATGACCAGCACGATCACCATCGCAATCATGCTCGCACGATGCCGGATGTGCCCAACGGCGTTCTCGAAGGCAAGATCCACCCGTTTGCCGAGCTGGTTTTCATCCTGTGCCTGGTGATTGTAGGCGTGCACCGTCTTGATATTACCCAGGGTTTCTCCGACGTAAGTGCCAACGTCTGCCAGGCGGTCCTGGTTGCGGCGGGACAAATTGCGCACACGGCGGCCAAACAGCAGCAGCGGCAGCACGACCAGCGGTACTGACGTTATCACGATCGAGGCCAGTTTCCAGTTGGTCACGAACAGCCAGATGAATCCGCCCACGGCCATGATGATATTGCGCAAGGCCATCGACACCGACGAACCAATAACGGTCTGCAAGAGTGTCGTGTCGGTCGTGATCCGTGACTGGATTTCACGGCTGCGGTTGGCATCAAAAAAAGCTGGGTGCAGATGTATCAGATGGGAAAATACCGCCTTGCGCAAATCGGCAACAACCCTTTCGCCCACCCACGACACCAGAAAATAACGCGTGAACGAACCGGCGGCGAGTAATACGATGAGCCCCATGAACAACAGGATCGAGCGATCAAGCTGTTCGGCCGAGCGGGTGGCGAGCCCCTGATCGATCAGGAGCTTGAGACCCTGGCCCAGACTGAGCATCACCGCCGCCGTAAACACCAGCGCCAACAGGGCACACGCAATCTGGAGACGATAGGGGGTCAGGTAGCGTAGGGCAGGGCGCAGGCTGTAAAAGCGGGAAACAGGCGGATTCGACATGATCGCTTCGCTGGTGGTGGTAGGAGTAAGCCGTGAGGCGAATCATCTTAGCAGTTGACCACCGGGGCGGGTATGGGCGCAGCGTTGCGCTCCGGGAACGCCCTGTGTCCATTCGGGCATCAGTCCGGGTGGGCATCAGTCATTGCGGATTTTTGTAAACGTACTGGCGACCCGGATATCAATATAGTACGATGGTGCCATAAATGTGGTGGTTACCACTATGGTTGTTATTTTGGCTGTTACATTGTTTGGTACAAATGACGGCTTCACTTGGCCGCGTCACTGCTAGCAAGAGGGGGGCATCATGGCCCAGTTTGTGGATTTCATCATTATCGGTTCGGGTGCCTCAGGCAGCGTCATGGCGCATTATCTGGCCAAGGCCGGGGCATCGTGCGTCGTGCTCGAAGCAGGCAAGCGTTTTTCCGCGTCGACGTTTCCGCGTAATGAGCTGCTGGCCAACTCGCAACTTTTCTGGAGTGGCGGCATGGATGCAACCACCAATGCGAGCATGTTGTTCCTGCGGGGCAAGGTGTTGGGGGGTGGCACCATCGTCAACCAGTGCCTGCTCGATCGTTTTGACGATGTGGTGTTTGATGACTGGCGCAATGTGTCGGGCTGCGATTTCTTTCGTGAGTCGAGCATGGGTCGTCACTACGACGCGGTCGAAGCCGAGCTGAACCTGCAGAAAATCCCCCGCGAAGACTGGAACCGCAATGCCGAGATGTATGTCGAGGCGTTTGAGAAGCTGGGTTATGGCTGGGCACCGCTGCGGCGTGGTCAGAAAGACTGCCAGGTGAACAAGAATGACTGTATCGCCTGCCTGGGTGGTTGCCGCCGTGATTCCAAACAAAGCATGCTGGTGTCGTTCATTCCGAAGGCCGAAAAAAGCGGCGCGAAATTTGTGACTGGTTTTGACGTCGATGGCATTGTGCACGGCAAACACCATGTGGCCGTCCATGGACGTCATAACGGTGAGGCTCAGGTGATATACGGGCGCAAGTGCGTGGTCGCGGCCGGAACGCTGGGCACCAACCGGCTCATGCTGCATTCCGGTTTCAAATCGAAGTTGCCGGCCTTGGGCGAAAACTTTTTTGGCCATCCGCAATGGATGAACCTCGCCATGTTCGATACGCCGGTGGACGCCCATAAAGGCGCGTTGCAAGCGGTGAAATCCGACGAGCCCCGTTTCCGTGAGCAAGGGTTCAAACTCGAAAACGTGTTTGCGGGCCCGATTGCCGTGACCATGCTGATCCCGGCCCATGGCAAGAAACTGCAGGATTACATGCAACGTTACCGCTACATGGCGAGCACCGAGGTGTGCATTCGCGATGTCAATCCCGGTACGATCCGCGTTGACGGTCATGGCAGACTGAAAATCACCAAGCCGATCAATACCGAAGACATGCAACGTGGTATGGCGGGCGTCAAGGTGGTGAAAGAAATGTACGCGGCGCTGGGTGCGAAGGAGTTCATCGCCTCCAACCTGAATTTCAGTCTGCACCAGATGGGCGGTTGCGCGATCGGGCAGAGCCCGGCCACCGCCGTGGTGGACGAGCGTTATCAGGTCTTCGGCCTGGAAAACCTGACCATCGCCGATGGTTCGATCTTCCCGCGTGCCCCCGGCATCAATCCGTCGCTTTCCATCATGGCGAACAGCCATCGTGCAGCAGAAGGCCTGTTGTCCGAATTTGGCGCGATCCCTGGTACCACCCGCAAGTTGGAGGCTGCTCATGTCTGAAGTATGGTCAAAACATTTCAATAGCATCCAGTTGCGCAGCCTTGAACGGATTGGCGAGCTGTTTCTTCCTGCGCACGATCAATTGCCGGGGTTTGCCGAAAGTGGCTGCCTGGAGAATGTCGACATCGTTCTTGATGAAGTGCATCCCGATGACCGGATGGCGTTAGGCTTGTTCCTGTATGTGCTGAGGGTGACGCCGTTGTTTCTGGTCGGCAAATTCATCGGCATGATGGACACGCATCAGCATTATCCCGAGCCGATTGCCGGCGTTCTGCGCTTGCTCAATATTGCGCTCAAGGGCATCGTGATGAGCCTGTATTACTCTGGTTTGATGGGAGCGGGTTTGAGCGGTGCCTCGGGGCGGATCAGAAATCCGCTCGACGTACTCGATTTTGCCCCGCATTGTGAACCCGATGCCCACTGATTTTCGCCCCCTTTTCCGTTGGTCACCGGTACTGCGCGAGCGTCTGCCCTGGCAACCGCTTGCCGACCTGCCGACGCCGGTGTCGCCGTTGCCGATGGCGACCAACGCTTGGATAAAGCGCGACGATATCTCGCATCCTGAATATGGCGGCAACAAGATCCGCAAGCTGGAATTCATTCTGGCCGAGGCCCTGGCCAAAGGTGCCAAGCGCATCATAACGTTTGGAGCGACTGGCACCAATCACGGCGTGGCAACCGCCATGATGTGCGCGCAAGCCGGTCTGGAATGCGAGATATTGTTGTTTGATCAGCCCGATTCAGCCACGGTGCGCGGCAACCAGAAACTGATGCGCCACTACGGCGCCTCGTTGATATATTGCGGCAGTCTGGCCGCCACCGTCACGCGTTATTACTGCCACCCCGCGCGCATGCGTCGCGACGCTTATTTCCTTTTCGCGGGGGGATCCAATGTGGCGGGTACCTTGGGGTTTGTGAATGCCGCCATGGAAGTCGTCGATCAGGTCGCGGCCAACCAGTTGCCCATGCCTGAACAGATTGTGTGCCCGGTGGGGTCGAGCGCAACGCTCGCAGGCCTGACCCTGGGTTTCCAGTGGCTGAATCTTCCGGTGCAAGTCGTCGGAGTGCGCGTGGCGCCGTCTCATCTGGGGCCATTTGCGGCCTGTACGGTCGAAAGCGTAGCCCGGCTCATGGAAAAGACTCGCCATTCGACACAGAAAATGACAGACAAGCGCTTGCCTGCGCCGATAACGCCGATATTGCTGGACCAGTATTACGGCAGTGGTTACGGCGAGGCCACGGTGGCGGGGAAGGCGGCGCAGCGCGCTTTCGATGTCGCCGGTTACAAGTTGGAACAGACTTATTCAGCCAAAGCAGCGGCCTGTTTTCTGGAACGGGCGGCCAGTACACCTGGCCCCGTGTTGTTCTGGAATACTTTCAACTCCCGATCGGTGGCGACGCTTACGCAATCCGTTGCGTCGTAATCGGACTATTGCCCAGGTATTGTTCGAGCGTCTGGTAGAACACTGGCCGTTCGATCGGTTTGCCAAGAATTGCGGTGAATCCCGCCTGCTCGTAGCTGGCGGTTTCGCCCTTGATAACGTTGGCAGTAAGGGCAATGATGGGCACCGTGAAACCTTGTTTCCGCAGGGTTTGGGTGGCTTCGATACCTGACAGCACCGGCATCTTGATATCCATGAGAATGAGATCGAACGGCTGCTTCTGCAGCGCATCGACGGCTTCCTGACCGTTGTTGACGACCGTCAGCTGCACGCCGCAATCCCGCAGCATGAGTGCCACCAGACGTTGGCTGTCCTGGTTATCGTCGGCATAAAGAACACGGCCACTCAGTTTCGGTACCTGAATTTGCGTTGTCGCGGCAGATTCAGAGGCGCGATTGGCGTCATCGAGCGACGCAACCCATTCTCGCCGGTTGGGAACACCGCCCCCTACATACACCGTGAAACAGCTGCCTTTGCCCGGCTGGCTGGTGACTTCAATCGTGCCACCCATTTTTTCCGCCAGTTGTTTCGAAATGACCAAGCCCAACCCGGTGCCGCCGAATTGACGGGCGGTGGACGCTTCTGCCTGGGAATAGGATTGGAACAGCTTGCCCAGTTGTTCTTCGGTCAATCCCGTGCCGGTATCGATGACTGAAAACCGCGTCAGTTGACGGGCTTCGTCCCAGCCGACATCGACAGTAACGCCGCCGTCGCGGGTGAACTTGATGGCGTTACTGCAAAGATTGAGCAGAATCTGCTTGAGACGCGTCGGGTCCGCCGTGATCTGGTTGGGCAATGGGAAATGGTATTCGATATTGAACGACAGATTCTGGTTCTTGGCTTTCTGCGCAAAATAGGAATACACATCCTTCATCAGCACATAGGGATTCACAGGCATTTTTTCGACGTCGACGATCGAGGCTTCCACCTTCGAGAAATCGAGGATGTCGTTGATGATGTTGAGAAGGTGATGACTGCTGCGAATGACAGTATCAATCGCTTGCTGTTCTTCGACATCGGTGAGCGTGTTGTCGTTGAGCGATTCGCTGTAACCGATGATGGCTGTCAGCGGCGTCCGGATTTCGTGGCTCATGTTGGCCAGAAAATCACCTTTGGCTGCCGCAGACGCTGTAGCCAGTTCCTTTTCCAGTTTGTCGATTTCGCGATCCTGCTCGGCGCGTTCGCGCTCCTTGCGCTCGGTGATGTCGGTCAGCGAGCCTTCGATATGGCTGGGCAGACCGTCGGCACCGCGTATCATTTGCGCGAAATGGTCTACCCACATGGTTTTTCCATCCTTGCGGGTGTAGCTGACTTCCATTTGCAGCCGACCGCTCCAGGCCAATTGCTGAAACTGCGGCTCGCCGCCGGGGAAACAGAGATCCACGGCTTCATTACCGGCACGGCGGAGTGCTTCCACCGAGTCATAGCCAAGCAGTTTTGCCATCGCCGGATTTGCGCTTACAAACTTGCCCGAAGTCGACATGCGGTACATGCCTTCAATGGCGTTGTTGAACGTGGAACGGAAGCGCGCCATGTTCTGTATGGCACGTTCGTTGGCTTCCAGTGCTTCGCGTTGCAGACGCTTGATACGATCGGCCAGTGAAAATGAAATCATGACCGCACCGGTGAGAAACCCGATCGGCGCGCCGGCGAGGTATATCGGCGCTGAGGGCAAAATTTTCAGCAATGCCAGCGCCTGGGTTGCGCCGCCGGCCACAGTGAGAAACCAGCCAATTGAAAAATAGACCGCGTTTTCGTTTTTCCTGGACCAGCTGTAAAAACTGATGCCGAGTATCAAGACCAGGCCGAAAAAGGTGAATCCGCTCAGCCAGGTGCTGACCACATTTTTGTCTATCAGAAAACTGGTCAACAGATAGATCAGCACGAAAGACTGCAAAAAACGCAGGAAATGATCGATGCGACGGTGATAGCGCGGTGTATCGAGGAAGTTGCGCGTGAACATGATGATCATCCACCAGGTCGACCAGATCAACGGCGATGTGTAGGTGGTCTTGGCAAACGTGCGGGAGTCTTCGAACAGGGTGAGCCCGTGTCCCATTTCGATGAATTCAAAACTGGTGATCCCGAATAGATAAAGCACGAAATACAGGTAGCTGACATCGCGTACTGAAAAATACACGAACAGGTTGTAGAGCATGAGTATCAACATGCCGCCAAAGAACACGCCGTAAATCAGCTCTTGGTCCGCAACGTTTTCGATGAACTTCTTCGGTGTCCACAAATTGACGGGAAGAATCAACGCGTTATCACTTTTGATACGCAGATAGTAGGTCTGCTTCTGATCGAGATAAGTCGTGATCGGGAACACACTGTTGGAGTGGCGCACTTTCCGCGCGGAATAAGGTTTGCGCAGGTCCACTGATTCGCGGAGGTAGGTGCCGTCCTTGTTGGGGGAGTAGAGTTCGCAGGATTGAAGCTGGGAACGTGCGACCTCCAGGTACCAGCTCTTTTCCTGATCCTGGTTGTTGTTCCAGGAAGGATAATCGATGGTGATCGCCAGCCAGAATACCGAGTTGGTCAAGCCAAAGTTATGGGCGTCTGTTTTTCCTTCGTTCCAGGTGAACTGGTCCTGGATGTCGGGGCGCTGGATATCGTCAATGGTGAGCTTGCCGTCCTTGTCTTCCAGGGTCCTGACGACACCGTTGAGGGCATAGTGTTCGCCATTCCTGTAAAGCACCGCTTCGGGGCTACCGTCAAGATGCGGGACGAGGGTGTTTTCGCTGAACGCGTCGAACAAGGGCAACGACGCATGCACCCCTGCCGTGGAGAAAAGGGATGCCAGTGCCAGAAGCACAAGCAACAGATAACGGCGGTGCTGATGGTGCATGATGATCTGAACCCTGAAGGGGGTGCCCGCCAGCGGGCACAAGCTTCCTTTTTAAATCGCTACCGGTTTACTTGTTGTCGGCTTTGGATTTCGTGTCTCCACGGGTAAATGCGTCGATCGGGAAAGGATCTTCTTCACTACCCGCCTCGTCGGCGGCAAGGCTACCCGGTACGGGTTCCGTCTCTTCAGGCGCCTTGATGATCTTGATGGCGGTGATGAAAAGGGTGATCGATGCCACCAGCATCAGAGGTTGAATGTAGGCCACGATGCCCGGCACGGTTTCGGTACCGCTGAGCTTGATCGTCAGGATAACGGAGGGGGTGAGCACCAGGAAAAGGGTGATCGAAACGATGAACAGGATGCGTTCCTTGTAAACGCCGAAGTCCCTGTGGCTGATCAAGCCCTGAACAAACTTGCTGATGCTGAGGCCGGCGAAAATGGTCGCAGCCACCGAAATTTCGTTACCCAATAGCAGCTTGTCGATCTGTCCTTCCCAGAGACGTTGTACCAGGATCCCGAGAAAGGGCAGCAGCACGAACAGGATGTCGGCATAGGTGCCTTGCCGCAACCGCTTGAATTCGCGCTCTTCCAGGGCGACAAGTTGCGCCGTCCTCGCGTCGACGGCTGTTTGTTCCTTTTCGTCTTCCATCTTTGTTTCCTGATCCAACCGATTAATTTCAGGCATAACGATCTTGAGCATATAAATTCAGCGTAGATGATTTTTCCATAAATGCCTGCTTGTCCAAATTATTGTTGGCCTTCCTGCCTTGTCTCAGGTGATGCGGCCTCGAGATGCTGGGCCAGTGTGGCGTAAAACGCTGGTATATCAACGGGTTTGGTCAGATGCCCCTGACATCCGGCGTCAATGCACTCTTTGATGACCTCGCTGTCGTGTTCCGCGGTCAGGGCGAAAATCGGGAGCGTCATCCCTTGTGATCGCAACAGCCGGGTGGCGGTCAGCCCATCCATGATCGGCATGTTGATATCCATCAACACAAGATTGAACGTACCTTGCTGCGCCAGCTCAACGGCGCGTTGGCCGTTGTCGGCAAGGCTGACTATCGCACCGGTTTTGGAAATCAGGCGCGTGATCAGCTTCTGGTTGACCACATTATCCTCGGCAAGCAAAACATTGCCCAATAGCTGCGGTACGCCACCAGACGACTTACGCTCGCCGGGTATTGAAACACTGTTGACCCAGTCATCGCGGCCGGCGATCTTGCAGGCGATGCCCACGCTGAACCGGCTGCCAAAGCCCTTCCGGCTGTCTATATGCAGATCGCCACCCAGCATACGAACGAGCTGGTGGGTGATGGCCATGCCCAAGGTTGCGCCCAATGTGCTGTTATCAGTGGCGGATTGCAGGGACGCATTCATCAAGTGGTCAATTTCTTTTTCGGTGAGACCGTCGCCACTGTCCTCCACGTCAAATTCAAGCTGCTGCTTGATCCCATCCCAACGAACAATAACTTTGACTGATCCCTTGTGTGTGTGCTTGATTGCATTGCTGCAGAGATTTTGCAAGACCTGTCTGATTCGCGTCGGGTCACTGATGATGCGCGCTGGCAAGGGGAATCGGCAGTCGACCCGGAACGTTAACTGCTTTTCCCTGGCGATGGGCTCAAACTGGTCCCTCACCTGTTGCAGCAGCGCCATGAGATCAATGTCAATGGCTTCGATGGCCAGTTTTCCTGCTTCTATTTTGGAAAAATCGAGAATGTCGTTTACCAGCTGCAATAGCGTTTGTGAATTGCGAATGACGGCGCTGACGGCCAGTTGACGTTGCTGCGCGTCACCGGAGTGATCAAGCATGGATTCGCTGAACCCGATAATCGCATTCAACGGCGTGCGAATCTGGTAACTCATGTCCTTGAGGAAATTGCTTTTTGACTCGGTGGCATATTTTGCAAGCTCTTTCTCGTGCCGCTCAGTGAGAAATGCGCGTTGAGCTTTCTCGTTCTCATGGCGATCAGTGAGATCAATCAGTGTTCCTTCGATGTGGCTCGGTTGGCCGTCACGCTTCAGGATGATGCGGGCTGAATGTATGGCATGACGAACTTTACCGTTGGTGTCTATCAATGAAATTTCATCACGGATTTGTCTCGATTGATGCAGTGTTCGTAGCGACGTGCCCTGATGCTTGAAAAGCAGGTTGGCCGCCATTTTATTGTGCGACATAAGGCGCTCTGTCGAACCAAATCCGAGAATACCTGCCATCGCGTTATTGGCATCCAGCAGCCGGCCGTTCAGCGTCATCTGGTAAATGCCTTCGGCGGCATTGTCAAAAAAGGACCGGAAGCGTTTGAGGTGTGTCACGGAGCGCACTCTTGCTCCGATCACCTGGTTGCGGGTCTGCTTGATGCGTTCGCCCAGCACGAATGCCAGGGTGGTGACTTCCAGCAGTATGCCAACAGCCATGGACGCAATCGTGAAACCATTGGGAGGCAGCAAGCCGGTTGCTAGTCCCGCATAAAGCAGATAGCCGATCACGGCGAAAAGCCATGCCATGGCCATGAGCCCGGCGTTGGTGTCACTGTGCTTTCGCCAATGATAGATACCCAGTATCACGATCAGCCAGGATGCGCTGCTGCAAAAGAACGATGTAAACAGCAGGGCGATATGCATTGGTATCAGGTAACTGATCACGCAGGCGACGGCCATGAAAACGCAAAGGGATTTGAAGCACGCGTAGACCACGGGGGAACGCTTTGGAATGCTCAGAAAAAATTGTACGAACATCATTCCCGATATGGTACCGATCCAGACACAAAGAACGATGATCCGCTTGTCAAGAAATTGCGGAAACGCTTCGAACAATCGCATGCCATGTCCGATTTCGATGAATACAAACAGGGTCACCGGAACAAGATAGCCGACGTAGTAGAAATAGGTGATTTCACGAATCGCCACCAGCAGGAAAAGGTTATAGAGAATCATGACCAGCATGCCGCCAAAAAACACGCCATAGAGGATTTCATAGGTCGTATCGATGACCATGAAGTTGGGCGGCGTGCGCAGGTGTATCGGCAGGAACGTGGAGCCGGTATTGCGAATCTTTAAATACAATACGACCGATTCCCCTTGTTCAGTGACCAAGGGGAAGACACTGTTGACATTGCGAATCGGTCGCTCAGAATAAGGGATGCGCAAATCAGACTGCATTTTTGTCACATCGCCATTGGCTCTTACTACGTAGAGTTCCGCCACATCCAGTCGGGCGCGTCGGACGTCGATAAACCATTCCCTACGTGGGGTGGCAAATTTTTTTTTGTCGATGTGTCTCAGCTCGATCGTCAACCAGTGAGTCGTTGCGCTCATGCTGAAATTAATGTAGTCACTTTCGGGTTTGGAGAACAGTACCCGTGCATCCGGTTTGGAGACATCTTCGAACGTGAGATTGCCTTCCGGGTCATCTAACGTCCTGAAATAGGGGCCAAGGTCGTACTCCTCTTGTTCGGAAACGACGATGAAATCATGGTTTTTCTTCTTTGCCTCCGCTGGCTGGCTGAAACACAGCATGAACAACGGGACAAGAATGGCAGCCCAGATTGCAATGAAACGCACGAATGTGGCCGGGTTTCCGGGCTTATGCATTTTGTGCCTCCTGCTCGTGCAGGCAGCTTGCCAGTACCTCGTAAAATGCTTCAATGTCGATGGGCTTGGTCAGGTGCCCATTGCAACCGGCATTCATGCTCGCACGAATTTCCTCCAGACCGTGTTCGGCCGTCAGTGCATATATGGGGCCGTCATAGCCCTTTTCCCGCAAAATGCGCGTGGCTTCGAGCCCTCCCAGCACGGGCATGTTGACATCCATCAAGATCAGATCGAAGGGTGAACTCAGGGCGGCATTACGTGCCTGTTCACCGTCACTCACGACAACGGCCTCGACACCGGTTTTTCCAATGATGCGGGCAATCAGTTTCTGATTGACCAGGTTGTCCTCGGCCAGCAGTACACGCCCCGACAGTTGCGGCACTTTGCGCGCGGCAGTGGATTTCTTTGTAGTAATTTCAGCACTTGAAACCCATTTTTCCCGCGAAGGCGTGCGGCCACTGATACTGGCCGTGAAAGTACTGCCCTGGTCCTGAATGCTCTTCACTCGCAGGCTGCCGCCCAGCATCTGCGTTAACTGGCGTGTGATGGCGATACCCAGCCCACCTCGCTGCAACACGTCGGAAGAGGCAACGGATGAATTCGTGTGCTGCAACAGACCAAGATCCTTGGGGGTGAGCCCCGGGCCGGTGTCACTGACATCGAAGCACAACTGTTGGTTGGCGGCATCCCAGTAAACACGTAACGTCACCTTGCCGTGATAGGTGTGTTTGATAGCGTTGCTGCAAAGGTTCTGCAGAATTTGTTTGAGTCTCGTGGGATCGCTGGAAATGCGCGGCGGTAAAGGCCAATCATACTGCATCTCGAAAGTCAGCGATTTTTGGCGGGCCTGTGGCACAAACTGCGAGTTAACGCCTGCAAGCAGATGCAGCAAATCCGTGTCGATTTGCTCGATGGGCATTTTGCCGGCTTCTATTTTGGAAAAATCCAGAATGTCATTGACCAGTTGCAGCAACGTTTGCGCGTTGGCAACGATGGTGTTGATGGCGCTGGATTTTGCCTCGGCTGGCAGGGTCGACGATTTGAGGGACTCACTGAATCCGATGATGGGGGCGAGTGACGACCGGATTTCAAAACTCATGTTTTTCAGAAACCGGCTTTTGGCCTGGGTCAAGGCTTCCGCTTTGGCCTTTTCGTGTCGTTCGCGCACTCGCTCGCGCTCAGCTTGTTCCCGTTCAAAACGTTCCGTGATGTTGACCAGCTTTCCTTCGATGTAGGACGCCTGGCCATGAGTGTCGCGGACCAGATAGGCGGAGTGCATCGCGACATACGCGCTGCCATCGGCACGCAGGCGATGTATCTCGGTGCTGACCGGCTTGCCTCGCATAAGTTCGCGCCACTGCCGCGCAGGATCATCGAAAATGTCGTGGACCGTTTTTTTACCTGAATGCAGAAGTTTTTTGACCGACGGGAACCCCAGAATTTGTGCCAGGGCCGGATTGGCATTGATCAATCGGCCGCGCAGCGTCATCTGATAAATGCCTTCCAGCGCGTTATCGATGAGCGAGCGATAGCCGGCAAGATGTTGCATGGAAAGCGTATTGGCCTGCAAAGTTTCTTTCTGGGTGCGCTTGATGCGTTCAGCCAGCGCAAACGAGAGCATGACGGCTTCCAGCCACGTGCCCAATGGCATCGACGCAATGAAAAGCGGGGTCGCGGGCGCGCGCCCCGTTGCCACGCTGGAAAGTATGATGAAGCCCGTTACGTTGAAGATCCATGCCAGGGTGAAATACGAAGCGCTCTTGTTGCCTTTGTACCAGACGTAGGCGCCGACCAATGGCATGGTCGAGACCGCATAACCGCAAAAATAGACAGATACCACCAGTGACAGTTTGAAGGGCAGCATGAAGCAGAAGGCCGCGCAGATCAGTGAAAAAATGAACAGCGGAGTCAGGAACTGATTCAGCAGCGGGTGGCGTTTGGGAATTTCAAGAAAACGCCGGGTAAACAGGAATGACGATAACCATGTGCACCAGATGGCAATCGGAACATACTCCTTGTTGAACCATGTTCGGCCCTCTTCATGCCAGGCCGCGCCATGGCCGAGGTCTATTGCCTCAAACACCAGTGCAGACACCAGATAGGCGGAATAATAAACGTAACTCAGGTCGCGGATCGAAACATACAGGAACAGGTTGTAGACGATCATGATCAGCATGCCGCCAAAAAAAGCGCCATACAAAAATTCTTCACTTGTTGTTTTGCGAACGAATTCGCCGGGTTCCCAGATCGTCAGTGGAATGTAAAACGCAGAGATGTTTTTGACCCGCAAGTAGAGCGTTATGGTTTCTCCCTTGGGCGTGGTGATCGGGAAGACACTGTTGACCATGCGTAGCGGTCGTTCTGCGTAGGGGATCCGGATGTCGGCTTGATAGCGTGACAGGCTGCCGTCTTCCCGCTGAACATATAATTCGGCGGTATTGAGTTGCGCCTTGCCTACTTCGAAATACCAGTTTGTGACCGGTGGATGCCGTTTGCGATTGGGTTCATAGCGAAGTTGCAGGCGAATCCAGTAGGTGGAATCGCTGTAGCCGAAATTCAGATAATTTTGTTTGGCATCAGTAAATTTGTCGGTGAATTCACTGGAAGAGACCTCTTCGATGTTCCATTGGCTGGCGGGATCTTCCAGCAGGGTAATGTAGGGTGTCACCGCATAGTGTTCGGCATCCACCAGTGGCATTACCTGACCGCTCAGCGACTCGTCGGCGACTGCCACTGCCGGCAAGGTGGCGCTGGTGATAATGACCAGCGTCAGCCGCAATACCTGCGCCAAGCATTGCTTGTAAATGACGGGCACAGTCACAAAGGCCAGCGCTTTTTTGCGGCACAGCCATACAGAGACGAGAATTACCCATGCATTTGTTGACGACATTCCCTTTACCAGCCTTGGCTCTGGCAACCGATTTGCCCTGTGTAGCCAGACAGTTACCGTTTAAGTGTAGGCGAGTTTACCGGTCGTGCCGGGATGGCGTCGGAAATCAGAAAACTACTTGAAAAACAGGGAATTGGTGAAGTGCAGTGGCTGTTGATGCGAAAGGAGTTGTGGATACGAAGGCGTGGTGATGCGAAGGCGTGGGGATGCGCTGGCAGGGGGCCAGCGCAGTGAAACGTGTCTTCCGTTCAACGGCTTACCAGGCGCGTTCCAGCAGGGCCATGGCTTCGTCGAAATCCATTTCTTTCGGATTGAACAGGATCGGGCCTTCATCGAGTGCCATGCTGGCCAATTGCGCCAGTTGATCGCGGCTGACCTTGCCGGTTTCTGACAGTCGGCGCGGCAGTTTGACGCGCGAATACAGTTCATCGCGCAGGGCGCGAATGCGCTGCAGTGCACGCTCGGCACGCATGGGCTTGGGTGTTGCCGCATAGACGTCGGCGCCAGCCAGTGGGAGCAGTAGTTCACCGACCGTTTCCGCGTTGACTTCCATATTGTATTCAAGCACATACGGCAAGAAGACGTTCATGCAAATACCGTGTGGCACGTGGCACAAGGCGCCCAGTGAGTGGCCCAGTGCATGCACCAGTCCCACCATGGAATTGGAGAACGCGATACCTGCCATGGTGGCTGCCAGCGCCAGCTCCAGACGCGCGTCGGCATCCTGCGGATTGTCCATCACGTGCAGCAGGTTCTCGCTGATCTTGCGAATGGCTTGGGCGGCATAGGCATCGCTGAGCGGATTCTTGGCCAGACACGTGTAGGCCTCGATGGCGTGCGTCATCGCATCCATCGCCGTGGCGGCGGTAATCGACGGCGGCAACGTCAGCGTCATGCGCGGATCCAGCACAGCCGCGTTCGGCAGCAGGAAGTACGAGGTGAACGGCAGTTTCGCGCCGGATTCACTGTCGGATATCACGGCGACCAATGTCACTTCGGAACCGGTGCCGGCCGTCGTCGGAACCACGAACAGCGGCTTAAGCGGGCGCTTGAGGATGCCTGCACCGGAATATTTGTGCAGATCATCACCGCCTTCCGACACGAGAATATTGACACCTTTGCTGGTGTCGATAACCGAACCGCCACCGATGGCGATAATCGAGTCGGCATTTTTACTGCGATACAGCTGCGCTATCTCGGTCACGATGCGGGTCGAGGAATCCGGTGGAACATTGTCGTAAATATCGGCGATCTCGATGCCGGCTTCCTGGAATACAGGCAGGACGTTATTGAGCAGGCCGGCATTTTTTACGCCCGCGTCGGTAATGATCAATGGGCGGGAAGAACCCAGCGTTTGCAGCTCAAACGGAATGTGTTCGAGGGCTTTGTGGCCGGCAATGGTTTTTACCGGGCAGAAGAATTCAAAATAGGGCTTGGTCATGGGTGACTCCGTTCAACAATTCAGTATTCGGGGGAGCTAAAAAGCCATCAGGCAGGCCTTGTCAGCTCAAGAAAGCGTTTCGGTCGGGAACGCTTTTGTTTCAGGAAAGCGCTGGTTTCAGAAAATCTATGGTTTCAGAAAGCCTTTGGCTTCAGGAAATTGGCTGCCACCCGCGAATAAATACGCGCACCGTGTTTGAGCTTTTCCTGGACCGATAATTTCGGATAACGCTTGATCGCCCGCTCGGCAACGAGCTTGGGCAAAATAAAGGTTTCCAGCTGGTTGAGGCAGCGCACCATTTTCAGCGCGTGGGAAATTTCGCCATCGACGATCATGCGATCATTGGCAAAGGCCCGCGCGGTGCTTTCCTGAAAACTGAGCACGAGGAAGGCATGCGCCAAATGCTTGAACTGTATGCTGAGATCCGGTTTGCGTGGCTTTTTCTCGCCCAGGTATCTGAAGGAGCCGTCAGGCTGTTTTTGCATGACGAGTCCCGGCCCATTGGGTTTGACGCACATTTCGAACACGAAATCCGGGCTCAGGGCCTTGAGTTCACGTTCGAACACGCTGTCGATCTGGCTGGCGGCTTCCATGGCGCGGCCCATGACGTCGAACATCAGTTTGACGTAGGGCCCCTGGAGTTGGCTCAGGCTTGAGAGATTGATGTGTTCGCTAAGGCGTTGCATATCGTGCCTGTTTTTTTATTGGTTTGTGACCATTTGGTCAGTCATTTTGTGGTTAAAAGCGTTGCATGGTAGCAAACAAGCTTAGTTGCAAGCTTTGACTTGTGACGACACTTTTATTGTGGGATGGCGCGATTTGGCGTACCGTGGATACAGTGTGTTTTGTTCGTGTTTATGGTTTGAGTCGATTGTGCGGAGGTCCCATGTCCCTCACTGAAGAACGGTGCGAAGCCTGTCGCGCCGATGCCCCCAAGGTCAGTGATGCCGAGCTGGCTGAACTGATCAAGCAGATCCCCGATTGGCAGCCGGTCGTGGTCGACGGCATTTTGCAGTTACAACGCGAATTCGCCTTCAGGAATTTCGCGCTGGCGCTGGCGTTTACCAACCAGGTCGGCGCGCTGGCAGAGGAGGCAGGGCATCACCCCGCCTTGCTGACCGAATGGGGCAAGGTCACCGTGAGTTGGTGGACGCATAAAATCAAAGGCTTGCACCGCAATGATTTTATTCTTGCCGCCAAAACAGACCAGCTTTCGACCGCTTGAATGATGATGCCGCAGGGTAAACGCAGCGGTGCGGAAACCGCAGGGAGCGCGGGGAGGAGTGGGGAGCGGCGAGAGGCGAGAGGCGAGAGTAGAGCGTTTCAGGTGGGCACACACCGGCCATGACCAGGCTTCGTGCTGGCCCCGAAGGGCCAGTGTCGGCAAACCGGCTATCAGTGGTGATGACCGCCCGGACCGTGCACATGGCCGTGGTCGAGTTCTTCCGGCAGCGCTTCACGTACTTCAGTGATTTCGACATCAAACACCAGCGTCGTGCCAGCCAGTGGATGGTTGGCGTCGATGTCGACCATGAACTTGCCCGGCTTGATAACGGTCACCATGCGTGGGCCGTGCTCGGTACGCAGGAACGCCTGGCCGCCGGCTTCGAGTTTGCCTTCCCACACCAGGTGTTTGGCGGAAACGCGCATCTGCAGGTCATCGCGACGCTCGCCGTAGCCTTCCGCCGGGGTAACGGTCACGGTCAGGGTGTCTCCCTGGCGCTTGCCGGCGAGTGCTTTTTCAAGGCCGGGCACAATGTTGTCGGCGCCATGCAGGTAGGCGAGGGGTTCGCCAGTGCGGCTGGATTCCATTTCGTTTCCGTTGATGTCTTTGAGGGTGTAGTGAAAGGTCACTACGGCTTTGTCGGCGACTTGCATGTGAATTCTCTGCTTGGTCAGGAGGATGGGCCTCTTGAGGCCTTGGGGTGACTTAAAAAACGCCGCCAAGTATGCGCTCTGCGGGAAACGGGTTCAAGGGGCTGAGCGCCCCGGGGCGGGTGCCGAGTCGTTCAGCCGAGGCTGGGTTCCCAGCGGTGGAACTGGCTGCGTACCCAGCTCTCGAATTGTTGCGCGGGCAGTGCCTTGCAGATCTGATAGCCCTGCGCCATATCGCAGCCCAGCTGCCCCAGCTGTTCGAGGGTTTTCTGGTTCTCGACGCCCTCGGCCACCACCTTCAGACCCAGGTTGTGGGCCAGGCTGACGGTGGACCGCACAATGATCGCGTCCTGTTCGTTGGCGAGCATGTCCTGCACGAAGGAGCGATCGATCTTGAGCGCATCGATGGGCAGACGTTTCAGGTATGACAGCGAGGAGTAGCCGGTACCGAAATCGTCGATCGAGAATTTGACGCCCAGGGCAGAGATCTGGCTGATAATGGCCATTGCCCGCTCGGGATCGCTGATCAGTGCGCTTTCGGTGATCTCGATTTCAAGGCGGTCGCCACCGATCCCCTTGGCTTCGATCAACTGACTGAGGTTTTCGGCAAAGTTCAGGTCGAGCAGGTTGCGTGCCGAAATATTGATGGCGACGGACAAGTAAAGTCCGCGGGAATCCCATTCTGCCAGCTGGTCGAGCGCCGCCTCGGTAACGCGCAGGCTCAGCGGGTGAATGAGATCGCTCATTTCCGCCAGCGGAATGAACTCGGTGGGAGCGATGGCACCCAGTTGCGGATGCTCCCAGCGCGACAGGGCTTCGCAGCCAATGCACTGGCCTGTCTCCAGGTCAATTTTGGGTTGGTAGTGCAGTACCAGCTGCCCCTCATCGATGGCGTTGCCGAGTTCGGTCATCATGCGCAGGCGGCGTGGACTGTGGGCGTCGAGGCTGGCATCGTAAACGGCATAGCCACCGCCACGGGTTTTGGCGTGATACATGGCAACATCGGCACAGCGCAACAAGGCATGACTGTCATCACCATGCTGCGGAAAGAAGGCGATTCCCAGGCTGCTTCCCAGTGACAGGGCCACTTCACCCACGGCGAAGGGCTGGCTGAGGGCGCGCGTTATCCGTCTGGCGAGGGCTTTGGCTTCCTCATGGTCCTGGAAATGATCGGCGAACACAGCGAATTCATCGCCGCCCAGCCGGCTGAGCAAGGCCCCGTGTTCCGCCAAAAGGGTTTTCAGACGCAGCCCGACCTGCATCAACAACTGGTCGCCAATATGGTGTCCCAGAGTGTCGTTGACTTCCTTGAAACGATCCAGATCGAGCAGGAACAGCGTAGGCTGGCAACCGGGTCGGCTGGCGACTGTCGCGATGGCGGTCGCTGCCACGTCATGCAATTTGCGACGGTTGGGCAAGCCCGTCAGTGAGTCGTTGTCGGCGGCGAACAGCAATTTATCCTGTACCGTCAAGCGTTCCAGTTCGGAACCGGCACGAGCGGCAAAAATCTCGAGGATTTCCTTGTGCTGCAAGTCAGTGTCGATGGGCTTGTCATCGATGACCGCAACGAATCCGATCGCGTTGCCGGCACTGTCAAAAAACGGTAGTCCCAGAAAACTTTCGGCGTTGAATATTCCCAGCAGGGCGTCTTCGGGGAACAGTGCGCGCGCGCCTTCTCCGACGAGGCAGCTGCCTTCCTCCAACAGATGTTCGAAAGCGGACCCTTGCAGACTGTGTTCGAAATTGTCGGCGACCCGATTATGCAGGCTGACCGCGACCGTCTCGAAACGGGTGGTGCCATTGCCTTCCAGTTGTGCAACCAGTGCGCAGCGCGCTTCAAAATTCTGTGCCAGATGAATAGCCATCTGTTCGAAGAAACTGGCATCGCCGCGCGCAGAGACCCCTTGGGCGATCATGCGAATGGCCCGGTCGACACGATTGCGTGACGTGACATCGCGCACGATGCTTTGCAGGCAATAGTCTTCCCCGATACGGATGCGTTCGATGCTGACTTCTGCTTCGAAATTGCGACCGTCGCCACGCTTGTGCCACCAGTTGAAAAACTGCGGCACACCCGCCATGGCCGCCTGCAGGATGTCGCGGGCAAATTCGGATGACTCGCGACCACCTTCCTGGAACGGTGGCGACAACTCTGCCGGTGAACTGCCGATGATGCGACGCTTGGGCAGATTGAAGACTTCTTCGGCGGTTTTGTTGCAGTCGATGAAAATACCGTCTTTCACCACGACAATGGCATCGCGTGCAGAATCGAACAAGGCCCGGTGCCGCTGCTCACTTTCGGTCAGGCGATAGAACACGAGTAGTTGTGAGACAAGATCCGCAACCGACGTGGCGAATTCCTGCTCTTCCCGATTCCACAGTCGCAGCGTGGCGAGATGTTCCAGGCACAGGACGCCGCAGGTCTTGCCTGCCTGTCGCAGCGTGGCATCAAGCATTGAACGGATATTGTTGGGGATCAGATAGCTGTCGGCGAATTCACAGGTGCGGCGATCATTGATGGCGTCGTTGGCGCTGATGATCCGACCGGCTTCGAGTGCCTGGAAATACACCGGAAACAGGTGGCGATCGATAGGGGGAAGCATTGAATGATTGTCATTGCTGGCACTGTACTGCATGCGACAGAGCATTTGTCGGCCGGTGGCGTGGTATTCCCAGATGCCGGCAATGCCGACGTTGAGCGCGCGACAGGCCGTACGGGTGACAATGCGGAGGGCTGCATCCAGGTCAGATTCCCAGAGCTCCTGGTTTTGATACAGCCACAGCAGCGCTGTGTGCAGGCGCACGGACTGGCTCTTCCTGGTTTCGTGTGTCAGTGAAGTCATATCAGGTCTACACGTTTCCCGGCGGCTTCATGTGAAGAACGCCATCAGCTTCTTGTTATTGTTGCAGGTGTGTTACTACCTTTTGCTGCGAATAGGCTACGATCTTGCCTCTGAAAGGGCAAGGGTTGTTCTGTATTAATAGTGTTATCAGTCTTCGGTGTGTCTCGTGATAACTTCAAATGATTGATTCAACAGGAGTATTTTGGCAGTGACGTCCGCTTATGTCAGCAGGATAACAAAAGGTACACTGGAGTGCTTGCAGGTGCAGCATCCCCGTGGTCATGCGCTCATTGCGTTGCAGGGCGCTCAGGTGCTCAGTTATTGCCCGGCTGGCGCCCAGCCCGTCATCTGGTTGAGCGAACGGGCGGAGTATGTCACCGGGCAGCCGGTGCGTGGGGGAATTCCTGTTTGTTGGCCCTGGTTTGGTGACTGGCGCCGAAATCCTGCGGCTGTGCGCGATGGTTATCCTGCGATGGCGGAGTTGCCCGCGCACGGTTGGGCGCGTGGAATGCCCTGGCAGCTTGACGACATTGTCGAAACGGACCGTGAAGTAACGCTGACATTGAGTGTAGGGCTTTCCTCACTTGTCGACGCAGGTCAGTGCGTGCCTGTGCAGTTGACGCTGGACATCGTGGTGGGCGCGACGCTGGTGCTGCGACTGCGCAACCGTTCCCTGTCGCCATCGCCGGTGCACCTGACGCAGGCCCTGCATACCTATTTTGCCATCAGCGATATTGATAACGTTCAGGTCGAGGGGCTCATTGATGTTCCCTATATCGATACCCTGTCCCAATGGCGGGAGGATAGCGGGAATGTTCCGGTGACCTTCCACGGGGAAGTGGATCGTATATACCAGGGGGACGTCACGCAAGTGATCCTCCGGGATGCCGGATGGCGGCGTTGCATTCGCCTGACCGCCTCGAACAGTCGTTCACTGGTGCTGTGGAATCCCCACATCGAAAAATCGCTGCGTCTCGGTCAATTCGCCCCGGATGCCTGGCGGCGGATGGTATGCATTGAGTCGGCCAATATCGTGTCGGATATGTTGACACTGCAGCCAGGCAGTGAACATTTGCTCGAAGTCACTATAGATACGGTATCGTTCTGATTTTCTGCCATTTTTTCGTGGCCATGACGTGGCCGCCTGTCGACAATTTTTACGGAGAAACATAGTATGCGCGCATTGTTGCAGCGGGTGACCGAAGCGCGGGTCAGCGTTGACGGCGAAGTGGTTGGCCAGATCGATCATGGTTTGTTGGTGTTGTTGGCGGTGCAACCCGGGGATACCGAAGCCATTGCTGACAAAATGGTGCACAAGATCACGAGCTACCGGGTATTTTCCGACGCAGAAGGGAAAATGAATCGCAGCGTCTGTGATGTCAGTGGCGGCGTGCTGTGGGTGTCGCAGTTTACCCTGGCGGCCGATACACAGAAGGGGTTGCGGCCCAGTTTTACCTCGGCCGCTGCACCCGATGTTGCGCGCCAGTTGTTTGATTATACGGTTGCAAAGGCCAGCCAGCTTCCTATCGTTAATCAAACGGGGCGTTTTGGCGCTTATATGCAGGTCTCTCTCGTCAATGACGGGCCGGTAACTTTTTTGCTGGAAATGTCGGGGGACTAGGCGGGCCTTTGCTGCTGGCATGCAACTTGCCTTGTCATAAACGTGTTGTACTGCCTTGAGCTCGGTATGACAAAAACCCGTTGGAACGGGTCGACGTATTTGATAACTTGGCAGGGTGGTCATCGTGCGCAGGGACGCTACGACACACCTCCTGTCAGGTAGGTGGCGGCATGATCAGGCATTTGTCAGAGCAGTATTTCGCAGGGAAGGATGGAATAATGAGATTCACGAACGGCAGCAGGAGTGAGAATGCCGCCATGCAGTTCAATGGTGCGTTTCCCGCCAACGTTCAATCCGAGGCTTGCCCAGATCAACCGACCTGTCCACCACAACTTACTAGCCAGCAGCCGACTATGCGCATCCTGTTCCTGATCAATTCGCTGGTGGGTGGGGGTGCCGAACGGGTGTTTTCGGGTGTCGTCAATCGTATCCTTCCGTATCTGCCTGCAGCAGAGGTTGAGGTGGTGCTGCTCGACAGTGAAACCCAGCGCTACCGGATTTCCGCGCCGGTCAAGGTGACCTGTCTTGGCAGTAATGGTTCGCTTTTCGATAGCTATCGTCGCCTGAAACGCTATATGAGTGGCAACCGTCCCGACCTGGTGATCAGTTTTCTGACGCGCGCGAATTACCTTGCCATCGTCTTTTCCCGGCGGTTTCGCTACCGCTGTATCATCAGCGAACGCAGCAACCCCTCTGCCTCCAGTGGTTCCGGCATGATGGGGTGGGCCAGGAAGCAGTCGGTGCGTACGCTGTTTCCGCGTGCGGATCATGTCATCGCGGTCTCAGAGGGCATCAAGAACAGCCTCATCAAGGATTTTTCCCTGTTACCGCAGGCCATCACGGTCATCCCCAATCCGTGCGATATCGTCGAAATTGAACGTCAGGGCGAGCAGCCCATTGATCTGCACAGCGATCCGCGTTTGCAGCACGGCTACATCATCGCAGTGGGCAGACTGGTCGAATGCAAGCGTTACGACGTATTGATCCGAGCGTACGCCGGCAGGAAATTCACGCTGCCATTGGTGATACTCGGCGAAGGCCCGCTGCTCGGTGAACTGCAACAGCTGGCGCAAACACTGGGTGTGGCGGAGCGCGTGATCTTTCCTGGCTTTTTGGCCAACCCCTATGCCGCCATGGCGCGCGCGTCGGTGTTCGTGCTCAGCTCCGAATTCGAAGGCTTTCCCAACAGTCTGATCGAGGCCATGGGGCTCGGGCTGCCGGTCATTTCCTCCAACTGTCACCACGGGCCGGGCGAAATCCTTGATGAGTCTACCACCCCGGACATACACGGTGTTCATTTCGGCAAGCACGGTGTGCTGGTGCCTGTCGCCGACGTCGCTGCACTGAGCGACGCGCTTGCGCAGGTGCTCGATGACACGGAGATTCGCGCCGTCCTGGGTAAAAAGGCTTATGCGCGCGCTGCCGAATTTGGCGTGAGCGCGGCGATGTCGCGTTACGCCGCCGTCATTCAGCAGCAATTGGCGTTGTTGACACCAGTAACGACCAAAGAGTAACCCGCTATCATGAAGCAGAAGCCGCTATGCATTGGCGTTATCCTCGATGATGCCTTGATCGAGGACTGGCTGCACGCTGCTTTGGTGCGTGTACTGGCATCGGCGGCGGTCAGCCGACTGGTTTTCTTCCTTCCTGAGCAATCCTTCACTGTAGCGGCGGCGCCCTTCGCCTATCGCCTGTTTGCCGCCCTCGATGCGCGGCTCTCGCGCAGGCTCATTGGCTCGAATGCTTGTGCCCGTCGCGATGTTCGAGCCGGCTTTCCCGACGTGGAGACGGTGCAATTCAGTGGTCATGTGCAAAACGGCGTGTCTTGTCTGTCAGACGCCGATCTGCAGGCAATGTCAGGCATGCACCTCGATGTGCTGGTGCACGCGGGGCAGCACCGCATGGAAGATCGCGTGTGCACCATCGCCCGATGGGGCCTGTGGTCATATCATTTTGGTGATCTGCAGCGCGTGAGGGGCACGCCGGCCGGTTTCCACGAATGTATTGACGGCATCCCCACGTCTGGGGCGGGCCTTGTCATGCGGACGGCGGAAGGCGCTCACCGGGTTCTGGACTCCTTTACCAGCACGACCTACTTCTACTCACCGGCGGTCAATCGCAATCTGCTATTGCGCTCGGCGAGTACCTTGCTGGCGCGCCAGATCGAGAAGCTTTACCGCTTGGGCGAACGGCGCTTCTTCAGCGAAATTGAGCGCCGCCGCCCACCCTACGGGTTCTATTCCTGGCCGGAACGGAATGCGCCCGCCGGGCTGGCAATGTTGCGAGTGTTCGCCATCTATTTCTTTCGTATTTTTGCCAAGTCCCTGCGTGACCGGTTGTTGTGGGAGAAGTGGCATTTGCTGATTCAGCGGTCTTCGACCGATGCCGGTACGTTGCAGCGTTACCACGAGATCATTGCGCCCGTCGATCAGTATTGGGCTGATCCCTTTATCTGGCGCCACGAAGGCGGGATCTACATTTTTTTCGAGGTGTTTTGCAGGCATCGTCAAAAAGGTCACCTGGCCGTTGCGTCATTGAATGATGACAATACACTGTCAACGCCGGTGACCATACTCGATATGCCCTACCATTTGTCGTACCCCTGTCTTGTGCAGCATGACCGTACGCTCTACATGATTCCCGAGTCGAAAGACAATAACGCTGTCAGCCTCTATCGTTGTGTAGGGTTCCCGCATCAATGGGAATTCGTCATGCATTTAATGGACGGTGTTAGCGCGGTCGATACCACGCCGTTTTTTCATGAAGGAAAATGGTGGTTGTTCATGACCGTGGTGGATGTCGAGGGTGCACGCGCACGCGAAAACCTGTGTCTCTTCCATGCAGACAATTTGTTGACCCGGGAGTGGGTGCCGCACCCCCTCAATCCGGTCGTTACGGATGCGCGCTTTGCCCGACCTGCCGGCCATCTTTTCCGGGAGGGCAATCGTCTGTTCCGGCCAGCGCAGGACTGCAGCAATCTGTACGGCTATGCCGTCGCTTTTCGCGAAATCAAAACGCTGACGGTGGATGATTATGAAGAAGTCGCGTGCGAGGAAATATATCCGTTCTGGTCGCCGGGGCTGCTGGGCGTGCACACTTTCTCGCGGGAGGAGGGGCTGATCGTCATTGATGCGTGCCGGCGGGTGGCTCATCACCCGCGTCTGCAAAAGCTCGTGGATCACCTGCCTTGAAAGTGGCCTTGGCGTGGGGCTTGCACCCCGCGCCAAGGCAGACGAACGGGCTTTTCATTGACGGGCTTCCTGGTGACCTGAATGTCAGTAACGGGCAGGTCAGTAACAGGCAGCTCAGTAACGTGTTTCCCCGTCATCGTGACTGACGTGTTCCATGCCACTCTCACGGCAATGGTACACTTCCATCAGCTTCTCATCCTGCATGCTCTCCAGATGCACGTCGAACTTCCACAGGCGACGCAGATGCTTCAGCACGGATTCCGTGTCCTTCTCGGCGAGCGGTCGCCGGTTGTGACGAATATGGCGCAGGGTCAATGAGCGGTCGCCGCGTATGTTGACGTTATAGACCTGAATGTTTGGCTCATTCATGGACAGGTTATACTGTTGCGAAAGTTTCTCGCGAATGGAACGGTAGCCGCCTTCATCGTGAATGGCGGTGACGTGCAGTTCCTTTTTCAGGTCGTCGTCGAGAATCGAGAACAGCTTGAAATCCCGGATCAGTTTGGGTGACAGGAATTGCAGAATGAAGCTCTCATCCTTGAAATTCTGCATTGCAAAATGCAGGGTATCGACCCAGTTCGAGCCGGCCATTTCCGGAAACCAGCGTTTGTCTTCGTCGGTGGGGTTTTCGCAGATCCGCCGAATATCTCGCATCATGCTGAAGCCGAGTGCATACGGGTTGATGCCCGAGTAATACTTGCTGTCAAAACTCGGCTGGAACACCACTGATGAATGACTTTGCAGAAACTCCAGCATGAACCCATCACTGAGTTTGCCTTCGTCGTACAGGTGATTGAGCAGGGTATAATGCCAGAACGTAGCCCAGCCTTCGTTCATCACCTGGGTTTGACGCTGCGGATAGAAATACTGCGCGACCTTGCGTACGATGCGCACGATTTCACGCTGCCAGGATTCCAGCAACGGCGCATTTTTTTCGACGAAATACAGCAGGTTTTCCTGCGGTTCATCGGGAAAGCGTTTGACCGGGCTTGTCTCATCCTTGTCGGACAGCTTGGGAATGGTTCGCCATAATTCGTTGATCTGGCGTTGCAAATATTCTTCGCGATCTTTCTGCCGCTGCCGTTCTTCTTCAGCGGAAATAGGGTAGGGGCGCTTGTAGCGATCCACGCCGTAGTTCATCAGTGCATGACAGGAATCCAGCGTGGCTTCGACTTCATCGATGCCATAACGCTCTTCGCAATGGTTAATGTAGTTTTTGGCAAACACCAGATAATCGATGATGGAACTGGCATCCGTCCAGGTGCGGAACAGGTAGTTGTTCTTGAAAAAGGAGTTGTGACCGTAGCAGGCATGCGCAATAACGAGTGCCTGCATGGGCAGTGTGTTCTCCTCCATCAGGTAGGCGATACACGGGTTGGAATTGATCACGATTTCATAGGCGAGGCCCATCTGGCCACGCTTGTATTGCTGGGCATTGGCGACAAAATGTTTGCCATACGACCAGTGATGATAACCGACCGGCATGCCGACAGAGGAATAGGCATCCAGCATCTGCTCGGCGGAAATGATTTCAATCTGGTTGGGGTACGTGTCCAGCTTGTAGATTTTCGCCACACGGCCGATTTCCCGGTCGTATTCGTCAATCAGTTCGAAGGTCCATTCGGACTCTGTCGATATTGGTTTGCGTTCAACCTGACTCATGCCTTGCACCTCTGGACTGTTGCCTTGCCTCTCTGGGCTGCCGTACGCGGCGGGCGTTATGCCTTGGCGGGACGTCGCTGGAACAGTTCCCGGAAGACCGGGTAGATGTCCGCAGCGTCTGCGATTGCCTGCATGGCAAAGTGTTCGACCAGCGCCTTGATCGTTTCGTATTCGCGCCAGAGCGCCTGATGACGACGAGGATTGATTTCGATGTAGGCGTAGTATTGTACCTCCGGCAAAATATCTTCCATCAATATCTTGCGGCAGAGTGGTGAGTCATCATTCCAGTTGTCACCGTCGGATGCCTGCGCACCGTAAATATTCCACTCGTCTGTCGGGTAACGCTCGTTGATGATCTCGGCCATCATTTTCAACGCGCTGGAGACAATGGTGCCGCCGGTTTCGCGTGAATAGAAAAATTCCTGCTCGTCGACTTCCTTGGCGCTGGTGTGGTGACGAATGAACACCACCTCGATCTTGTCGTAATTGCGCTTGAGGAACAGATAAAGCAGGATGAAGAACCGTTTCGCCATATCTTTCATCGACTGGTTCATCGATCCCGATACGTCCATCACGCAGAACATGACAGCCTTCGACGTGGGTTTGGGCTGCTTGATGTGCAGGTTGTAACGCAGATCGATTGTGTCGATGAAAGGAATCTTGTTGATGCGTCGCTCAAGTCGGGTGATTTCTTTCTCGACGAAAGTGAGGCGGGCGTGATCGCGCAGAATGCTGTCCTGTGCCAACAGCTTTTCGCGTTCTTCCTGGAGTTCACGCAGCTTTCTGCGGCTGGCAGCGGTCAGTGCAATGCGGCGACTGGTGGCTTGCCGCATGGAACGCATGATATTGATTTTGGCCGGGTTGCCCTCGTTGACGACACCCGCGCGCACATATTTGAAGGATTCCACGCCGACGAGCTGGCGCTTCACCAGATTGGGGAGTTCCAGGCCTTCAAACAGGAATTCGAGAAACTCGTCCTGGCTGATCTGGAACACGAAGTCATCCATGCCCTCGTCGCCATCGCCCGGATCACCGCCGGAACCACTTCCGCCGCCACCACCTTGTGGCCGTTCGATGGTGTCACCTGACACAAATTCCTTGTTGCCGGGGTGCACGCCTTCGCGGCTGCCACCGCGACCATGGTGGAAAAAAGGCTCGTTGATATCCTCACGCGGAATCGTGACCTTTTCCCCGCTGTCCATGTCGGTGATGGAGCGCTTGGTAACGGCGTCGTCGACCGCTTTCTTGATATGCTTGCGGTAACGGCGCATGAAGCGCTGTCTGTTAACAGCGCTTTTGTTTTTTCCATTGAGTCGTCTATCAACAATGTACGACACGAGCGTTACTCACATGCGCAGGCCAATGGGGCAAACGGCAACAGCGTTTTGACACACTATTGCGACTTGCGAACGCGTAGATACCATTCGCACAGCAAGCGGACTTGCTTCTCGGTGTATCCTCTTTCCACCATGCGTGTGACGAAGTCCTGATGTTTTTTCTGGTCTTCTTTCGACGCTTTCGGGTTGAAGGAAATCACCGGCAGCAATTCCTCGGTGTTCGAGAACATCTTCTTCTCGATCACGGTGCGCAGTTTTTCATAACTGAACCACTGCGGATTCTTGCCGTTGTTGGTCGCGCGGGCGCGCAGCACAAAATTGACGACTTCGTTACGGAAATCTTTCGGGTTGGAAATGCCGGCCGGTTTCTCGATTTTCTCCAGTTCTGCGTTGAGTGACTGGCGATTGAAAATCTCGCCGGTATCGGGGTCGCGATATTCCTGATCCTGAATCCAGAAATCTGCATACAGCACATAACGGTCGAAAATGTTCTGGCCGTATTCCGAGTAGGATTCGAGGTATGCGGTCTGGATTTCCTTGCCGATGAAATCCACATAGCGTGGCGCCAGGTATTCCTTGATGAAACGCAGATAACGCTCGGAGGTTTCCGGCGGAAACTGCTCCTGCTCGATCGCCTGTTCCAGCACATAAAGCAGGTGTACCGGGTTGGCGGCGACTTCGGCATGATCGTAGTTGAACACCTTGGAGAGAATCTTGAACGCAAAGCGCGTCGACAATCCTTCCATGCCTTCGTCAACGCCGGCCGCATCGCGGTACTCCTGATACGACTTGGCTTTCGGATCGGTGTCTTTCAGGTTCTCGCCGTCATAAATCCGCATCTTCGAATACACCGAAGAGTTCTCGGGATCCTTCAGGCGCGACAAGGTGGTGAACTGGGCGAGCATGCGCAGGGTGTCTGGCGCGCAGTGCGCGTGTGCCAGCGAACTCGACTGCAACAGTTTGTCGTAAATCTTGATTTCTTCGGAACCGCGCAGACAGTAGGGCACCTTGACGATGTAAATACGGTCGATAAAGGCCTCGTTGTTGCGGTTGTTGCGAAACGCCTGCCATTCCGACTCGTTGGAGTGCGCCAGAATGATGCCGTCAAAAGGAATCGCGCCCATGCCTTCGGTGCCGTTGTAATTGCCTTCCTGCGTGGCGGTCAGCAGTGGGTGCAATACCTTGATGGGGGCCTTGAACATTTCAACGAATTCGAGCAAGCCCTGGTTGGAACGGCACAGTCCACCCGAAAATGCGTAGCAGTCCGGGTCATTCTGTGCGAATTCTTCAAGCTTGCGGATGTCTACCTTGCCCACCAGGCTGGAAATATCCTGGTTATTCTCGTCGCCAGGCTCGGTTTTGGCGATGGCGATCTGATTGAGAATGGACGGGTAGACTTTGACGACGCGGAATTTGCTGATATCCCCATTGAATTCGTGCAGTCGCTTGACCGCCCAGGGTGACATGATGCCACGCAGATAGCGACGCGGAATCCCGTATTCCTCTTCAAGAATCGGTGCGTCTTCAGCAGGATTGAACAGGTTGAGCGGCGATTCGTAAACGGGCGAATCCTTGATGGCATAAAAATGAATTTTTTCCATCAGGTGTTTGAGCTTTTCAGCAAGACTTGATTTGCCACCACCGACCGGACCCAGCAGGTAGAGGATCTGCTTGCGCTCTTCAAGCCCCTGCGCCGCATGGCGGAAGTACGCCACGATGTTCTCGATGCATTCTTCCATGCCATAAAATTCATCAAATGCAGGGTAACGTTTGATGATCTTGTTGGAGAAAATGCGTGAGAGGCGTGGATCGATGGACGTATCCACCAACTCCGGCTGGCCGATGGCCATCAGCATGCGCTCGGAGGCGCTGGCATAAGTCGTGGGATCTTTTTTGCAGAGCTCCAGATATTCCTGAATGGAATATTCCTCTTCCCGCGTGGATTCATAACGGCGCTGATAGTGGCTGAAAATGCTCATGATATACCCCTGTTGGTTCGGCCTGCCCGAAGGCCGATCGTCTTTCCCTCAGCATTGGAGTGCCGTGGTAAAGGTTGGTTCACATGCAACGATGACGCTGAATATTTTTGCCTCTTGCCTTAACTATAGAACCTAATTGATTTTTTACCGCAAGAAAATGGGCCTCCGTTTGATTTTCTTGCAAACGGATAATTTATTTATCGAAATAATCTGGAGGGTGGTGAATGGCACACTTTTTCCATTGCTTCTTTCTTTTGGAAGCTCCGGAATCGGCTTTAATCCATGTCACCCGACGGCAGGTTGGTTTCCTGGCAGGACTGACGAATGTGCTGCCCTGTTTCGAGGCAGAACGCACTCAAATCGCCGCCCCACACACATCCGGTGTCGAGGGCGAGGGTGTCATCGCGGTCAGTGCGGCCGAGCAGGGCGGCCCAATGTCCGAACAGGACGCGTTCCTTGAGCTTGACGCGTTTGGGGGTGTTGAACCAGGGGTAGTAGCCTTTGGGAAGGCCATCCCATCCCCGTTTGTAACTCAGCTCTAAGGCCCCGGCAGCGTCGCACAGGCGCATCCGGGTAAAATAGTTGGTGACGACCCGCCAGCGGTCAGCACCGGTCAGCGCGTCATCCCATCCAGCGGGTTGATTGCCGTACATCTTCGCGAAATAGTGCGCGACATCGTCGCTCTGCAGCACCGTCCCGACTTCGGCGGCAAGCGCCAGCGCCTGCTCGGTCGACCAGCGCGGGCAAATGCCGGCATGACAAAGAATATGGTCGGCCTGAACGTGTATCAGCGGTTGGTGGCGCAGCCAGTCGACCAGCCTGTCGCGATCAGGCGCGTCCAGAATGTCGGCGAAGGTGTCCTTGTGGGGCTTGAAGAGGCTGGCGCCATAGGCCACCGCCAGAAAATGCAGGTCGTGATTACCGAGCACGGTAACGACCGCATCCCGATGCTGATAGCACCAACGCAGGGTCTCCAGCGATTGCGGGCCGCGATTGATCAGATCGCCGGTCAGCCACACCTTGTCGCGTGCCGGATCGAAATCGACGCGTGCGAGCAGGGCCATGAAGGTGGCATAACAGCCCTGTAAATCGCCAATCGCATAGGTTGCCATGGGATCAGTTGAGCGCGCGCGGTTGCGCCAGGGTAAACACGGGAATCACCGCGTCGAAGGCTTCGCCGGATTCATCCACCATGTGATAGCTGCCGCGCATGCTGCCCACCGGGGTGGTGATAACGGCGCCGCTGGAGTATTCGTGGTGGTTGCCCGGCGCAATGAAGGGTTGCTCGCCAACGACGCCTTCCCCTTTGACTTCCTGGGTGTGCTCGTTGCCGTCGGTGATCAGCCAGTGACGACTGAGCAGCTTGGCGCCACGGTTGCCGTGATTCTCGATGCGGATGTGGTAGGCAAACGCATAACGATCCTGTTCAGGTTCGGACTGGTTGGCGAGAAACTCTGTACGCACTTTGACCCGAATGTCGTGGGAATCGCGTGTGTCGTGGGACTTGATCATGACAGTGGCGCTGCTTTTTGATACAGGTGATTGCTCAGTCTAACATACGCCGCCAGTGTAATGTTCTCCGGACGGTGCTGCGGGTCGATCCCGCATTGTTCAAGATCACCCTCGGCGACGAGATTTTTCAAGGCGTTACGCAGAGTCTTGCGGCGCTGGTTGAAGGCCTCGGTGACGATACGCCCCAGCCATTTCACATCGAGTGCCGGTGTAACGGGCTGTGCGCGTGGCGTCAGGCGAACAATGGCCGATGTTACTTTCGGCGGCGGATTGAAGGCTTCCGGCGCGACATCGAACAGGTGGTCAACCTCGCAGTGATACTGGATCATGATTCCCAGTCGCCCGTAGGCATCATCGCCAACGCCGGCCGCCAGTCGGTCCACCACTTCTTTCTGCAGCATGAAATGCATGTCCTGGATGTCGGCGGCATAGTCGAGCAACTGGAACAGCAGCGGCGTGGAAATGTTGTACGGCAGGTTGCCCACCAACCGCATCTTGTGGTCGGGCTTGATCAGCTGGCGGTAATCAAAGCGCAGAGCATCGCCCTGGTGAATGGTCAGCTTGTCGCCCACGGCGAAACTGGCCAGCAAATACGGAATCAGATCGCGATCGAGCTCGATGACCTGCATCGCCTTGAGGTGCGGGATCAACGCGCCGGTCAGCGCACCTTGGCCCGGCCCGATTTCGATCAGGTTGTCGTCGGGTTGCGGGTCTATGGCCGTCACGATGGCATCGATCACATGCGGATCCTGCAGAAAGTTCTGGCCAAAGCGCTTTTTCATGACGTGGCCCTGGCTGAAGCCGGGTTTACGTCCCATGGGTACTCTCCTTAACGATTCAAGCCTTAACGATTCAAGCCTTAACGATTCAAGCCTTATCAGTTCAAGGCCTGTTGATCTATCAATGCGGCCTGTCTGGTCTGTGCCATGTCAATGGCGTAGCGCAGGGCCGTGTGGAAACTGCCGACATCAATTTTGCCGGTGCCGGCCAGATCCAGCGCCGTGCCATGATCGACAGAGGTACGGATGATGGGCAGCCCCAGGGTTATATTCACGGACTGCCCGAAGCCCTTGTGTTTGAGCACCGGCAGCCCCTGATCGTGATACATCGCGATCACGGCATCGGCATCATCCAGATGCTTCGGCGTGAACAGGGTATCGGCCGGATACGGCCCCTGCAGATCGATTCCTTCCTCACGCATTTTCTGCAGGGTGGGAATGATGATGTCGATCTCTTCACGACCGAGGTGACCACTTTCACCGGCATGAGGATTCAAGCCGCAAACCTTGATGCGCGGGTGCTCTATACCAAAGTGTGCTCGCAGGTCGTGCGCGGTAATGCGGAAAATCTGTTCCAGCAGCCCGGGCGTTATCGCATCGGCCACCTCACGCAAGGGCAGGTGCGTGGTGGCCAGCGCTACCCGCAGCCCTTCGGTGGCCAGCATCATCACGACGCGGGAAGTGTGCGTCAGTTCTGCCAGGTATTCGGTATGGCCACTGAACGGAATGCCAGCGTCGTTGATGCTTGATTTCTGCAGGGGGCCGGTGACCAGCGCGTGAAAACGATCCGCGAGGCAACCGGACGTCGCAGTCTGCAACGTCGTCAGCAGGTACCGGGCATGGGCACGTTGCGGCAGGCCAAGCGTTTCGGGGGTGGGCAGGTCAATCTGGGCAAGACGCATATGGCCGGCTGGAAGCGGCGTAGTGTTGCCGTCATCCGGTATCAGTGTGAGAGGAAGCCCGAGCTGATGGGCGCGCCGTTGCAGCATGCCGCCATCGGCGATCGCGACAAGCGTGGCGCGTGGGTCGGGCGCTTGCGCTGCCATGACCAGGAGATCCGGGCCGATGCCGGCCGGCTCCCCCGGCGTGATGGCGATTCGCATCGCGCCCTCACGCAATGTCAAAGCTTGATCTCGACGTACGCATCCTGGCGGATTTCGCGCAGCCAGGTGGCGAGATCCTCGTCGAACTTGCGCTTGTAGAGCATTTGGCGAGCCCGGTTGCGCTTGAACTCGGTGCTCATGTCCTGGTTGCGCTTGTCGGTGACTTCCAGAATGTGCCAGCCAAACTGGCTGCGGAAAGGTTCACTGATCGAGTGCAGCGGCTGGCTGTTCATGACCTTTTCAAATTCACCCACCATCGTGCCCGGATTGACCCAGCCGAGTGATCCGCCCTGCAAGGCGCTGCCGGTATCGTCGGAATAGGTCTTGGCCAGTGAGCCAAAATCCTCTTTCTTGTCGACCAGTCGGCTGCGGATGTCATCGACGAGCGCACGCGCATCGGCATCACTGCGGATTTCATTGGGCTTGACCAGGATGTGGCGCACCTGGGCTTGCGCCACCACCATTTCGGAGCCGCCTCGAATATCGAGCACCTTGATGATGTGGAAACCGCTGGCGCTCTTGATCGGTTCAGAGATATCGCCCTTTTGCATGTCGACCACGACATCGGCAAACAAGGTCGGCAATTGGCCGGCTTTACGCCAGCCGAGATCGCCACCTTCCAGTGCCTTGTCATCGCCGGAATAACTCACCGCCATGGCGGCGAAGTCGGCTCCGTTCTTGAGATTACGGTAGACCTCGTCGGCCGTCGCGCGGGCCAGCGAGCGGGCATTTTCGTCGGCACTCTCATCGACGGCAATCAGGATGTGGCCCAGATGAAAGTCTGGCGCCAGGTTGGCCTTGCCGAGTTCCGAACCCAGGAATCCCGCGATGTCCTGATCAGTGATCTTGACCCGGTTGCCGACCCGACGCTGGCGCAGTTGTGACACCGTCATCTCGCGGCGGATCTGCTCGCGGAACGCCTTGAAGCTCATGCCGTCTTCTTGCTCGATGGCCTGCTGGAACTGTTCCAGCGACAGACGGTTCTGACGGGCAATATTGCCCAGGGTTTCGTTGATGCTGTTGTCATCGACCTTGATACCGCCTTTCTCGGCCATCTGCAGTTCGATGCTCTCGACCACCATGCGATCGAGCACCTGCTCCAGCAGTTTGTTCTCGTCGGGAGGGATTGGCGTGTTGCGCTTCGCCATCTGGACGCGGATTTGCGAGGCGCGGGAAAGCAGTTCGCTCTGCAGGATGATGTCGTCATCCACCACGGCGACCACCCTGTCGAGGGTCTGTGTGCTTTGCGGCGAGGGCACTGCCGCCTGCACGTAAGTGGGCAGGGTGGATAGTGCCAGTCCCACGATCAGGGGGGACAGCAGTGCACGGGTGGACAAAAATGGTCTGGAAGGCAAAAGAGTCTTCATTTAATTGTGGTTCTCGTCAGAAGCGGTATTTACGTTGATCTTCCCGGTCCCGATAGCCGCTGATGCTGCTTTCGAGGAGGCTGTCGGCCTTCTTGCTCGTGCTGGCCAGGCCTTTCAGTTCTATTTGAAAGTACAAACCGGCTTTTGGTTTCACTTCATCTTCATTGACCGGGTCTTCCTGCAGGAAGCGGCGGTTGACCACGCGGAACTTCCAGCAGCAACTGTCGTATTCGAGGCCGACCAGGTTGTCGAAGGAGCGGTTCAGCTGCATATCGTATCCCCAGCGCCCGAGCCAGCTCCAGCGCGCGGTCAGCGGCAGGATGAAAGATACATCGGTCTGTTTGAGGGGCTCGTCTTCGTCTTCTTCGCCGGTATTGGTCAGGACTTCATGATACAGGTAGCTCACGTTGAGCAGATATTCGTTGTCGCGATTGATCTGGAACCCGGTGTTCATGTTGTCGATATTGTTGGTGTTGCTGTCCCATTCGACATCGTTATAGAAGAACCAGCTTTTCCCCAACTGCCAGACCACACGCCCCGCCAGGGGAGAGTTTTCGTCGGTCTCGCGTTCGGCGGTAGATGTCAGCTGAACGTAGCGGTGGGCGAAGTAGAACGCCTGCCCCACGCTGAGGCGCAGCCATTCTTCGCCAGTCTGATCGCTGATCAGGCGGCTGGTCAAGCCAAGCGAGAGCTTCTTCTCGTCGCCATAACGGTCGCCACCGGCAAAGCGGTTGTCCCGGAACAACTGGTCGTAGCTGAAGCTGTAAGTGGCCGTATCGAAACGGGGAATATAAACCTGTTCCCGCTCGCGGGGCACGTAAAGCAGAAAGGCGCGCGGTTCGAGGGTCTGGGTCTGGGCGCGCTCGAACCATTCAGTACTGCGTTCGAAGGTCAGGCCCGAGTCGATCGAGGCGATGTAGGTGTTGATGTCCGGCGTTTCGTTGAATTCGGCCAGTTCCTGTGCGGTCAAGCCTGTTCCGGCGACGATGTCATATTGGGTGGATACCGACCGCAGTTTTGGTTCGACATAAGAATAGGCGTTCTCGAACTGGTAGCCGACGCCCGGGCTGAGCGTGAGTCGTTGGGCTTCTGCCGGCTTCCGCGTGTAGTCATGCGGGTGCTCGAACACGACGGCTTCGGTGCCAAGGAACCAGTAGGCGCCTTGTTCGCCGATCAGGTCATAACCCAGGACGCGTAACTGGGGAACGCGCTTGTAGGGTTCGCTGGCCGGGCTCACGTTGATGTCGATCGTCTGGAACTGCTGCGCCAGCGCCTGGAAATTCCAGTGATCGGTGCGATAGTTGGTGATCACTGACTGATTCAGGTATGTCAGGGAGCTGGAACTCAGGTCTGTATCGATGTCGATGAAATAATCTTCGTCCGACACTTTGTTGTAGTCCACGCCGGCGGTCCAGCCGTTGCGGAAATTGCTGCTGTGATGCCAGAAACCGAGGTAACGCTTGTCGTCATCGTACATCTCGTCCCGGTCGAGGAAGCCGCCGCCCAGATCGCCTTCACCGGTCTTGGTCAGGTAACGGAATTCGGAATTCAGCAGGGTGCCCCGCTTGGACATGTAGACCGGTGTCACCGTGGCGTCATAGTTCGGCGCAAGGTTGAGGTAATAGGGAATGCCGAGTTCGAGCCCGCCACTGGTGCTGGTGCCAATGGACGGAAACAGGAACCCGCTCTGGCGCCGGTCATCGATCGGGAACATGAACCAGGGCAGGTAGAACACGGGAATGTCCTTGACCCGGATGATCATGTTGCGCGCGGTGCCCCAGCCTTTGGGGGCATTCAGGCGCAGCTTTTCGGCTTCAAAATACCACGTGTTGGCGTTGGGCTCGCAGGTCGTATAGGTACTGTGATCCAGCACCAGCACGTTGCCCATGGTGTTGTGTATCCTGGACGCAGCGCCACGAATATGAGTCGCATGTATCACATACTCGGCGTTTTCGACTGACAGCTGCTTGCTGTTGAGATCGATGTCGGCGCGCTGCCCTGTCATCAGCATGCCTTGCTGGCGCACCCGCACGTCGTCTTGCAGCCGGGCTTTCTTGGTGCGTGTGTCGAGGTCGAGCGATTCGCTTTCGAGCATGCGCGTACCCTGTTGCACGACAACATCGCCCTGCATGCGCACCTGGCTATCGCCGACCATGTCATAGTGCTCGGCCGAGGCTTCGACGGGGGCCTTGGTGTCATCGGTCACCGGTTCACGTGGCACCACGACCGGCGGAAGATAATAGCCAGGACAGACGCCGGCGTTTTTTGGGCGCTGGCTTTCGGGCAGGGAATCGATTTCTTCACGCTTGACCCAATCCAGATAACGGTAGGGCGCAGGCGCATCCACCGACGTGACCGGTCCTTCGGGCAAAACAGGAAGCTCCGCTGCAGACGAGGTGGCCGGGGCCAGCAACCAGGGCACACCCACCAAGCAGGGCACACCCACCAGCGCGGGGCCTGTCAACAGAGCGGCGGCCAGCAGCGGAAATTGACGCATCTTCACGGGTTAATAAATACCTTCAGGGGGTAGGGGCCAGCGCTGGGGAAAGTGTCATCACCGTGGGCGATGTTCCTGATTCGCATGTGAAAGCGAGAAATAATACACTAAGCGCTGGTCATAGTCAGGAACCTCTCGGATGGGTGCAAGCGTGATAGATGCCAGAGCGGCGCTTTTGCAAGCGTGGTTGATCGAACAAGCAACGATCATTGAGCAAAATGAGGCAACAGAACCAAACGCCAGCGCGGAAACCGCCGTCTTTACGCCGGTTTCCGGTGACGCCAGCTTTCGCCGTTATTTCCGTTTGCGCTGGGGCAATCGCAGCGTGATCGGTGTCGATGCCCCGCCGGAAAAGGAAAACTGCGAGCCGTTTGTGCGCATTGGCGCCGCCATGCTCGCGCACGGAGTGCGGGTTCCACAGGTGTTGGCGCGCGATGTTGCCGGTGGCTTCATGATGCTGGATGACTTCGGTGATGTCTTGTTGCGGCCGCAATTGAATGCTGCAACGGTTGCAACATTCTATGGTCAGGCCATGCAGGATCTGCTGCATATTCAGGAATGTGAATTTTCACCAGAACTGCCTGCCTATGACGAGCCCCTGTTGCTGCGCGAGATGGCCTTGTTTCCCGACTGGTTCCTCAAGGTGCACTTGCAGCTGTCGTTATCGGCTGCGGAAGAACAGTTGCTGGCCGATGCGTTCACCTGTCTGAAAGACGCTGCCCTCGAGCAACCCCGGGTCACCGTGCATCGCGATTATCATTCCCGCAATATCATGGTGTTGCCGGCCGGCGGGCTGGGCCACATCGATTTTCAGGATGCCGTGCATGGTCCGGTCACTTATGATCTCGTGTCCCTGTTGCGTGACTGTTATGTGGACTGGCCCGTGGAGCAGGTATACGGCTGGGCACTCGCATTCGCGGAACTACTGCGGCAGGCTGGTCGTCTGGCAGCCGATGACGCCACTTTCCGGCGCTGGTTCGATGCGATGGGTGCGCAGCGTCACCTGAAGGCCATCGGCATATTTGCGCGCCTGTTCCATCGCGATGGCAAGGCAGGTTATCTGCCAGACATTCCACGTACGTTCGGTTACTTGTTGCATGAGACAGCGGTAACGCCCGAACTGCAGGCTTTTCATGATTGGCTGCAGGCGCGCGTGGTGCCGGCCTTGTGTGAAAAAGATCCTGAAGCTGCACGTTATCTGGGTGGTGCCAGCGCATGAAAGCCATGATACTGGCCGCAGGGCGGGGCGAACGCATGGGGGTGCTGACCGACGCCTGCCCCAAGCCTTTATTGCCGGTCGGTGGCAGGCCCTTGATCGCGCACCATTTGCAGCGCTTGCAGGCGGCGGGTTTTCGCGAGGTGGTCATCAATACTTCGTATCTGGGCGAACAGATCCGGGCCGAGCTGGGTAACGGTGAGCGTTGGGGGCTTTCCATTGCGTTCACCATCGAACCCGAACGGCTCGACAGTGGCGGCGGAATCTTCAATGCGTTGCCCTTGCTCGGCGAGGCGCCTTTCCTGTTGGTGAATGGCGACGTGTGGACGGATATTCCGCTGCAATCCGTGCAGCTTGTCGCGCCGAAGAGTGCGCATCTGGTGATGGTACCCAATCCGGATCATAATCCGCGAGGGGATTTCGTGCTTGGCGCTGACGGCGTGATGCAGGCCGAGGGTGAAGCGCGGCTGACCTACAGCGGGATTTCAGTGTTGTCCCCGCGATTGTTTGACGGTTGTTCTGCAGGCAAGTTTCCGCTGGCCCCGTTGTTGCGTAACGCCATGTCGCAGGGGCGGGTGAGTGGTGAGTGTTATCGTGGGGTTTGGATTGATGTGGGCACGCCTGAGCGTTTGGCATTGGCGAATACCTTGGCGTCGTGGTAGCAATTCAGCGCTCGTGGTAGCAATTCAGCGCTCTTGTGACCAGTAGTGATTACACTGTGCCAACGACGGCTATCAAAAGCCGGATTAACAAAAGAGGATTCAACACAATGATCTGGCTGGGACCCTTGCTGGGCTTGATTTTAGGCTTCGCCATGGCGGGCGGTGGCATTCCCGGGCTGATTGGCGCCGGCGTCGGCGTGTGGCTTGGCAGGCAGTTCGACCTGATATTGCAGCTCAGCGAAGGCCTCTATTTTGTGACCCATCGTCAGCCGCACGAGCGTGACGGTGTTATTCAGCACGCTTTCTTTCAGGCCATTTATGTGTGTCTTGGTCGGGTAGCGAAATGTGACGGCACCGTTTGTGAAGATGAAATCCAGTGGGCGAAGACCGTCATGGAACGCATGGGGCTTTCCCCCGAAAAGCGCATCGAAGCGGCTGCGTTGTTCGAACGGGGCAAGGCGTGGGACTACGATTTGCTGCCGGATCTGAAGCGGCTCAAGGATGCCTGTGGTCGCCGCTCCACGCTGACGGTTATTTTCGTTGAGATGCTGGTGCAGTGCGCGTTGGTAGACGGGCAGCTCAATCCGCGCGAATGGGCGGCCCTGCAGAATATTGCGACGTCGCTGCATGTGTCCCGTGAGGCGCTCGAGCGCATGGTGCGTGCTGCCGATGCCTTCCAGAATTATAACGCCCGTCGTGAGCAGCCGCAGGTGTCCACGCGTGACACGCTGCAGGATGCCTACGCCATCCTCGGCTTGAAGGAGTCAGCGTCGAACAATGACGTCAAGCGCGCTTACCGCCGGCAAATGAGCAAGCATCATCCGGACAAGCTGGCGGCGAAAGGTTTGCCAGACGAAATGATGTCCATCGCTACCGAAAAAACCCAGGCCATTCAGGCCGCGTATGAAGAAATCATGCGTACCCGCAAGAAAGCGCCGGTACCAACGGCCTGACGCTTTCTGCAGGTGAATCATTGTTGCCGAGTTATTGTTGCGGAGTCATTGTTGCGTAGTCACTGACAGTGGAGTCTGCCGCTCAGCGGGTGGCGTCGATGGCAAACCACAGAATCAGCGCAGCTCCGCCGTTACCGGTTTTCCACATGGCCGGGCCAAGGAACAGGCCTGGCGAGACTTCTCTCAATTCATCGCGGATTTTGGCGATGAAAAACGGATTCCCGGGTTGTTCATAATCGAGATAGATGCAGTCCTTGCCATCGATCACCGAAGGCTGCACATAGGTCTTGAACGGGAACCAGTTGAATTTGCCCACCAGATTGATGCGGTTGATGCCTTCCCCGGTTTTCTCGCCGGTGGATGAAAAGCTTTTGCCATCCCACGGAAACACACTCAGTTTTGAAAAGGCGCCAATGGGCCCGAACAGCGGCGTCTTGTCGACCTGACGGATCGCCAGCATGCGCCCCTTGGGCGTGCCGTTCAGCGCCGAAAAACTGCGGGGCATGGTGCCACTGCGGTAAAGCGCGTCCAGCTCATCGCAGGATTTTTCCGACAGTATGTCGAGGGTCAGTTGGTTACTCGTGTAGCCATACGTGGTACTGGTCATGGTTGTGTCCTCTCGGTGTCGTTGCTGAAGCTGGCCCAGCAGGCTTGTTCTGCTGCCGCCAGAGTGGAGTCGTCAAGAGTGATGTGGTCGGTATATTCGGCTTTGAACAGACCGACAAAAGCCCCCCAGATCATGGCCATCAAGGCCTCCGCGGGCATGTCGCGGGCGATGCCGGTGCGGCGTGCATGGACGCACCAGGCGAAGATCGGTGCCAACACTTCCAGCTCGATATTGCGACTGGCCGTATCGAGATAGGGCACGTGATCCTGTAGTTCCAGAAAGCGGAATTCCAGCGGCCATTGGCGGGCAAAGCGGGTCAGGCTCTGCCAGAACATGCCGAACAATTGGCGCGGCGGCTGGGTGAGGTCGATCTCGCTCAACAGATGGTCGCGAAGCAGGCGTTTGGCGCGTTGAAAAACGGCATTGACCAGCACTTCCTTGCTGTCGAAGTAGCGGTAGATGGTGCCGGTGCCCACCCCTGCGCGGCTGGCCACCTCGGGCACGGCGGTGCCGTGGTAGCCGCGCTCGGCGAAGAGCTGCAGGGCCGCCCGGTGGATGGCCTCCTGGCGGGCAGGCAGCGCGGATTTTGCAATCGGGGTGGTCATGGTCAGGCACCGGAATGAACGTTCATTCCGCTCAGTTTGCGCGTCCACTGACACGGTGTCAATAGGGTGTTTACGTGCCGCTGCTAAAGAGTGGTAGAAACCGGTCGATAATTAGGACGCTGTCTATACTCAGTTTTTAGCCATCCCGAGGATTGCGGGCGGGCAGGCAAGAGGGTGTAAATCATGTTGAAATTTTTGGCGGGCTTGATGTCGGGAATGAGCCTGCGAGCCAAGATCATGCTGTTGGCGTGGGGGCCTTTTTTCTTGAGTGCCTATTTCTCGATAGGGCACTTCAGCCAGCTCAATGCGCACCGTCAGGAGGCTCAGCAGATTACCCGCATCGTCGATATCATCGGCACGCTGGAAAAAGTGACGCGCGAATTGGCGCAGGAGCGCGGGGTCAGTCTGGGGTTTGTGGCCAGTGAGGGCAAACTGTTTGGCAGCGAATTGAAAAGCGCCCGCCGCGCCACCGATGACAGCGTTCACGGTTGGGATGGCATGCTGTCTACCAATGCATCGATCATCAATGACAAGACCCTTTACCAGATCAACGAACATTTGAAGTCGACGCTGGCCGAGCGTGACCAGTGGCGTGCTCAGGTGGATGGCATGGTAGCGGCGGGAATTCTGCATCATTATTCGGATGCCAACCGGGTGGCGCTGGATACCCTGGGCTTGCTGGCCGATCAGATCACTCATCGCGAGTTTGTCGAACCGGTGCGTGCGGCGCTGATTCTGGATGAAGTCGTGGAAGCCGCCGGCCAAGAGCGTGGCTTGATGGGGCAGGTACTGTCCGGGGCAACGCTGACAGAAGCCCGCATGGAAAAACTGCTGGAATTACAGGATCGTCAGCGGTTCTTCCTGCGCAAGTTTGAAATGTTGGCTGATGGCATTGACATGAAGGCGCTCAAGGACGCCGAGCGTGAACCTTCCCTGGCCAGTGTCGAACGTATCCGCGAAAGTGTGACGCGACAGCATCAGGACGGGCAGGCTTCTGCATTGCCATCGTCGCAGGAGTGGTTTGCGCTGGCGTCGAGTCGTGCCAAGGTATTTGCAAGCGTTGGTGATCAGATAAAAGTGCGCGTGCATGATGAAAGTGAAGCCCTCTACGACCAGACCCTGGGTTCGTTGGTCGTCACTGGCATCATTACCGGTCTTCTGTATATTGCGGGTTTGCTGCTGGCGTCGGTGGTGGTGTTCGATATCAGCAGCAGCGTACTGCAAATTCGCCACTGGACGCGCGAAGTCGTGCACAAGCATGACCTGGGACTGCGATTCCGGAGCGGTCGCCAGGACGAACTGGGGGAAATCGGCAGTACCATCGACGAATTTGCCACCGAAATGGCCGGGGTGCTTTCCCGGGTCAAGGACCTTTCCGACACCTTGAGCAAACAGGCGGCAGATGTGGCAGGGTCGAGCGCCAAGGCCGAAGACCTGATCGATCGCCAGCAGCAGGAAAGCCAGACGCTTTCCACCGCCATCGAGGAAATGGCCGCGAGCATTACCGAGGTGTCGCGCAATACGCATCGAACCGCCGATCAGACCGACAAGGCCTCGGATGTCAGCAGTGCCGGGCGCCGCCAGGTCGAAGAAACCAAGCAATCAATACAGGTGCTCGCGTCCCGTCTTGGACAGTCCCAGCAGGTGATCCTGAAACTGCACGAAGACAGCAATCGCATCGGTACCATTGTCGATACCATCAAGGGCATTGCGGAACAAACCAACCTGCTGGCGCTGAACGCGGCCATCGAAGCGGCTCGTGCCGGTGAGCAGGGACGTGGGTTCGCCGTGGTGGCCGATGAGGTGCGCAGCCTGGCGCAACGCACACAGGATGCAACGACCGAAATACGTGGCATGATCGAGTCACTGCAGGGCGCGTCCGAAACCGTCTACGGCACCATGACCGAAAGCATGAAACTCAGCGACAACTGTCTGAGCCTGTCGGATCACTCCTTGCAGGTGATCGATCGGCTTAATGGTCTGGTGGACGGCATCAATCAGAGCAACATCCAGAACTCGGCAGCAACCGAAGAGCAGTCACGGGTGGCGACCGAAATCAGCGCCAATACCCTGCATATTTCTGAACTGGCCAACGACACGGTCGTACTGGCGCGGGAAAACGCGCGCAGCAGCGATACCCTGAAAAACGTTGCCCTGGATCTCGACAGGATGGTGTCGCAATACCGGCTGGGCTGAATAACGGCCAGACCGCGGGGCCTTAACCCGGTATGGGGGCCGGTATCGGTTCGTTGAGATTGGGGGCCCCTCTGCCTCCTTTGGGCAAGGGCGGTGCTTGTGGTGCCGGGGTCTCGGGAGAGTTCGCCGGCTTCACTGGCGTGGCGGCCTTTTCTGCGCGCTCCCTGTTTTCCTGCTGCTTGCGGTCTTTCTTCTCGGGAGCATTCCTGAACTGGGTGTCGGCCCAGCCTCTCACGGCCTTGAAAACGTAGGGCTCATAGCCGGAAAAATTGACAGCAGCGCCACGCACCATGCGCATTTCATAGTGGGGCGTCTTGACCCTTGCCGTGGCCTGTTTGCGCAGTAACGGGTTGGCGGCCGACTCAAATTCAGGAACCACATCCAATACCGGAATCCGCAAATCCGCCGTGTCTGTGGGCAAATCAAAGCGGGCTTCCGGATAGGGCTTGGGATCCATCAACACCAACCCGTCGAGTTCATTGATCAGCATTTTCCGGGAAATGTGCGTGGCCAGCCCGGCGGAATTGCCGAATGCGACAATAAGCACATGTTGCACGCCTTCACCGATCAGATAGCGGGTGGCTTCCTTGATGCGGCGATCAATTTCATCCGGATATTGGTCGACCGGGATTTCCGAATCGCGTTGCAAGTAAACAGGGGCGGGCGGTGGCGCCGGCGCGGGGGTGGGAGGTGTTTCGGCGCCGTCCGCGTTGCTGGCGTCGCCTTCCGAGCCTATCCCTTCCTCCTTCTTGTCAGCGTCCTTTGGGTCAGACTTGTCGTCGTCAGGTTTTTTATCCTCGGATTTTTTGTCCTCGGTTTTCTTTTCCCCGGAATTGGCGTCGTCGGGCTTTTTGTCGTCCGTTTTTTTATCGTCAGCCGGTTCGCCTGTGCCCTTTTCATCTGGCTTCTGCTCGCCTTCCTTGGGGGCGGGCACCGCTGGCGGTTGTGGTTTCGGCAACGGGGGAAGCATGGGCGGGATGGGGCGGAAGTCCGGCAGCGCGATCGACAGCGTCGACCACCCGTGCTGAGGGAAGGACGTGCGCAGTTCCCGCAGCATGCCAGGCCAGTCAGGATGTTGTTCGTTGTCATGCAGGATCAGTACGGCACCCAGCGTGTCGCCGACATAGTTCTCGATGTACAGCCCGAGAAAGGGATCCTTTTGTTCACCCAGCCAGACCACGTTGCCTTCCGCCCCTTCGAGGCCTTCGATCTGCTTGGCAAGTGGCTGGTTGCGTTTCACTTCAAGGCGCAGCGGCGGGTTGCGTATCGGCGGTGGGGGGGCGGTATCGGCCGGGGCGGTCGGTGCCGCAGTGCCTTCCGTGGGCGCCGCCCCCGGTTTGCCTTCTCCGCTGCCTTCATCCTGCTGGGTGGCAGCGGCTTCCTCGGTCTTTTTGTCGGCCGCGGCGCTGGTGCCAGCAGGCAGTAACGTGAGTGCGCCACAGGCCAGCAGGAAGACGGTCAGCCGTTTCAGGCGCAAAAATGAGGGAGCTGCAGTGGATCGCACGGAAAAACGGTTGCCTCGACCAGACAGTGAACGACGATGGCCTCCAGCAAACGGTGCCGGAATCCCTCAAAGTATAGTCAGTGCACATCCAATGCGGTTGGCATCGGATACAATACGCGCTCCATTCAAGCGAGGTTTGTTCCATGTCCGACTATCTGATAGCCCCCTCCATCCTGTCTGCCGATTTTGCCCGCCTGGGCGCGGAGGTCGATGCGGTGTTGGCCGCCGGCGCGGATATCGTGCATTTCGATGTCATGGACAATCATTATGTGCCGAATCTCACCATTGGCCCCATGGTCTGCAAGGCGCTCCGCAAGCACGGCGTTACTGCACCCATTGATGTGCATCTGATGGTGCGCCCGGTGGATCGCATGATTGCCGATTTCATTGAGGCGGGCGCGACCTACATTACGTTTCATCCTGAAGCGAGTGACCATATCGATCGTAGCCTGCAGATGATCCGCGACGGAGGCTGCAAGGCCGGACTCGTGTTCAATCCTGCCACGCCCTTGCATTACCTTGATTTTGTCATGGACAAGCTCGACATGGTGTTGCTGATGTCGGTCAACCCCGGCTTTGGCGGGCAGAAATTCATTCCAACCACCCTGCAGAAATTGCGCGATGCACGCGCCCGCATCGATGCCAGTGGATTGCCTATCCGACTGGAAATTGATGGTGGCGTCGGTGTGGGCAATATCGCGGAAATCGCAGCGGCTGGCGCCGATACCTTCGTCGCCGGTTCGGCAATTTTCAATGCGCCGGATTATCGTCAGGTCATCACGCAAATGCGTGACGCACTGGCGAGTGTCAAGAAGTAACCCAGGGCAGGCGTTATTCATGACGGAACGCATTCGCGCATTGTTCGATGGCCAATGGCCGTCGTTGATTCTGTTCGATCTCGATGGCACGTTGGTGGACAGCGCGCCCGATCTGACGCTGGCGGTAGATGCCATGCTGACCCGTTTGGGGCGTCCTGCGGCGGGGGAGGTGCGGGTGCGGGAGTGGATCGGTAATGGCGCAACGGTGCTGGTGCGCCGCGCACTGGCGGCCAGTGCCGATCCTGCGCGCGTTGCGCTGGTTGACGAGCCTCTGTTGGTCAAGGCGCAAGCGCTTTTTCGCGAGGAATACGAACGCGTCAACGGTGTGCAAACGCAGTTGTATGCAGGCTTGCCCGCACTGTTCGATGACTGGGCGGCAAAAGGTGCAAGGCTTGCGCTGGTCACCAACAAGCCGAAACCTTTTACTGACCCGTTACTGAGAGCATTGGGAATTGAACACCATTTTTTCAGGGTGATCGGTGGGGATTGCCTGCCCGAGCGCAAGCCTCATCCGCTGCCCTTGTTGCACGTCGCTGAAGCCGCCGGCATCGCGCCGGTCAGTACATTGATGGTCGGTGATTCCCGTAACGACGTGCTTGCGGCGCGCGCGGCCGGAATGCCCGTGATATGCCGGCGTGATGGTTACAATCACGGCGAACCCATCGAGGCGGCAAGCCCCGATGTCATATTCGACTGCTACACCGAATTCCTTGCCCGATGAGCGGCACGGGCGAGGAATTCGCCTGCCTTACAATATCCCCTCGTTGCGCAACCGTTCTGGAAGCTCATGTGCAACGTTACTGTCGGCGCGCAGATAAACCGGGGGTTCACCGATGGCTGATTCTGCCGTCAAGGTGACACCCATGGTGCCTCCGTCAATTTCCTGGCCCGACCATAAATGCAGCCAGCGCCCGCGAGGCAAATGTACCTGGCGATGCGTTGCATTGGGCTTGAGAATGGGGGCCACCATGATGTCTTCACCCAGCAGGAACTGTGCTTCGGTGACGGGCAGGTTCCCGAAATACGCATCCTCCGGATAATGCAAGATTGGGTGGCGCACCAGTGGATGGCCCTTGTTTGCCGCATCCTGCATATAACGCTGACGGTAATCGGCAAGCGCGGCATACACCTTGGCAAAGCGGGCAAACTGTGAAAGCGTCGCGTGGTTGGAATACACCTGCACATTGGCTTGTGGGGCGAGTCCTTCGTGGGTGCGGAATACGGCTGAAAAAGCGTTCGCCTCGATCCAGCGCATCAGCAAGTTTTCGCTGCGTTTCAGACCAATGCCGTACAACGATATCGATGTATAGCCGCCGATGTCACTGTGATTGAGGCTTATTCCCGAGAAACCACCGTTGATCAATCCTGCCACGGCACTGGCAAGACCATCGTTGGCATCAAACGTCGTGGCCTGGTCTCCCAACCAGAATAGCGGGCTGTAACGCGGGCTCTGTGTGAATCCGGAGCGCATGAAAAATGTGACGTCCCCTGTGCGACCCGCTTCGGCAACGGCTTCAGCGTTCAGCTGCGCCCACAGTTCAGGGTAGCGGTTGTGCACGACCAGACCGGATTCCCCGCTGTACAGTTTGGCATCGAAGGGAAGGGCTTCGCCGAAATCGGCCATCCAGCCAGAAAATCCGTTGCTGATCAGGTTTTCCTTGATGATGGTCTTGAGCCATTCGCGAGCGTCCGGATGGGTCAGATCCACGATACCGGCAGCGAAGTCGGTAATGAGAATCGGGTAGGGCGAACCGTCTTCCTGTTTCACCAGAAAATCGCGGGCCAATGCTTCCTGATAGAGATTGCGTTGCGCATTGGGCTTGCTGGCGACGTCAACCAGAAACGGATTGACATACCCCATCACACGAATATCGGCGGCGTTTAAATCCTGCTGCAATTGTTGCCAGGCTGGGTAGCGCTCGGTATCCAGTTCCCAGTTCCACCAGAGTTGCGATCCGGTACCGCCAAGGGTCGTGCGTTTGCCTACCCAATCCTGCAACCACATTGCGGCAATAGGCGTTCCCTCGGCCGCCAACTGCTGCCAGAGGGAACGAACGCGATCCGTCCCTCCCTGCAGACCGACGATGGCGCCCTGATTCATCCAGTCGGGGAGGGGCGGCATGCGCCCGGTGTAAACGGTGAAAGCCTCGACAAGATCCAGCATGCTGTCCCCATGCAGGATGCGGCCTTGCATGGTCGAATCAAAATAATGTGCGCTCACCCGATCCGGTTCACGCAAATCGAAACGGCTGTAGTGAGTGCCCTGCAGAAAAACAGAGCGACGTTCACTGGTGATGTATTGTGGCACGGCAAAATAGCTGGTGAGCGTCGTTCCACCGGAGCCGGGTGAATACAGATTTACCAATTTTGAAATTACCGGGTCGCCGCGCCCGATTCCTTGCTCCTGGGAAAGCACAGGAATGTTCTGGCCTTTCAGATCAAGGAAACTGTATTGCTCGCCGAAGCCGTAAAAATGTTCCTGTGGCTGTGACGCATAGTGCAGGGCGAGATGATTGAATTCAGGCTGATTGGTGCTGAGCGAAAACAGCAACTGGTTGTCCTGCTGTGAAAATTGCAGCGTGAACAACACGTCGGGACAATCGAGAAATACGCCAGTGAAGCCCAGCTTTTCGTCACTGCGAACTGATGCGCGAATCTCCGGGATCTGGCAGCGCGTCTTGTCTGTTTCGCGGATGCGGTAGGTGGATCGGCTGTCGCGGATTCGCAATTCGGTTGTTGCAGCATCGAGCAGGCGACCATCGGCAGGGCTTTGCCACAACAAATGAGCCGGTTCGCTCTGGTGCCAGATGTTGAGTTGATTGGCCGTGATCTGCAGACGGAAATCGCCAACGATTTGCGCATCGGTTTCGATGTGCTGCGGGATTTGCTTGCACCCGCCTAAGAAAATTAGCCCTGAAATGATTAGGTTTTTTGCGATCCGCGCGTACATGGCGTCCCCTGCTGTTGTTTTTTGCAGGGGATTTTGCCACGAGTCGCCGAATTTGTCTTGATGCGGAATGACAGGGAATTGACCGTGTGCGTCAACCCCCTTTAATCATCCTCTGCTGCTACTCGATCTGGACAACGCCTCCGACCACTGCTGCAGGTTCATCGCTGGCAACCGATGGCATCGCACCGATTTGCAGATCATAATCTGCCGTGATTTCAGTGGCCGGTGCCGGTACGTCAGCCAAATCCAGGCTGGAACAGGCAGACGCCGATTGTTCCTGCATGAATTGCTCGATATCGAGCGCCTTCACAACGTAACTGCTGTCTTCATCTTCAAGAACAGTGCCGTCTGCGAGGTTGAACAACGGGTAATAACGGTTGTCGTCAGCGTCGCCTTCCGCGTTTATATTCTCCATCGGAAAGCCCCAGAGCTGACCTTTACCACCATATTCCAGCAGGAATCTGGCGCCATCCAGTGAAGAATCCCCTGCACGGTCGTTTTCCGTGGAATGGGTATACGACACCTGGATCGGTTTATCGAAAATGGCTGGATCTCCGGTGCTGTTATCGGTAATGACGGTTTGTTTGTCCCAAGGGTTGAATCCCGTGCGCCATTCGTAAAATGCTGGAATATCGCCGTTAAACAAGGCATTGAAAATGGACATATCGTCAATGTCGGTTTCAGTCACCGGCAATCCTGCACCTTCCGCCACGCTGCGCTCGATCAGCATTCCTGATTGATAGCCATTGCCGAACATGGTGCTTTGCCAATCTTCGTAACTACCGCTGAGCGTGATAGCACCCGCTGCCGCCGTGTTGCGCACCAACAGGTTGGCGTTATCACCACTCAACGCAAATTCGTAGGAGTAGGGGGTAACGGTGGATGACATGCCGAAGGCCTGGTCGTAGCCATTTTCATAGGAATTTGCTTCGTCAGCAGTGAAATCCGATTTCGGGCACTGGTTGTAGCACACGAGATCCAGTGCAGACAACAGATTGGCCGAGCTGACATATTCCTCGCGGAAAAAGGTAATAACATCTGCTCCGACTTGCCAGCGAACGCTGCCACCCAGCGCACGTGAACCGAGGTTTACCGAGTTTTCGAAGTCGGAATAGGGTTCGACTACATCGCTTGCGCAGGCCTCCGCAGTCCTCGTTGCTCCGCACGTCGTGTCACTGTTGACGCTGCCGTTATCTTCGTTATGCACTTCGGCGGTCTTGTAAAAACCGTCATTATCGGTGCCGGCAAAATCGAAATATTCGACGAGATAGGAATCCCCGTTTTGCCAGTATTCGAATTGGGTGCCAATAACATCGGCAACCCCGATGGTTTCAACTGTTTTCTTGGTCAGGCGGCCATTGATCTGCGTGACTGTATACGTTTCCGGTTCTGCGTTGTCGCCATCAGCACCAAAGCGCTGGAGAGTAATGGTGGCGCCATTGAGATCCGCGTCATGATCTTCTGTCCAGAGACCCCAGTAACCGGCATGACCAAAGGCATCATCGTCGCCGTCGTCATCGCTGTCATAACGGAACGGGAACCCGGAATTCAATTCAACTTCAGCGCCGCTGGTAGCGTCATAGACACCGTAGCGCCATACCGACTCGCGGAAATCATCACGTGACAGACACTGCGTGGTGTCGGAACCAGCGACTTCATCCAGCTCGCTCGCCTTACCGACCAGCACATTGGAGCTGTTATACGCAATGCCATAAGCGTTGAACAATTCGGACATCACCGACTTGAGAATGTCCTTGGATTCCTCACTCAAACCACTGATTGTACTTTGTGTGATGCCTGAACCCGTTCCGCCATCTGCAGACGTGAGCACGGCGGCCACCTCGGTGATCTGCGCTGCGCTCAATTCATCCTGGATATCTTCCAGTCCACCAGGGCCACCTCCGGGTCCGCCAATTTCATTGCCGAGGCTGTTTTCCATGTAGAAGTTGAAGCCGACATTGGCACCGGATTCCACCGTATAAAGCTCGCCGCGTCCAATGGCGGCGTCCATGTCGATTTCTCCGGATTCCGTGCTTGCTTCATCCATCGAAGCAAAAAATCCGAACGACATGTGAAAATCACCATAAGGTTTTTCATCCGTTGCACCTGATGACACAATGATGTTCAACAGGAGCGCCATGGTTTCCCCGCTCGGTCCCATTGGCATTTCCGGCAGCCAGGCTTTTATTTGCAGCGGAGATGTATCTGATGCGCGCGATGCGTTGACGATCGCGCGTACATAAGTGGTCGCATTGGCACTGGATTCGCTGTCGCCACTGCCGGAGTCCGAGCCTTTCTCGCAAGAATCCTTGTCAATCAAGGCAACGTAATTACCATCGCCAGCCAGTTCTGTTCCTTTTAGCTGACTGATAAAACAAAGAATTTCGTTGACGGTTTGTGCCGGTTTAAGTGCTGGATGCCACACATGGTAATGTTGTTCGGCATTGCTGTAATCCGTGCCCGGATCATCGTGGGCGCGAGCACTGCGGGCTTTCGCCCGGCTTCTGGCTTCATCCGTGTTGGCGCTGATGATGTCGATTTGCTCTGGCATGACCAGCGACGAAGTGTCTGCAGTAACGCTATCGTCAGTGTCCGAAGAGCCGCCTCCACCTCCGCCCCCACCATTTCCGCAAGCTGACAAAAGGGCTGCCGTGATCGCAGTGGCGAGGATTTTGCGCACAAACATGACGATGTCTCCGGAAAAGCAATAAATACGCGAAGCCATGTCTGTTCTGGGCGTGCAGAAAAATGCGTTCAGGCCAACAGCATCGAAAGATAATCGATATGGCTTCAATCACCGATACGCAATGTGTTTGCGTGTCGAGATTTAAATATAGACGTGAGCAAAATGCGCATCCGGGAAATCCCCCTGCTCTTTATACTGTTTTGTTTTCAGCGCGGGCGTTTTTATCTGGGCGACGCTGCGAGACAGGCGCGTCCCTTCCGGGAGGGGGCAGCCCTGATGCGGGAAAGCCTGGCGTTCCGCGACCCACTGCGAGGCCTGCACGGGTTCTGCGGGCCAGGCCACTGGCATCGATGCCGGAATTGGTGTAACTTGAGGGTGTCTGCCACCACGCCGATCGCGGCGGGGGGTGTTCCAATGACGAGATCATAAGCCCGAGACCATGCTCCGCTTGACTCCTTCAAACAAAGGGATGGCTTCAGCCCCGCTGTTCCAAGCCGCTCCTGCACGATGGCGCGTTTAGCGCACATCTTTCTGCTTGCGCCTGCGCGCGCATCGCTTCTTTGTCCAATTTGCTTATATTCCGATTACGGGCATTAGCCCGCACAGGACGTTGAACATGTCACCTGAACAGTATGCCGCGCTCGTCGCCGAGGGCTACACCCATATCCCCGTGATGCGGGAGGTGTTTGCCGATCTTGAAACGCCGCTGAGTACCTATCTCAAACTGGCGGATGCGCCGTATTCCTATTTTCTCGAGTCTGTTCAGGGCGGTGAGAAGTGGGGTCGGTACTCCATCATCGGCTTGCCCTGCCGGACACTGCTGCGGGTGCTTGATCGTGACATCACCATCAGCCGTGACGGACACCCCTTGGAAACAGTGCGTGCCCAGGATCCGTTGCAGTTCGTGCAGGAATTCAAGGCCCGGTTCCGCGTTCCCGAGGTGCCCGGTTTGCCGCGATTCAACGGTGGTCTGGTCGGGTATTTCGGTTATGACATCGTACGTTATATCGAGAAACGTCTGGATCAGGCGGCCAGGCCGGATCCGGTCGGCACACCCGACATCATGCTGATGCTGTCCGAAGACGTGGTGGTGTTCGATAACCTGCGGGCCACCTTGTTCATTATCTGTCATGCGGATGCAGCCGATGCCAACGGTCTCGCCAACGCCAATGCACGCATCGACGGAATTGTGGCGCGCTTGCAGCAACCCCTGCAGCCGCCCTCGCTTGCACCGGGCAATCCCGTGAACGAAAGTGATTTCCGTTCGGGATTCGCCAAACCCGATTTCGAAAAGGCCATCGCATCCATCAAGGAATATGTACTGGCGGGCGACATCATGCAGGTGGTGATATCGCAACGCATGACTCTGCCGTTCGCCACCGATCCCATGCGTTTGTACCGGGCGTTGCGTTCACTCAATCCTTCCCCCTACATGTATTTTTTCAACATGGGGGATTTCCATATCGTGGGCTCGTCGCCTGAAATACTGGCGCGCCTCGATCACGGCACCGTCACCGTACGCCCCATCGCTGGCACTCGTCGCCGTGGCCGCACCCCGGAAGAAGATCTGGCGATGGAAACAGAGCTACTGCAGGATCCCAAGGAAATCGCAGAGCATCTCATGCTCATCGATCTTGGCCGCAACGATGTCGGACGCATTGCGCCCATCGGTAGCGTCAAGGTTACCGAACAAATGATGATCGAGCGCTATTCCCACGTCATGCATATCGTGTCCAACGTTGAAGGTAAGCTGCTTCCCGGGCGCGACGCGATCGATGTCCTGCGGGCGGTGTTCCCTGCCGGTACCCTCAGTGGCGCGCCGAAAATCCGCGCGATGGAAATCATTCACGACCTGGAACCGGTCAAGCGTGGCATCTACGGTGGCGCGGTCGGTTATCTGGCATGGAACGGCGACATGGACACGGCCATTGCGATTCGTACTGCCGTCATCAAGAACGGACAATTGCACATTCAGGCCGGTGCGGGTGTTGTTGCCGACTCGGTGCCCGCACTCGAATGGATGGAAACGCAAAACAAGGCACGCGCCATTTTCCGGGCTGCTGCCATTGCCGCCAACGGTTTGAATCCCGCTGCCCCATCCAACGCCGGTAAAGAGTCAGGAGCGACCCCATGATAGTAATGATCGACAACTACGACTCGTTTACCTACAACGTCGTTCAGTATCTGGGCGAGTTGGGCGCCGATGTGCGCGTCTATCGTAACGACGAGATTACAGTGGCCGAGCTGGCGCGCATGAAACCGGAGAAAATAGTGATTTCTCCTGGCCCCTGCACACCCAATGAAGCCGGCATTTCGCTGGAAACCATTCGTCATTTTGCCGGCAAGGTTCCCTTGCTGGGGGTGTGTCTCGGGCATCAGGCCATTGGCCAGGTGTTCGGTGGTAACGTGGTGCGTGCAGGGCAGGTCATGCATGGCAAGATCTCCCCGGTGTATCACGCCGGGCAGGGTATGTTCCGTGGCTTGAAGAACCCCTTCAATGCCACTCGCTATCACTCGCTGGTGGTGGAACGTCAATCCTTACCCGATTGCCTGGAAATCACGGCATGGACAGAAACCCAGGAGGGGTCTATCGAATACATCATGGGCCTGCGTCACAAGCAGTTTCCCATTGAGGGGGTGCAATTCCATCCGGAATCCATTTTGACCGAGCATGGCCATGACATGCTGCGCAACTTTCTCGAAGCATATTGAAACGCGTGTTGCCCGCCCTCGCGGGTTCCGGCAGTCAGTGAGGACGCAAGGTTTTCACAGGCTGCTGGTGTTTCGGGCGTGGAGTTGCACTGGCGCGATCGGCGCACGAAGCCCCGCCGTTGCGGGTCCGTTTTGAGGCGCCAATTCCCCCTGTGTTACACTCGCCCACTTTCCGTCCCCTCATGAGAGAAACTCGATGGATCTGCAATCCGCCCTGCGTCGCATCGTCGACGGCCACTCCCTCAGCGAAGAAGAAATGCGCACCACCATGCAGTTGATCATGACCGGTCAGGCCACTCAGGCACAGATTGGCGGGTTCCTCATGGGCTTGCGGATGAAAGGCGAGACGGTCGATGAAATCACCGGCGCCGCGAGGGTCATGCGCGAATTGGCCACGCCGGTACAGCTGGAAGTTCCATACCTGGTGGACACCTGTGGCACGGGTGGTGATGGCGCCAATACGTTCAATATTTCCACGACGGCCGCGTTTGTCGTGGCAGCCGCCGGCGGCCACGTGGCGAAACACGGCAATCGCGCCGTGTCCAGCGCCAGCGGCAGTGCCGATGTGCTCGAAAAAGCCGGTGTTCGGCTGGAACTGACACCCGAACAGGTCGCGCGTTGCGTCAAGCATCTGGGCGTGGGTTTCATGTTTGCGCCAATGCACCACAGCGCCATGAAGCATACCGCCCTGCCACGTCGGGAAATGGGCATTCGTACCCTGTTCAACCTGCTCGGCCCCCTGACCAATCCAGCGGGAGCCAAGCGACAGGTGATGGGCGTGTTTGATCGCCGCTGGCTGCGACCGCTTGCCGAAGTGCTGCAGCGTTTGGGCAGCGAGCACGTGATGATCGTGCATGCCGCCGACCGGCTCGACGAGATCAGTATCCAGGGTGAGACTCATGTTGCCGAACTGAAAGACGGCAGCATTCGCGAATACAGCATCACGCCCGAGCAATTCGGCCTGACCCGTGCGCCCCTGACCGCGATAGCCGCACCGTCGGTCGAGGCCAGTCTGGCGATCGTCAAGGCGGTACTGGCGAAGGAAGCAGGCCCTGCGCGTGATATCGTCGCGTTGAATGCCGGTGCAGCCATTTACGTCGCCGGGCTCGCTACCAGTCTCGAGAATGGCGTCAAAATGGCTTTTGATGCGATTGATAGTGGTTTGGCCGGCGAAAAACTCAAGGATCTGTCCAGCTTCACGGCCGTCTGTGCCAGCGAAAACCAGGCGGAGGGCTGAACCATGCAGGACACGCCAACGATTCTCCGTAACATCATTGCCCGCAAGCACGAAGAAGTGGCCGAACGACGCGCGCACATTTCCGAAGCCGGACTCCTCGCGCAAGCCGGGCAGGCAGATGCCCCCCGTGGTTTCACTGAAGCCATTCGTCAGCGTGTCGAGCGCAATGAGCCCGCCGTCATCGCCGAAATCAAGAAGGCGTCCCCCAGTAAGGGCGTTATTCGCGAGCATTTCGTTCCTGCCGAGATAGCCCGCAGCTACGAACAGGGCGGCGCTGCCTGCCTGAGCGTGCTGACAGACAAGGATTTTTTTCAGGGTGATGAAGCCTACCTGCAGCAGGCGCGCGCGGCCTGTAGCTTGCCCGTTATCCGCAAGGATTTTCTGGTGGACACCTACCAGATCGTGGAAGCGCGCGCGATCGGTGCCGACTGCGTGCTGCTGATTGCCGCCTCGCTGCAGGACACACAAATGCAGGAGTTGGCCGCGTGTGCCGCGAGCCTCGGCATGGATGTGCTGGTGGAAGTGCATGATCGCAGCGAGCTGGAACGGGCCTTGAAACTGCCGACCCGCTTGCTGGGTATCAATAACCGCAACCTGCATACCTTCGACGTAACGCTCGAAACGACCTATGGGTTGTTGGCCGACATTCCAGACGATCGTATCGTGGTCACGGAAAGCGGTATCTTCACGCGAGAAGACGTTGCGGGCATGCGCGGCCGGGGCGTACACAGTTTTCTGGTCGGTGAGGCCTTCATGCGCGCCGACGATCCGGGTAGCGAATTGCGCCGCCTGTTTTTCTGAGATTGGTCCTAAAACACAGAAGGGCTGCGCAGCAGCCCTTCTGGTAGGCGCACCCGGCGGGCGCGCATGTTTCTGGCGTTGGTCTGGCGTCAGCGCCTAGCGGGTTCCGTAGACCACCATGGTCTTGCCTTTCACTTTCACCAGCCCCTGATCTTCCAGGTTCTTGAGAACGCGACCGACCATTTCACGTGAACAACCGACGATGCGCCCGATTTCCTGGCGGGTAATCTTGATCTGCATGCCGTCGGGATGCGTCATGGCTTCGGGTTGTTTGCAGAGATCGATCAGGGTGCGGGCGACACGCCCGGTCACATCCAGGAATGCCAGGTCTCCCACCTTGCGGGTGGTCGCCCGCAAACGGCCGGCCACCTGGGCGCTCACGGCAAACAACACGTCGGCATCTTCCTTGGCGACCGTCTTGAATTTGGCGTAACTGATCTCCGCCACTTCGCATTCGGTTTTGGCCTTGATCCAGGCGCTGCGGGCTGCCTTCTGGTCGAACAATCCCATCTCGCCGAAAAAGTCACCCTCATTGAGATAAGCCATGATCATCTCGCGACCTTCATCATCTTCGATGATGACCGTTACCGTGCCCTTGATGATGTAATACAGCGCATCGGATTGATCGCCCGCGTAAATGATGGTGCTTTTCGCCGGATACTTGCGGCGGTGGCAATGGCTGAGGAACTTGTCAACGTCGTGAATAAGGCTGTGGGGTTTTGTAATAGTCATTCTGTGGCCTATTGGGGATGTGGCTAACAAGCAAGAATTTGTTAAGTATAGAAGGAGTGTTCGCAAATTGACCGGAAAACCGCAGTCAATTGCGTCGATACTGCTCGCTCCTCGTCAGCGTCCCGACATCGGGGGGTATTATGGCCCGAATCCTCGGGAGTGGCTACAACACCATCGGCCCCCCGGTAAGGCCGTGTGTAGGCTTTTTGTATCTTACCCAAAAAGCGTTGCCAAACAGAAGGCTGCATGACGTTGCTGCAGTGGTTTCCCAGGTTGCCGGGTGCCCGATCTTCCGGCACCTCTACAAGCCTTGAATCCCTTGATTTCTGGTGCCCGTACAGGGGGTAAGTTTTTTGCACACTCGCCATAAAGTTTGTGTTATCTTGCGCGCCTTACGAGGGTAGGGGGCAGAATGAAAGCGAAAGTCCGCTGGGCGGGTGAAGTCAAATTCGAGCTTGAATCAGAAACCGGCCATACGATTACGGTTGACGGCCCGCCAGACATGGGCGGCAAAAACCTCGGGCCGCGTCCGATGGAACTGATTCTGATGGGCGTTGGCGCATGCTCGTCAATCGACGTCGTCCATATCCTCAAGAAAGCACGCCAGGACGTCAGCGGTTGCGAGTGCGAACTGCAGGCCGAGCGTGTTGATGATGTCCCTGCAGTGTTCAAGAACATCCACCTGCACTTCATCGTGACGGGCAAGGGCCTGAAAGAAAATCAGGTCAAACGTGCAGTCGAGTTGTCTGCCGAGAAGTATTGTTCGGCATCGATCATGTTGTCGCGTGGTGGCGTGAGTGTCAGCCACGGCTACGAAATTCTTGAGGCTTGATGCCGTCTGCAGGCGTGTCTGCGGTGAGGTTTGATAGCCTTGCCTGTTCGTGTCAGGCGCTTGCAACATAATTCTGTCACCTGACTGTGACAATCTGATAAATGTCGTGTATTCCGTGCTGGGGTACAGGGCATTTTTGCTGTCTTGATTCCGTTGGGGCTGTGAGTGAGGTGAGCATCATCTCTGTCATGGGTCAGCGGTGTCATAAACCCTGGCCATTCAGGCCGGATCTGGTCGGCGCGAGCCATCTTGGGGAGTCCTACGTTCTTTCAGGAGTGACTGCGGAGCAATGAAAAAGCCCATCCCACACAAATTGAAGCTGCACGGTTTCAACAATTTGACCAAAGCGCTCAGCTTCAATATTTATGACATCAGCTATGCCAAAACGCCCGAGCAACGTAAAGAATACCGGGCTTATGTGGATGAGCTTTACAATGCGGAACGTCTGACGCAGATTCTGACCGACGTCACCGACATCATCGGTGCGCACGTGCTCAACATCGCTCATCAGGATTACGAGCCTGAAGGTGCGAGCGTTGTGGTGCTGATCGCCGAACATGAAGTCGTGCCTGATGAAAGCAAAATGCAGGAAGGCCCAGGGCCTTTGCCTGACACCATTCTTGCGCATCTCGACAAGAGCCATGTGACCGTGCACACCTACCCGGAAACGCATCCGGATCAGGAGAACGGCATCAGTACGTTCCGTGTCGATATCGATGTTGCGACTTGTGGTCTGATTTCACCGCTGAAGGCCTTGAACTATCTGATCCACTCGTTCGATTCCGATATCGTGACCGTGGACTATCGCGTACGTGGATTTACGCGTGACGTGACTGGCCTGAAACATTACATCGACCATGAGATCAATTCGATCCAGAACTTCCTTTCGGAAGATACGCTGAATGCGTATGAGATGATCGATGTTAACGTGTACCAGGAAAACATCTTTCACACGAAGATGTTGTTGAAGGATTTTCCGCTCGACAACTATCTGTACGGTTTGAATTCCAGCGATTTGTCGCCGGCCGAGCGTGACGAGATCAGCCGCAGGCTGCGTCGTGAAATGCTCGAGATTTTCTACGGTCGTAACATGTGATCCGTGGGTAATCCATGAGCAAACAAAAAAGGGGCTTCGGCCCCTTTTTCTGTTTTATTGCCTTTCATTGTTGGCGCTTGTCGCCGCCAGATGTTACTTCCAGGCTAATCCTGAAGATGTTGGATGCAGTTGAAACGCAATAACTGCGGGTTGACTCCCAGCGTCACTTCGGTGACCGACGTGTTGTGAAAATAATATCGATCCCATTCCAATGGATTCTGGTGTAGCAGACGGGCCAGCCCCAAGGCCATGATCGCGCCGTGGCTGACTGCCAGGATTTTCTCGCCCTGATGCTGCTGCAGGAAACGGTCAAACGTCGAGGTAATCCGCGCGCACACCTGGTTGACCGATTCTCCGCCTTCCGGGGCGTAATCGAGATCCTGTCGAATCCGGGTGAAAAAGCCGTGTTTCTGTTCCAGGTTTACGAAGAATTCATCTTCCAGCACGCCGATGCCGTATTCACGCAAATCGGGTTCCAGCACCAGCTCGATATTCAACATGCGCGCGACGGCTTCGGCGGTGTGACGCGTGCGTTCCAGTGGGCTGACGTAAAGGGCGGCAATGTCCGGGTGTTCCTTTGCGATGCGGGCGGCGGCCTTTTCGGCCTGCTTTCTGCCTGTGTCGTTCAGGCTGCTGTCGGTCCATCCGTGCCAGCGTTTTTCGACGTTGGCATTGATTTGCCCATGTCGAACCAGAATGAGGTGGGTATCTGCGGGAGTCATCAATGCATACCTTGGAAATCTGCTCTTACCCCTTTATGCGGGCATTTCGGTCGCAAATCAATGGGCGATTTGCACCAGCTGTGCAACCGGTCGCCGAGGCGGCATGGCGTTGACCGCCACCAGCGGCATGCGTGCCAGGGTGCTGGCAAGTTGCTCTGGCGCTACCCCGGTGAGGGTATCGGTGAACCAGGCCTGGAAAGCAAAATGAAACGTATCGTTGACCGGAACATCCAGCATGTGAAAACCGACATTGGGGCCTTGTCCGGTAAAACGTTCCGGCGTGTCCGTCTGCGTTTGGCTGTCCTGGTAATTCAGGTTGACCGGCACATTGAAGTTGGGGGGAATGTAGAGAGTCGCGAAAATATCGAAGCCCTTGTGGCTGCTGAGCCACACCCAAGGGTTCTGGCCCACGGTGGGGTGTCCGAGAGCGGTCTCGGAGGCTGACATCTTGCCGTCGACCGTGACGGCTTCAGTGGCCACGGAGCTGCGCAGTTCACTTCCGTTGAGGTTGTGGCCATCCAGCGTCACGGTGGCGGTCGGATTTTTCAGCAGCCGCTTGAGGACGCTGGGCACGTTGACCTTGGCGTCGATATTGATCTGCTGCGGATAGGCCTGCATCTGCAGATCGATGAAAACCACAGGAATGCCGGCGAAATTCATTTTCGATTCGGCGAGCATGACGGTTCGAACGGGGCCGGCCTTGATGGCGAGTATGCGGGTATCGAGATCGCCATTGTCGAGGGTGACCCGGGCATCGTTGAGAACAATCCCCGCCTCGAGACGGATTTTGAGTGTATCCAGCAGCGTGTCGTTGGGCAGCCCCTGATAGTTCCGGTAGGTGAAATCGCTCCATTGCAACAGATTGTCGGGGGCGGTCTGCAGGGTGTAGTAGTCAGTGGTGATCCGCCCTGTCTGCTTGTCATAGTTGGCCAGCGGGGTATAACTGAAACGGGAGGCTTGTCTGGAGGCATAGACATAGCGGGTTTCGCTACCGTCGGTAATGCGGATTTCGACCAGATCGCTGCCTTGCAGCGCTTGCCCTTCGCTGAGCGCCTCGCCCGCATCGGCAAAGCGGAACAGCAGCGAGTCATGGGTGTCGAGCGTCCCTTCACGTCCACGCAGCGGCGTATCGCTTTCCTTGAACCAGCTGTAGCCTTCGTCGTCGTAGTCTTCGCATTGGTGCGGAATGGGCATCAGCATGCCCTGGTTGACGGCAAACAGGGTCAAGTTGGTAAAGGCTTGACCGGTCAATGCGGGAAGCTCGATACCTTTGATTTCAATGATTTTCTGTTGGCTGATGGTACGGGAATCCGCAGCGACTGGCGGGGTGGGCACCGCTGCCTGGAGAGAGGCGGGGATAGCGAGCAAGACTCCGGCAATGAGCAAACGGCGCATGTGAATTCCCTGCATTGAAGCGTATGCAACGCGTGAAAATGCCAAATAGGTCGCGAATTACAACACAGCCTCCCACCCTTAACAAGGTATCAAAACGGCTGTTTGGGAGCGTCTGATAGAGTGCGAATCTAGTTTGCTTAGGTTGCGTTGTGAGGTCGGCAATCTATTCTGAAAACATGCGGTGAGCAAATTCCTGTTGTCTCACCAGAAGTAGCGGTTTCAGAGTGGAGCAGGCGCCGGCATGGCGAACAAGTCCAACGCAGTCGATCACCTCAGTAGCGGACTGATACTGTCTGGCGGTGGTGCGCGGGCGGCCTATCAGGTCGGGGTGCTTAAAGCCATTGCGGAACTGGTGCCACCGGAGGCGCCCAATCCTTTCGGCATTATTTCCGGGACCTCGGCGGGCGCGATCAACGCCACGGCGCTGGCTGCGTATGCCGATAATTTCCGGAATGCGGTTTACAGTATTGAAAACGTCTGGCGTTCCTTCACGCCAGATCAGGTCTATCGCACCGACCCGTTGGGGGTGGCGGGGTGCGCCACGCGATGGATGAGCAGTTTCCTGATTCCGCCGCGCAAGCTCGCGGTGTCCCTGCTGGATAATTCTCCGCTGCATGAACTCCTGAAGGAAATGATCCGCTTCGAGAACATAGCGGAATCCATTCAAGACAAGCATCTGCGCGCATTGAGCGTGACCGCGTCCGGTTACGAAACCGGGCATTCGGTGGCGTTCTTTCAGGGGGATCCCGATATTGCGCCGTGGCGTCGATTTCAGCGCATGGGTGTGCCCACCGAGATCACCCTCGACCACTTGATGGCGTCATCCGCCATTCCGGAAGTCTTCCCGGCCATTCGTATCAATCGCGAATACTACGGTGATGGCGCCATGCGCCAGTTGGCGCCATTGAGTCCGGCGCTGCACCTCGGCGCCAAGAAAATCCTGGTGGTGGGTGTTTCCGGCAACCGGTCTGCACCCCAGGTTCGCAAGCCGGTAGAAGGGTATCCAACGCATGCGCAAATTATCAGCCATATGCTGAATACGGCGTTCCTCGACAGTCTGGACTATGACATCGAACGTTTGGAACGCATCAATAACACCGTCTTGTCATTAACGCCTTCCATGCGTAAAAAAACGGGTATTGCCTTGCGCCCCGTAGGTTGTCTGGTGATTTCCCCGTCGGTGGGGCTAGACCAGATTGCGGCCAAATACACCAAGGCCTTGCCTCCCAGCATTCGTTTCTTCTTGCATGGTATCGGCGCTGATCGCACGTCGGGATCGAGTATTCTCAGCTATGTCCTGTTCGAACGCGGCTACTGTAACGAGCTGGTTGAGCTGGGATATGAGGATGCCATGCGCCGCCGCGAGCAGATCGAGCAGTTCCTTTACGGAGACCCTGCGTTCGACAGCATCTGACCGGTGGCGGTCCCGCGCAGCATAACGGCATCCTTGCACCGCGTCGCGGGCAGGGTGCATCAATAGATATGGTGCACGTAGTATTCGTTGTCAGGCGATGCGCCATTTACGTACGCATGCAATCGTGACTTGCCACCACAATAGTCGCCACGTTCGATGCCGGCGAGATAGTGGTCGTTGAGTAAATGTCCCTTGCGATCCTCGATCTTGAAAATGGCCCCGGCGGTATGCTGCTGGTGCGCCAACACGCCGATCCGGCAGAAAAAATCCAGTCCATTGGCAAAGTGCTCCACATACGGCACCCCGTGCCCCGCTTTTTCGGACAGCGGCTTGTCGAGGCGAAAACTGTCGGCGACGCCTGCCAGGCAATAAATTTCCAGTTTCGGGGCGAGATGACGGAACTGTTTGTCCTTGAGCAGTTTACGCGCGATATAGCTGCTGACGATGGTGCCCTGCGAATGGCCAATGATCACGACTTTTTCATGGGCGGCGAGCGCCTCCTTGACGACATCGTAAGCAGGTTTCGACAGATAGCCATCCTTGCGCAAGGTGCGGGCAATGATCGAGTCCCACAAATCCCAGGCGGCGCCCCAGGTGGGGGTATGGATGAGATGGATAGGCCGGTTGAATACCCGGGCGAGCTCCAGACAGTTCAGGATGGCGACGGGCGGGGACGTCGCGATACCGTTGATGAAAAACCATTTCTCGCGGGTGCCCGTGTATGCGAAATGTTCCGGATAACACGCAATCGTGCCGGTGCTGTAGGCGGTGCGAGACCGGGGAAACAGGGCTTGCAGTACGACATTGATGACATCGCCCGGGCTGTTGTAACTGCGCCAATCCAGCTCGGATTTGGTGGACGCCTCGGTATTGTGTGGCAGTATCAGGTAAGGAAGGGTCCACGCGTGGCGCAACACCAGCGAAAGGTCCTTTTGTATTGAGTCCCGGTTATTTAGAATGCGGTCGGTGAATTTGCGGGTTTTTCTGACGATTTCGCTTGGAGACATGATCATGGCGGCCATTGGTTGCGCGGTCTTTGACTCCGGCATGTCGGGCACGCGAGGTGCAGGGCCGGGCTGAACTGTGTGGCGATGAGCCAATCAATAGTATAGACGTTGATCAATTGTGGGTTTCGAGGGGTGGTAGCTATGAGGTTTCTTTCGCTGAAGGTGTGGGTGGTTTTGAGCGCATTTCTGTTGTTGAGTGGGTTTACCGTTGAGCGGTTTGTTGAAAACACGCACTATCGCGTCATTCCCGGGGCAGAGGCTACTGCCACGCCGGAAGTGGTCGAGTTCTTTTCCTATGGTTGCCCGCATTGTCGTGGGGTGGAACCCGACTTTGAAAAATGGCTCGCACAGAAGCCCGAAAACGTGAAAGTGGTGCGGATTCCCGCTGCCTGGAATCCGCGTTTCGAAGTGCTGGCCAAGTTCTATCTCACACTGGATGAAATGGGGCTCGCCGAAAAACACAGCGCGGCCATCTTCAAGGCCATTCATGATGAGCACAAGAATCTTGCTACCAAAGACGATGTCGTCAACTTCGCAGAGAGCTTGGGTGTTGATCGTCAGCGGTTTGTCGACGCCTATGATGGCGATAAAGTGTCGGCGCGTTTGAGCGAGTCCAAAGCCTTGTTCGCTCGCTATCGCATCAGTGGTGTTCCGGGCTTCGTGGTCAATGGCAAATACTTTACCGATGTTTCCTTGGGCGGGCATGGCCAGGAACTGTTCGACGCCATCAATTTTTTGCTTTCAAAGCAATAGTCGCTTGCAACTCACTGATCCTGAACTATGTTTACAGAGTGTTTTAATTAACACGCTCCTTTCAGGTGAGAGTTGACGAGAGATTGCAGTAATTCGGTGAATATCGTTGCGCGAGTGTCGATAGAAACCATACAAAGTTGAAGGCGGGCTGCGAGCCCGCCTTTTTTTATTCCGCGTTTTCAGTCCACCAACGGGTCATGGGTGTCGACGGCTTCATCCGGAACGTTGTCGTCTTGTCCGTTACCGGCGGGCATGTCGTTGTCTTCGCTGATTGCTGGTGCCGTTTGTCCAACCGGCAGAAGCGGGTTGCTCAGCTCCTGGGCCGGGGCTTCGATTCCCATGTGATAAGCGGCAAATCCCGGGCTTACGACCTGATCGAATGCCATCCCCACAATCCGGCCGTTACTGGGGGCAATGATGTCGCTGCTGGTGTTGGTGATCGGATCGGTAACACGCCCCATCAGCTGCCCCTTTTTCACCACCTCGTTGAGTTCCACCTCTGAAAACAGCAGGCCACCCTGCTCAGCGCGCACCCATTTTGTCTTGTAATAAACGGGTTGCGGTGTCGTCCATAGCCGCAAGGTGGTTTGCATGTCGAGGGAATGCAGCAGGTTCTCGATGCCTTTGACACCCCAGTCCACGGCGTCCTTTTCCAGATGCAGCGGGCCGCCAGTTTCCAGCGTCACGGCGACAATACCCCGATCTTGTGCGGCACGTCGCAAGGTGCCGAATTCGCCTTTTTCCTGCACGACCACAATCCCGCCGAACCCTTTGGTGAACTCGACAATGGCAGGAATTTTCAGGTGGGCCCGCAGTTGCGGAAGATTGGTACGGTGAAATGAGCCGGTGTGTACATCCACCAGATACTGGCAGTGGGTGATCACATTATGGAAAAACGAATAACCAATGCGCGAGGCCAGGGAGCCGCTGCGACTTCCCGGAAAGTGGCGGTTCAGGTCGCGGCGGTCACTGACATAGCGCGATGCCCGGCGAAAACCATCCAGATTGACAATGGGTACGCCAATAACGGTGCCATTAAGCTCGTCTGCATCGAGGTGTTGCATGATTTGTCGCACAATTTCAATGCCATTGAGTTCATCGCCATGGACCGCTGCGGTCAGGCAGAGCGTCGGCCCTGGATTTCCGCCGTGGACGATCTGCACGGGCACGGGGGTTTCCAGGCTGTCGAGGGCGGAAGAGGGTGTCCAGTAAAGGGTACGGCTGGTTCCCGGGGAAATCGATTGTTCGAGAATGCGGAACTCGGTCGTCGTTGCCGCGTCGCTGCCCGCATCCCCGTTGCCGACCAGGACATCACTGCGGGGCAAAGGCTGAGTGTTGGAAGCACCGGCTTCTGGCGTGGTGGGGGCTGATGGCGCAGACTCGGGCGTTGCGATATCTACTGTTGCAGCTTGCGACGTGTTTTCTTCGTCTTCGACCTCGGTGGCGATGGCCATCGGAATACAGAAAGACAACAGGATGCCGGTCACGGCAGGGAGTAAGAATCTGCGCTGGCGCAGGAGAATCGAATTCAGCATGGGCACACGGCTTCTACGCGAAAAAGGGCAATTCGCCAGTATAAGCCAGTCGGCGGCGTGAGTCGCGCACCTGTGTACGCCCTCAGGATTGTCGTGCCCCTGCGCTTGTGCGCAGGGAAGGATCAAAGATAGACGAGTTGTTGTTGCAGATAGTTGGAGAACAGCATGAGTTCCTTTTGGCGGGTGCGGCGGAACAGCTGCTTGATAACGAAATGCATGCCTTTGCACACCGTTCGCACTGCCAGATCAGCCGACTTGCGGATGAACGAGCGCACCTGGATCATGCGGGTCGGTGTATCGTAAAAATACTTGATGGCCTGGTCGGTGAGCTGGCACAGCATGTCGATGATGAGGTGGTTGTAGTTGTCGGTGTGCGGATCCGATTGAATGTGACGAACCACCTGCTCCATGGACTGTTTTTGCTGCGGCGTCAGTGGGTAGGCGATGTAGTGGCTGGCGCCCTGTTCGATGAGCAGCGTCTGCATGTAATTCGAGAAGACGGTCAGATCATTGGCATCCAGGGTGGTGACCATTTTCTGGATCACCAGCTGGGTTCCCTTCACCACGGTGCCGACGCCTGCATCGGCAGATTTGCGGGTGCTCGGATGAGTGGGAACGGCCTCCATCACGTCATAGTAGAAGGCGCGGATGGCAACGTTGAGCAAGTCGGTGACGATGTTGGCGGCATCCCGGCCAAGCCCCTTGGCGCCCGGATTCTGCTGGATGCGGGTGATCAGGTCCGTGAGTCGGCCGTAAAGTGCATCATCCAGCGGGAAACCGAAGTAAACGTTTTTCTTGTCGTCCATTTTTAATACTTCCTCTGCCAGGGGGCGGGGCTTCGAGGCGTGCAATGTATTCATGTTGCCACCGTAAATCAAGATGTCCTCGGTCAACGATTTGTTAACGAAGTTCAGCATGTTGTGAGGTTCGGTGAATTATTGTTCCTGACCCAAAAGTCCGACGCTGCATGACTATACTTCCAGGTATTGTCTGCTTCAGGAAAATCCTACGTGTTCTTCCGCCGCCAACCTGCAACGCCTGGCAAATACGTCAGCAAGTACAACAGTCATTGCAATAGCAAGTACGGTGCCATTCCCTTTTTGGCATTGTTTTTTCTGCAATTTTGCAATCCCGCGTTTGCCGGGAATTCGTCGCGTGCATCGGAATGGTTTGCGTCACCTGACGGAAGCACGGAAATCGTGCAGATGGACACGCGTCATGGCGGGAATCAACTCGCGTTGTTGGCGATTGGGGTGGCCTCGTTTGGCGGTATTGCGGTTTCCCTGCTGATCTGGAAGCAGCGTCGCCGGATGCAGCAGATCGTCGAACAATTGCGAATGACCGAAGAGCGTCTCAAGGAAGCCCAGGCCATTGCCAATGTCGGTAGCTGGACGCGTGATTTTGCGACCGGTGAAACCTATTGGTCCAAGGAAGCTCGTGAGCTTCTCATGCTTGAAGACACTCAAAAACAGTGGGGACATTACGAGACCTTTGTCCACCCAGACGATCAAGGGCTGGTTGTCGAGGCGATTGCCAAGGCCTACTGCCGCGGCGGTACTTATCATTGCGATCATCGGTTGCTGTGCCCGAATGGTGTTGTCAAATATGTCCGTCTGGTGGGGAAGGTGTATCTCAAAGGGCGTGGCAATGGTGCCGTGTTCGAGCATGGTACGGTGCAGGATATTACCGAGCGCAAACTGATTGAAATGCACCTGCGCGACAATGAGGAGAAGCTCAGGGATGTGCTCCAGTCATTGCCGGTGGCCATTGTGATCATGGACGCCGGTGAACATGGTGGTTTGCGCTACGCCAGCGAGGCCGCCCATGCATTGCTGGGGCTGCCTTCGAATGCTGATCTCGCGTCATTGTCTCTTGCCGGATTCTGGTTGTCGGCAGAAGGCTTGCCCCAATTGTTGGCCACCTTGTCGGACAATGAGGGGGCGACAAAGGCTGATTACCTGCTGCGAAAAACCGATGGTGCGATGTTCTGGGCAAACGTGCAGGCTCAGGTTACGCGTTATGCCGGCAATCGTGCGTTTTTGCTATGTATCCAGGATATTTCGGCGCAGCGAGCCTATCTGGAAGAGCTCGAAAATCGTGCGACAAGAGATCCCATGACCGGTGTGCTCAACAGCCACAGTATGCATGAGGTAGCGATCAAGGAATTCCGTCGTGCATTACGCTACAACCAGCCGGTATCCATTTGTGTGCTCAGCCTTGATCAGTTGCGTTCTGTCAGTGAAGGCTTTGGTTTGACGGCCGCGCAGGAGCTGATCAGACAGTTTGTCGACATGCTCAAGGATGGCGTGCGTGTCGAAGATAGCGTCGGTCGTCTTGGGCAAGATGAATTTGCGCTGCTGTTGGTGGGCGCCTCGCACGAAGGCGCACAACTGGTCGCCGAGCGGATTCGCAAGATGTGCGAGGAAGAGTATTTTGAAATGCAACGTCAAAACTTTCGTTTTACCCTGTCGGCGGGTGTCGCCAGCATGGAAATTCCGGGCGACAAGGTAGAAGATGTCATGGCGCGCGCGATGGATGGATTGCATCATGCGCGACGGATGGGAGCGAATTGCGTGGTGACTCGCCTGCGCCAGGCAAACGATCTGCAAGGCAGGGATTGATAGGGTAATCAGTGTTGTGCCCGAACCTTTTTGGTGTACGTAAAATTTCGGTTTTGTTCCTTTAAGTGCTTGCGCGTTTTTCGCTAAACGCTTAGGGTGTGGGCCGCACACAATAAGCTTCCCATCGACGACGTATAGCCAGTAGAAAAGCGCGCTGTAACCGCTTGTTTCGAGATGCAGCAAGAGCATGGAAGACTGATACGTTGCTCAATAGAGCGTTGAGCGTCGTTGAGAATTTCATGGTCGGCAGAGGACATGGAAATATATGAAAATTGCGCGGATCGTATTGAAAGTGTTGATGTTTGCGGGCCTGCTTGCGCAGCATGGTCCGGCATTGGCGGATCTCGCCATCGTCGTTAATCCGGCGAGCCCTATCGCTGACATGACTGCCGATGAAGTGGCAGATCTGTTCCTCGCCAAAATCACCCGTACCTCGGATGGCGTGAGGGTGATACCGATTGACCAGTCTGAAAGCGAGGCCTCCCGCCGCGAGTTTTATGATCAGGTGGTGAGAAAATCTCCCGCACAACTCAATTCCTACTGGTCCCGCCTGATCTTCACCGGCAAGGGGCGCCCGCCTTTTGCCGTCATGGATGATGCCGAGGTGCTGGAGTTCGTGGCGACCAATCCCAGCATGTTGGGCTACGTCCAGCTCGAGTCAGTGACCGATCAGGTCAAGGTCGTTTTGACCATCCAGTAAGTGTCTGATGCCTTGCCCGTCCATTTGACGAGGGCTTGCACCGGCTTTTTTCGCCGTTGCAGGCGCCTCGCCTGACTATTGGCGCATGCGCCCTTTTGAGGCAAAAAAAATGGTGCTTGACTTGTGTCTGGCAGCGTTTGGCCTAATAATTACATCAACTCAACCGCAAAGGCTCGTTTCGAGTGAATATTTCAGGTTCGTTCAGGTATATCGAAGGTTCAGTCGTAATTCAGACGACGGCTTCGATCATGACTGTGGCAACAACGCATCATCACATACAAAGGTTCACCTGAATCATGAAGAGAAAGGTGGATCGCCAGTCCGCCTTTCAGGGTCAGCATTAAAACCCCGGTAGGCGGTGTCTACCGGGGTTTTTTATTGTCGATTCCTCAGGAGTCGGGAGGTAAATGCTATGCTGATCAAGGCATTTCACAATCTGGGCGGTGTTTGGGCAGCAGCCAGCGAATCGCCTCGCGGTGGTGTCAATACTGAGTCCGGAACGCCCCGAAAACCTTCAAACCTGGTGGTGCGAGCCGCCTTGAAGCGCAAGCGGATGGCCACCGCTGCGTCCTCCAAGCCTGGGCCTGAGCCAACAAAGCCTGCATGACGGGCTGACTTTTGCCTGTGTGCGCAGCAGGCTTCCAAAAACGTAAAAGCACAGCCAATACAGATCCCCTTGCCGCCTACGCAGCAGGGGGATCGTTTTTTAGAGAGAAGGTGGATCATGACTGAGGAAACGCGGGACGACGCCATACGGCTCAAGAAAAAGACGGTATACAAGCCCGCAGATGCTACCGGTGGGAAAGGAGCGGCCGTTGCCCGGGGGGCTGCGCGGCGACCCAGACCTGCACCGCAACGACCCAGGCAGGTAGAACCGGAAGTGGATCCCGACATGGCCTGGATTCAGGACACCCTGAAAGCAGCCCAGTACGTTGGCGATGTGTTGACGCGACGCGACCAGTACTTCAACAAGGTGCTGTCATTGAAACGCAAGTTTGCCGCCGGTAAAGAGCGCGACTATGCCGCGAACATCGAATTGCTGTGCGAACGCTTGCGCTCACATCCCCTGCAGGCAATGTTGCGCGATGTGATGCGTGATGATGCACAACTGAAAAAGATCCGTTTCTTTCGTTGAGGTTTGATCAACCTCGCTGCAACAAAGGCAGGCCGAGCGCGTCAGGATAATCCTGCAACCACTGCAACAGTGGTTGCAGTGGCATCGGCTTCGCAATCAGGAAACCCTGGGCATCTTCACAATCCATGGACTGAAGGTGTCGCCATTGCTGGGGCGTTTCGACGCCCTCGGCAATCACCCGCAATCCCAGCCGTTTGCACAGGTGAATGATGGATTCTGATATTGCTTCCCCGTTACCGTCACCCAGGCGGGAAGTAAAAAATTGATCGATCTTGAGCCTGTCCACCGGTAATTCGAGCAGGTAGCTCAACGAAGAAAAGCCGGTGCCGAAATCGTCGATGGCCACGCTGATCCCCATTTCCCGCAGGCGCTCCAACGCGCCGATCACCACCTTGGGTTCATCGATGACGATGCTTTCGGTGATCTCGAGTTCGATATCCTGTGGTGGTACTTCATGCTGGTGCAGGATGCCGAGCACGCGTTCCGCGTAGTTGCCCGAGCGAAACTGCGGCACGCTGACATTGACCGACATTTTCAGCGCCTGGTGGCCGTCTGCATTCAAACGCTTCAGGGCTGCACACGCCTGATGCAAAACCCAGTCGCCGATCTCGACAATAAGGCCAGAATATTCGGCCAACGGCACGAAAATGGCGGGCGAAATCGATGCTTCCCCCGGGGTGGTGGACGGCCAGCGCAGCAGGGCTTCCAGCCCCGTCAGTTGGCCTGATACCAGATTGATCTGTGGCTGATACCACACTTCGAGCTCTTGACGGGCAAAGCTGTTGCGCAGCCGGTGGATGACGTCCAGGCGCCAGCGTGTCTGATCTTCCATTTCCTGTAGAAAATATTCGTAGCGAGCGCGCAAATTCTTTTTGGCCCGATTGAGCGCGATATTGGCGTTTTTCATCAGGCGCAGGCCGGTTTCGTCGCCGGCTGGGCGGCACAGCCCTAGCGTTACACTGATGGGGATGGAATATTCGCCGACGCTGAAGGGTGGTTTGAAAAGTTCCAGCAGATGCTCGGGTTGCAACATGTTGTCTGTGCCCAATACCCCAAACATGTCCGCGCCAATACGCGCCACATTGCAGGCGGGCGTGAAGTGATCGCGAATACGGTTGGCGACGGCGATCAGCAACTTGTTGCCGGTTTCCTGGCCGAGTGCGTCATTCACGTCGGCAAAGTGATCGATATCAATCAACACGATCATGGCGTCTGCGTGTGCCGCTGTCCCGTGCCCGATTTCATCAAGAAACTCAATGAATCTCAACCGATTAGGCAGGCCGGTGAGCGTGTCCCGATACGCCGCCTGCCGCAGCGACTGGAACAGGCTGACGTTTTCATAGCCAACCGATATATTGCTCGAAAATACCGTCAGCAACGCTCGATCCGTGTCATCGAGTGTGCGCTCCGAATGCAGATACACTGCACCCTCGCGTTGGCCGTTATGCAGGAACAGAACGCTTTCCTGTGCCAGGAATTGGTGTTGCTTGTGTTCGATGGTGGTCTTCAGTAATTGCTGAATATGGTCATCGGGCATTTCATCAAGGGTGTGATTGATGAACTGGCCGTAGTGTCCCGCAGCGCCAATGATAAACAATTTGTCGTTGTCGTCGTCAAACGCGCTACCTTTTTGCACGCAGACAATGCCTTCAGGACGCAATCCCAGCACCAGGGCAATCTGGAGCAGAACGCCTTCGGCAAAGGATTCGAGTGCGCGGCGCTCCACCAGGTCAGCGCTCGCGTGAACGACTTTTTCCAGCCCCAGCCGGCTCTGGATGATGGTGCGGATTTGTTCATAGCTGCGCACTGCTGAGGTCAGGGCGGAGATCAGCCGAGTGTGGGTAAGATCCTGTTTGGTGTGATAGTCATTGATATCATATTTTTCAATAACTTCGAGTTCAGGCGCATAGCCGGGTTGCCCGGTGCGCAAAATAATGCGGAGTGCGGCGAAGCGTTCGTCACTGCGAATACGCTTGACCAGGTCGAGCCCTGCATGCTCGTTTTCCATGACTACATCGAGCAGAATGACGGCCATGTCAGGCGTTTGATCGAGGCAGTCGAGGGCTTCGGCTGCGCTGGCGGCATAATGCAGCTCCAGCGGGCGGCCGATAATACGGCTGGAGCCCAACGCAAAGCGGGTGGTGACGCGCACCTGATCGTCGTCATCGGCGATCAGTATTTTCCAGGGGCGCACCGATGAAGGGACGGTTGCGCTGTCGCTGTCGTCGACGAGCACAATCTCATCATTGTCGATATCGTCGTTGCTACGATCGTCTTTTTTGTTGCAATCATTATTATTGTTGTTCATTCGCCGCTCTGGTCTTTTGAGTGGGAGGCGCTATGGCGGGAAAATGCATGGTGATCCGCACTCCCTGATCTATTTCTGATGCGATATTGATATCGCCACCCAACAGTCCGGTGACCAGATTATAGATAATATGAAGTCCGAGTCCACTGCCGCCCTGTCCGAGCTTGGTGGTGAAGAACGGATCAAACACCTTGCCGATGCTGGACTGCGGAATGCCACAGCCATCATCCAGGTATTCCAGATGTATCGTGCCCTGTGCGCAAAAAGCGTTTATCTGGATGTGGCCTTCCTGTTGATGTTCAAAACCGTGGTGCAGACTGTTCGACACGAGATTAGTCAGGATTTGCCCAAGCGCACCAGGATAGGTGTCGCATTGTATGCCCTCGGGTATGTTGGTGGAGATTTTGTGGCGTGTATGCTTGACGGTAGGTTCGAGCGTCCAGAGGGTTTCCTCAATGGCCTGGCGCAGATCAAAATTGCGACGTCTTTCGCTCGATTGATCGACCGCTACCTGCTTGAAATGTCCGACGAGTTGCGCGGCTCTTCGTGTGTTGCTTTCAAGTAATGCCGTTGCCTCGGTGAGGACGTCGAGAAAATCGTTGAGAATTGTTTTCTTGAGGGTTCCCTCGCGCACTGACGTACTGAATTGATGCGCTTTTTCTCGCAATGCGGTGGCGACAGTAAGGCTGTTTCCGATCGGTGTGTTCATCTCATGGGCGATGCCTGCCACCAGCGATCCAAGGGACGCCATTTTTTCTGACTTGATCAGTTTTTCACTGGCGTTTTGCAGTGCCTGGTAGGCTTGATCCAGTTGCTCGGCGCGGTGCCTGTGTGTCAACCAAAGATAGGCCAGCGACGTGGTCAGCAGGGAAATAAGAGTCCCTGCAATGGTAACGACAACACTGAGCTTGAGTTGTTGCCCGCCCTGATAATCCTCGAATAATTGCCAATACAGTTGCCACGTTTGACCCGCGACCTGCATGTGGAAAATATGCTCCTTGATCGGTGTTGCATCGCTGTCAACCCATCGCGTCGGCGTCAGCAGCACGCCATTTTCCACCGATTGCAGGCGACAGATGAGTCCCGCCGGAATGTGCTGTGCATGCAAATCCTGCAAGATCATTTCGATGTCGGTCAGCGCCACCATGTACCCTTGTTCGGTCTGGCTGGCGGTGGGAATGGCGAAAAACAATTTGTAATGACCGTCGTTGTCGCGGAATACCGGACCGGCGGTCATGGCACCAGGCCGGGTCAGGCTGCGTGCGCTGGTGAGTTCAAATGCAGCGTGCCGACCCAGCAATGTTCCGGGTTCCAGCAGGGCCTGATCCGCGTTCGACAGTTGAACCCTTGGGCCGTCCGCACTGTTCTGCACGAAGGCGTAAAACGCGCGATCAATGCTGAGATCCTGGCTGTGGGCGAGCAGCAGGGCTTCGGTGAATTCTTGTTGGGTGACCTCCTGCGAGCCCTGCATGAGCATGGACAGGCCAATGGCGGGTTGATAGCCGAGTTTCAGCCAGTAACCCAGCAAATCGCTGATGCGATCCATGTCGGCCTGCGCCTGTTGCTCCCAAAGGGCACGGCCTGACGTATACGTATATTGTCCGAGCGCGAGTGTCAGCACCAAACCAATGAGGGCAATGATAACGGCGATTTCTCGTGGCGCATTTCTGGGCGGCATGCGGATATTTCCACTGACAAACGGAGTTTCGACGGGAGCGCATCACCCGGAATCAACATTCCTGTCAGACTGCAGCGCAAACGATGATTGATTCGATTATTGCTGTTTGACGTTGCGACGTCCAGACCCCGTATCCTGCAATGCGTTTGGCTCCAGCAGTACGATAGGATCCTGCCACGCAACGCTGTCGGCTGATACTTGTCTGCAGTCGTACAAAACTCGTTCGGCGCTGGCGTCCATGCGAGCAGAACCGGTTCAACAAGGGTATAATGCGCCACCATTGCGGAGGATGTATGAACCCTGTGACCCGACTTTTTGAATTCCCGCGCTACTGGGCCGAGTGCTTTGGCGCAGCACCTTTTTTGCCTATGTCTCGGGCAGAAATGGATATTTTGGGCTGGGACAGCTGCGACATCATCATTGTCACTGGTGATGCGTATGTCGATCACCCCAGTTTTGGTATGGCGATTATCGGGCGCTTGCTTGAATCGCAGGGTTTTCGTGTGGGTATTATTTCCCAGCCGGATTGGCAGAGCAAAAATGCCTTCATGACATTGGGCAAGCCGAACCTGTTTTTCGGGGTGACGGCGGGCAACATGGATTCGATGATCAACCGCTACACGGCGGATCGCAAAATACGTTCCGATGATGCTTATACGCCGGGTGGGCAGGGTGGCAAGCGTCCGGATCGTTCGAGCCTGGTTTATGCCCAGCGTTGCCGCGAGGCCTATAACGATGTGCCTGTGGTGCTGGGAGGCATCGAAGCCAGCTTGCGTCGCATTGCCCACTACGATTATTGGCAAGACAAGGTGCGCCGCTCGATTTTGGTAGATGCGAAGGCTGATGTCATTCTTTACGGTAATGCTGAGCGCGCCATTGTTGAAATCGCGCATCGACTGGCGAATGGTGAAGAAATTTCCGCACTGACAGATATTCGGGGCACAGCGTTTGTGCGAAGGGATGAGGCGCCCGGTTACTTTGTGCTGGATTCCACCGATGTGGATGTGCCGGCGCATGCGCACGTAGAACTCAATCCGTATGTCGATACCCGCGATGCCGGCCTGTGCGCTATCGAGCAGGCAAAAGAGGATGTGCAGGTCGTGACGCTCAAGCCTGGCCGCAGCAAGCGCCCGCTTCCGCCACGTGACAAGACCGTTATTCGACTGCCGGATTACGAGCAGGTCAAGAGTGACAAGGTACTTTACGCGCATGCGAATCGCGTATTACACCTGGAGACCAATCCTGGGAATGCCCGCGCGCTGGTGCAGCGTCACGGTGACCAGGATGTCTGGCTGAATCCCCCACCGATTCCGCTGTCGACAGAAGAGATGGATTTTATTTTTGATTTGCCGTATGCCCGCGTTCCGCATCCTTCGTATGGGAAGGAAAAGATTCCCGCTTACGAGATGATCCGTTTTTCCGTGAATATCATGCGCGGATGCTTTGGTGGTTGTACGTTCTGTTCGATCACCGAACACGAAGGGCGCATCATCCAGAATCGCTCCGAAGACAGCATTATTCGCGAAGTTGAATCCATTCGCGATAAAACGCCGGGGTTCACTGGCGTGATTTCCGATCTCGGCGGTCCGACGGCCAATATGTACCGGCTGGCGTGCAAGTCGCCGGAAATCGAAGCCGCGTGTCGCAAACCTTCCTGTGTTTTTCCGGGGATTTGCGACAATCTCAATACGGATCACAGCCATCTGATCAGCCTGTATCGCCGTGCGCGCAAGCTGCCAGGGGTCAAGAAGATCCTGATCGGCTCCGGCTTGCGGTATGATCTTGCAGTGCGTTCCCCCGAATACGTAAAGGAATTGGTAACACACCATGTTGGTGGCTATCTGAAAATAGCACCCGAACATACCGAGCAAGGCCCGCTGACAAAAATGATGAAACCCGGTATCGGGACCTATGACAAATTCAAAGCGATGTTCGAGAAATACACCAAGGAAGCAGGCAAGGAACAATACCTGATCCCCTATTTCATCGCGGCGCACCCGGGCACCAGTGATGAGGACATGATGAATCTCGCTCTGTGGTTGAAGCGTAACGGCTTCCGTGCAGACCAGGTGCAGGCGTTTTATCCATCGCCCATGGCATCGGCGACGGCGATGTATCATTCCGGCAAGAATCCGCTGCGTAAGGTGACGCATGAGAGCGAAGAAGTCGAAATCGTCCGCGGTGAGCGTCGCCGCCGCTTACACAAGGCGTTTTTGCGTTATCACGACGCGAACAACTGGCCGTTATTGCGTGAAGCGCTCAAGGAAATGGGGCGTGCGGATTTGATTGGCAATGGCAAGCAGCATCTGATTCCGCGGTTTCAGCCTGCCACCGATCAGGCCTACCACAGCCCAAGGAAGAAAAATTCCACCGTGGAGGCAGGTGTATCGGCAAAGACGTCGATCAAGAAGGGCAAGGTGTTGACACAACATACGGGACTTCCGCCACGCCAGCAGAAAATCGGTGGTGGGAAGAAGCCGGGGGGGAGGAAGTGATGTGCAGGGAGTCACGGTGAAGGCTGCTGTTGACTCCCCACCCGATACTCCCCCGGCGACATCTCGGCCCACCGCTGAAACGCATGATTGAACGCCGCCGATTCCGCGTAACCCAGCCGTGTTGCGATGCCTTCAATGGATAAATCTGTCTCCCGCAACAATTCGCAGGCCTTGCGATACCTGACGCCATCCAGGACCTTTCGGAACGATGTCGATTCCGTGCTGAGCCGGCGCCGAAAACTTCTTTCGGCCAACCCAAAGGTACGCGCCACATCCTCCGCCGTCGGAAAATCACCGACGAATAACGCCAGGTGTGAGGCCACCTGATCGGCCAGCGTTTTCAATTCACTTTCGCGTTTTTTCAGTAATTGTTCGCACTGGTCCCGGTACATCAAGTGCACATTGCGATTGCCGGCCGGAAACGGAATCAGTGCATCTTCATTGCGAAACAGGAACTGTCCTTCATCGCCGTCGAATTCCACCGGGCAACCAAAATGTTGTTCGTAAACTTTGGATTCCTTCGGTTTTGGATACGGGAAAACGACTTTGACCGGATGGATGTCGAGTCCCAGATTGATCTGGATATCCTGTACGAGCTGATACGTGCCCACCATGTCGCGGTCGATGATGAAACGTCGGCAGGATCCGGGCAATGGCACGGGTTTGATGGTGAGTGCGCTCAACCGTTCGCCCGGGACGAGGGCCAGCGTCCCATACAGGTAAGTAAGGGCCTGATAGCGCACGCCCGTCTGCATGGCTTCCCAGGGCGTAGATGAGGTTACCAGCAGCATGGTCAACGGCCCGTATCCCGCCAGGCTGCGGATGGCACCGGCTTTCAAACCGGCCAATGGATCAGGAAGGCTCTCGGCGACGGCGCTCAGCAATCGCAGCTCGTGAGCGCGTTCTATTTCGCCGTCAGGGGATAGTTGGCTGAGGTCTATTCCTAGCTTTTTCAACGGCTTATCGACGTCGAATCCGCCTTTGCGCAGGGCGTCCATGGTCATGATGAAGCCGAGGAGGGAGCGGGTACTCATGGTGTCTCGTTGGCCGAAAATATCAATTCGTGAGCGTAGCCTAGCATATCCACGCGCTGTATACGGCATCTATAGTGGAACCCATCGGGACAAGATATGCGCATCCCGACCTATGCTTACACGCAGATCCGTATCGACTTCACTGAGGTATGTCACATGACCAGCCGCGCCCCGATCAATCCCGTCGTTCGTCACGTTGATGTCGCCATTCTGGGTGCAGGATTTGGCGGCTTGTGCATGGCCATCAAATTGCGTGAAGCCGGGAATGATGATTTCGTCATCCTTGAAAAAGGGGGCGAGGTGGGTGGCACCTGGCGCGATAACAGTTATCCCGGATGTGCCTGCGATGTGCAATCGCACATGTATTCGTTTTCATTCGAAGGCAAGGCCGATTGGACCAAGCGTTACGCCCCTTGGCATGAAATTCAGGATTACATTCTGAAAACCACAGAGAAATACGGCATTCGCCCGTTTGTGCGTTTTCATCAGGAAGTCAATGCGGCGCATTTCGATGAGAAAAAGGCCGTATGGGAAATTCGTACGGCCAGCGGTGATACCTATATCGCTCGCCATTTTGTCATTGCCAGCGGCCCGTTGCACGTGCCATCCACACCGAATATCAAAGGGTTGGAAACCTTCAAGGGCAAGGTGTTTCACTCCGCGCAATGGGATCACGCCTATGATCTCAAAGGCAAAAATGTGGTGTCCATCGGCACCGGCGGCAGCGCCATCCAGTATGTGCCGGAAATTGCCCCCGAGGTCAAACAACTGTATGTGTTTCAGCGCACGCCGGCGTGGGTGATTCCACGCGATGAACGCCAGTATCTCGGCATTGAGAAAACGGTCTTTGCCAAGGCGCCATTACTGCGGAAGCTGTACCGTGCCCGGCTCTACTGGAGTAACGAATCCCGTGTGTGGCCAATCTTCAATCCGCTGGTGGCATCAACGCTGCAGAACCTGGCCAAGGCGTTCATTCGTATTCAGGTAAAAGATCCTGTCATTGCCAAAAAGCTCACGCCGGATTACACCATTGGTTGCAAACGCGTGCTGATTTCCAACAAATATTATCCCGCCTTCAATCGCAAGAATGTCGAGTTGGTGACCGATGGTATCCAGGAAATCCGCGAGCACAGCATCGTGACGAAAGATGGCAGGGAACGCCCGGCGGATTGCATTATCATGGGTACCGGTTTTGTCGTGGATCCCCGCATTTACATGAAGGACTTTGCGCTTACCGGCCTCGGCGGGCGCGATTTGCGCGACGACTGGAAAGACGGTGCCGAAGCCTATTACGGCATCACCGTCGCCGGGTATCCGAACATGTATCAATTGGTGGGGCCGAACTCGGGGTTGGGACACAACTCAATTATTTTCATGATCGAAGCGCAAGTGCACTACATCATGGAATGTCTTAAATTGCTGAAGCAGAAAAACGCTGATTACATTGATCTCAAAGCGGATGCCCAGCGCAAATTCAACGAGGATTTGCAGAAGGAATTCCGGGGTACTGTCTGGGAAACAGGTTGCACCAGTTGGTATCAGCAGGAAGGCGGCAGAAATGTCGCGATCTGGCCAAATTCCACCTGGAAATTCTGGCTGCGCACACAGAAAGTGGATGTGGGTGCTTACGACTTTGCCAAATGCAGTGAGGCGCCGGTGAAGCGCAAGCCGGCGCTAGTGAAAGGGTGACAATGTAAGCGTTTTCTGCTGCCGATAAACATCGGCTCAGCGCTCGATCACTGAAAGCGTCTCCCGCATCCGTTGTTCTACTTCGCGAATTTGTTGTACCGCCGTTTCGGGCATCAACCGAACGGCGGGCAACACCTCGATCGTTGCATGCAGTTTCTTGTGTCCCAGTAACTGCCAGAAATGGCTGCCGAAGCTGATTTCCCCGATAAAAGGCACCGGGTTGTGTTCGCCTTCGCTTCGGTAGTGGATGACCAGTGGGCAGACCGTGACTTCGGTGTGTTCGCAGACCTTGAACAACTTCTTGTGGAAACGACGCAGTTTTTTTCCATCGGTTGTTGTGCCTTCGGGGAAAAACAACACGGACAATCTGTTGTCGAGGTGGTTCGCCATGGACTTCATTACGTGATCGGTATCCCCTGAACCGCGCTGGATAAATAGCGTACCGATGCGGCTGGCCAGCCATCCCACACCGGGCCACTGCGCCACTTCGGCCTTGGAAAGAAAATTCACCGGCGTCTGGCTGCCGATGAGGGGGATGTCTACCCAGGAGATGTGGTTGGCGATCATCATGCACGGGGTGGCGCTTTCGTGCGGGAGTTCGCCGACGACGCTGACCTCGATGCCCAGTATGCGTAACATGCGCGCATACCAGCGCTGCATGGCGGTGCGAACCTGCGGATGGAATGGCTCGCGGTGGCCGCCCGTGCGGTACAGTTCACCAACGCCGTGCGTAAGGTGTAGCGCGATCAATGTGGCCCGTTGAAGTCTGCGTAACAGCATGCGGTTGGATGCCCGGGTAAAAACACCATCATCCCTGACGGGCCGTGTTCTACGCAAGAGGGCGTTCGCGCTTATCAACCCGCCTTGTCGACGGCGTGCATGTTCTTGCGAAAACGATGCAATCCCCACCAAACGACGGCAATGCTGCAAGGCACGGCGATTCCCGTAAGCAGGGCCGGGTCGTGCAGGATGCCGCGTGATTCCAGCATTTCGCCGACATATTTCACCAGCCCGACCAGGTAATAGCTGATGGCCGCCACCGACAGGCCTTCGACCGCCTGTTGCAATTGCAGTTGTTGCTTGCTGCGTTTGTTCATCGAGTGCAGCAGCGCCTGGTTCTGTGCTTCAAGAGTGAGATTGACGCGGGTACGCAACAGTTCACTGGCGCGGTCGATGCGTTGCGACAGATCGTCGAGCTGGCTGCTGATGGATTGGCTGGTGCGATAGGCCGGCGTGAGACGGCGACGCAGGAATTCGTTGATGGTCTGCATGCCGGCCACTTCCTGCTCGCGCAGGTCTTTGAGGCGACTGATGACCAGATCGTAGTAGGCGCGCGCCGCCGAAAAACGGTAGTTGCTGTCGGAAATCATTTGTTCGGTGCGCGCCGCCAACGTGGACAGCTGTTGCAGGAGCCGGCGTTCGTCTTCCAGCCCTTGAATGGCATTGATCTGCTGATTGATGATGGCCAGCTGCTGCGCCATGCCACTGACCTGCGGTGCTATGGTCCTCGCCATGGGAAAGGCCATCAGCAGCATCATGCGATAGGTTTCCACTTCCAGTAACGAGCGAATCAAGCGGCCCGACTGGCAGGGGTTGAGGTCTTGGTTGAAGATCAGGATGCGGGCAAATCCGTCGCTGTGAATGCGATAGGCGGTCCACAGACGTGCTTGCTGATCGCCGATCCACGAACTGATCAAACGGTGTCCTTCGAAGTAACGACGCAGCTCGTCGGCCGTCTGTGTGGCCTCTGGCGACGGCAGGATATCAATATGCTGGGCGCTGATGACCTCCCCGGGCAATTCGGTCAGCCAGCCTGTCGGCAGCAGGCACAGGGCATTGTGCTGAAAGGGGACGGCGTGCAAGTCATGGAGGATGAAGGTATACGTCGAGAACTCATTATGTCTTTCCCAGCGTAACTCGAAACCACCAAAGTTCTGGTAATAACAGGACGAAGCCGGCCCCGGCGGAACGATGGAAAATCGCTGGCACAGTTTTTCGATGTGCTGGTACTCGGCCAGCGGCGGATGATCGCCGTGCAGCAAGGCCAGTTGCGATATGCGGGCGCCCATCTCCAGCACGGGGAAGGGACGTGTGTGCAGTTCATTGAAGAGCTTCTCCCGCTCCTGATGAAAGTGCACCGGGGTGGGTGTGGCCCGTGGGCGAACCAAGGGCATCGGGGCCAGTGTGTTGGTTTCAATCATGGGGAAAACCTCTCAGCCAGGAAACTGCATCCGAGCGACATGGGCGCGATTCTACCGGACTGGTCGGCAAGCGCATCCCGAACTGATGACCGATGGGTTTTGTGTCGGTTTGATGTCGTTATCCACATTTTCTGTGGATAACTTTGTGTGCAATGGCTGGATGGTTTGCTCATGGCTACCAGAGCGGGGGCTTTCAAGGTGATGCTCGAAAAATGATCTGTTGGCCGCGCGATGTATTGCTACATCCGTCCCGACAACGGATGTGCGTGCTGGTCCGATCGGGTCGCACTCTCGGTTAAAAAATGATAGGGTTGGCGTCGCTGCTGGCACGCTCTGCTGGTTGTTAGTCAGGTGTTTGTCTTACAAGCGTCTGTAAGGATATTGTCTCCCTTCAATAAAGGATTATTCCATGCGTATTTTTCGAAAGCTCGCAATCGTTCCTTTGGCTGTTGGCATGGTCGCGTGCTCCAGTTTGCCTGTGCCCGGTGAAGACGGCCAGGATATGACAGGCCAGGCAGGGGTCTACACCCTGGTCAATCTGCATCCGGATCCCATTCGTCATCGCTTATATGCGACCAATTTCCAGCAGGATGGACTGATTCCATTGTGCTCGGAAGTGACCCTGGTGAAAGCGCGCAAGAAAGTACTGGAATTCAAATTGAACGCCACCGGTGAAACGTATCACTATTACAATCACCGTTCCGCGGCTGAGCCATTTGATCAGCATCTCACGCGTTTCTTCGGGAAAACCTGCAACAAAAATGCAGTTGCACAAATGTCAGCTATTGACCAGAAAGGGATTGCTTCAGGCAAAGTGCTTTCGGGAATGAGTAAGCAGGGTGTCGTTTATGCCATCGGAATTCCGCCGCGTCATGTAACGCCTAGCCTGGATGCCATTGTCTGGAAATATTGGTCTAACCGTTTCAATACATTCAATGTTGTGTTCAGTGACAACGGCGTTGTAGAAGAAGTTCAGCAGTAATTGGTTGCAAGCCGGCTTTCGTTGGAGGCCGGCGATGTCATGCTAGAATTTCTCCGGCCGCAGAATCTCGACCTCCGACAGAAACGCCACCATGGCGTAGTTGCGGTAGTAACGGCTTTGCCACTCACCCAGCACGTTTTCCGCCATGGCGCGGGAGCAGATGACTTCGAGGCGGATATTGGCCGCTTCCTCCCAGGCGGCATCGCGGACCCCACGATTGCCGCGTCCACGGGCATCTGACACCGTGTAACCTTTGACACCCATGCGATCCAGTTCACGCAGCAGGGTAGGCTCGAGCGCGGCCTCGGTTATGACCGTGAGAAGGGTACGTTTCTCGGTGGCAAGTGTCATGACGCGAGCGCTCCGGTAAGAGTGGTGGCGAGCCAGTGATAGAGGGGGATCCCGACCAGGATGTTGAATGGAAAGGTGATGCCCAGCACCGCTCCCAGGGACAACCCGGGATTGGCTTCGGGGACGGCAATACGCATGGCGGCAGGAACGGCAATGTAGGAGGCGCTCGCCGCCAGGGTCGCCAGCAGAGTGAGCCCGCCAATGGACAACCCCATCAGCATGCCGCAGCCGATGCCGATAACGGCGGAAAGCAGCGGCATCAGGACGCCGAAACTGATCAGGAATACGCCGCGTTTCTTGAGCTCGGACGTTTGCCGACTGACAATCAGCCCCATTTCGAGCAGGAACAAGGCCAGTGCGCCCTTGAATCCGTCGAAGAAGACATTCTTGATTGGTGCGAGGCCTTCCGGGCCGGCAGCCCAGCCGATCGCCATGCCCCCCAACAGCAACGTTACGCCCTTGCCGAAAAAGGTTTCATGGGCCAGCTGGCCCCATTGCGTGTCGGCACTGATGCCACGCGCGAGAATGATACCCACCATGATCGCAGGTACTTCCATGATGGTGAGAAACACGGCCATTTGCGGTTCGAAATCGATGCTGCGGGTTGCCAGCCAGTTGACGCCCACGGCAAAGGTGGCCACGCTGACCGAACCGTAGTGGGCCGCCGTGGCAGCAGCATCCGCGCGTGTGAGTTTGCCGAGGAAAAGCAGGAAGGCATAGGCGATCAGGGTCAACAGGACGCCCAGCACAATGACGAGCCCGAGCTGGGGGAGCAGGGGGGCCAGCGATTGCTTCGCCAGCCCTTCACCGCCTTTCAAACCAATGGCAATCATCAGGAACACCGACAGCGAGTCGTACAACGCTGCCGGCAGTTTCAACTCGGAGCGGGCCAGACCCGCAACCAGACCAAGGAGGAAGAACAGTACGACAACATCAATCATGCGTCTCTCCTACTCGCCTTGCTTCTTCCTTGTCTGGTGCCGTAACGGTATTACTGGGCGGCTTTCAGGGCGGCGATACGCTCTTCCAGCGGCGGGTGGGTCATGAACAGCCGCTTGATGCCGCCGTTACCGCCACCGGCGATGCCGAAGGCTGCCATGCGATCCGGCAGCGGTGCCGGGTGCAGGCTGTTCAGGCGTTCCAGGGCACCAATCATGGCGCCACGGCTGGCCAGACGCGCGCCGCCGGCATCGGCACGGAACTCACGTTGACGCGAGAACCACATGACGATGATCGAGGCGAGAATACCCAGAACCAGTTCTGAAACGATCATGGTGACCCAGAACGCCGGGCCGTGACCTTCCTCGGTTTTGAAGATGACGCGGTCGACGGTGTGGCCGATGACCCGCGAGAGGAACATGACGAACGTGTTCACAACGCCCTGGATGAGGGCCAGCGTGACCATGTCACCGTTGGCCGCGTGCGCCACTTCGTGACCGATGACAGCTTCGGCTTCTTCGCGCGTCATGGTGTTGAGCAGGCCGGATGATACCGCGATCAGCGAGCTGTTCTTGCTCATGCCGGTGGCGAAGGCGTTGACTTCGGGAGTGTCGAAAATGCCGACTTCCGGCATTTTGATGCCAGCTTCCTTCGACATTTTGGCGACCGTTTCCATCAACCAGAATTCGGTCTGGTTGCGCGGGTTTTCAATGACCACCACGCCCATCGATTTTTTTGCCATCCACTTCGAGATGGCGAGCGAAATGAACGAGCCTCCAAAGCCCATCACGGCAGCGAATATCAGTAGCGATTGGAGGTTGAGGCCGTTGGCGTTGAGATAAGGCTCCACGCCGAGCAGCCGCATGGTCAGCGACAGCACCAGCACAATAGCCACGTTGGTGGCCAGGAACAAAAATATACGCTTCATCGGTGTGTCTCCTCTGCTTGTTGAGAAATACGCTTACGCCGCATCCTCCGGCCCGAGCAAAGCGGCGCGGGTGGCAAGAGCGGCGGCAACCACGCGGGCGGGATCAGCGCCCACCACGGTGTAGTGCCCCATCTTGCGACCAGGACGTGCTTCTTCCTTGCCGTAGAAATGCAGTTTCAGGTGGTTTGCTGACAGCAGCGCTTCCCATTTCGGGGAGGGCTTGCCGTCGGACTCTTTCAAGGGCCACAGATCGCCGAGCAAATTCACCATCACGGCGGGCGAATGCGCGCGGGGATCGCCCAGCGGCAGACCGCACAGCGCACGTACCTGTTGCTCGAACTGGTTGGTGATGCAGGCATCGATCGTGTAGTGGCCGGAATTGTGGGGGCGAGGGGCGAGTTCGTTCACGCGCAGCTGGCCGTCAACCACAAAAAATTCCACACTCAGGGTGCCGATATAATCCAGCGCACTGGCGATTTGCTTGGCCAAACGCTGTGCCTCAGTGGCCAGTGCCGGGCTGACTTCGGGGGCGGGCTGGATTGAATAATCGAGAATGCCGTTACGATGGTGATTCTGGGTGGGCGGAAAACTCTCGACGTTGCCGTTCACGTCGCGCGCCAGCACCACAGAAAGTTCGCTTTGCAGAACGAGGCGTTTTTCCAGCACGCAGGACACACCCTTGAACTGCCGGAATGCCGCGAGGGCCTCATCGTAGGATTTGACGGTGGCCTGCCCCTTTCCGTCGTAGCCCATGCGGGCAATTTTCAGAATGCCCGGAAACAGATACGCATTCACGCCGGCAATATCTGATTCGCTGTTGATTTCGGCGTAAGGAGCCAATGGCAGACCGCTGCGGGTGAGAAAACGCTTTTCTTCCAAGCGGCTCTGGCAAATGGCGACGGCATCGCCACTGGGGCGTACCGGAATGCGTTGTGCCAGCCAGCGCATGCTGTCGGCGGGCACGTTTTCAAATTCGGTGGTGACGGCCGCGCATTCGGATGCCAGGCGTTTCAGCGCCTCTTGATCATCGTAGGCCGCTTGCACGTGAATATCGGCAATTTGTCCGGCCGGGCTGTTCACGTCGGGGTCGAGTACCATGACCCGATAACCCAGCTCGTGTGCGGCGCACACGAAGTAGCGACCGAGCTGTCCACCGCCCAGCACGCCGAGCATGGCGGGAGGGAGAATGGCGCGGGTCATGGGATTTCCTCCAGCGTCATCGCCAGCACCTGTTCGGTCTGTTTGGCACGGAACGCTTCGAGTTTCTCGGCAAGCTGACGCCCGGTCTCATCGTTGATGGCGGCGCGCTGGGCCATGGCGAACAAGGCCGCGTTGGCGGCACCGGCTTCGCCGATGGCGAACGTGCCCACAGGAATGCCCTTCGGCATCTGCACAATGGACAACAGCGAATCCAGCCCTTTGAGATGTTTGGACGGCACGGGTACGCCCAGCACGGGAATGGTCGTCTTGGCGGCCAGCATGCCCGGCAGGTGAGCGGCACCACCGGCACCGGCGATAATGGCGAACAAGCCCCGGCTGCGTGCCGTCTCGGCATAGCTGAACAGCAAATCCGGGGTGCGATGCGCAGAAACGACCTTGGCCTCGTAGGGAACGCCAAACTGTTCCAGCAGTTTGGCGGCCGCCTGCATCACGGGCCAGTCGGAATTGGACCCCATGACGATACCGATCCACGGGGAAGTGTCTGAACTAAGAGCCATACGGGTCTCCAGGTAAGGCTGACAGATTGAGGGTGCGTTTGTCCGGGCGGCTATCGTAATGATTACGATGACCTTGGGCCAGTCGTCGCGCCAGGGTGCGCCCGGCACGTTCGGTCGCGCGGCTGATCGCAGCATACAGTTCAGCCTGCGTGTCCTCAATCACAACTGCTGGAAAACCCTGCAATCTCAGCTCCAGATGGCAACGTTTGTCTTCGCCGCCACGGGGGCCGTTGATATCCGACAGTCGCACAATCACCCGTTTGATACGTGATTCCCCGTGACTCAGGCTATAGGCCAGGCGTTTTTGGGTGTATTCACGCAAGCTGTCGGTGAGATCGAAGCCGCGACATTGGATATCGATGTGCATGGTGCTCTCCGCGTTATTCTCAATGGTAGGGATGTCAACCTAACGCTTTCAGTCTAGGTGAGCCCTATCTGAAAGAAAAATCGTATATTCTTTATGGAATGTTCGAAAAAACCGAAGTGAGGCGGAATGATCAATTATCGGCAACTGCATTATTTCTGGGCGGTGGCCAAGGCCGGCAGCATCGCGCGTGCGGCAGAACAGCTGCATCTGACACCGCAGACCCTGTCGGGACAGATCAGTCAGCTGGAAGAAAACCTGGGGGTGGAGTTGTTCCGGCGGGTCGGTCGGCGGCTGGCGCTTACCGAGCAAGGCCGCCAGGTGCTCTCCTATGCTGACGAGATTTTCCAGGTCGGGCAGGAGCTGGAAGAGCGGCTGCGCAATCAGGGGGATGAGCGCCAGTTTCTGTTCCGGGTCGGGATTGCGGATGTCATGCCCAAGGCTATCGCCTATGAACTGCTGGCACCATCGCTCAGCTTGCCGGAACCCGTGCGTTTGATTTGCCGGGAGGACAAGTTCGAGCGCCTGCTGGCGGAATTGGCACTGCACAAGTTGGACATGGTGCTCGTCGACCGGTCGATGCCACCGAGTGTCGATATCAAGGGTTTCAGCCATCGATTGGGGGAATGCGGGCTGACGTTCATGGCGGCACCGTCGGTACGGGAGCGTCTGCAGGGCGATTTTCCGCGCCTGTTGCATGGTATGCCGCTGCTGATTCCGGGGGAGGACAGTGCGATCCGGGGGCCGCTGTTGCGCTGGTTGCGGGGCCAGGACATTCACCCGCGTGTGGTTGGCGAGTTCGACGATGGCGCGCTGATGAAGGCCTTCGGGCGGGCGGGGGCAGGGGTGTTCCCTGTGTCGACGCCCTTGGCTGCCGATATCTCGCGCCAGTACGGTGTGGAGTCGGTGGGTGCCACTACGGCTGTCACCGAGAAGTTTTTCCTTATCACGGTGGAACGCAAGTTGGTGCATCCGGCGGCCAAGGCCATCAGCGATGCTGCCCATAAGGTGCTGCTGGCCCGCGAACACGCGCACGGCTGAACAATACATCTGTCGACAGATGTATTGTTGACTGTTTTTGTCGGATAAGATATATTTTTCAACACAAAGGGGAGTAGCTTTCCGCTGCGGTGTCGTCACCACGATGGTTTCCATCCGGTACCGTAGGTAACCTCAGGGTTGCAAGCAAGACCTTTGCCGTCTCAGGCAAAGGCTTTCCCGTGCTCTCGCAAGACCACACCAAAGCCTCATGCCCGGACGGGAATGGGGCTTTTTTGTTGGTTTTTTTGCTGGAGGTGACACGATGGAAACCATAGGTAATCCCTGGATGTGGGGTGGCTTCTTCATCCTGGTGTTGGCGATGATCGCCGTTGACTTGTTTTTGCTTGGCGGGCGCAAAGCCCACAAGGTGTCCCTGAAAGAGGCGGGCGCCTGGACCGTGGTTTGGGTCATGGTGGCGCTGGCATTCTGTGCCGGATTGTGGGGGTATCTCGATGCGAGCATGGGGCGTGCGGTCGCGAATGAAAAAGCGGGCGAGTTTCTGACGGGGTATCTGATTGAGAAATCACTGGCAGTCGATAACGTCTTTGTCTGGTTGATGCTGTTTTCCTATTTCGCGATCCCCATCGAGTATCAGCGTCGCGTGCTTCTTTATGGCGTGGTCGGTGCGATCGTGATGCGTACATTGATGATTCTGGCGGGCGCCTGGCTGCTGGCGAAATTCCACTGGATTCTGTATGTGTTCGGTGCTTTCCTGCTGATCACCGGTATCAAGATGGCGTGGTTCGCTGATCATGAACCGGATCTTGAAAAAAATCCGCTGTTGCGCTGGATGAGAGGGCATCTCAAGGTGACCGATACCCTGCGCGGTGAAAAATTCTGGGTGTGGGAAAATGGCGTGCGCTGGTTTACGCCGCTGTTTCTGGTTCTGGTGCTGGTGGAAATCAGCGACGTCATCTTTGCGGTTGACAGTATTCCGGCAATATTTGCCATTACCAATGATCCGTTCATCGTATTGACGTCGAATATCTTTGCGATTCTGGGATTGCGCGCCATGTACTTTTTGCTGGCAGATTTCGCCAGTCGCTTTGCCTTGCTGAAATACGGCCTGGCGGCAGTACTGGTTTTCATTGGCGTAAAAATGTTGCTGCTCGACGTCTACAAGATTCCGACCCTGGTGTCGCTGGGCGTCGTCGCTGCGCTGATAACGGTGTCGGTGCTGGCCAGCCTGTGGGTGACGCGTCAGCCAATCAATGTTGACGACCGATGAACGCAGCGGTGTCGATGAGTTCCTGCAACAGTGCCATCGAGGCCTTGCCGCTAATGGAATAGGGATCGAGCTGCGCCTTTTCGGAATAACGCAGCAACAGCGACGGGTTGATTTTTGCCGTGTTGACCTGCCCCATGGTCCAGTTGGCAAATATCCGGTGATCGATTTCCTCGAAATGCAGAAGGTTGACATCCTTGTGGCGCTCGTCTGTCACAATCCGGTTATAAAGCGCGCACACCTCGGCACGGCCACCTTCGAGCACCTGCATGAAAATGTCGTTGCTGTAACACAGGAGCCCCGTTATACCCGAGCGCGGATTGTTGGCGTGGCATTGGGAAACAATGGCGTCGAGCATCGCCGGCGTTTGGGGTTGGGACGCGCGGCTGGCATACAGAAGACGGACAAGCATGGAACCTCCGGTTCAGGATTTTTTTCCGGGAAGCAACGCCAGCAGTTCACGGCGCAGATCCGGGTTTTTCAGGAAAGCACCCCGCATGACGCTGTTGATCATCTTGGAATCGCTATCTCGCACCCCGCGCCAGTGCATGCAGAAATGATCGGCTTCCATGATGATGGCGAGACCGTCGGGCTTCATCTTGTCCTGCAGCAAGTCCGCCAGTTGAATGACGGCCTCCTCCTGGATTTGGGGGCGGCTCATGACCCATTCGGCGAGGCGGGCGTACTTTGATAGCCCGATCAGGTTGGAGTGTTCATTCGGCATCACTCCAATCCAGACCCGCCCGATGATCGGACACAGGTGGTGAGAGCAGGCGCTGCGCACGGTCAACGGCCCCACGATCATGAGTTCGTTCAGTCGTTCGGCATTGGGGAATTCGGTCACGGCGGGCGGGGTCACGTAGCGCCCCCGGAATACTTCCTGCACGTACATCTTGGCAACTCGCCGTGCTGTGTCCTGGGTGTTGTGATCACTTTGGGTATCGATCACGAGACTTTCCAGCACTTCCCGCAATTTGCCTTCCACTTCGTCCTGAAGCGCCGTGAGCTCTCCCGGCTCGATGAAGGCGGCAATGTTGTCGTTGGCATGGAATCGGTTGCCACTGGCGCGGATCCGTTCTCGGATCCGTTGCGAAACAGGTACGGTTTTGGGCATGTCTGTACTCACAGCGTGTCCTGGTCAGCTGCGCCGGAAAGCGCCGGGAATAACGGTCAAGGTCACATCATGACGTAATTTTCGGCCGAGATCCATGCCTGTCTAGGTTGTGTGCAGATGAAAATGGCCGTCCAGGTTGCTGACTGTTAACGATGCCCGTCGCATCGCGGTGAATGCTGTCATCGTGGCGACACAAAAAATCCGCATGGTTTTTACACTGACTGGAAACGCAGCGTAGTTGCACGACACCGGTTTTCGCCGACGTCATCCGGGTTCGTGTCGTTTCGCTTACGGCAATGCCGGTCACCTGACTACGTATTGAATTTGTCAGCGAGGTTATGCTGCGCTGCTATTTCTTTTTTACCCGACGCGTTCCGTGTGTGCGGTTTGTTAAATGAGGGTGAAGACGGCAATGTCAGCGCAGCGGTTGGCAGATAAATTGAGGGCTGCCCCGAAGGTTGAGTACGTACTTTCGCCCCCTACGCAGTTTTTTTCTGTCCTCGTGTTCGTCCGGAGTTTCGTTGTCGCTGCCGAAGACGGAATTGCACGTGTAGCGTTATTTGGTCTGTATTATACAAGAGTGTGTGCCGCGCACTCTTGTATTGTGGAATCGTGCGTTTTTTGATTGGAAAGGGTTGCTATGATTGAATGCGATGTTCATGATTTGAATGAAGGAAGATTTCAATGTGAAAAATGAAAATGCCAGGTAATTCGCATGATCAATGTGTGCGTTGGAGCTTGATTTGGTGTGTTTTTTGTCAGGTTTTCCTGATGCCGTGTAAGTTGCTGCTGTTGCCCTGATGTTTCTCCATGCCTGCTTTATAAAGATTTTGCATTTGCCGTTGGCGTGCCTTTCTTGAAGGCAGCTCAAGTCCCTGTTTCACTTGAGAGATTTGTTACTCGCTACTATCTTTTGTTAAAGCGATTGATTCGTGTGCGCCCGGCCGGGATATAAACGGTACCGGCAATGGGTAGTGAAGATTACGTGGTGGCGTTTTTTTGATGATGAGTCGCCGTTTTGGCGGCCTGAAAATTAGCGAGGAAGAAGAAGTGATCAAAGTATTGTTGGCCGACGATCATGCCCTGTTTCGAAAGGGGCTCAGGCAGTTGCTGGATGGTGTAGGCGATATGCAGGTGGTCGGCGAAGCGGCAGACGGCAATGAAGTGCTGGCTGCTCTTCAGACGTTGGAATTCGACATCATTCTTCTGGATGTCTCGATGCCGGGCATTGCCGGGGCCGAGCTTATTCTGAAAATCCGTGCGACGCACCCTGATCTGGCGATCCTGGTGTTGACCATGCATGACACGCCACAGTTCGTCAAAAACAAGTTGCAGGCCGGTGCGAACGGTTATCTCACCAAAGATTGCGATCCGGATATTCTTTGCCAGGCGATACGCAAAATCGTGCAGGGGGGCCGCTTTATCGCGCCGGAAATGGCGGAACTGCTGGCTTTCGATGCGGGGAGTGGCAGCATGCGACTGCCTCATGAGCGCCTGACGGAACGCGAAACGCAAATTTTCATGCTGTTGGTCAGGGGAATGAGCATCAACAATATCGCCCATCAACTTTCGATCAGCGACAAGACAGTCAGCACCCACAAAGCGAGATTGATGAAAAAAATGGGAATTGAAACCAATGCGCAGCTGGTTTCTTACGGATTGAAGTCGGGATTTACCATGTAAGCATGCGGCACCACAGAGGTGCCGCTGAGAGAGGGGTTAAGGTGCGGGGTCAACCGCACTTGATCAACCGCATTTGGAATCACCGCAATTCAAACAGGTCATGCAGCCGTCCATGAAGATAACGGCCTTGGTGTGACACTTGGTGCACAGCGACGCCCCCGGTGGGAAAGACGACGTCGCATCCTCAGCCACAGGCGCCGGAGAACTTTGCGACGACAAACTGCTTTCGCTCCCCGGTTCAGGCTTTTTTACAGCCAATTCCTGCTTTTTCTTTTCGATGAAGGCTTTCTGGTGTTCGTCCAGGCCGCCCTTGATCATGCCGATGGAACGCATGTGGTTTTCGATCGCTTCCCCGATCTCTGCCACCAGTGAAGGCATGAATTTGCCGCCGCGCTTGAAGTAGCCCCCTTTCGGATCAAAGACCGCCTTGAGCTCCTCCACCAGGAAGGTGGCATCGCCACCTTTGCGGAACACGGCCGAGATAACGCGGGTCAACGCCAACACCCACTGGAAGTTCTCCATGTTCTTCGAGTTGATGAAAATCTCGAAGGGGCGGCGTTGCTCGTGTTCTGTGCCCTCGTTCAGGATGATGTCGTTGATGGTGATATACAACGCGTGATCCGACAACGGCGTCTTGATCTTGTAGGTAGAGCCCAGCAGCAACTCAGGACGTTCCACGTTTTCGTGCATGTGCACGACATCGGGTTTGGCTGCTGGGGCGGCTTCGGCTGCCTTGGCCGCCTCGGCTGCTTTCACCACTTCATAGCTGACGATTTTCTGTTTGATTTCTTTCATGGCGAATTCTTCCCGGGCTTAGAGCTTACCGTAATATCCTTCTTTGAGCGCATCATACAGGTTTGCTGCGGTATGCACTTCTCCGTCATAGTGAATTTCTTCGTTCCCCTGGGCTTCGATCACAGAACCGTCCGCAAGAGTGAAGCGGTAGGTCGTGTTCTCGATGTCCTTCTCCTTGACCAGTACGCCCTGGAATGCCTCGGGGTTGAAGCGGAACGTCGTGCAGCCTTTCAGCCCTTTCTCGTAAGCGTAAAGGTAAATGTCCTTGAAGCGCTCATAAGGAATGTCGGTCGGAACGTTGATGGTCTTGGAAATCGACGAATCCACCCATTTCTGCGCCGCTGCCTGGATGTCGACGTGCTGTTCGGGCGTTACATCGTCAGTGGCGATGAAATAATCAGGCAGCTTCTCGGCCGGATTTTCGGAAAACGGCATGGCGTTCGGGTTTACCAGCGTACGGTAGGCCAGCAGCTCGAACGAAAATACATCCATTTTCTCTTTCGATTTTTTGCCTTCCTTGATCACGTTGCGGATGTAGTGGTGCGCAAACGTTGGCTCAATGCCGTTGGACGCGTTGTTGGCGATTGACAGCGAAATGGTGCCCGTCGGTGCAATCGAGGAATGGTGCGTGTAGCGTGCACCCACCTTGGCCAGCGCGTCGACCAGTGCCGGGTCTTCCTGTGCCACCCGCTGCATGTAACGGCTGTACTTGGCGTGCAGGATCTTGCCTTTCACCTTGTCGCCCACCTGGTAACCATCGGCAACCATTTCCGGACGCTTGGCAAGCAGGCCCGGCGTTACTTCGAACTCTTCTTCCATGATGGGGGCCGGCCCTTTTTCCTTGGCCAGATCCAGTGCGGTGCGCCAGCCGGTCATGGCCAGTTCGCGAGAGACGTCGTCGGTGAACTTCACGGAGTCTTCGCTGCCATATTTGACGCGCATCATGGTGAGGGTGGAGCCGAGTCCGAGAAAGCCCATGCCGTGACGGCGCTTGTGGGCAATTTCGTGAGCCTGGTTGTTCAGTGGCAGACCGTTGACTTCCACCACGTTGTCGAGCAAGCGGCTGAAAATGGACACCACACTGCGGAATTTCTCCCAATCAAAACGGGCATCGGCGCTGAACGGATTGATAACGAACTGGGTCAGGTTCACCGAGCCCAGCAGGCAGCTGCCGTAAGGGGGGAGTGGCTGCTCGCCGCACGGGTTGGTGGCGCGGATGTTTTCGCAGAACCAGTTGTTGTTCATCTCGTTGACCTTGTCGATCAGGATGAAGCCCGGCTCGGCGAAGTCATAGGTGGATGCCATGATCGAGTGCCAGATGTTGCGTGCAGGTACACGGCGATAAACACGGCAGGCGACCAGGCCTTGCTCGTTACTGATGTAGCCGTCATTACTCGGCCACTCGCGCCATTGCACATGTTCCGGATCATTGAGGTCCAGTTTGGAGGCATCGGGGCTGTTGGTCTTGATCGGGAATACCAGCGGCCAAATGCCGTCGTTTTGCACGGCGTTGATGAATTTTTCGCTCACCAGCAAACTCAGGTTGAATTGACGCAGGCGACCGGCCTCGCGTTTGACGCGGATGAAGTCGATGACATCGGGATGTGAGACGTCGAACGTCGCCATTTGCGCGCCGCGACGGCCCCCGGCCGAAGACACGGTGAAACAGGTGCGGTCAAAAATATCCATGAAAGACAGCGGGCCCGACGTTTTGGCACCGGCGCCAGACACGTAAGCACCACGTGGGCGCAGGGTAGAGAATTCGTAACCGATACCGCAGCCAGCCTTGAGCGTCAGGCCGGCTTCAAAGTTCTTGGCCAGGATGTCGCTCATGGTGTCCTGGATGGTGCCGGACACGGTGCAGTTGATGGTGGACGTGTCTGACTTGTAAGCCTGGGCGCCGGCATTGGAAATGATACGGCCGGCGGGAATGGCGCCGTTCTTGAGGGCCCAGAGGAATTTCTCGTACCACTCATCCTGCTTCTTTTTTCCCTTTTCGACGTCGGCAAGGGCGCGGGCAACGCGTTTCCAGGTGTCTTCGAGTGTGACATCGACGGCGTCGCCCTCGCTGGTTTGCAGGCGATATTTCTGCGCCCAGATCTCTTCGGACGCTGGCTGGTAGGGGATGTCCATGGCGCTTTCCCGGATGGAAGCAGGCGTTGCGGTTGCGGCTGTCATAGTGCTCTCAATCTCTTTTTCGACGGTTCGAAGAGTAAATAAATCCCTGCCACGCATTGATGAACGCGTAGACGGGTAAATCCAGGATGTGGTTGACGCTGGGCACAATCTGGTGAAGGGGCTGCCTTCCGAGTAATGCCTGACGACCGATGTTTTGCATCGAAAACTACAGCGGAGTGATGTTGTCCTGCATGGCTTGCCCCTTGACGTGTTCTGGTTGTTCTTGTGTGTCAGGTCTTGCGCCGTTTGCTGAACCCCTCGGCCCCTTCGCGGCGTTGCGAAGACAGCGGTCGGGAGGTGAAAGCCGATGTTTTTGAGGTGGACAAAATGTATCCCCTTGACGACATGTTGATGCTTTCTTTGTTGATACCACAAGATGTTGTGGTGTGAGGGCAATTGTAGTCAAAGTCTTTTGGCTTTCTCAAGTTTTTGTTTCAGTTTGTTATCGGTACCGGGGGAAGCCACGTCAGGCGTCATTTTCCGCGTGAGTAGACGCTCGCTCGGGGATTCGGCGAGGCACGCTGATCGTCTAATTGCGGTTAAAAAACAACCTGTATCTTGTGGTCCCGGCTGGCGTAACGCCCAAGGGGGCACACTCCGCTGCTTGGTTCCCTCCCTGCCAAGCGCATGTTAACGTGCGGGGCTTTCGTGTTTACGTAACGGATGCCCCATGACCACCCGAATCGCCAATTCCCGCGGACGCGTGCTGTTTGCCAGTCTCGTTGGCACTACCATCGAGTATTTCGATTTCTATCTCTATGGAACAGCGGCAGCGTTGGTGTTTGGTGCGATGTTCTTTCCCGGGGAATCGCCGGCGGCCCAGCAGCTGAGCGCCTTTGCGACCTTTGCCATCGCTTTCGTGGCGCGGCCGTTGGGGGCTGCCCTGTTTGGTCATTATGGCGATCGACTCGGGCGCAAGACCACGCTGGTGGCATCTCTGCTTATCATGGGGTTGTCGACGACACTGATCGGCTTGCTGCCGGGATTCGCCACTATCGGTTTGTGGGCACCCTTGTTGTTGTGCTTGCTGCGGTTTGGGCAGGGGATCGGGTTGGGGGGCGAGTGGGGTGGCGCCGCCCTGGTTGCTACCGAGAATGCCCCGGAAGGCAAGCGTGGCTGGTACGGCATTTTTCCACAGCTGGGCGCGCCATTGGGGTTCATGCTCGCCAACGGTTCTTTCCTGGCGATGACGCAGTTGCAGGGCGAGGCGGAGTTTCGCGAGTTCGGGTGGCGCATTCCCTTTTTGTTGAGCGCGGTCTTGCTGGCGGTGGGCATTTATGTGCGGCTGACACTCGAGGAATCGGCTGTTTTCCGCCAATCCTTGGCGCGTAACGCCCACGTCAGGCTGCCGATCTGGGTCGTGGTTCGCGAGCATTGGCGGTCGCTGTTGTTGGGATCTCTGGCGATGGTGGTGTGCTATGCGCTGTTCTATATCTCGACCGTTTTTTCGCTGGGTTATGGCACGCAAACCTTGAAGGTGCCGCGTGAACAATTCCTGTTGCTGCTGTGTGGCGCCATTGTGTTCATGGCACTGGGGATTTTGATTTCCGGTGCTTTGGCGGATCGTTTGGGGCGCAAGCCGGTGTTGCTGACGGGGTCCTTGCTCGCGGTGTTGTCCGGATTTTTGTTGGCACCTGCATTTGCCAGCGGCGATCTGTGGCTGATCGGCGTGTTCATTGCGCTTGAGCTGTTTCTGATGGGCATTACGTTCGGCCCCATGGGGGCGCTGTTACCGGAGTTGTTTCCGACCTCGGTGCGGTATTCCGGCGCGGCGGTCGCCTACAACCTGGGGGGTATTCTGGGAGCATCCTTTGCACCGTATCTGGCGCAGCAATTGGTGCAGGCAGGGGGATTGGCCTGGGTGGGTGCCTATATTTCATTGGCGGCGCTGATCAGTGCGTTGGCGGTGATGGCGCTACAGGAGACGAGAGGGCGATCGATCGAAAATTGAATGTGCGTGATGTGCGTCACGTTTTCGCCCTACGAGCGGAAAATTGATATTTGCCAGGATTTCTTTAACGGCAAAAACGTTGGCACCCTTCATCGAAAATTCGATTTTATCGAGCAGATCCGTTCGCTCGGTTATCGGGGGCCTGAGCAGGTTCTCTATATTCCCGGTCAGGAAAATTCCCTGCAACTGGCGATTTCGCTCATCCGCTCGCAGGGTGTAGTGCTTTGCAAACCCCGGGATGGTCAACAGGGCAAAGGCATTTTTCGTTGCGAGGGCGAAGCAGAATTGCGCGCAAAACTGGGCAAGGTGAAAGACGTATACATCGTACAGGAATTTGTGCCGCCGTTGATAGACTACCGTTACGTCTATCATGTCGACGCTGAGGTTACCTACCGATTTTGTTACGCGAAGGTGCGCCCGGAAATCCGTGGAGATGGTGAAAATTCCTTGTATGCCTTGCTAAGGAAAGACACGGCAATTCCCGCCAGTAGCAAACAGAAAATACTCAAATCACTGTCAGCGTCGCAATTGGATGCGGTACCTGCGAAGGGAGAAAAGGTGGCGCTGGTGCATAGCGGCAACATCTCCCGCGGTGCCTATGGCATGGTGGTGAAAGGCGATGATCTGGCTGCGCTTGATAAAGTGATGCTGCCGTTGATTGATGACTTGCAAAAACGCTGTCATTTGCAGCTCACGACTTACTGCTTTGACCTGGGGGTGCTCAGGTCGGACATTACGCCCGACAATGTGACAAAAAGCGATTACGTATTTTATGAATACCAGATACCCTTTGGCCTGAGTGGCTATCTCGGTGCCGAGGAAATCCGGAAAGATCAGGCGCGTGTTGCCAAGGTCTTCTGGACGTCCTTGCAGCGTGCGTGGGTGTCACGGCGGGGAAGGGCAGTGGAGACTCCCCCAAAAACTGGTTAAGATGCGACCCTCCTGCAGATCCTGGTCGCATGCCATGAGCCTCGACGCCGCCACACTGAAGCAATCCCTCGATCAACGCCTGAGGCGAATGCTCCCGGACGCCCGTCTGCGCTGGCAGACGCTCCCGCAATGCCCTGCCATGGGGCTGTGGCTGCTGGATCCCGTGCCACTCAAGCGCCCGTTCAGCCCGCAGGAAGTGGAAAACATCGAAGCTTATCCCGCCTACTGGGCGTTTTGTTGGGCCAGTGGCCAGTGGCTCTCGCGTTATCTGCTGGCGCATCCTTCACTGGTGCAAGGCCGGTCGGTACTCGATTTTGGTGCAGGTTCCGGTGTGGCTGGGATTGCTGCGGCCATGGCTGGCGCCAGGCGGGTGCTGGCGTGCGACATCGATCCGGATGCCATTGACGCATCACGCCTCAATTTCGCGGGTAATGCCTTGTCGCAACACTTCCATTCCCACGGCGATGTTTTCACCCTGGGCGAGCGCTTTGACGTCGTGCTGGCCGCCGATGTCCTTTATGACCGTTCCAATTTGCCGTTGCTTGATCACTTGCTGCAGCTGGGCAACGAAGTCTGGGTCGCAGATTCGCGCATACGCGACTTCAGTCACCCGGCATTCGAGCGCATCGAGGTCGCAGATTCCTTTACGTTTCCGGATCTCGATGAATCGGCGGAATTTCGTTGTGTCACCCTTTATCGCGGTCAGTTCTGCTGACGCTGCGAGCTGCGTCACATTTTTGTATTTCCTCTGGGTGAAATCCCTTCCGGAGGGTGAAATTTTTCAAAAATGTAAACTGGACGACAGTCCCATGTTGGAGCAGGCGATATAGTCCCTGAGGGGATGAGCTGCCTGACGGCCTGATTTCCCTATAAAAACAAGAACGACGGGGGATGGGACGATGCATGCGCCCAGTAAAACAATGAAGCAATTCTCTTTTTCTCGGCGCGCGCCGATGCTGTTCATGTCGATGCTGCTTGTCGCCGGTATGGGGGGCGTCGCCAACGCGCAATTGACGCACAACATTACCCTGGGCAATCCGAAAGCCCTGGCGCTGGGAAATGCCGTCACGGCAGATCCACCGGGCGTTGATTCCATTCACTTCAATCCCGCCGGACTTGCCCGGATCAAGGGGCGCGAACGCTCCCTGAAACTGATTGCCGCGCATATGGTGCTGGAAGCCGACATCGGAAGACAGCATACCGATGGCTTGGAACAGGCGTTTGAAGATACCTATTGCACAGACAGCAGAGACTGCTTTGAGCGCGATCCTGTTGAAAATACCCATTCCGAAACGTCGGATCCGGTCGTGATGTTGCCGGGCGCAGGGATCAAAAGCGTGCCCGCGATGATCGTACCCTTCGGCGGTGTGGCGTTTGAAGACCCCGACTATGGCTGGACGTTTGCCACGGCCATGTATTCACCGGAGGCCATTGGTTACGAGCGTGATGAAGACGATCCCGCTGCCTATCAGGGCTACAAGGTGTCCACCACGCGGTTGACGTATTTTTCCCCGTCGCTGGGCGTCGCCATCAATGACGAACTGATGATAGGCGGCAGCGTAGGGTTTTCGTGGCAAGGCGTTGGCGTTCACACCAAGTTTCGTGCGCCGGAACAGACGCTGCAGTTTGTCGCGGGTACTTTCAATCAGGAAGCCGTGCAAAACATCATTGATCTTTCCCTGTTGGGGCCGTACGACAACGTGGGTAACCTCGAGCTGGAACTGGATAATCCCTTGTCACTCAGTTTCAATCTCGGTGCCTTGTGGACACCGGCGCCCTGGGTAACGTTCGGGGTCGTGTACCAAAGCGAAGGCAAGTCGGATCTGGAGGGGAGTTACTACATGAAAAACACTCCCGAATTCCAGGAAACGACACAGGGTATCGTTGACGAAGCCTTGCTGAACGGGCTGATTTCCACCCTCAGTGGGGCCAGCCTGAACAACAAGCCTGTGGAAAAAGGCTCGGTCAAATTGGAGTACTCGACACCGCAGTCTCTGGCGGTCGGCACGTCTGTGCATGTGCTGCCGGCATGGAAGCTCAATGTCGACGTTAAATGGATTGATTACAGCGTGTGGGATTCGCTGGATTTCAAATTCGACAAACCGGTGGATTTTCTGACGATTGGCTCTGCGATTGAAACGTTGGCAGGCGAAGATGATTCCGACCCTGACGAGCTGCGCATGCCACGCAATTATGAAGACGCCGTGAGTTATGCCATTGGCGTTGAACATCAGTATAACGATACCCTTGTGCTGCGCGCCGGTTATGAGCCACGCAAGAGTTCCATTCCTGACAGTAGTATTGATTTGCTGGTACCGCTGGGCGAGGCCGATCTTTATTCAGTCGGATTTGGCTATAGCCTCGACCGGTATTCCCGGGTGGAAGCTGCCTTCGGCTATCTGAAATCCAGCTTTGATGTGGCGGCGGGTGTTTCCAAAAATGCCAACGGGACCAAGGCGGGTGATGTCGTCTACAACCCTTATGCTTACCTCGATCTGAAAGGCAGTACCAACGCTTACATTTTCGCGCTCTCGTTAGACGAGCGTTTCTAATCCCTTGCAGTAATGCGGGTATTGACTGAAAAAGCAGGGCATTCCCCTGCTTTTTTTGTCTGCTTGCCCCAGATCAACAAGCGATCCTGCCAAGTCGTGTATTCCTTTTGGACGCCCCGCGTACCTAACCGGAAACCGCATGACGACAAAAATGACTCTCGATGGTAATGAGGCGGCCGCCTATATTGCCCACAAAACCAATGAACTGATCGCCATTTATCCGATCACCCCGGCGTCCGCCATGGGGGAACTCGCTGACGCCTGGTCGGCACAAGGACGCCCCAATCTGTGGGGAAGCGTGCCGCAAGTCGTTGAAATGCAGAGTGAGGCCGGTGCTGCTGGTGTGGTGCACGGCGCCTTGCAGGCGGGTGTGCTGGCGACGACCTTCACCGCCTCGCAAGGGCTGCTGCTCATGATCCCGAACATGTACAAGATTGCCGGTGAACTCACGCCGGTCGTCATTCATGTGGCGGCACGCACGGTGGCAACCCATGCGCTGTCGATCTTTTGTGATCACAGCGACGTGATGGCGGTTCGGGCCACCGGTTTCGCGTTGCTTTCTGCCGGGTCAGTGCAGGAAGCCATGGATTTTTCGCTGATTGCACAGGCGGCGACACTCGGGGGACGCGTGCCTGTCGTGCATTTCTTCGACGGCTTTCGTACCTCGCATGAAATCGCCAAGGTGGATGTGATCGACGATGCCGTGATTTCCGCCTTGATCAAACCCGGGGAGATCGCCGCTCACCGTGCCCGTTGTTTGTCGCCGGATCATCCGGTGATACGCGGCACCGCACAGAATCCGGATGTGTTTTTCCAGGGGCGGGAAGCGTGCAGCGGCTATTACAACGTGTTTGCCGACAAGGTACAGTCGGTGATGAACGATTTTGCGGCGCTGGTAGGGCGGCAGTATCACCTGTTTGATTATGCCGGTGATCCACAAGCCGAGCGCGTCGTCGTGTTGATGGGCTCAGGCGCAGAAACCGTCGAAGAAACTGCTCGCGCCTTGTGTGCGCAAGGCGAAAAAGTGGGCGTCATCAAAGTGCGTCTCTATCGGCCATTCGCCGCCGATGCATTCATTTCTGCATTGCCTGTCACTACCCAGCGGATCGCTGTGCTCGATCGCACCAAGGAACCCGGCGCCAACGGTGAGCCGCTTTATAAAGACGTTATTGAAGCCTTGTTTTCTGCGGCCCAGAACAATCGTTGGTCAGGCCGCTTGCCTCTGGTAGTCGGTGGTCGATATGGGCTCTCGTCGAAGGAATTCACGCCGGGCATGGCCAAGGCCGTGTTCGATGCGCTGGGAGGGGATGCAGTACCGCATGGCTTTACCGTCGGCATCGACGACGATTTGTTCGGAACGAGTCTGCCCTGGGATCGCAGCTATCGCGTGATCAACCGCTCAGCGAATGGCACCGATGACAATAACAGCGCTGCCGATGACAATAACAGCACGGCGGATGACACGCATACGTTTCAGGCCGTGTTCTATGGGTTGGGTGCCGATGGTACGGTCAGCGCGAACAAGAACGCGATCAAAATCATTGGCGAACAAACGCCGCTGAACGCGCAGGGTTACTTCGTTTACGATTCAAAAAAATCCGGCGCGGTCACCGTGTCGCATTTGCGCTTCGGGCCTGCACCGATTCGGGCACCGTATTTGATCGACAGCGATGAAGCAGATTATGTTGGCTGTCATCAAAGCGTGTTTCTGGAACGCTACGATGTGCTGGAAAAAGCGCGAAATGGCGCAGTTTTCGTGCTCAATACGAACCTTGCAGCAGAGGCAGTGTGGGACAGTTTACCAAGCACCCTGAAAGCGCAGTTGGTGCGCAAGAATATCCGCTTTTATGTGATTGATGCGTACCGCGTGGCGGCCGAATGCAATATGGGCAAGCACATCAACACGGTGATGCAGGTGTGCTTTTTTGCCCTTTCCGGCGTGCTACCCAAAGACGAGGCCATTGCCCATATCAAGCAAGCGGTCGAGAAATCCTATGGCAAGAAAGGCCGCCATATTGTCGAGACCAATTTCCGGGCCATTGATCAATCGCTGGCGGGTCTGCAGGAAGTGGCAATCCCTGCCACGCTGTCAGGCGCAGAAAACCAGAGGAATAATGCAGGCAGTGAGGGGCATGATGATGTCATGCCATTTTCCTCTGCCAGGAATTGTCCCTCCGCCATGACGCTGCCCGCCGATGCACCGGAGTTCGTGCGTCAGGTGACTGCCCGCATCGTGCAAGGGCAGGGGGATCGCATTCCTGTCAGTCAGCTACCGGTGGATGGAACCTTTCCGGTCGGCACGGCCAAATATGAAAAGCGTAATCTGGCGCAAATGATTCCGGTGTGGGAAACCGATTTGTGCACGCATTGCGGCAAATGTGCTTTTGTCTGCCCGCACAGTGCCATCCGCAGCAAGGCCTTTCCGGCGGAGGCGGCGGCGCATGCTCCCGCCAGTTTCAAGCACGTGCAAATCAAGGGCAAGGATTATCCGGAAGGGGTGCACATCAGTTATCAGGTGGCACCGGAAGACTGCACCGGATGTACCTTGTGCGTCGATATTTGCCCGATTCGCGACAAGCGTCAGGCCAATCGCAAGGCCTTGAACATGGTGCCGCAACCGCCCTTGCGCGAGCAGGAAAAGCGCAACTGGGATTTCTTCCTGCAGCTGCCGGATCTCGATCGCGCGGAGTGCAAGGTCAACACCATGAAGGGGGCGATGCTGCTGGAACCTCTGTTCGAATTTTCCGGTGCCTGTTCCGGCTGTGGCGAAACGCCCTACATACGGTTGGCCACACAGCTTTTTGGCGATCGCATGGTGGTGGCGAATGCGACGGGATGTTCTTCGATTTACGGGGGCAATTTGCCCACCACGCCCTGGAGCAAGAACGCCGAGGGTCGGGGGCCGGCCTGGAGCAATTCACTGTTTGAGGACAACGCGGAATTCGGCATGGGCTTGCGACTGGCGTGGGACAAGCAGCGCGACTATGCGCTTGAATTGTTGAACCGTCTGAAGCCGCAGTTGGGCGATGATCTGGTTGATAGTCTGGTCGATGCGCTGAATCCTGCTGCGCTGGTCAGTGAAGCCGAGATCCATGAGCAGCGGGAACGTGTCAAACAATTGCAGGCTTTGCTGGCGACCATAGCGGGCCCTGAAGCATCGGCGTTACTTGGTGTGGCAGAAGCTCTCAACAAGCGCAGCGTCTGGATCATCGGCGGCGATGGCTGGGCTTACGATATCGGGTTTGGCGGGCTGGATCATGTGCTTGCCTCGAATGCCAACGTCAATATCCTGGTCCTCGATACCGAGGTGTATTCCAACACCGGTGGTCAGACGTCGAAAGCGACACCCCTGGGCGCGGTGGCGAAATTCTCTGCGGCGGGCAAACGCACGGGCAAGAAGGATCTGGCCCGCATGGCAATGACCTACGGTCACGTCTACGTGGCGCAAGTGGCTTACGGCGCCAAGGATGTGCACACGCTGCACACTTTCCTGGAAGCCGAAGCCTATGAGGGTCCGTCGCTGATCATCGCTTATGCGCCCTGCATCGCGCATGGTGTCGACATGGCACACAATCACCTGCAACAGCAGTTGGCTGTGGATACCGGGCACTGGTCATTGCTTCGCTACGACCCCCGCAGGGCAGCGCGTGGTCTCAATCCCTTGCAGCTCGATACCAAGGCGCCGAGCGTGCCGTATCGTGCATTTCTGGAAAGCGAAACCCGCTTCAACATGTTGTGGCGATCGCACCCGCGCGAGGCCGAGCAACTGCTTGCACAGGCGCAGCAGGATATTAACGCCAGGCATGAGGCGCTTCAGACCCTGGCCAACGACATCCCGGTTGCTACCACCGGTGAGGAGAAACCGCAATGAATTTGCAGGCGCGCTATCTGGGCCTCACCCTGAAAAATCCGCTGGTGCCTTCTTCCAGCCCGCTGACGGGCGACTGGGATCAGGTGCGGCGACTGGAAGACGCCGGGGCTGCGGCCATCGTGCTGCCGTCGCTGTTTGAAGAAGATCTGCAAACCGGTGCCGATACCATGCACCGTTATCTCGATCAGTTGCATGTGGGGCATTACGAGGCGCAGACCTATTTGCATCAACCGCATTTGTATGAAAGTGAGCTCGATGTTTATTTGGCACACTTGCAGCGTTGCAAAGAGCAGCTATCGATTCCGGTGATCGCATCGCTCAACGGCGTGCATGATGAGAGCTGGCTCGAATACGCCCGCCTACTGGAACAAGCCGGCGCTGCAGCGCTGGAACTTAATCTCTATAACGTTCCTGCCAACGCGGAGGAATCGAGTCTCGCGATCGAGTCGCGTTACCTGGCGATCGTCAAGCGCGTCACCTCCCAGGTGCGTATTCCAGTGACGGTGAAACTGGCATCGCAGTTTACATCGCCCGCTTACATGATCAAGGCCATGGAAACCGCTGGTGCGAAAGGTGTTGTGATATTCAACCGTTTCTATCAACCGGACATTGATCTGCAAACGCTCAATGTCGTGCCCGAAATTCATCTCTCCAGTGAATACGAGTCCTTGTTGCGCATCCGATGGTTGGCGTTATTGCGCGGGCAGGTGAAATTGTCGCTGGCGGGAACCGGGGGCTTCCATTCCCATGCATCAGTGCTCAAGGGGCTGATGGCGGGCGCCGATGCGATCTATCTCTGC